>NZ_JAGRPF010000041.1 GCF_020439865.1 Prosthecobacter sp.
AGATCATCATGAAACGCGAGCCAGAGGCTCGAGCACGCACCCGCGGAGCCGCCGGCCGCACCAACGCGCGTCTTGTCGATGTTCCACTCGGCCGCCTTGCTGCGGACGAACTGCAGGGCACGAGCGGCATCATGCAGCGGCGCTTTGACCGGCGGCGTGACCTTGTCCTCCGCGGCGTGCTTCATGAGGCGGTAGTTGATGGCCACCACCGAGATGCCCTGTGCGAGGAGATCCTCGACGCTGACGAACTTGTTCACGCGCTCCTTCTCGCCGCTCTGCCAGCCGCCGCCGTGAATGACGAACGCCAGCGGCGTCGGCGTGGCGGACTCGGCCTTCCAGAAGTCGAGGATGTGCCGCTCATGCATGCCGTAGGGCACATTGGCCATGGTCGGCTTCACGACCGCCGGATTGGCCGGGGCCGCTTTCTTCTTGGCGGGGGCCTTGGCTTTGGGGGTGTCGGCGGCTGAAAGAGCCAGCGCCGGTAGGCAAAGAAGCAGGGTGATGAGGGCGGGTTTCATGCAGAGGTGAGGTTGGAGGCCTTGCGACCGGAATGAAGGGAACGGAGCCAAGGGGCCGACCATGCATGCTTTGCCGCTGAAAACTCGGCCCGGCGGGGGTATGGCGGGTCGGCACAGGAGCTGCTTCCCCATCGTTCCGAGGGTGAAACAGAACGCCTCCGAACGGCGTTTAAAGGCCCCCAAAACACCCCGTATGAATCGTCGTCACTTCCTTCTCAGTTCCCTCGGCACCACGCTCGCGCTGCCGGGCATGTCCTCGCTCATGGCCAAAGGCGCCACGGGAGGCTCCGTGCAGACGGCGAAAGGAGCAGGCATGGGAGCCCGGCGGTTCGTTGCCATCGGCAATCTGCTCGGCTACCAGACCAAGAGCCTTTTCCCCACGACCACGGGCCGCAACTACGAGAAAACGGCGCTGCTGGAGCCGGTGTGGGACATTCGTGACAAGATGACCGTCCTCCGCGGCCTCGACCACGGCGTGAAGGGCGGCCACTTCGCGGTGCATTCGTTCCTCTCCGGCGTGCTGAACTCCGAGGCGCAAAACCGCCCGGATGGCAATGTGACGATCGACCAGTATCTCGCGGACGAGATTGGCTTTGAGACGCGTTTCCCGTCCCTCACCGTCGGTTCGGAAGGCGGCATCCATGGCGGCTGCCAGATCGCGTGGACGAAATCGGGTGTGCGTGTGCCGCCGGTGACGAATCCGGCGGAGCTGTTCGAGAAGCTGTTCGTGACCGATTCGAAGGAGCGTCAGGCGCGTCGCATGGAGGAGAACAAAGTGCAGGCGTCGATCCTCGATTCCGTGCTGGAGGAGGCGAACCGCCTTTCCAAGAAGGTAAACAAGGAGGACAAGGACAAGCTCGACGAATACCTGACCTCCGTGCGCGATGTCGAAAAGCGCCTCGAACTGCGCCAGCGCTGGACGAACCAGCCAAAGCCGAAAGCGCCCTTTGAAAAGCCGGCAAACCGCAGCGCGGTCGAGGATCTGCCGCTGCTGTATGAAATGATTGCGCTCGCCTTGCAGACGGACAGTACGCGCATTGCCACGCTGGAAATCGGCGGCGACTTTATGCCGCAGCATCTCGGCATCAAGAAGGACTGGCACGGCCTCTCGCACCACGGCAACGACCCGGAAGCGATCGCGAGCCTCGTCACACTCGAGAAGTATCAGATCGAGCACTTCGGCAAGTTCGTCGCCCGCCTCTCGAAGATGAACGACGGCGAGCGCACGCTGCTCGACTCCACCACCGTGATGTTCGGCAGCGGCATGGGTGACGGCAACTCGCACAAGAACTCCGACCTGCCCATCCTCCTCGCCGGCGGCGGCTACAAGCACGGTGAATTCCGCCAGGTGCCAAACCAGGGCATCAACAAGGTGCCGCTTTGCAATCTGTTCGTGGACATCGCGCAGAAGATGGGCGTGGAAACCGATTCGTTCGGCAGCAGCACAGGACGTTTCGCGTGATGGGCGATCCGCATTCAGATAAAGGCAGTGAGGCCAACACTCGGCCCGAAGAACCTGGGTCGAACTCCGTGGCGGGTCCTGGTGTCGTGAATTTCGATTACGAGCGTTGGTTCCCGCATATCTTTTGGATTAGTCAGTGGGTGACGGACGACTCTTTCCCTGATGGCTACTGCTACAAGATTCTGTCTGTGCGCGACCAGTCTGCTGAGCGAGTAGAATTGGTAGTTTTGCTGAACGAGCGCAACGGTGACAAAAGTGAGATGCACCGTTTCTCGATTCCCACGGAACACGCCCGTCTTGCAGGTCAGGATTGGGCAGCCATGCTGGCAAAGAAATTCGGTTTGGAATTCGAGGAGCAAGATTACTCAGATGTCTCCACAAGCGACGAGTTCAAAGCTGCGACGCAGACATACGGATGGGCCATGCAACCAAATGAGACCGGGGCAACCTAGTACAATGTTTTTCGCTAAAAGATCGCTGCTTAGCCTCTCTATTCTAGCTTCTTCATCATCAATCAGCGCCGCTGATGATGCACCGAAGCTCGTGCAGCAGTTTCTTGGCAAATACTGCCTGGAGTGCCACGACGCGGATGTGCAGAAGGGCGACCGCTCGTTTGAGAAGTTCGAGCTGCCGCTGAAGTCGGTGCCTGATCTCATCGAGGCGCGCGACATCATCGACCAGCTTACGCTGAAGGAGATGCCGCCGAAGAAGGCCGACCAGCCGAAGGACGACGAGCGCATCGCGATGATTCGCGCATTGCGAGACGGTACCGTGGTTGCGTATGGCAAGTTCCAGAGCACCGGCAGCCGCACGGTGATGCGCCGCCTCTCCAGCCGCGAATATGAAAACACGCTCGCCGTGCTGTTTGGCCGACGCGTGGATACGCTGGGCCTCACCGCCGATTTTCCGAAGGAAAAAACAAGCGAGCACATGGACACGATCGGCAAGACGCTCGTGACCTCCGGTTTCCTCGTCGATCAATATTTTCAGTCTGCGAATCGCCTCGTCGAAACGCGTCTCGGCAAACCGGCCACGGAGCCGAAGGACTGGAAGTTCAACGGTCACTTCGTGCAATACGAGGAGCTGCAGGGCGCGCACAAGTCCGCGTTCAACTACCGCTACCTCAATCTCTACGAACAGCCGAACACCGACACGCGTCAGGGCGGCTATGGCCACATCGAAGACTTCAAGCAGGGCGTGCCCGTCTCCGGGCTCTACGACATCGAGGTCGAGGCCACGGCGCTGCATCGCGACACGCATTACGACCCCGCGATCTTCGGCATCGACTTCTCCGAGCCCTTCATCCTCGGCGTCGTGCCCGGCGATGTCACGAAGGGCCACATCCATTACCCGCAGGCCATCGAGCCGCTGCTCGCCAGCGCCGTCGTGCCGGACAACACACCGACGTGGTTCAAGTTCCGCGTGTGGCTCGAAGCCGGGCAGACGCCGCGCTTCATCTTCCCGAACGGCCCGTATGAATCTCGCGCCTCGGTCGTCACCATCAACAAGCGCTACAAGGATGAGTTTAAACAAAAAATCGGCACCTCCGGCGTCGGTCGTGCGCACATCCTGCTCGAAGGCGAGCTGCCGCACATCCGCATCAGCGAGATCAAGATCCACGGCCCCGTGCCTGAAAAGCATGGCCGCGTCGAAGAAGTCGCCGTGTTTGGCAAAGACGGCTTCCAGGCCGATCACGCGCTCGATCAGTTGAACGCCTTCGCCGAGAAAGCGTATCGCCGTCCGCTCACCGACGCCGATCGCCAGCCGATCCGCGCGATGTATGACAAGCGCCTCGCCGAGAAAGCCACGCCGCGTCAGGCCGCGCTCGATGCATTGAAGCTCATCCTTTGCTCACCGTCCTTCCTCTACCTCAGCGAGATCACCGACGAATCCGCGAAGGCGCTGAAGCCCTACGACCTCGCCACGCGCCTTTCGTATGCGCTGTGGGCCACGCCGCCGGATGACGCGCTGCTCGCTTCGGCGAAGTCCGGCAAGCTCACGCAGGATGCCGAGTTGAAGAAACAGATTCAGCGCATGATCGCCGACGAACGCATCGACGGCTTCGTGAACGGCTTCCTCGACAGTTGGCTGAACCTCCGCGACCTCGGCGGCATGCCGCCGCCGCGCGAAGTCGTGCGCTCCTACTACGCCGAGGATCTGCCCACTTCGATGAAAACCGAGGCGCGTCTGTTTTTCCGCGATCTGCTCAAGAACAACGGCTCCGTCACGCAGTTCATCGACTGCGAGCACACGTTCGTGGACAAGAAGCTCGCGAAACTCTACGAACTCCCGGAGAAGGACAAATTGCGCCTCGCCGACGGCTTCCAAAAAGTCAGCCTGAAGGGCAACACGCATCGCGGTGGTCTGCTCGGCATGGCCGCGGTGCTCACCGTGAGCGCGAACGGCGTCGAGACCTCGCCCGTCACGCGCGGCGTGTGGGTCACGGAGAACATCCTCGGCGTCCCGCCGCCGCCGCCGCCGGATGTCGTGCCCGCGATTGATCCCGATGTCAGCGGTGCCACTACGATCCGCGAACGCCTCGCCAAACACCGCACCGACGCCGCCTGTGCCGAGTGTCATCGCAAGATCGACCCGCTCGGCTTCAGCCTCGAAGCTTTTGATCCCGTTGGCCGCTGGCGGAAAACCTACCCGAAGCCGAAAAACGCCAAAGACGCTCCCAAGATCGACACCACCGGCGAATTCAACTCCGGCGAGAAATACGCCGACTTCGCCGGCTTCAAGAAAGTCATCGCTGATACGCGCGCCGATCTTTTCAGCCGTCACCTCATCCGCCAGCTCCTCACCTACACCACCGGCCGCACCATGGAGCTCAACGACGACCTCCTCATCGACCAGCTCCACGAGAAAGCAAAGAAGCAGGGCCTCGGCCTGAACACCCTCATGGTCGAGTGTCTGATGAGCGAGATCTTCCGGTCGAGGTGAGGGAACGTTTTTTGAAGCTTACTGGCTCAGCGGTGTAACCGCCACTCAGTGCAACCTTGGAACAGACTGCCGTCATTGCGGTTGAATCTCCAAACTAAATGCCCAAGGCAATCAGTTCTCGGACAAGCAGGAGCCTCGATAAACTGGAAGTCTTCAAGCCAAGAGTCCTCGTATTGCCTTAACTTTGGATTCGAGGTCTGGAGAAACACTCTCCTCGCCAGAGTCAGCCCAACTTCTTCGAGAAGTCCTCCTTGGAAATACCAAGCGTAGCCGCAACCATTCTGTTGGCACACCAATCGCCATTCACAGTCGATTGGCTTTCCTGCACTATTGAATCGCGCCCAATCAGGCTGCTGTCGACCTTCGCATTCGAAGCCAAGACGGTGGCAATTCGGACATGACCATCCAAAAGACCGAACTGCCAGTAGAATATCTTCTTTTGATGCCGTGACATAGCGAACCACGGTTGGTCTTACTCTGTGAAAGCCAGGATTGACCTGATTTCGGCGAGTGTGTCTTTGTCTAACGCTGAACCTTTCGCTCGGGTTGTTCTCGCCGATGGCTTCGAGGTGATCAGGCATCAGAGCGTGGTGAAATGCGCAAAGCGTTATCAAGTTCGAGAGCACATGGCTGCCGCCATTCTTGATCGCATCGAGGTGGTGTACATGCTTTGAGTCAAGGTTTGGGCAACCGGCAACTTGGCAGCGATCTCCATCTCGTTTGCGAACTTCTGCAGAACGAAACTTCCAATCTGGCGGATACTTGTCTGTTCCGGTGCCTTGCCAGTAGTCGAACCTGGTTTCGATACCTTGAGGCTCAATCGTTGGTATTGAAGGTTGGATGATTCTTTCAGGTTGAGGGGCAACATCGGTTTTCTCAGTGGGTGAGGACCTTTTCACCGCAAAGGGAGCGTTTACCGGCGGCTGATTTGACAATGCCAGTTTCTTCTCCTCGCGGGGCGAAGGACGACTTCGAAGTCTCTTCTCTATGGCATGAGTTATCCATCCAGCTAAGCATGCCAACGCTGCGGCAGATACGAGCAAAACGATTCCCATGCTTTGAACGAGAGTCGAAGTTTGGTGCTAATCCATCCAAAATCTCGGATGAGTTCCTCCGCTCTCGCTGAGTTTCGCAAGCACGACGGACGGAGCTCGTTTACGATCCCGTCATGATTCGCTTCCTGTTTCTTTTTGCCATCGTCTGCATCGCCACGCTTCGTGCCGAGGAGGCGGGCTTTGTTTCGATTTTCAATGGCAAGGATCTGAGTGGATGGATGACTCGTGAGGCGATGGAGGGCGACTGGAAGGTGGTGGATGGAGTCATCGACTGCGATCCTCAGGGCGAAGGGAAGGGTGACCGGAATCTGTGGACACTCAAGGAATACGGCGACTTCGAATTGTTCATCGACTGGCGAATCAAGGAGACGCCGTTCACGAATCCGAAGGCGCGTGTCATTTTGCCGGACGGCA
>NZ_JAGRPF010000042.1 GCF_020439865.1 Prosthecobacter sp.
GAACAACAACTGGTATCTCCTCACGCTGGGATGTCGTCGCGGGCTGACGTTTCTGGAACAGCAGCCGGAGGTGGATGCGGAGCGCATCGGCATCTTCGGCCACTCGATGGGCGGCAACCTGACGATGCATGTCGCGGGCACTGACGATCGCGTGAAGGTCGCCGCGCCGAGCGTGGGCGGCCAGGGTTTCCGCACCGAGCCGCACGAGATGATGGGCGGCAAGGCGCAGCAGGAAAACATCCATGGAGACACGGCGCTGTTTGCGCGAACGCTGGGCTTCGAGAACTACGCGCCGCGCATTCACTGCCCGGTGATGCACCTCAGCGGCACGAACGATTTCCATGGCTGGATGGATGACGTGTATCGCACCAATGCGCTGATCAAAGACCAGCCGCTGCGCTACGCCTTCTCGCCGCATCTCAATCATCGCTTCATTCCCGAGGTCGCGGTGACGCGTCCGCTTTGGCTGGATCACTGTCTCAAAGGCGGTCCCGCACTGCCGGAGACGCCGAAATCCGAGTGGGAACTCAAAACCGCCGACGGCATTCCGGTGATGCGGGTGATGCCGGACACGTCGTCGCTTCCCATCGCCCGCGTGGACATTTACTACAGCATCGATCCCGATCCACGCGCCCGATTCTGGCGCGATGCCGTCGCGGTCAAAAAGGGCGATGCATGGGAGGCCAAGTTACCCGTGTTGAGCACCGACGAACCGCTTTACGCCTTCGCCAATATTTACTACACGTTGCCGAAATCCGAGACGCTGCCGCATTTGCCGGCGATCACCGACGTGTGTCTCAGCTCGCTACTTCACAGCGCCATGAGCGTCGATCTACAGGCCGCTGGTGTGAAGGCCACGGATGAGAAGTTGCGGCTCATCGACGACTTCGCGCGCGGCTGGCATGACTGGTATCGGCTGAATGAGCAGAGCCCGGCGCTTTGGCAGAACTGGACGCGCAAGATCACCGATCCCAAGTGGCGCGGCCCGGACAATGCCAAACTGTCGATCACGCTCACGATGCCGGAGACGAACACGATCACCATCGTGCTGCAGGAGAACGAATGGCGCAGCTATCGCGGCAAACGAATGACCTACATCTGCCGTCGTGAGGTTCCCGGTGCTGCCGCGCCGCAAACGCTCGCGCTTTCGCCCGCTGATTTCAAAACCAGTGATGGCGTGGCGCTGGCGAACTGGAGCCAGATCGATCAACTCGGCCTCTGCGCCCAGTTTGAAGACAGGCAGCAGGGCCAACGGACTCAACCTGCGAATTGGAAAGGCCCAGCGCCGGAGTTTCTGCGTGTGGCGTGGGAGTAGAGGGCAGTTGAAGGCTGTACTTGGATTAAAATCGAGAAAGTTGTAACCTCCCTTCCCGCGCGGCTCAGGAAGTGAGTGCCATGACAAATCCCATCCCATCCTCCTGTCCAAAGTGCGGCGTTCCGATTCCCGAAGGCGCGCCTCAAGGTCTGTGCCCCAAGTGCGTGCTGCTCGGGGCGGCCACCGAAATTCAATCCACCGTTCCATCGTCGAAAGGCGCGAAAACGCCCACCGTGGCGGAAGTCGGCGCGCACTTCCCGGAACTGGAGGTGCTAGAGCTCCTCGGCGCGGGAGGCATGGGCGCGGTTTACAAGGCGCGGCAACCGAAGCTGGACCGCTTCGTGGCGCTCAAGATCCTTTCGAGTGATCTGGCGGGCGATCCGGCGTTTGCCGAGCGGTTCGATCGCGAGGCGCGGGTGCTCGCGCGGCTGAACCATCCGAACATCGTCACGGTCTTCGACAGCGGCATGGCGGGCCCGTTTGCGTATCTGATGATGGAGTTTGTGGACGGTGTGAATCTTCGCCAGTCCATGAAGACAGGCCGTTTCACGCCGTCGGAAGCGCTCACTCTCGTGCAGGACGTCTGCGCGGCGCTGAAGTTTGCGCATGAGAAGGGCATCCTCCACCGCGACATCAAGCCGGAAAACATCCTCATCGACTCGCGCGGGCTTGTGAAGATCGCGGACTTCGGCATCGCGAAGCTGGTGGGTGAAAACGACGCCGGAATGTTGACGCTCACGCAGCGCGGCTTCGTGCTCGGCAGCCCGCACTACATGGCACCCGAGCAGTTTGAATCTCCCGGCGATGTCGATCAGCGCGCGGACATTTACTCGCTCGGTGTGGTGCTTTACGAATTGCTGACCGGCGAACTGCCGTTGGGCCGGTTCGCACCGCCTTCCAAGAAATCCGCCGTGGACGCGCGCATTGATGAAATCGTGATGCGCACCCTCGAAAGAGAGCGCGAGCTTCGATTCCAGACGGTTGGTGAAGTGAAGACCCAGATGGAAGCAGCCAAACAAACAGGCACCTCTGCTGGCATCACCCCGTCCACCAAGAAGGACCAAAGCGCGTCCGCCGACACCCGCGTGACGGCACGATTTGCCACTGCCTCCTCGATTTGCACGGCGGTTAGCTTCGTGCTGGGATTCTTGTTCTCGGTCGCATCGGTCACTCTCCAGCGGTCGCCGTCCGCTGCGCCAGAAGTGCCGCAAACCAGCATGACGCAAATCTTGATGCTGGTTTTGTCATTGGCTCTCTTTGCGGCAGCGGGCTTGCTTGGATTCGGATTCGGTGTGAGTGCGCTGAGGGAAATTCGTGCATCCTTCGGTCAGAAGCGGGGCTTTCTTCGCGCCATGTCTGGCACCTTGGCGTGGCCGGTGCTTTTGGTATTCGGACTGACCGGCTTGCTTGTTTTCGAGCTGTTAAGACTTTTAGGGTCCACCAATGACGGGTTGTTTACGTTGATTGTGATCGTGGTGGGTCTCGCGGCCTCCACGTTTCTCATTCGTCGAGTCGCCACATGGGCAAAGGGTCCTGCCTCTCATCGGTAGTAATACCAGCCGACTCACAAGCTCCACACTGCTCTGCCGATCCATCCTCGAGTCACCACGACCTATCCATGAGCCATCGCCCGGACGAAATGCCTCCATCCACCGGCTCCTTTCACACCACACGCTGGACGCTGGTGCTGCGATCGGGAACGGATGCGCCCGAAGCGCGCACCGCCCTCAGCGAGCTGTGTGAGGCGTATTGGGCGCCGGTGTTCCGTTTTCTCCGCAGCGAAGGGCGAAATGAGGATGAGAGCGGGGAGCTCGCACAGGCCTTCTTCGAGCGTGTGCTCACCCGCGGAGGAATCGGCAGCGCCGACCCGGCAAAGGGGCGCTTCCGCTCCTACCTGCTCGGCGCTCTCAAGCACTTCCTCGCCGAACGCCGACGCAACGAAGGCCGCGAGAAGCGCGGCGGTGGCGTGGATGTCGAATCCCTCGACCGTGAAGCCACGGACACATCGCCGGGTCTGCAAATTGCCGATCCGACCGGTGCGCCTTCCGACCAGCACTTTGACCGGGAGTGGGCGCTCGCCGTGATGGACCGCAGTCTCAAAACCGTGCAGGCGGATTTCGCCCGAGCCGGAAAAGCCGCCCAGTTCGACATTCTCAAGCCATGGCTCGTCGGCGACACCGATCTGCTCTCCCAGGCAGACGCAGCAGCAAAGCTCGGCATGTCCACCGGCGCGGTGAAGGTGATGATCCATCGCCTGCGCAAAGATTTCCGCTCCGCCGTCGAAGCCGAGATCGCGCAAACCGTGCCGGCAGCCAGCGACATCGGAGAGGAGCTTCGCTACCTCATCCAGGTTCTGAGCTAATCGCCCGGTTTGAAGGCAGGAGCCGGGCAAACGATCCCAACCTGCGAATTGGAAGGGCGAGATCCCGACCTTTCATCGGGTGGAATGGCAGATGCCGTGAGTCGCCGTAGAACAGACTGCCGGACGACGTTGACTGCAAATGCGGCCTCTCATCATCCTGACTCTGCTTTGCTGGATTGGCAGAACATTGCCCACATTTGCGCAGTTAAACGTGCTGTTCATCGCCGTGGATGATCTGAACACGCGGCTCGGATGCTTTGGCGATGCGCGGGTGAAAACGCCGAACATCGACCGGCTGGCGGCGCGGGGCGTGCGGTTTGATCGCGCCTACTGCCAGTATCCGTCCTGCGGACCGAGCCGTGCGTCGGTGCTGACGGGATTGCGTCCGCAAACGACCGGTGCGCTGAACAACAAGACGCGGCTGCGTGATGCACTGCCGGATGCGATGACGCTGCCGCAGTGGTTTCGGAAGCAGGGTTATCATGCGGCGCGGGCCGGGAAGATTTTTCATCAGGACGTGCCGACGGACATCGGCACGAACGGTCTCGATGATGCGGCGTCGTGGGACGAGGTGGTGAATCCACGAGGGCGCGACAAGGATGAGGAACATCTGCTCACGGTTCACACGCCCGATCTGCCGCTGCCGGATCAGATGGCCTACCTTGCCGCCGAAGGTGCGGATGCGGAACAAACGGACGGCAAGGTCGCGGATGCGACGATTGAACTGCTTCGAGCCCATGCGGCGAAGCCCTTCTTCATCGCCGCAGGGTTTTATCGTCCGCACCTGCCGAGCATCGCGCCGAAAAAGTGGTTCGATTTGTATGCGCTCGATCAAACGACACTGCCGGAGTTGCCAGCAAACTATCGTCAGCGAGTTCCGGCTGCCGCATTATCCTCCACGCCGGTGTGGCCGAACTTTGGCACGACCGAGTTTCAAGCGCGCGAATGCATCCTCGCCTACGAGGCGACGGTGAGCTTCGTCGATGCGCAGATCGGTCGGCTTCTCGAGGCGCTCGATGAGATGAAGCTCGCCGACAAGACGGTCATCGTGTTGTGGGGCGATCATGGCTTTCATCTTGGCGAGCACGGCCTGTGGCGGAAGAACAGCCTGTTTGAGGAATCGACCCGTGCGCCGCTTATCATCGCCGCGCCGGGTGTCGCAGGTGGAAAAAACTGCGCGAGTCCGGTCGAGTTCATCGACATCTTTCCCACCGTCGTGGCGGCTGCCGGATTGCCTGAACCCAAAGGGCTCGAAGGCGTGAGCTTGCTGCCGTTGCTCCGCGATCCTGCGACGCCGCATGACCGGCCAGCCCACAGCATGGTGCGGTTTCGCGAGGTGCCGGGGCGCAGTGTGCGCACAGCGCGATGGCGTTACACCGAATGGGGAGAAGGCGGCAGCGCGGGCCGAGAACTCTATGATGAAACCGCCGACCCGAAGGAGATGAACAACCTCGCCGATGACCCGGTGCATGCGAAGACCTGCGAGCAGCTCAAAGGCTTGCTCAAGTGAATGTCGGTCAAAGCGTCGCCAGCAGCAGCGCGATGGTGAGCATTCCTCCGGCGATCGTCAGCCAGCCCAGGCGGCGGGAGTCGCGGATCTTCCACCAGAGATAGAGGCCGGTGAGGATCCAGATGAGCATGGTCACGCAAAAGACATCGACGATGACGGGCCAGACGTTGGCGAGGAGGCTGCTGCCGTTGTAACCCGCACGAAAGTGGAGGCGCTGCAGCACTTCCACCCACGCGAACTTCTTCTTCTCGGCACGCAGTTGCTTGGAGGCGATGTTGTAGGTCAGCTTGGTGGGCTGAAGAAAGTTTTGCAGGGTGATGTTGAGGACGTTGCCTTTCTGTTGCGCGCCGAAGGCACCCTGAAGTCCGTTGTCGGCGAGGAGTTGCGCCACGACCTCGCGCAGGTTGGTGTCGGTGATCGGGTGCGAGAGTGTGTAGTCTTTTTCCCAGAGCGACACGAACTGCGGATCGGCAGGACGCAGCGGGCGGAAGTATTCGCCGTGATTGAAAATCAGCGTCGAGAGGCCGTAGATCATCAGCCACGGGATGAGCAGCATGCCGAGATACAGATGCGTGCGACGAAGGATGAGGTTGGTGCTTGTCATGGTGCGTCTCCTCAAATGGTGGCCAGCAGGATTCCGAAGATGCCCAGTCCGATCAGGCCAAAGACACCGCCCCACAGCCGTGCGGGTTTGATCTCCCACCACATCCACACGCCGGAGAGCACCCAGAACAGCAGCGCCACGACGACGAGATCGACGATCACCGCCCAGATCTTCGCCGCGACAAAGGGCTGCTCGTAGCCGTGGCGAAAGTGCGTGCGATTGAGAAACATGGGCGTGGTGAGCGGCTGCTTTTCCACCAGCAGGCGGCCCTGCTCCCGAAAGTAGGTGATGCGATGAATGGCAAATGCGCCGTTGCGATTGATGATCAGCTTCGGCTGCTGCGGACTGCCCTGCGTGTTGAAGGTGCCCGACAGTCCCAGATCCTCGAGCACCTGCGCACCGATCATGCGCGCATCGGCGTCGGCGGAGAAGGCGGCTTTGTAATCACGCTCCTCCACTTTCTCGAAGGGCCGGGCGAGCTGTCCGTCAGCGTGCATGAAGAGTCTGGCGTGATTCAACACCAGTCCGCTCAGGGCATAGACGATGAGCCACGGTGTCAGGAAGAGCGCCAGATACATGTGCGTCCGGCGGATGAGCTTGGAGAGTTTCATGCGGGTTGGAAACCTCACTCAACGCTCGCCGCGGCCGGAAGTCGCGAACGTTGTGATCCTTTGATGGCAGGGGGCGATGCCGTGCGTTAGTTCCTGGCATGTCTGTTTTCAAAATGTCCCTTCGTTCCCTCGTCCGTTCCGTTCTCGCCGCCTTTCTGCTGCTCTCCACCGGTGCCTTTGCACAGAAGCCGAATGTGCTCATTCTCTACACCGACGACCTCGGCTATGGCGACGTGCAGTGCTACAATCCGCAGCGCGGAAAGATCCCCACGCCGAACATGGACCGGCTCGCCGCGCAGGGCATGCGCTTCACGGATGCGCATTCGTCCTCGGGCGTGTGTTCGCCATCGCGCTACACGGTGCTCACCGGGCGCTACCATTGGCGCACGCGATTGCAGAGCGGCATCGTCGGCGTGTTTGGCGATCCGCTCATCGCGCCGGACCGGCTGACGATCGGCGGCCTCGCGAAGCAGCACGGCTATCACACCGGCATCGTTGGCAAGTGGCACCTCGGCTGGGACTGGCCCGTCGAACCGGCGCAGCGCAAGCTCTTGCAAGGCGCGAAGCCGAAGGGGCCGAACGACGAAGGCACCGTCGCCACGCCCGCGCATCTCGCGGCATGGAACGCGGTGTTTTCGAAAACGATCGCCGGCGGGCCGACCACGCGCGGCTTCGACAGCTACTTCGGCACCGACGTGCCCAACTGGCCGCCGTATTGCTTCATCGAGAATGATCGCACGCTCGGCATCCCGTCTGAGTTTCTGCCGGAGGCGAACTTCAAAGGCAACCAGGCCAGCCAGCGCGGCCCTGCATTGAAGGACTGGAAGCTCGAGCGCATCCTGCCCACGCTGGGCGACAAGGCCGTGGCCTTCATCGAGCGCGAGGCGAAAACGCCGGAGCCCTTCCTGCTGCACATGACCTTCACCTCGCCGCACACGCCGCTGGCGGTGAATGCAGAGTGGAAGGACAAGAGCGGGCTCAATCTCTACGCCGACTTCGTCATGGAGACCGATGCCGTCATCGGCCGCGTGCTCGCCGCGCTCGATCAAAGCGGCGCCGCGGACAACACGCTCGTCATCTTCACCAGCGACAACGGCTGCGCACCCTACATCGGCGTGACCGATCTCGAAAAGCAGGGCCACTATCCCAGCGGTCCGCTGCGCGGCTACAAGGCGGACGCGTGGGAGGGCGGACATCGCGTGCCGTTCATCGTGCGCTGGCCCGCCACCGTCAAAGCCGGCAGCACCTGCGGCCAGCTCGTCGCGCAGGCCGACATCATGGCCACGCTCGCCGAGATCCTCGGCACTCCGCTGCCCGACACCGCGGGCGAGGACAGCTTCAGCTTTTTGCCGCTGCTCAAGGGCGACGACAAACCCGTGCGCGAGCACGTCGTGGCCTGCTCCATCAGCGGCGTGCCCAGCCTGCGCCAGGGTCCGTGGAAACTCATCCTCGCACCGGGTTCCGGCGGCTGGGGCAAAGGCGGCGATCAAAGCCAGCCGCTGCAGCTGTACAATCTCGACGACGACATCGGCGAGACCAAGAACCTCGCCGCCGCACAACCTGAACGCGTCGCCCAAATGCAGGCGCTGCTGGAAAAACTAATCACCGACGGTCGCAGCACGTCGGGCGCGCCGCAAAAGAACGACGTCGAGGTGAAACGCTATCCGGCGAAGGTTAGGAAGGGGAAGTGATGCCAGCGCACGCCAGCTTGACCTCAGGCGGCCTTTTCGCTTTCATCGGGGAGTATCCGAAGCCGTTCTTTTCATGAGCGCGGTGCTTCCATCGCAATTCAGCCACGGGACCATGCGAATTTTACTCGCCAACTTCATTCTGACCTTTGGGGCGGCGAGCATGGCTGAAGAGCCGGGCTTCATTTCTCCTGACAAAACCTTTGTGGTTGCCTCCATCAAGGATGTGCATCGAAACGACTCGTATGCGATCCAAACAACCAAGGGCTCCAAGGTATTGGCAATTTGCCCAGATGACGCTCGCTTCTCTGCGTCTCCTTCCGTGGTAGCGTGGTCGCCAGACTCACGCATCGTTGCTATTCATACTCGTGAGACAAGGCACGGAGGTGCAGCGGACATCTGGTTGGTTGAGATGAGCGGGGCTTCACCTATCGCCACGCAATACCCGCCTGAAATGGGTAATTTCTATTTTACGCCCAAGCGTTGGCTGAACGCTAACGACTTGGAATTTGAGGCGATTGGAGTTTTGGATCCGAAACACGCGCCAGATCCGGAGAACAGCGCGAAGGCCTACACGTTTGTTCTGCGGATCGACCGCAAGACCAAAAAGGGGGTGGTCGTCACCATGACGAAGCCTCAATATGGGCATTTTTAGGGCTGAGCCTCTGGCTCCAAGCGTCCTGACGAGCTAGCGTCTTCTTTCATGGATTTCAATGAACTTCCTTACCTGCACGGCGGACCGCTGGGGCGTGCGCGCTTCAAGGCGCAGCCGGAGGATTTTGTCGTGGAGGAATTGCTGGGGTTCGAGCCGTCGGGTGTGGGCGAGCACTGTCTCGTCTGGGTGGAGAAGCGCGATCTCGACAGCAATGTGGCGGGCGCACGTCTGGCGGATGCGCTGGGACTGCGGCGGCGGCTGGTGAGTCACTGCGGACTGAAGGACCGCCATGCGGTGACGCGTCAGTGGTTCAGCCTGCACATGCCGGGACAGCCATCGCCGGAAGCGGGGGCGCTGGAGTCAGAGGGATTGCGTGTGCTGCGCATCACGCGGAACACGCGCAAGCTGCGGCGCGGCATCCATGCGGGAAACCGCTTCACGATTCGTCTGCGCGATCCGGACTTCGACGCGGCTCTCGCGGCGCAGCGCTGGGAGGCGATCGCGGAGCAGGGCGTGCCGAACTTCTTCGGTGTGCAGCGTTTCGGCAACGAGGGGCGCAACGTCGAGAAGGCGGAGGCGATGTTTCGCGGCGAGTTCACGCCCGGCGACCGATTGTTGCGCGGGCTGCTGCTTTCCGCGGCCCGCAGTCATCTCTTTAATGCGGTGGTCGCAGGACGCATGGCGCGTGGGAACTGGGACCGGCCGCTGGCAGGCGAGGTCTTCGGCTTTGCCGACAACGGCACGATCCTGCTGCCGGAAAACCAGCGCGGTGATGAGGTGTCGCGATTTGAGCAGGGCATCGTCGAACTCACCGCGCCGCTGTGGGGCAGCGGCGAGCTGCAAAGCGTGGACGAGGTGCGCGCGCTCGAACTCGAACTGCTCGCAGCATTTCCTCAACTCACCGCCGGACTCGAACAGTTCGGACTGCGGCAGGAACGTCGCGTGATGCGCCTGCGTCCGCTGCAGGCTGTGCTCGAAGTCTTGGAGAATGGCGATCTGCAGTTTCAGTTTGATCTGCCGAAGGGCACGTATGCGACGACGGTGCTGCGCGAGCTCGCGATGCTGGATGAACGCCTGACATGATCGGTTTCGAGCTTACGTTTCCGTTCCGCATGGAGCTCCAACCGACTGCCATTTCACCCTTCAAGACATGACTGCTGCCATTCTACTGGTCATCGGCATTGTCGTGGTGGCCCTGCTGCTCTTTTTGACCGAACGCCTGCGCGTCGATCTCATCGCGCTGCTGGTGCTGCTGGCGCTGTCGCTGTGCGGACTCGTCACACCAAACCAGGCGGTGGCCGGATTCAGCAGTCCGGTGGTCATCACGGTGTGCTCGATCTTTGTGCTGAGCGCCGGGCTGTATCAGGCCGGGGTCGCGGGCTGGCTGGGCCGGCAGATTCTGCGCTTCGGGGGCAAAGGCGAGATCCGGCTGCTGCTCGGCATCATGCTGCTGGCGGCAGGGATGTCGTTTTTCATGAACACGATCGGCATCGTCGCGCTGATGCTGCCCGCGGTGATGGACATCGCGCGGCGGACGGGCCGCGCACCCTCGAAGCTGCTGATGCCGCTCTCCTTTGGTGCGCTGCTCGGCGGCTACACGACGCTCTTTGCCACGCTGACCAACCTGCTCGTCAGCGAGTCGCTTCGCGCGGCGGGGCTGCGCCCGTTTGGATTGTTCGACTTCGCGCCGGTGGGGCTGGTGGCGGCGACCTCGGGTATTCTGTTTCTCGCCTTCTTCGGCCGACGACTGCTGCCGGATCGAAACCTGAGCAAGGAGGCGAGCCTGCAGCATGGCATGCGTTTCATGGAGACGCTGGATTTCAAGGAGCGCACGTTCGTGATGCGCGTGCCCGCCGGGTCGGCGCTCGCAGGCGAAACGCTGCAGGACACGCGGCTGGGTTCCGCGCTGGGACTGCAAGTCGTCGGTGTCATCCGCGATGGCGACACGCATGTGGCTCCCGGTCCGCGCTTTGAACTTCGCGATGACGACCGTCTCATCGTTCAAGGCACGACCGCACAGCTCGATGCGCTGGCGGACTGGCGGACCTTGAAGCTTCAGCCGAACTCCGAGTGGGGCAATCTGGTCGCCGACGGGATCGGCTTTGCCGAGGTGACGCTCGGCGCCCAGTCCTCACTCAGCGGACACACGCTCGCCTGGGTGGGATTTCGGCATCAGTTCGGCGTGATGGTGCTGGCGATCCGCCGCGGCAGCCTTGTTTATCACGACGGGTTGCAACAACGCCGCCTTCAAGCCGATGACGTGCTGCTGGTCTGCGGTCCGACAGAAAAGCTGGAGGCGCTGACATCCGGAGAAGCCCTGGAGAGTTTTCACCCGCTGACGCAGGCCGAGCTGCACGAACTTTATCACCTCGAGGACCGGCACTTCACGCTGACCATCACGGAGGAGTCGCACCTCGCGAACATAACGTTGGGAAAGAGCAGGCTCGGGGATGCGCTGGGATTTGCGGTGCTGGCGATCATGCGCGGCGAGCAAACGATCGTGCTTCCGGGGCGTGAGGAAGTCCTGCAAGCGGGCGATGGCTTGATGATCCTCGGTCAGGCCAGCGATCTGGAACGCCTGAACGCCATCGGCGGGCTGGTGCGCGAGCGTGAAATCAGCCGGAGCTGGGCGGAGATCGAGACGGAGCAGTTCGGACTCGTCGAAGCCGTACTCTCGCCCCACTGCTCGCTGGTTGGCAAGACGCTGATGGAGATCCAGTTCCGCGGTCAGTTCGGTCTCAATGTGATGGGACTGTGGCGACAGGGCACCGCCCACACAGCGAACCTGCGTGATCTCCGTCTGGCACATGGAGATGTTCTGCTGCTGCACGGCCCGAAGGAAAAGCTGCGCGCGCTGTCCACGAATGCCGATTTCATTCTGCTCACGCAGGCGATTCAGCCCGCGCCCCAATACAGCAAGGCGCCGTGGGCCGTGCTCGCCATGCTGATGTTTCTCGTGCCCGCGATGATCGGCTGGCTGCCGGTGCACCTCGCCGCGCTGCTGGGCGCGGTGGTGATGGTGCTGACCCGCTGCATCTCGATGGAGGAAGCCTGCCAGTCGGTGGATTTGAAATCCATTCTGCTAATCGCCGGCATGCTGCCGCTGGGAACTGCATTGCGTGAATCGGGCGCCGCCCGTTGGTTTGCGGAAGGGCTGGTCACCTTGTCGCGGCCCTTCGGAGACATGGCCATCCTCGGCACGATCTTTCTCATCGTCACCGTCGGCACCACCATCATGCCTGCGGCAGCGTTCGTGGTGCTGATGGCACCGATCGCGCTGCACACCGCCGCCACGCTCGGCCTCTCGCCGCACGCCGTCATGATGACGGTGGCCGTGGCGGCCGCGGGCAGTTTCAACAGTCCCATTGCCCATCCGGCCAACGTGATGATCATGGGCCCCGGCGGCTATCGCTTCTCCGATTACGCGAAGGTGGGCATTCCGCTCACGATTCTCGTCATGATCGTGACGCTGCTGGTGCTGCCATGGTTCTGGCCGCTGCACGGGTAGCGGCTCCGCAGGCAAAAAAGCCGCGTTGAGAAGCGTTGGTTCTCGCCTAGCATGCGCCCTTTCACGCCGAGCATCCTTTTGCACAGCCTTGGTCTTTTCGTGACCGGGGTCGTCTGTGCCACGGAGATGACCGCGGAGCAGCGTTCGTTTTTTGAGAGCAAGATTCGGCCGGTGCTGGTTAAGCAGTGCTACGAATGCCACTCGGTGGACGCGAAGAAGCTCGGCGGCAAGCTGTTGCTCGACGCGCCTTCGGAAATGATCGCCGGTGGCGAGTCGGGCCCGTCGCTGATTCCCGGCAAGCCGGATGAGAGCCTTATCATTCAGGCGCTACGCTACGATGGCCTCGAAATGCCGCCGAAGAAGCCGCTGCCGGCGTCGGTCATCGCCGATTTTGTGACGTGGGTGAAGCTGGGCGCGCCGGATCCGCGCGAAGAGTTGCCGAAGACCGCCAAAGCAGCGAGCAAGCCCGCGCAGGAACCGCTGTGGTCGCTGAAACCGGTGGCTGCGCCAAAGCCGCCCGCTGTTAAGAACAAGGCGTGGCCTCGTGGGACCATCGACAGCTTTGTGCTCGCGAAGATGGAAGCGAAAGGCCTGCAACCGGCAGCCGACGCGGACCGGCGCACGCTGTTGCGGCGGCTCTCGTTTGATTTGGTCGGCCTGCCTCCGTCCGACACGTCTGATGTGTCGGACCTGTCCGACTACGTTGATTCGCTGCTCGCGTCTCCGCATTTCGGCGAACGCTGGGGTCGTCACTGGCTCGACGTGGCGCGCTACGCGGAGTCGAACGGCAACGACGGTCTGAGTCGCAATCCGAGCTTCCCGCATGCCTGGCGTTATCGAGACTATGTGATCGCGGCCTTCAATGAGGACACGCCGTATGACCGCTTCATCACCGAGCAGATCGCGGGTGACCTGCTTCCGGCGGAGTCGGACGCGCAGCGCGACCGTCAGCTCATCGCGACGGCGTTTCTGGCCCTCAGCGCAAAGCCGGCGAAGGCAATGAATGACAACTTCGAGATGGACGTCGTCGCCGATCAAATCGGCGTCGTGGGCAGCGGCATCATGGCGCTGAGCGTCGGCTGTGCCCGCTGTCATGATCATAAAACCGATCCGATTCCAACACGCGATTACTACGCGCTCGCCGGCATCTTCAAGAGCAGCGAGACGATGTGGGGCGCCGCGGCGCATCAAAGCCTGACCGCACCGCAAACGGCGCTGCACGAACTCAAAGCGGCGAAGCCGTTGAAGCCGCGTGCGGAGATCGAGCAGATCATCCTCGACAACCCGCCGCGTCGAGCGCCGTCAAAGCCTGCCTTCAAATACGAGCCCGGAGCTGCGCTGGCCATGGGTGTGCGTGAGGGGAAGGCGATCGTCGATTGCAAACTCAACATCGACGGCGAATCCAAGAAGCTCGGCCCCGCCATCCCGCGCGGCTTTCTCTCCGTGTGTGGTGACACCACGCTGAAGCCTGACGCAAAGCAAAGCGGTCGTCTGCAACTCGCGCAGTGGCTGGCCAGTCCGAAGCATCCGCTGACAGCGCGCGTGATCGTGAACCGAGTGTGGCAGCACCTGTTCGGCGAAGGACTCGTGCGCACGCCGAACGACTTCGGCGCGTATGGCGAGAAGCCCTCGCATCCCGAACTGCTCGACCACCTCGCCACGCAGTTCATGCGCGACGGCTGGTCCATCAAGCGTCTCGTCCGCAGCATCGTCCTCAGCCGTACCTACCAGCTCAGCAGCGCCTTCGATGAATCCTTGCGAGAGGCCGATCCCGACAACGTGCTGCTCACGCGCCACAACCGCCGCCGGCTTGACGCTGAGTCCGTGCGCGATGCCATGCTCGTCGCCGCCGCTAATCTGAATCCCCAGCCGGCGCAGGGTTCGCTCATTCAGGGACGCGACGTTCTCATCAACGAACTGCCTCCGTTGCACCAGCCGGACACGCATCGCAGCATCTACCTGACGATGCTGCGCAACTCGATGCCGCCTGAACTGACGCCCTTCAATCTGCCAGACGCCACGGGCGTGATCGGCAAACGCGACGATTCCACACTCGCCACGCAGGCGCTTTATCTGCTGAACAACGACTTCCTCGTCGAGCAATCACGCCGCTTTGCCGGACGCGTGCAGCATTCGGCCAACGATGATGCCGCACGCATCCAGTTCGCCTACGGCCAGGCCTTCGGCCGTGCTGCCAGCGAGACCGAGACGCAACGCGCCCATGATTTCATCCGCGAAGCCGGTCTGATGCTCGCATCCTCGCAGAACGATGAGAACAAGCGGCTGAGCGATGTCTGGGCGGCCTTTTGCCAGGCCCTGCTGGCCAGCAATGAACTGCGCTACGTCGATTGAACCCGGTTTGAGAGTTTGCCCTCGCAGGAACGTTGGTTTGCCAGTGAAAAACTCCTTCAGTCGGCTCCCGGTCCTGCTGCGCGTCATCGCTGCTGTGGCGATGGGTGGAGCCGTGTCTGCGTGGGCGACTCCGGCGAACAAGAAGGCGGCGGCAAACTACTTCGACCACTTCCTGCCTGCGACACTCGCGGATTGCACGCTGTGCCATCTGCCTTCGACGAATCACGCGCCAGAGAGTCTCGAGGAGTTTCCTCACAACGCCTTCGGGAAGGAGCTGGCGGCGATCAAGAAGAAGAGCCTGCCGGAACGGTTGAAGCAGATCGCCGACAAAGACAGCGACGCGGATGGTGTGTCCAACCTCGTGGAGATCCTGCTCGGCGGACATCCGGGCGATGCGAAGGTGAAGCCGGAGTCGCTCGCGCAACTGGACTCGAAGCGCGAGGCCTTTGACATCTTTCTCGCGCGATATGCTTGGGAGCCCTTCAAGCCGGTGAAGCGCCCGAAAATTCCTGAGCCGGGTGTGGCGAATCCGATCGACGCCTTCATCGACGAGCAACTGCAGGTGCATGAGTTGAAGCCGCTTGGCGAGGCGGTACCAGCGCATATCGCACGACGCGTTTACGTCGATCTCATCGGCCTGTTGCCGACGCCCGTGCAGGTGGC
>NZ_JAGRPF010000043.1 GCF_020439865.1 Prosthecobacter sp.
AGGTGCTGCCAGTCAACAGCTGGTGAGAGGTCCGAGTCTCCGAGGTGCTGCCAGCCAATGGCGGGTGAGAGGTCCGAGTCTCCGGGGTGCTGCCAGCCAATAGGCGGTGACGTTCCGGACTCTCCGGGATGCTGCCAGCTATTGGCGGGTGAGGAGCCGGAGTGAGCTTTCTCCTTGGGGATGAAGGCGGGAGGCGTGGTGGGGAGAGCCGACGAGTCGTCGCCACTCCCAAGCGAAAGGGCCATGCTTTCGCATGGCCCTCGTGGGAGTGGGAGACCCCGAACGGACGGACAGGAATGTCCGTCTTACACGGTGCCGAAGATGGTCTTGCCGGTGCTGAGGAGGTCGTCGCAGGCTTCCTTCATGCGGTCGCAGAGGCCCTGCTCGCCTTTCTTGAGGTAGGAACGCGGGTCGTAGGCTTTCTTGTCGCCGATCTCGCCGTCGATCTTGAGGACGCCGTCGTAGTTCTTCATCATGTGGGCGACGATGGGACGGGTGAAGGCGTACTGGGTGTCGGTGTCGATGTTCATCTTGATGACGCCGTAGCCGAGGGTCTCGCGGATTTCTTCGAGCGGGGTGCCGGAACCGCCGTGGAAGACGAGGTCCATTTCGGCAGCGGCGCCGTACTTGGCGGTGACGGCGGCCTGGCCGTCCTTGAGGATGGTGGGCTTGAGCTTCACCGCGCCGGGCTTGTAGGAGCCGTGGACGTTGCCAAAGGTGGCGGCGAACATGAAGCGACCGATGCCGTTGAGGGTTTCATACACGGTGACCATGTCCTCGGGAGTGGTGTAGAGCTTGTCATTGGAGACGCCCGAGGTGTCGTGACCGTCTTCTTCACCGCCGACGACGCCGGCTTCGATTTCGAGGATGATTTCGAGCTCGGCGCACTGCTGGAGGAGTTCCTTGGAGATCTTCATGTTCTCTTCGAGCGGGAGCTCGGAGCCGTCGAACATGTGGGAGTTGAAGAGATTGCCTTTGCCGGCTTCGCGGCGCGCCTTGGTGGCGGCGATGAGGGGCTTGAGGAATTTTTCGACGTTCTTCGGATGGCAGTGGTCGGTGTGGAGGGCGACGAGGACGTCGTACTTCGCAGCGAGGATGTGCACGGCCTCGGCGAGAACGATGGCGCCGAGGGCCATGTCTTTGACGGAGGTGCCGGAGGCGAACTCACCGCCGCCGGTGGAGACCTGGATGATGCCGTCGGATTTGCTCTCAGCGAAGGCCTTCAGCGCGCCGTTGATCGTGGGGAGGGAGGTGACGTTGATCGCAGGATAGGCATAGCCGCCTTTCTGAGCGGCATCGAGCATGGCACGGTATTGGGCGGGGGTGGCTACGGGCATCTTAGGGTGTTGTTAGGGAGTTGAGCGCCCGAGGGAAGCAAGAAACGGGCCGGGTGCAAGAAGCGCTTCGCATGAGGCCATCCGCACTTCGGTAGACGGAGCAGCAGCAGGTGCAATCTGCCCGGCTGCTTCCTCGCATTGGACATCCCCCCAAGCCTATGCTATCCGCACGACCCATGTTTTCTCCCCGACCTCTTGTCTCTCTGCTGGCACTTGCTCCCGCGCTTCTCGGCGCTGCGGAAAAGGTGGACTTCAACACCCAGATCAAGCCGCTGCTCGAAGGCGCCTGCACGCACTGCCATGGTGCCAAGGAAGACAAAGGTGACTTCCGGATGCACACACTGGAGGACATCAAAAAGGGTAACGAAAACGGTCCCGGCCTGACGCCAGGAGATTTGAAGAAGAGCTCGATCTACACCACGCTGCTGCTGGCTCCGGATGAGGACACGGCGATGCCGCCGAAGAAGGAAGGCATGCTGGAAAAGAGCCAGATCGAGGTGATCAAGGCCTGGATCGAACAGGGCGCCGACTGGCCCGCAGGCGTGGTGCTGGAGCAGACGCCGCGCATCAAGTTCGAGAAGCACATCCAGCCGATTCTGGAGCAGAACTGCCTGTCCTGTCACAACCCTGACAAGGCGAAAGGTGATCTGATCCTGAGCACGAAGAAGGAAGCCTTCACCACCGGTGAGAACGCGCCGAACATCGTGGCCTTTGATCTGAAGAAGAGCGCGATCTATCACTCGACCACGCTGGCTGCCGACGATGACGATTTGATGCCACCGAAAAAGAGCGGCGGTCCTTTGAGCAAGGAGGATGTCAATTTCCTCAAGCTGTGGATCGAACAGGGCGCCCCATGGCCGGATGACCTGAAGCTGACAGCAAAGGAGAAGAAGGCGCCGGGCACGAACAATCCGGACAACATGGAACTGGTGAAGAAGATCCACGCCTTCATCGTGCAGACTTCGAAGGAGAAGAAGGAAGCGGAGATGAAGCCGTATGATTCGAAGATCCCCAAGACGGGCATCCCGTTCAGCATGGTCGTGATCCCGAGCGGTGAATTCACGATGGGCAGTCCTGAGGGCGAAGAGGGCCGCAGCGATGACGAGAGCCCGCAGGTGAAGAAGACGCTGAAGCCGTTCTGGATGGGCAAGTACGAAGTGACGTGGGATGAATACGAGCCTTTCCAGCTCACCAGTGTTGGCCGTAACAAGGACGGCTCCCGTCAGGTGTGGAAGCCGACCGACAAGCCGGAAGATCTGATCTCCCAGCCCACCCCGCCCTATCAGCCGATGGATTTCGGCATGGGCCGTGACCATTTCCCTGCGATCTGCATGACCCAGCACGCGGCGAACAAGTACTGCCAGTGGCTGAGCGCCCAGACCGGTCACTTCTACCGTCTGCCCACGGAAGCAGAGTGGGAGTATGCCGCACGCGCCGGAACGAAGACCGCCTACTTCTTCGGCGATGATGCTTCACAACTGAAGGATTACGCATGGTACTTCGACAACGCGCCGAACTTCCAGTACTCCAAGATCGGCAAGAAGAAGCCGAATCCCTGGGGCCTCTACGACATCTACGGCAACGTGTGCGAGTGGTGCCTCGATCAATACACGCCGACCACACCTTCGGCCGCCATTCTCGGCAACGACTGGGTGCGGTCGAAGACCCCCTACCCTCACGTCGCCCGCGGCGGCACGTATGACGATGATCCCGAGTACTGCCGCAGTGCCGCGCGCAAGGCCTCCGATCCTCTGTGGAAGCAGCAGGATCCTCAGCTCCCGAAGAGCATCTGGTATCTGACCGACGCGACGTGGCTGGGCTTCCGCATCGTGCGTCCGCTGGAGATTCCGACGGTGGAAGAAATGTTTGCCGCCTGGAACAACGGTGTGGCAAAGGAGTAACCGAAAGTCACCTCCCGACATATCACTGACAGGCCGCTGCCACCTCAGCGGCCTGTTTTTTTTGCTCGCCATCGGCATCGAACTGCGTTCAACCTCTTCACTTCACTCTCTCCCACCCCGACCTGACTCATGACGCAATCCAACTCCTCCTCCCGTGGCGCTGTCGCCGCCCTTGTTGCTGCCTTCCTTGGCTGGCTCTTTGACGGTTTTGAAATGGGACTCTTCCCGCTGATCGGGAAACCCGCATTGCAGGATCTGCTGCCTGGCTCCACAGCCGTCATTCAGGGACAATGGTTCACCGTGATCATCGCCGTCTTCCTCGTGGGCGCAGCGACCGGCGGCGTGCTGTTTGGCTGGCTGGGTGACAAGCTGGGGCGCGTCAAGGCGATGACGCTGGCGATCTTTACGTATGCAATTTTCAGCGGGCTCTGCGCCTTCGTAACCGAGGCCTGGCACTTCGCCGGACTGCGCTTCATCGCATCGCTCGGCATGGGTGGTGAGTGGGCGCTTGGCGTCGCGCTGGTGAACGAAATCTGGGGCGGCAAGAACCGTGCATGGATCGCCGGGATGATCGGCGCGGCATCGAACATCGGCTTCCTTTTGACCGGACTGATCAGTTGGAGGCTCAATGAAAGCCTGGACGTGGTGACCGGCTGGATTCACGCGATGGGCCTGTCGCCGGAGAATACCGACTACCTCCTGCACAATCGCGCGTGGCGGTTCATCGCCGTAAGCAGCGCACTGCCCGCGATCATCAATTTCTTCATCCTCGTCTTCGTGCCCGAGTCCCACAAGTGGGAGGAGGAAAAGAAGTCTGGCAGCACCTCGCACTGGGCGACGATGGATCTCATGGGCGTGCTCATCGCGTGCGTGGCAGCCATGGGGATCATTTACGTCTGGTCGCCCTTGGCGTCGCTCGGCGGTGGGGTGGCCGGTATCGTGACCTTGGCGGGTCTGGCAGTCGCTCTGTGGGGTTACATGCACCCAGTGCGTCAGTACATGTCCCGTTCCGTGGCTGCCGGCAGCACCCAGTCCGCCGACCGCAGCACGATCATGCGGAATTTGCTCATCGGGGCCGGTCTGGCAGCCGTAGCCCTGCTGGGCACATGGGGATCGGCGCAGCAGGCAGCACGCTGGGCTTCCGATCTTGCCCCGAAAGGCAGCACACTTCCGATTATCGATTATGTGGTGATCTCCACTGCGCTCGGTGCCATTCTGGCGACCCTGATCACGCCCCTGATCGCCGACAAACTGGGACGCCGTGTGACCTACACACTGCTTTGCGCTGCGAGCCTTGCTGCTTCATTGGGCTTCTTCCGGATCAACGTGCCTTTCACCGGTGACAGCATTCCCTCCACTCTGATGGTCAGCGCCTTCCTGCTTGGCGGCATCACTGCCTCCTTCTACGGTTTCTTCCCGCTCTACTTCCCCGAACTCTTCCCCACCAGCGTGCGCGCCACCGGCCAGGGGTTCTGCTTCAACTTCGGCCGTCTCATTGCTGCCATTGGAGCTCTGCAGTTCGGTAATCTCATGCTCATGTTCAAAGGCGAGAACGTTACGGCTATCCAGTCAGCCGCGAATGCCTACTCGGTGCTTTCCTGCATTTATCTGGTTGGCATGGTTTTGGTCTGGTTTGCCCCAGAAACCAAGGGGCGCTCGCTACAGTAAAGGAGCAGATTCATGCATGGGGCAGTGTGAAGGGAGCAGGGCGAGAAAGTTTTCTTGCCTTCGATCCTTTCGTGGATAATAATTCACGTATATTAACCTCTCAGAAATAAGAATCTTTTAACCGAGATGAGTAAAAATTTATGGATTCTATGATTTTATCTTGATCCTACCTTTGGAACTCGTTACATTAACCATAATTCGAGATTTTCTCGGAACCCATAGCTCTAAGGAACCACCTCCATGATTAACGGAACCAAAACCCCAGCCAAAGACCACGCCAAACTGGCAGATTTCATCCTGTTCAGTCAGCGCGAGTTCCTGCTGAATCTCTCCCGCGAGCTGAACCGAGATAACATCTCCTTCGCTCAGTTCTTCCTGCTCAGCTACCTCGCCACCTCGAAGGAGCTGACCATGACGGATATCGCCCGCAAGATGGGACACTCCACCGCAGCCGCCACCGGCCTTGTGGACCGTCTTGAAAAACTCGGCCTGATGGAGCGCACCCACGCCGTCGATGATCGCCGCAAGGTGCTGGTCCGCATCACTTCCCGTGGGATCGAACTGGTCAGCCGTCTGCGTGACGAACTGCAAAACCAGATCGCCGACGCCATGAGCGAAACATCTTCAGAAGACGCAGCCAGCTTCATGACTTCCTATCGTGCGTTGGACACGGCGGAGGTCCGCTGATCGATCTTCTTCCCCTCTTTTTGCAAAGGCGCATGGTTTTGTCCGTGCGCCTTTGTTTTTTTCATGACAGCATCTGGGACGATGAATGCCAACCTGTGGATGACCTTCCCCGCTCTCGAAGAGTTGCCCGGCTTTGCGCATCGTTTTACCCTGCGGCACACTGAGATCGATGTGGATGCCGAGCGTTCGGTGGTCGTAGATCGTCTTTGGCGATGGCACCGCTCGCAGGTCGAGGAAATGGGCTTTCCGAAAACCTCTCTGTGCATCGCCGAACAAGTTCACGGGCGCGAGGTGGCGGTGGTCTCCGCTCCTGGCGGCGAAATCATTTCAGGCACGGATGGAATGATCTCCAACACGCTAGGTCTGATGATCGGCATCTATGTGGCTGATTGCTGTGCCGTCTATTTGGTGGACAAGCGCACAGGGGCCTTTGGCGTGCTTCATTCCGGCAAAAAAGGTTCCGAGTTCGGCATCACCGCACACGCGATTGATCGAATGAAACTCCACTTCGGCACCAACCCTGCCGACCTGCATGTTCAACTCAGCCCCTGCATCCGTCCCCCCGCCTACGAGATCGATTTTGCCGCCCAGATACGGCAACAAGCGCTGGACGCCGGGGTGCCGACCCGGCAGATACATGACACCGGACTCTGCACGTCTTTGGATTTGCGTCGGTTTTATTCCTACCGCATGGAAAAAGGCCGCACGGGGCGCATGCTGGCGCTTCTGGGACGCATCGCCTGATTTGTCATGACTTTTCATTCCCCCGCCAAGATCAACCTCTGGCTGCGCATTCTAGGAAAGCGCGCCGATGGCTTCCATGAGGTGCAGACCCGCCTGTGTCGGTTGGCACTGGGAGATACGGTTGAGATCGAGCTTCGCGGCACTGGCAAAGACGTCTCCCTGACCTGTTCTGATCCCACCGTACCCCTGGATGAATCGAATCTCGCCCTGCGTGCCTTGCGTGCCTTTGAGAACCGCACCGGCAAGCAGTCCTCATGGCGCATTCATTTGGAAAAAAAAATCCCGGCAGGTGCCGGCCTTGGTGGCGGCAGCAGCAATGCAGCCACTGTGCTGAAAGGAGCCAATCAACTGGCCGGATCTCCATTGTCTCAGGCGCAATTGCTTGAATTGGGAGCTCAGATAGGCTCTGACGTGCCCTGCTTCGTCATCGACAGTCCAGCAGCTGACGGCGCAGGGCGAGGGGAACAGGTGACTGCGGCTGATTTTCCTTGGCAACTGCCGCTTGTCTTGATCAAGCCCCCCTTTCCCATTCCCACTCCTTGGGCCTACAAACGCTGGGCTGCCTCAAAGGAAATGCCAGGTGTCCTCTACGCTCCACAACTTTGCCCTTGGGGTGCAATGGTGAATGATCTGGAGCGGCCTGTTTTTGAGAAGTTCTTGCTCCTGCCGTCCATGAAAACTTGGTTGCTCGAGCACGGCGAGGTTCAGGCAGCCTTGATGTCCGGTTCTGGCAGCACCATGTTTGCGATCACTCAAACCCCGGTTCAGGCGGCAGAACTGGCGGAAAAAGCCCGGGAATGGTGCGGTGAAACGGCTTGGATTCAGCCTACTCAAACAGCCGGCTGAGGCGTCCGAGGCTTTGCCTCCCAAAAATTTGGGGCCGGGCGGCTCCCGATTCCGCCCGGCCCCTGGTTTGATCAACCTCAACTTAATCCTGCGGTGAAGCAGGGTTTTAGTTAACAACCAATCACTCTCAAGACCCAGTCTATGGAGGGCTGAAATCCCCGCATGAACTGTTGATGGGGTTAGATTGGCCACTTCACAGAGTGTTGAAAAAAGATGAAAAAAGTTTTTGCTGAAGGCAGTCGCGCCCCTCCGCCGTCTCTCTAAGCCTCACCCATGCCTGATCTCCCCCCTCTGACCAACCACGAGCGCGCCGTTTATGAATGGCAAATGTGGGTGCCGGGCGTGGGAGAGGAGGGCCAACGAAAGCTCAAGGCCTCCTCGGTGCTCATTTCGCGTGTCGGGGGATTGGGAGGGCTGGTGGCACTGGAACTCGCCGCTGCCGGTGTTGGTCGCCTCATTCTTGCGCATGGTGGTGACCTACGCCCCTCTGACTTGAATCGCCAGCTCCTGCAAACCCACGAGCACATCGGGAAGCCGCGCATGGAATCCATCGTACGTCGGCTGCACGACCTCAATCCCCGCTGTGAAGTCATTGGCGTGCCTGAAAACGTCACTTCCCTCAATGCGTGTGACCTTGTCGCCAGGGCGGACGTCGTGGTGGACGCCGCCCCGATGTTCCAGGAACGCTTGGCATTGAACGCCGCCGCAGTGCGCGCAGGCAAGCCGATGGTCGAATGTGCGATGCACACCCTTCAAGCCAGCGTGACAACATTCATGCCAGGGAAAACGGGCTGTTTGGCATGCTATGTTCCCGAGGTGCCTGCGGATTGGAAAAGGCAGTTCCCTGTGTTTGGAGCCACGTCGGGAACGGCCGCCTGCATCGGAGCGATGGAGGTGATCAAGCTCATCACCGGCATCGGCAGCACACTTTGCGGAGAATTGCTCTCGATGGACCTCGGCACGATGCAGTTTCGCAAAGTGAAGTTGCCCAAACTGGCAGACTGCGCCGTGTGCGGCTGAAGTGCGGCGTCACTTCGCCACGTAGTCAACCACGCAGACCTTGTCGAGCAGTGGTTTCAGCTTCGCCACAAAGGCCTGATGTTCCGCATGCGGCAGATAGACGTTGAGCCCATCCTTGTCCGCGAAGGTCACGAAGAAGCAGTGAGTAAAGCCGTCATTCAGCCCCTCCGGACTCACGTTCGTTCCCCACTCATAGCCTTTCACCGTATCGATCTTCTTTGCCAGTTCGCCGAAGGCCTTTTCAATGCCCTGCACCTGTTCAGCCGTCGCCTCATCCTTGAACTTGAAAAGAACCACATGGCGGTAAGGAGCATCGGCGGCGGAAGCGGAGGAGATCATGGCGAGTAGGAGGAGACAAAAGGCAAACGTTCGGGCTTTCATGGCTGCGCATTCTGCCGTGCTCTCCATTCACGTCAATCTCGGCCTAAGAGCACACGGAGCCGGGACTCACCTGCTTTTTGTGAGCCCTCCCACACCTGGCGTCTGGCGTCCAAACCGGTTGCGGCGCGGCATGGGACGTGCTTTGAACATGGCTTAATGCGTGAACGCCCGCACACGCCAAGCAGCCAACACTCCAATCCATTCATCCTCTCTCCGCCATGAGCCACTGGGACCGTTTCCAAAAGTATTTTGTTCGCTACTCCGACCTCGGGTTTTCCATCGATATCAGCCGTATGGCGTTCGAGGACAGTCTTTTCACCACGCTGGCTGAACGCATTGAATGTGCCATGAAGTCGATGGATGCGCTTGAAGCCGGAGCCATCGCGAATCCGGATGAGAAGCGCATGGTCGGGCATTACTGGCTGCGGAACTCGCAACTCGCGCCGAGCGAGGCCTTGAAGCTGGAAATCGACACGACTCTGGAGGCGACACTAAAGTTCGCGAAGGATGCGCATGCGGGAGTAATTACGGCGGCCAACGGAAAGAAGTTCACCCGCGTGCTGGTGGTTGGCATCGGCGGTTCCGCGTTGGGGCCGCAACTGGTGGCTCATGCGATCACCCCGGCCAATCCGCCGATGGCGATCTCGTTTTTCGACAACACGGACCCTGACGGCATTGACCGCGTGGTTGCCGAAATCGGCGACGAACTGGCAACGACGCTGACACTGGTGATTTCCAAGTCCGGCGGCACGAAGGAGACACGCAATGGCATGCTCGAAGCCGAGGCGGCCTACAAGAAGGCAGGGCTTGAGTTTGCCAAGCATGCCGTGGCGGTGACCGGTGACGGCAGCGAACTGGACAAGCACGCCAAGGCACAGGGCTGGCTGGCCGGTTTCCCGATGTGGGACTGGGTGGGTGGTCGCACTAGTGTGATGAGCGCCGTGGGGACGATTGCAGCAGCGTTGCAGGGTGTGGATGTGCGGCAGTTCCTCGCCGGTGCTGCGGCGATGGATGCAGAAACACGCATCCGTCCTGCACGTGAAAACGCAGCAATGCTGCTGGCGCTGATGTGGTATCACGCAGGCAAAGGCAAGGGTCTCAAGGACATGGTGGTGCTGCCCTACAAGGACCGGCTCGTGCTGTTCAGCAAATATCTTCAGCAGCTTGTGATGGAAAGCCTCGGCAAGGAGCACGACCTCTCCGGAGCAGTGGTGAATCAAGGCATCGCTGTCTATGGCAACAAGGGCAGCACGGATCAGCATGCTTACGTGCAGCAGCTCCGTGACGGTGTGAACAATTTCTTCGCCACCTTCATCGAGGTGCGCAAGGCACGCGACACGGGCGCCTTTGAGGTTGAGCCTGGATTTACCAGTGGCGACTATCTGCAGGGTTTCCTGCGGGGCACACGCAAGGCGCTGGCTGAGAAGGGCCGGGAATCAATCACGCTCAGCATTGCAGAAATCAATGCCTTCAGCCTCGGCATGCTCATCGGCCTGTTTGAACGTGCCGTGGGCTTTTACGCCGGCTTGGTGAACATCAACGCTTACCATCAACCCGGGGTTGAGGCAGGCAAAAAGGCGGCCACTGAGTTTCTCACTCAGCTCGCCAAGGTGCGTGATGCGCTCACAAGCACGGGCATGACTGCGGATGAGGTGTCGGCCAAGCTCGGGATCGACGCCGAAGATGCCTTTCACATGCTGAATCACCTGACAGCGAACGGTCTGGCGAAAACTGTGGCGCTAGGCGTGAATCCCGTTCAGGATCAATTTGCCGCATCGTGACAAATCGCCGTTTGCACACGTATGTTGGGCATTCTATTAATCGCTTCCTCTGAGGAAGCTTGCCCCAAGAAGTCGTCATGCGTGAAATTCCCATCCAGTATCAAATCGCCTGCGTCATTTTGACCGCCCTGTTCATCTGGTCGTTCAGTATCGCTCGTGAACCGCGTGGCTGGCGGCGATTGTTTCAATCCATGTTCGCCAAGTCGGAGACTTTCTCCGTGAACAGGAACAAGACCATTGATGAGGCCTTGAAGCGCTATGGCATTGTCATTGCCATGATCATTCTGGTGGTGGACGTGTCGTGTTTCGTCATGGGGGTGACCTACCCGTTTCGTCAGAAACTGAAGTCCCTTTCTCCCGAACAGCGGGAGAACATGAACGAGATCAACAAATTTGAAAACACCAAGTCCGGCGTCTCACCGCTGCCTTGATCAGTAGTTCCGCCTTGTCACGATGGTGTCGGCCACCAGGTCGTGCAGGCAACGGCGGTCCTTGCGGAAAATCATCAGCACGTTTCCAAGTGACAGGATGGGTCCGACCACCTGAATGCTCTCGATGACCGCGAAAAGGAACCACCGTAAAAACACGGCCTTCACAAAGCCGGCCTTGGAGCCATCTTGGGCACGTACAATCTGAATGCCTGTCAGGAGTTTGCCAATCGATTGACCGCGGACTCCGAGCAATACCACATTCGAAAGCACAATGATGAGCATAAGCCAGCTCATGGTCATCACGGTTGGATTGCCTGCTGTCTGCACCTTTTCGATCTGCCGCTGCAGCGCATCTATCAACGCTGTTGGATCGTTTTGATGATCCCGTATTTCAGCCTCAAAGCCCGCATCCATCATGGCCGAGAACAGCACAAAGAGCGGGACCAGCATCATTGTCCAGTCGATGAGCCTGGCTGCAAGCCTGAGTCCTCGCGGGGCCATCTCGACATTCAGCGTCCGATCTTGCCTGACTTCTTCCCGCAATGCGGTGAGATCCGGCGGATCGCCCCGTGTCACCCCGGCTTCCTCGTCCAGTCGCTGCAAGTGTTCCCCAAGAGCCTGCCATTCCTTCATGCCCTCCGCCCAGCACAAGTCCGTGGGAAGGAGGCGCCCGTTGCGCAGCCCGGCGCTTACATCAAGATCACTGAAGGTGCCGAGCTGTTCTTCGCCGCGTGCCAGGTGGTATTTCATGTGGTTGTCGGTTGCTGAAGACCGGATGCTAGATAGCTCCTAACCAGCCTGCATCAAGCCCCCATCCCATTTGAAAACCATCGTCCGCGTCTTTTCCTATCTGCGTCGCTATCCATTGCTCGGAACGGCGCAGATTGCGTGCGCCATCCTCGGCACGCTCATGGTGATTGTGTTCCCGTCCATCACCCGCGAGGTCATGGATGTCGTCGTGCCAGGAAAGCAATGGGATCGTATAACGCCTCTCGCGTTGTTCGCTCTGGCCGCCTACTTTGCCCAGCATCTATTCAATTCGCTGCGCATTCAGCTCAACAACACCTTTGAGCAGAAGGTCATCTTTGATCTTCGCAGCGACATCTATCAACGCCTGCAAACCCTGCCCCTGCGCTGGTTCGACAACCGCCCCTCCGGTGATATCATGACCACTGTTTCCGAGGACATTCCCTCCGTCGAACGCGTGCTCATCGACGGCATCGAGCAAGGACTCGTCTCCGTTCTGCAAATCGTTGTCGTCGGTGCGTTCATGCTGCAGGCCGATCCCACTCTCACGCTTTACGCGCTCATTCCCCTGCCCTTTCTCGTCGTCGGCGCCCTCACCTACACTCGCACCTCGCGCGATCGGCATCGTAAGGTTCGCAAGGCCAGCAGCGCCATGAACTCGCTCCTCCAAGACAACGTCTCAGGCATGCGCCAGATCAAAGCGTATGCCATGGAGAGCGAAGAGCACACCCGCTTTAATCGAGCGAGTGACGCCCTGCGCCGCGCCACACTGCACGTCATGCGCATCTGGGCCATTTACCGTCCTGGCATGCACTTTCTCACCAGCATCGGCATGGTCATCGTGCTCTGGGTCGGCGCGCGTCAGCTCATGGCGGGCAGGATTCAAACCGGTGACCTCACAGCTTTTCTCCTTCTGCTCAAATTCTTCTACGATCCCATCGAGAGCCTGCACCAGCTCAATCAGATCCTGCAGGCCGGACGCGCAGCCGGCGAGCGCGTGTTCGACATCCTCGATGCGGAACCCGAGGCTGACACCACCGGCGGGCGCGAACTGGCGACCATCACCGGGCATGTGCGCTATGAAAATGTCGGTTTCAGCTACGCGGGAAAAACTCCCACCGTGCACAGTGTTTCGCTCGATGCATACCCGGGTCAGACCATCGCGCTGGTCGGTCCCACCGGTGCGGGCAAATCTACGCTCATCAACCTCCTCACGCGTTTCTACGAGTACGATGAAGGCGTCATCACCATCGACGGCGCCCCTGTTCATGAACTCAACAAAGCCTGGCTCCGTCGTCACATCGGCTACGTCACGCAGGAAAGTTTTCTCTTCAACGGCACCGTGCGCGAAAACTTGGTGATCGGTCGTCGCGACGCCACGGATGAGAAGCTTTGGGAGGCTTTGAAGAGCGCCAATGCCGACGCTTTTGTCAGACGACTTCCTGATTTGCTCGACACCCATGTAGGCGAACGAGGTGTGAAACTCAGCGTTGGCGAAAAACAGCGCATCAGCATTGCCCGCGCCTTGCTGCGCAATCCGCCAATTCTCCTTCTCGATGAAGCCACCGCCAGCGTCGATACCGAGACCGAGCGCCAGATTCAGGAGGCTCTGGAACGCCTCATGGCCCATCGCACGAGTTTCGTCATTGCGCATCGGCTGAGCACGGTGCGAAATGCCGACCGAATCTACGTTCTCGATCACGGCCGCATCCTTGAGCAGGGCAGTCATGATGAACTCCTTGTGCAGGATGGCATGTATGCCCGCCTGTGCCGCACTTCCCTCATCGCGGCCGAGCGTCCTGCAGGATGAGCGATGCCATCTGGGGGGGAGAACTTCGTTCAACAGACCACAGGCCTCTTTGCCTTACTTGTCGGGGCATTTCCTCTCACTGGCGTTGGCTGAACTTGGACAATTGCACCAGGTCAATCAACGCCTCACGATCCTTGTCGTTGTTGGTCGTCATGGTGATGGCAAAATCGTAGCCTTGAATCAGTCGGCCATACATTTTCTGAACGCCCAGGACGCTTTTGCCGGATGGATGCATGATCTCCACCTCCCAGGTTTGGAACTCCAGTCCGTTGATCGTTTCCACGCCTGACTTCATCCGGCCCAACTTCACGCCCGACTGCGCATAGCTGTTTCTGATCAACTCAATGACGCCCTTGTGCGTTTCCTGCCACGGGCCGTCGGCGGCCTCGTCATAGGGCTCGATCGTTGAAAGCAAAGTGTTGAAGCGGTCTTTGCGAAGATTGAGGAGCTGCTTGAGTCCCGAGACATCCACTGTCGCTTCCGCCGTTTTCTCGATGGCCTTCAGCCCCTGCTCCTGAAGCTTCTTGGTTGTCTCCTTGGTCATGACATCCCAGCCTGCAGGGACACGCGTGCTCCAGCCGATTTCTTCCGCCACGTAGGCCAGCGATTCGTCGAGCTTCCCTGTTTCAATCTCCTGCTGTTTCTCCGTCAGTGACTGCCCTTTTCGACACGCACTCAGCCCCAGACAGAGCAGAATCCCAAACATGACATGGATCGGTTTCATAGGCGGAGGGATGTCCTGTGCGTTTTTAGCGCATGTGCTTCCTCCGCGCAATCATCACCTCTGGGCGAGTTTCCAGCACGTCTTTGTAATGTTATGGCGCAGGAATGATCCAGGCCGGACGGTCGGTTTGGGGCTGGGCTTTGATGAAGGTGGCGCGCCCAGATTTGAGAAGGGCGACATCGTTTTGGGAGAGCATGGTGGCGTCACCCGTGGGGATCCAGATGGGAACCGGCTGACCGGGCATCTGGAAAAGCCAGTAGCCGATGTAGCCGGTTCCAGGAATGGAGGCATCGCCCTTCCAGAGCTGGAGTTGATCCGCTCTGGCAAAGGATGTAGAAGCGACGAAACCAGAACTGGTGAGTCCGGCCTTGGCTGGCGTGGTGTCGAGTGGCCAGGGATTCGCCACGAGGTTGTAGCCTGTCTTCAACGGACAGGCGAAGGCGGTTGTGCGCACGCTGCCAGTCGTGAGCATCGTCGGAGGGATGGATGTGATGATCTGCACCATCAATCCCATGCCCGGCGGGATGGGCACATCGTTCATGCTGGAGAGCGTTTCATCACCACTCAGGACCCAGCGTTGCTCGCCGCCGTTCGCATAGAGCCAGCAGGTGCGATAACCGGAAGGGGCGTAGAACAGCACCTGATCGGCGCTGACGGCGATGTCAGCTCCATGGAAGTTCGCAGGGTCAAACACCTCTCCAAGCGTGCGATGCGGCCGCAATGCGACACGCACGCCAGCGAGATCAGTCCAAGCCGGCGTGGCGAGCGTGTTGTTTGCCGAGCCCGTGGCGATGACGCAGGCGTCAGGGGTGATGCTTAGTAGATCAAGCCGGTGACCTGTCTGCGGGCCGCTCACGACCTCGAGATAGTAACGCCGCGTGGGATCGGCGTTCGCCGCAAGGGCCGCCTGCTCGCCGAACGTGAAGCTGTCGGCACCGACGTTGGCGATGATCCCGGTGAACAGAGCGTCACTGACGAGGTTTAGCCCAAAACTCTGGGTGCCAGCGCGCAGACCTGCCTCCTGCCACCCCACAGGCGTGCTGACCGCGCTGGTGCCATCGCTCTGCGTGACGCGCAGACGGATGATTCCGCGAGCGAGACTCTGACCAGTGAGCGTGTGAAGATTGCTCCATGTGACGCGTTCGAGGCCATTGCCTTGATCGACGACTGTGGGGGCGACGACGAGAGGAGTCCAGGTGATGAGATCATCGGTGCCTTCGAGCACAAAGGTGAAACCGCTTTGCCCCGCGGGTCGCAGGAGTGTGGCGTCAATCCTGCTTTGATCGCGTGCGATGAGTTGCAGTCCCTCGCCGGGCAGGCTGATGCCACTGGAGGTGGAACTGCCAAGTGCGCGTTCCAACAAATCGGACGTGCCATCACTGTCAGCGTCTGAGGACGACGGTGGAGACGCTGAGCCAAGCGTGGTGGTGAGCGTCGAGGACGCGGAAGTTGTGCTGGCTGCGCTGACGAGCAATTGGCTGTTCGGAATGATTCCCCGTGCCTGGCTGGCGCTCTCCCAGACGAGCCTGGCCGTGGCGTCGCCACCATGCTCGTAGAATTCCATGGTGACAGAGACAGGAACACCGGCCTGAAGGCTGACAAGCCCGGTGTCCCATGATTCACCGTGATCCGTCCAGTTATCGACGAGCAATTTGCCATCCACCCAGAGACGTACACCGTCATCGCTCACCGAAACGATGTCATACACCTCGGTGTAAAGCGGGACGATGAATCCTTGCCAGCGAACACTGAAGCCGTCCGACGGAATGCGTGCATCGGGGCTGCCTGCTCCCCAGGTGAAATCGAGGGTGGAATCGATGCGGGTAAAGCTGAGCTGCTCGAAGTTTTGGCCGACGTAGTAGTCTGCGCTGAGACCATTCGTGACAACTACGGGTGCGTACGTCACGGAGAGGATATTCGAGACCGTATTGCCGTTGCCCGCGCCATCTTGCGCGGCTCCGGCCGGCAGACTGATTGTGACGTCACCCGCCGTTGTCGGCGCCACGGTGACGGACCACACGGCACCCGCTGCTGAAAGAGCGGTCACAGTGCCGTTGGTGACGATGAATTCGGATGCGAGCAGTCCGGTGACATTCTCACTAAACGTGGCAGTGACCACAAAGGGAGCTGAGACGTTTGCTGACACAGTGGAAAGCACCACCGAAGGCGGCGTAGTGTCAGCGAGTCCGTAGTTCACGGTGAGCAGGTTCGAGACCGTGTTCCTCGTCCCTGCACTGTTCAACGCCGCATCCGCCGGGATTCTTACCGTGACGCTTCCAACCGCGGTCGGAGTGATGGTAACACTGTAGCTCGATCCGCTGCCACTGAGAGCCGATGCCGTGCCGTTGGTCACCTGAAAGTCCGCCAACGATAGTCCCGTCACGGACTGGCTGAAGGTGGATGTTACCATGAACGGTGCGGTGACATTCGTTGAAGCGGTGGTGAGAACAACGCTCGGCGGAGGAATGACAGGAGCGGTGTAGTTCACACTCAAAGCGTTTGATGCAAGGCTGGTGTTGCTCGCAGCATCCACTGCTGAACCGGCTGGCATTGCCACGGTCACAGCCCCATTTGTGACGGGAGTCACAAGAATGCTGTAAGCAGATCCGCTGCCACTAAGGGCAGAAGCGGTGCCGTTGGTGACATTGAAATCACTCAACGTAACACCCGTGACCGGTTCGTTGAAGGCGGCGTTCACCGTAAACGGCGCGCTCACGCTGGTTGAAGCTGTGGAGAGTGCGACTGACGGCGGCGTGGTGTCGGGCGCACTTGTGGTATTGATGAACTCGATCCAGTTAAAATTAACCCCGCCGTCGGGGAACTCGATCCGGACAACCGCGGAGCCCGAACTGGCGACATTTATGCCGGACACGCTGAAGTCGCTCCAACTGTTCCATCCGCCGGTCGCGGTGATGTTAAACGTGGTGACGGTGGTGCCATTGATCAGCAGGCGCATCCGGGAAGGACCTGCGAGCACCGTGGCCATGCGAACCTTGATGTCATAGGTTCCCGGCGAAAGCATGGTGGTGTAGCGCACCCACTCACCGGCTTCGATCCAGCCAATTGAAGGCGTGTTGTCCGTGTCTTCCGACGGTTCAATATCGACACTGGTGTCGCGATAATTGAGCCCTGAAGACAACTGGCCGATGTTTGCCGTGTCGGTATCGTGGTAGGCGACGCCTTCCCCACCTTCATCGAAATCTTCGGCCTGCAGTTTGAGCGTCTGCACGACACCCGGCGAGTAGGTGACGTTGAGTGTGTTAGAGGCGAGATTTGTGTTCGTTGCCACATCACTCACGGCTCCTGACGGCAGCATCACTGTCACCACCCCGGCGGCGACCGGAGTGATCGTGACACCATAACTCGTTCCGCTGCCGGTAAGCGTGGATGCGGAACCGTTGGTCACGGCAAAATCACTGAGGGCGAGTCCGGTCACGACTTCGCTCGAAGTGATGCTGACGTTGAAAGCTCCGCTCACCGTGGCGTTCACCGTCGCGAGCGTAACCACCGGTCTGGTCAAATCCGAGCTGTTGGTGATGTTGAGCGTGTTAGAGGCGAGATTCGCCACGCCGAGGGAATCCGTCATCACACCCGCAGGAACGACAATCTGCACCGCAGGAGATGACGGCGTCACATTGAAACTGAAATTGGTGCCCGTGAGGGCGAAACCACTGACTGACCCACCGGTGACATTCACGTCGGTAACAGTGAAGCCGGTGGCAGACTCGCTGAGAACTCCGGTGACGGCGAATGTGCCGTTGACCGTCGCGCTTGCGACTGCGAGCACGATATTGATCGGCGCAGGCGCATTGGTCGGCAGGTCATCGATCTGGGAGACGTAGGCCGCGAGCTGATCGACCTGCGCCGTCGTGAGGGTGAGCCCCTGATGAGCGCGGATGGCATCTGCCAATGTTGTTGCGCTGCCATCGTGCAGATAGGGCGCAGTCCGCCACGTGCCGCGCAGCGTAGGAACATCCAGACCGGTGAGTGGTCCGCCAAGGCGCTTGCCACTGACAGGCTTGATCGTGCTAATGTCTGCAAAGACGTTTAGTGCACTGTTGGTAAATCGGGTGCCGCTGTGACAGGCTGCACAATTTTGTGCCTTGAACAACGTCTGTCCGGCTGTGCCGCTCGTGGTGAGGGCGCCGCTGCTGGTGCGGTTCGGGCTGTTTCCATTGGTTGAGAGTGATTGCACATAGGCAGCCAGCGCGTCGAGATCAGCGCTGATGCCCGCCTTCAGATCTCCGAGGGGTTGATTGCGGGTGCCTGCATTGAAGTGCGCATCAGTCATCAGTCCGGTGCCGCCTGCAAGGTTGCGTATCTGTGCTTCAAAATCCTGCACCTCGTCGAAGTTGCCTGTCCAGTGCAGCATGCCGTGGGTTGCATGACCTCTGAGTGTGATGGTGTTGCGCAACCCTTCACCGAATCCGGTCAAATCCCACACGCGGCCATCGTGGCCGCCATCGTTGTGACAGGAGGCGCAGCTCATGTAGCCCTGCAACGCGAGCCGGGGATCCTGGGCGTCGTAAAAGTGCTGTTTCCCCTTCAACACCTGTGCCGTGAGCTTTTCAGTGGTGACGGTGTTAAGCGTGGCACTGGTTGTTGGCGCATTGCTGCCGCCCTGCTGAATGCCGCCCACGTCATGCACCGTGATCGTACGATCCATGAAATTCTGCACATACAGTGTGCCGCCATCGGGAGAGACAACCACGCCCTGTGGTGCACGTCCGGCAGGAAAGCGGATGACTTCCTGACGAGACCACGCGTCGAGGATCACCACCTCGCGGGTCGCTTCCAATGTCGTGTAAACATAGATGCCCCATGGGTCGAACGCAGCAGCGCTCGGCATGCCGGCATTGTCCACATCAACCCTCGAGGCCAGGTGCTCGGCCTGCGTGGCGAGGTCAATGCGCGAAACGATCGAACGTACGGTGTTTTCGTGATTCAAAGGGAGTCCGTCACGCAACGTGCCGCGTTGAATGTTGTCCTGCTTCGACGGCACCCAGGCAGACAGTCCATCGGGCGAAATGACAGCCGCACCGAGATAGTTTGGCAGTCCGCGCGCTGACGTCTCCGTGTCGGACGCCGTGCTTGGATTGAGCAAAATCGTGCGCTGCACCGCGAGCGAAGCCGTGCCGATCACCACCACCTGGCCGCCTGCACCGGTGAGATTGGGGGTGGCGGTGTTTTCGCCGACGACACGTGGTGTGACGAAACGCGTTGCATAGAGCTGCGTCCCGTCTGCTGAGATCGACAGATGGCGAACGGGGCCTCCTGCGGCGATCGAAGCGAGTTGCGCCCCCGTGCTGGGGTTCAATTTCAACACGGTGCCCGTATCCTCCAATGCCACCCACGCCGCCGTGCCCGCAGGATCGAAGACAATGCCAAATGGACGTGACCCACGGGCCAGACTGACTGTCGAGACCACCTTCCGAGTGCTTGTGTTGATGATGCTGATCGTCGCTGTCTCAGAATTCGTCACCCACAGCCTGCCGTCGGGTGCAAAGGCCAGCGCACGAGGAGAAGTGCCCACGGTGAGCTCGGTGTAGCGCGCCTTGGTCACGACATCGAAAGCGGTGACGCTGTTGTTGTCCGGATTGACGCACCAGACACGATCGTTGCCCGTGGTCAGATCCTGAAACGCAATGCTTGAGGAGATGTTGGGCTTCCTGGTCGTCAAGGGCGCATAGACCGCTTGGTAGAACGTGCTGGTGATGGCCACGCCGGTGTCATCCGTGGCAGTGAGCGTCACCAAGTAGCGCCCGGGTCCCGCGTAGGTGTGGGTGATGCTCGTTGTCGCAGACCACGCCGTCTCGGGCGTGCCGTCACCAAAGTTCCATCGGTAACGTGGGTTCACTCCATTGGATGACTGAGCCGTAAACGTGAGAGAACTGCCTGTTGCCTTGGGCGCAGATGCGAGAGGCTGCAGTGTGAGCCCCGGAGAAACAGTCCAGGTAAAAGACACGCTCGCAGGAGCGCTCAATCCGTCATCCGCACGAATGGTCACATTGAAGGTGCCTGCGGTGGTCACCGTCCCCGAAATCACTCCCGATCCCGATGAAATGCTCAACCCTGGAGGCAGTCCCGTCGCGCTGAATGTGATCGGATCATTTTCAGGATCGTTTGCCAGAACTGGAAGTGACACCACCGCTCCGACCACCGAGCTTTGATTGCCCGGACTGGTGATCTGAGGCGACTGATTCTGCGGCACCGTGCCTGTAGGATGGCGGAGATCGCGCAGTTCGATGATGTCCGAGAGGGACAGCGGTGCGTGGTGCAGCGTGACCTCGTCCACGGCCCCGCCAAAGAACGCAGTACCCGGACTGTCAGCCGCTCCGACCACCAGCGGTTTGGCAAGGTTGACCACGTAGATGCCACTGTCTTCGGCCACGAGGGAACCGTCGATGTAAAGCCTGCGAACTCCTGTTCGGGTGCTGCCGCTGACACTCGTCGTGCGGAATGTGGCCGCCACGTGCGTCCATTGTCCGACAGACACAGTGCCGCCGTTTAACGCCGTGGTATCCGCTCCGGTGCGCAGTTGCCAGCGACTGTCCGCCGTGATCCACAGACCATAGCCTCGTTTGGTGCTGGTCGATTCGTCACGCGAAGCCAAAACGCACCGCGCAGTTCCGGCCGACGCGTCGCTGCGCACCCACGCGGCAATGGTGAAATCATTTGGATTCAGCGCCGCATTGTAGGGCACCACAACGCTTTGGCTGCTGCCATCAAACGAGGCGCTTCGTCCTGTGCCTGGATTGCCGCTAAGCGCCGGATTTGAGATGGTGGTGTTTGCTCCGCCGCTGGCAGCGCCTTGAATGGCAAACAGACTCGACGAGGCGGCTTTCACTTCGCCACTCACACCGCCCCAAGCCAGTTCCTCAAATCTCCAAGTAACTGAAGGATTCTCAACAGGCAGGTAGGGCGAGAGATAAGTGCCACCGATGACCGAAACCGTCGAGTCGCCCGGCTTTTGCCAGCCCACAGAGAGATGATCGTCGCCGTTTCCTTCTTTCATCAGAGCCTCGATGTAGTAAGGCGTTCCGGCCTGAAGCGTGATCAACACCGAAGTCTGTTGCGGGTACCAAGACCATGTCTCAGACGGCACCCATGCGGGCTGACTCGCGATCTCCACCGCATTCAGAGGATTGGCATCAGTGCTGAGCAACAGTCTCGATTGATCGTCACTCGCGATGTAGAAACGATACTGTCCGGTGACCGGCACATGGAGAAAGCCTCGAACACGCTGTCCGGTCTGGTCATCCCAGTTCGAAGGTGTCTCAAATGAGGACAGCAGATCTCGACCGTTCGGATTGGCAGGATAGACCGTGTTACCGGTCAGGCTGGCTAGGGTGGTCCCACTGATACTTGTCCACCACTCGCGCATGATCTGGCCGTTTCCGAGATTTGGCAGCAGGACGATCCAATTGAATGAAACCGATGCTGACTGCCCCGCTTCGCTCACCAGAATCGTGGCCCGATAGGTTCCCGGTGCCGCCGTGACCGTGCCGGAGATCAAACCTGTGACGGCGTTGATTCCAAGCCCCGCAGGCAGCCCGCTGGCCGAAAAGCTCAATGCACCACCGGCCGCGCTCGCATTGATTTGCAGGGATGCCACGCTGTTTTGATTCACTGTCTGCTGGCCGGGATTTGTCACGACCGGAACAGTGTCATTCGTCACCTGAACGATGTGAGACTTCGACCACACACCGTTCGCGTCGACGGCAAACATCATCCAGTAGCCTGGTGTGAGAACGTTGATGCTCGAAGGCGCGCTTACAGCATAGACACCCGCCGAGGGAGTTGTGTGCGTGAAGCGAACGTGGCGTAGTCCCGTGCTCACCGAGTGAGTCAATCCAGACATGCTGATGCAACTGAAGTACTGCACTCCGTTACTTGCGTTGACGGTGAAAACAGTGGCAGGACCGATGCGATCAGGTGCCGCCGTGATTTCAGGTCTGACCGCCGGTGTGCCGTCTGAATTGAACAGCTGAGGCGGTGTGAACACCTGCGCGTCCTGATGATCAGTCAGCGCATCCCCGGACAATCCGCCACCACCGGACCAGACGCGTCCGTCCGGAAGCAGCATCGCCAGCGAGTGGTAATTTCGCGGCACAGTGAGGTCCGCCACGGCACGCCACTGTCCGGTAGTGGGATTCCAGATCTCAGGCGAATAAACCGTCCCCACGTCACTGAAAAATTGCCCGGAGGTGTTTCCTCCGACGATCATGACTTCGCCGTTCGGCAGCATGACCGAGTTGGCAAACGAGCGCGCACTCGCCATCGGGGCCACAGGTGTCACCACCGGAGTCGCGGCGTTCAGATCGACCGTGAAAGCCTTGTTCACCACTCTTCCATCGTCGATGGCGGTGAAACCGCCCGTCACAAGCACCTTGCCCACGTCATACATCGCCCATGCGCCCTGTTTCGGGTATTGGGTGCCCGGAGTCGTGGCGCCCGCAGAGGTCATCGATCCCGTGCCGCTTGTGGTGATCCAGTCCATGGACGGATGGGGGCCGAAGTGCGCCACACGCCCGTCTGGAGCCACGAGGAAAAAGGGATGCCAGTTGGTCTCGATCGCATTCGCGATCGGAGGATTGGCCACGTTTTGCCAGGCGATGCCGCTCATGCGCCTCCACCCGGAACTCGCGTTCCACTGCTCAATGGTTCCATTGCCATTGCCACCACCGTTGCCTCCTGCTGTCAGCACTTCGCCATTTGGCAGCGCGATGCTGGTGTTGTACCATCGACCGTCAGCCATCGTCTGCGCCGGAATCCATTCGTTGGTGCGCCAGTCAAACAAACTCGCCAGCGCCGTTGTTCCATTGATGCCGTTACCACCGTTCACCAGCAGACGGCCGTCTTGAAGCAGCGACAGTCCGCCGCAGAACATGTCGTGACGCCCATTATTGATCTCGGTGAACTGGCCTGTGGCCGGATCCCATACCGCAGCATAGGTGAATTGAGGCCCGTCAGGAAAGGTCGTGCGCTGATTTGATGCGTAGGTGAGGAGCCGTCCGTCAGGCAGCATGGCAGCTGTTACCGGGATATGCGGCGTCCATGGTATGACCGCACTCCAACTCCCTTTCGTCGCAAATTCGGCTGGTGAGACCGCACCAATGTTCATCACCACGGCTTCGGCCGCTGGTGCCAACCGTGCAGCCTCCGCCATCAGCGCATCGGCTTCGGCGTGACTGGCGACGTCAGCCCGGGTGTGGGAGCCGAGCACTAACAGCGGTACAAGCAGGCCCTTGAGCAGACGTCCCGGGCGTCGGAATTCCCGCTGAAAAATAGCGATGCCGCGAATCATGGATGAGCAGGTTTTCAAAACCGAGGATCAACCTTCCTGCTGAGCGCCTTCACAATTCAGGAGTTTGTAAATGCGCTTTCGCCTCGTGAACCTTCGGCACGAATTGATAGTTCGCATCGCGTCGCTTCACGTCCTTGCACTCCCCCACGCATTGCCTATCCTCGCCACCCCTGTTCCCTTCCCCTTTGCACCGTGGCCAAAAAGTCCTCCAAAAAATCCGCTGAAGAAGCCTTTTCCCCAATTCTTCCATCCGCCGCTCCCGTGGAGCACAAGCCGGTGGACACTCTCTATGGTGACTGGTTCCTCGACTACGCCAGCTACGTCATTCTCGAACGCGCCGTTCCTCACATCAACGACGGCCTGAAGCCGGTGCATCGCCGCATCCTGCACAGCATGGATGAACTCGAAGACGGCCGTTACAACAAGGTCGCCAACGTCGTCGGCAACACGATGAAGTACCACCCTCACGGTGATGCGTCGATCGGCGACGCCATGGTGCAGCTTGGCCAGAAGGATTTGCTGATCGACACCCAGGGCAACTGGGGCAACACGCTCACTGGCGACAACGCCGCCGCCCCCCGTTACATCGAAGCACGCCTGTCAAAGTTCGCCCTCGACGTCGTCTTCAGCCCGAAAGTCACCGAATGGGCCGCCTCCTATGACGGCCGCAACAAGGAGCCGGTGACCTTGCCCGTGAAATTTCCCCTTCTGCTTGCTCAGGGTGTCGAAGGGATCGCGGTCGGACTTTCGTGCCGCATTCTGCCGCACAACTTCGTGGAGCTCTGCGACGCCAGCATTGCGGCATTGCGTGGCGAGCAGTTTGATCTCCTGCCCGATTTCATCTCCGGCGGCATCATGGATGCCACCGACTACAACGGCGGCCTGCGCGGCGGGCGCATTCGTGTGCGAGCCAAGATCGAAGACGGCCCGAAGAAGAACATACTCGTCATCACCGAGATTCCCTATGGCACCACCACCGGTGGATTGATGGACAGCATCGTGGCCGCAAACGAGAAGGGCAAAATCAAGATCGCCCGCGTTGATGACAACACCTCGGACAAGGTGGAGATCGTCGTCCAGCTTCCAAGCGGCACCGACACCGAGCAGACGATCCAGGCCCTTTACGCCTTCACGGACTGCGAGATCTCGCTTTCGCCGAATGCGGTCGTGATCCAGGACGACAAGCCGCGCTTCATGAGCGTGAACGATCTGCTCAAAGCCAGCGCCGAGAACACCAAAAAGATACTCGGGCATGAGCTCGAAATCCTGCTAGGCGAACTGAATGAAAAATGGCATTTCAGCTCGCTGGAAAAGATCTTCATCGAGAACCGCATCTACCGCCGCATTGAAGAGTGCGAAACCTGGGAGGCAGTCCTGGACGCCATTTGGAAAGGCCTCAAGCCGCACCTCGCCCTGCTCAAACGCGAAGTGACCAATGACGATGTCGCGCGTCTGACGGAGATCAAAATCAAGCGCATCTCCAAGTTCAACAGCTTCGAAGCTGACGAGCAGATCCGCGAACTCGAGGAGGAGATCGATCAGGCGGAGAAGTTACTCCGGGGGCTGACCAAGTATACCATCCGGCATTTTGAGGAATTGAAAAAGACCTACGGTGCAGGCCGTGAGCGCAAGACCGTCATCAGCAGCTTTGATCGCGTGGCCGCCGCCGAGGTCATTGTGCAGGGCGAGACTCTCTACCTGAATGCGAAGGACGGCTTTGCCGGCACCGGCCTGAAACGTGAAGGCGAGCCCATTTGCAAATGCTCCCCGCTGGACGACGTGATCTTCTTCACCCGCGAAGGAAACATGAGCGTCACCAAGGCCGCGCCGAAGTTCTTTGTGGGCAAAAACCCGCAGTACGTCAATCTGTTCAAGAAGGACGACACTGCTGTCTACACGATGATCTATCGCGACGGCCGCCAGGGGAATCTCATGGCAAAACGTTTCCGCGTCGGCGGCATCACCCGCGACAAAGAGTACGTGCTGACCAAGGGCACCCCCGGCTCGATGGTCCTGTATTTCATCCGCCACGAGACCGAGGAGGATTCCAACGCCCAGAACGTCATCGTCCACCTCAAGCCGGCCCTCTATCTGCGCAACCTGTCGATCAAGTTCCCCTTCAACTCCATCGCCATAAAAGGCCGAGAGTCGCAGGGCAACATCATCACCAAACATGCGGTGGATCGCGTCGTGCGCGAGCCAAAGAGCGGCGAGAACGCCTCGTGAGGCTCTACAGAATCACCCCGGGCTGATAGGCTGCAGCCTGCGGGAATTCGTGGGTGATCGCCGCCACGCGGGCGCAGAAGGCATCAACCTGCTGCGGGGCGTCACCTGCGTTGGTTCTTCCTGCGTCAACAACGCGCTGCATGTCGGCGGCGGTGAGAGTGAGACGCGGATCATGCACGAGCCGGGTCAGAAGATCGTTTTCGCGGACCTTGCCGGTGCGCATGTCCTTGGCGACCTGCACCGCATGCTCCTTGATCACTTCGTGGGCGGTTTCCCGCCCTGCTCCCGCCTTGACCGCCTCCATCATGACAGTGGTGGTCAACAGGAAGGGCAGATAGCGCATCAGTTCCTGCTCAACGACGGCCTCAAAAACCTCCATTTGATTGAGAACGGTAAGGAGTGTCTCGAGCAGGCCGTCCATGGCCAGGAAAGCGTCCGGAAGCATTACGCGACGCACCACGGAACACGAAACATCCCCTTCGTTCCACTGATCCCCTGCAAGACCGGCCGCCATGGCCAGATACCCTTTGAGAATGACGTGCAGGCCGTTGATGCGCTCGCAAGAGCGGCTGTTCATCTTGTGGGGCATCGCGGAAGAACCCACCTGACCTTTGGCAAATCCTTCACTCGCGAGTTCCTGCCCCGCCATGAGTCGCAACGTGCGCGCGAAACTCGACGGGCCGCTGGCTAGCTGACAGAGCGACGCCACAACCTGCAAATCGAGGCTCCGTGGGTAAACCTGCCCAACAGCGTTGAAAGAGGCTGGCATTCCGAGATGCTTCAGAATGCTATTTTCGAGTTCAGACGCTTTGCCCGCATCTCCATTGAAAAGCGTGATTTGATCGAGTCGTGTGCCGACTGCGCCCTTCAATCCACGAGCCGGATAGCTTGCGATGAGGTGCTGAAGATCGCCAAACGCCACGAGCAGTTCCTCGCCGAACATGGCGAGGCGTTTGCCGAGAGTTGTCACCTGAGCGGCCACGTTGTGGGTGCGCGCAGTCAGTGGGATGTCCCGGGTCTCCGCCGCGCGCCGGGCGATTCCTGCGAGCGAGGCGACGCATTTGGCACGAATGTCCAGAAGCGAGCGAAACACCTGCAACTGCTCGACATTTTCGGTCAGGTCACGGCTCGTCATGCCCTTGTGCAGATGCTCGTGCCCGGCAAGATCGCAGAATTCCTCGATTCGAGCCTTCACATCATGGCGGGTCACACGCTCGCGCTCCATGATGGAGGCCACGTTGACCTGATCCTTAACCTTTTCATAGGCCTCGATCACACCATCCGGCACGCTGATGCCCAGATCACGCTGACCCTTCAGAACGGCGATCCAGTAATCACGCTCCAGCCTGACTTTTCCCTCTGGTGACCAGAGGGCGCGCATGGAGGTGGTGGCATAGCGTTCAGCAAGGACATTGGGAATGAATTCGGACATAGGAAACCTGCATCTAGGCGAAGCGATGCAGCTTGGCAAATGGCTTGCCGCCTCAGCCATTTCAATCCGGCTCCTTTCCACGCCAATCAGACAATCCCTCAATTTCCACGACTCATTGGAGGCACAATCAAGAGTCGATCCAAGGTCTGTACTGGTTCTATAGCGCACCGTGAAGCACTCCATGTTCTGGCCTGCCCGTTAATGTATGGATTTCTTCAGGATTTCCGAAGTTTTTCATATATTGCGCACTTTTGGTTTGCAATTGTGGCTACAATTCGCAAATCTACCAATTATCCCGAACCAATCATTTAGCTGAATGCCGACAATTACCTTGTAATAATGGAAATTATAACCTAACCTTGCTCAGACGCCACCAACGCGACTCAGTATTTATTTCTGAAAACAGACAGTTTTAGCCGACAGACCTCAATCCCACCTATATGGCCGACCTCAATGCACCCGAACTCATGACCGTGAAAGAGACGGCGGAGTACCTCCGCATCCCTCTTCCCACGGTCTATTACCTCGTCCAGCGCGGGCAATTGCCAGCGGTGCAAATCGGAGGTCGCTGGCGCATTAAACGCAGCCTGCTTGACCGTGATGTTTTGCGCAAAGAAGATGAGGCTGGGCAACCTACCGTGATGGTGGTCGACGACGACCCTGCTCTTCAGGCTCTTTTCAAACAGTTCCTCAAGAAGGCTGGATTTGGCCGCCTTGTTGTCGGCACTGGAGCCGAAGCCATCTCCATGGCGAAAAAACAGAAGTTCGACTTTGTCTTCTTGGACCTTAAACTTCCAGACGTGCCTGGAGATGAGGTTTACTCGCAGCTCAAAGCTCTCTATCCGGATCTCCCGATCGTTGTCATCACAGGCTATCCGGACAGCGAGATCCTCAGCCGCATCCTCTCCCATGGCCCGGTCACCGTGATCAAGAAGCCGATCGAATACGATCAACTCAACCTCGCGGTGAAACAGCTCGGCCATAAAGGTGCCGAGGCAGCAGCCTGAGTTTTTCAGCAGCAATCACTCTCGAAGCAAAGTCCCGTCAGCAACCTGACGGGACTTTTTTGTATCAGACCGAAGCGGAAGAGAAAAACACCTTCTCTGCCGTGCCTCGAAGCATCCAAGCCTTGTCCTGATCGCTCAGGAAATCCAGACGATCACGTATCAGTGCGATGGAATCGTGGTAGTTGTGACCAGGATCCACTTGGAACGGGCAGTCACTCGCCCACATCACTCGTTGCGGGCCGAACGCATCCCGCACCTGCCGAACAAGCCCGCCCATGTCCAGATATGGAGCCTTTTTAGTCCCCAGTGCATAGAATGCGGATGCTTTCACGTGAGTTTTGGGGTGACGTGCAAGGCGCAGCAAATTCCGGACCTCAGCCGGCTTCGCTGGACCAGCCATGCCAAGCCGGGCGAAATGGTCCACGACCACGCTCGTGTCGGGATACCATTCACACATCTTGTCGATCAAAGGGAGTGTGTCGGGATTGATCAGCGGACAGACGCTCACCTTCAATTCGGCTGCAGTTTTCCAGAGCGTCGCCATGCCCGCGGAACCGATCCAGTCAGACAAGTTCCCTGCCTTTCCGGCATTGATGCGGAAGCCGCGCACCCCCTGCCGCACCAAGCTGCGCATCGTGCCTGACACGTCCTCTGCATGCTCGTCAACAATCGCCACACCGCTGAAGACACCCGGATGGGCGCGCATCATGTCCAACATGTACCGGTTGTCATACTGGTAGTAACTCATCTGGATCAGAACAATGCGCCTCACGCCCTCCGGTCTGCAGTGGGCAAACAGCTGCTCAGGCGTGAAACTCGGCGGGCGCATGTCACTGATGGCATAGCCCCGGGCGAGGGGGTATTTTTCAACATCCGGCGTCCACACGTGAACATGAGCATCGATCCAGTCCCCTTTCCTGGCTGAGGGCACAAGCGAGCAGCCTGCAAAGGCGGCTGTGGAGGCGAGGAAGGAGCGGCGGGTCTGTTTCATAGAAAAGCAGTTTCCAAGTACGCACTTGGGAACGCAAGCCTTTGCATGGCTGCATGAACTCATTCATCATTCCACATGTCCAAACTGCGCCGAATCTGTGTCTATTGTGGTTCCAGCTCTGGAAACGACCCCATGCATCGGAGCGCCGCACATGCTCTCGGCGCATTCCTCTCAGAAAACGGCATCGGTGTCGTCTATGGTGGCGGAAATGTCGGCCTGATGGGGGCGCTAGCTGACGGTGCGCTGTCAACAAAGGGAGAAGTGATCGGGGTGATTCCTCAGGCGCTCATGGAGAAGGAGCTTGGCCATGGCGGCGTCACCGAACTGCATGTCGTGAGCAGCATGCACGAGCGCAAGCAGATGATGGTCGATCTTAGCGACGGCTTCATTGCCCTGCCGGGGGGATTTGGCACCTTGGATGAGCTGTTTGAGACCCTGACCTGGTTGCAGCTCTCATTTCACAACAAGCCGGTGGGATTGCTTAATCTCGGTGGATTCTATGACGGATTGATCGATTTCATCGCTCACATGAGCCTTCAGGGCTTTCTCAAACCTGAACATGCGGCCTGTGTGTTAGTTGAAAGTGATCCGGCGAGTCTGCTAGCCACGATGACCGACTTTCGGCCGCCGGACCTAGGAAAGTGGATCGAGAAACTCGCCGCCGAAACGCGCTAGTCACCCCTTCAAGAGGTCGAATCAAAGGAGTCAGGCCGAAATGGCTTGTTCGCATGATCCCCCTACACAGAGAACACTTCTTGACAGGTTGTTCACAGGGCAGTGCGAATTCTCATTCTTGTGTTTGTCCCCCTTGCCGCCCCCTGAAATAAAACGAGATGGTGTACACCCTTTAAGTGTAAGACTCTGAGTGTGGAACCCTTGCTTTTGAATCGTGGAACGCTCGGAGGGCTAGATTTCATGAAACAATTTCGACTAACTTCTAATGTACGGCCCCATGGCTGACATGTTGTTAGAAATGGTTTTTCATGCCAAGAATTGAGGTTATTTAGAATGTTGAAGTTAAACAATCTAAATAGACTTTAAACGTCCTAGAAGAGGTCCATTCGAAGCGTGCCACGGTTACGAGAACCTAACCTCCTGCTCCTCCAACCCGGCAAAACAGCGTCACTTTGAAGTGACTTCGAAACGTTGAGTCTTATCCGTAAATTACCTACGCCGGGGCGCATTTATCAAAAGACATGTGTTCAGCTAAGTTTTTTTCAATTTTGATAAGCCGCTCCAGATTCCCCTCTGCAGCGGCGCAAGTCGCATAGTCGCCCTCAATTTGTTCACAGGTTACCGAAGGCTGGTCTCTGCTTGAGGTCTCGTAAATCGCAATAACACATAGCCCTCCATTTCGATCTTGTGGCAAAGTTTGACATTCGTTAGCCTGCCGACTCCCAAATTGATGAAAGCCTATCAGATTACTGGAACCAACGGATTGGACTCCCTTCAGCCAGCCTCACTGGCAGACCCTATCCCCGGTTCCGGGGAAGTGCTGATCCGGGTTCGTGCGGTCTGTCTCAATTACCGGGACTACATGAACGTTCTTGGCATCCGTGGCGTAACCGGGCCGGTGCCACGTACTCCTTGCTCTGACGGTGCCGGTGAGATCGTGGCCGTGGGGGATGACGTCTCAAATCTAAAGGTTGGCGACCGCGTGGTATGTCCGTTCATGCCGACATGGCTCGACGGAGAATTCAGCCAGGCTCATGCCTCGCAGGCCTTGGGAGGCGCAGTGGACGGCCTGCTGCGTGAACTCGCGGTGGTTCGTGCCGAGAGCCTCCTTCCTGTTCCTGCACATCTTTCTCTGGAAGAGGCAGCCACTCTTCCCTGCGCGGCTGTCACGGCTTGGGATGCCTTACATTGCCGGGGAGGGATAAAGGCAGGTGAAACTGTTCTTGTGCTCGGCACCGGTGGTGTCTCGGTTTTTGCCCTGCAGTTCGCCAAACTGGCAGGCGCACGCGTATTGGCGATCACAAGCAGTGAGGAGAAGGCCGCGAAGCTTGTCGAACTGGGAGCAGATGCGGTGTGCAACTATAGGACCAATCAAGCCTGGGATGATTGGGCATTGGCGCAGACTGGCGGACGCGGAGTGGACAAGGTGATCGAAATTGGGGGACCGGAAACGCTGAATCGCTCCCTCAATGCCACGCGTTTCGGAGGGCACATTTCCCTCATCGGCGTTCTCACCGGCACCAGTGGTGAAATCCAGATGGTGCAAATACTGCGCAAAGGCATCCGTCTCGACGGCATCTATGTCGGGTCTCGAGCCATGTTCGCGCAGATGCTAGCGGAGATTGAACGTGTGAAATTAAGACCCGTCATCGATTCAACCTTCGAGTTCGACAACGCTCACGACGCTTTCCGACGGATCGAAAGCGGAAAACACTTCGGTAAAATCGTGATCCGGGTGTGAGATCACCGGACGGGGATCGTTTCGTGGGGCCATGTATCTGCGCTCCCTGTTTCTCTGTCTGACCTTCGCCACCCTTTCCGCTACGATCTGTCTTCGAGCAGCCTCGCCCAACATCATCCTCATCATGTCAGACGACATGGGGTTTTCGGATCTTGGTTGCTACGGTGGGGAAATCCAGACTCCGATTCTCAACAAGCTGGCTCAAGGTGGCGTGAGACTGAATCAGTTCTACAACACCGGACGCTGCTGCCCTACCCGTGCCTCGTTGCTGACCGGCCTGTATCCTCACCAGGCGGGCATCGGCCATATGATGGAAGATCGAGGGCATGACGGCTATCGCGGAGATTTGAACAACCACTGTGTGACAATTGCAGAGGCGCTGAAACCGGCGGGCTATCGGACCTATGCGGTCGGCAAATGGCACGTCACCAAGCACGTGCAGCCGGAGGGGCCCAAGCACAACTGGCCGCTGCATCGCGGCTTTGACCGCTTTTATGGCACGATCACAGGAGCCGGGAGCTTTTATGACCCGGGCACCCTGACCCGTGACGACAGGCTGATCTCCCCATTTGCCGATCCCGAATACCAGCCCAAAAAGTACTACTACACCGATGCCATCAGCGATCACGCGATCCGGTTCATCGATGAACATGCCCGTGATCAGAAGGAGAAACCCTTCTTCCTCTACATGGCCTACACGGCGGCACATTGGCCAATGCACGCCTTGGAGGAGGACGTGGCCAAGTATCGTGGCAAGTACGACGCAGGCTATGAATCCGTGAGGCAGTCCAGACTTATGCGCATGAAGGAGATGGGATTGATCGCCAAAAATGCCGAGCTTTCCCCGACGGCCGGCGATTGGACCAACGTGACGGCCAAGGCCTGGGAAGCTCGCTGCATGGAGGTGTATGCCGCGATGATCGACCGGATGGACCAGGGCATCGGCCGCGTGGTCGGAACGTTGGAGAAGAACCACCTTCTCGAGAACACCCTCATTCTCTTCCTGCAGGACAACGGTGGATGTCAGGAGGGTATTGGACGACAGGCCAGGCAACCGGAAGCCAATCAAAAGACTTATCCCGTCATCGCTCAGGACGCCATTCGTCTCGATATCATTCCCAAACAGACACGCGACGGCCAGTCGGTGAAGCAGGGACAGGGCATCATGCCAGGCGGGCCGAACGACTACATCGCGTATGGCGAGGCTTGGGCGAACGTTTCCAACACGCCGCATCGAGAATACAAGCACTACGTCCACGAGGGCGGCATCTCCACGCCGCTCATCGCCCACTGGCCGGCAGGCATTCCGGCCGCGCAGCAGGGGAAGATTGAACTTAAGGCCGGTCACCTCATCGACATCATGGCCACCTGCGTCGATGTCGCCCGTGCAAGCTATCCCACCGAATATCAAGGACAGGCAATCAAGCCGATGGAAGGTATCAGTCTCATTCCCGCCTTTCAGGGCAAGGACAACGGCGTGCGCTCCATCTTCTGGGAGCATGAAGGCAATCGCGCTCATCGCGTTGGTCCCTGGAAGATCGTGGCCAAGGAGAACAAGCCTTGGGAATTGTACAACATCGATGAGGACCGCGCTGAACAGCACGATCAGTCGGCCGCGAATCCCGATCGCTTGAAGACCATGGTCGCCGAATGGGACGAGTGGGCGGCGCGTGCGAATGTGCTGCCTCTTGGCGGATGGAAGAATCCTGTTTCGGGAAAAGGAGCGAAGAAGAAGGCCCAGGGAAAGGCAGGCAAGCTGGATTGATTTTGGAACAAAACGTGCTCCATTCCGCGTCCATGACACTCCCTCAGATCGCTCTCGATGTCCCCACTCTGAAACTGAGTCTATCCATCGTCGGTGGCCTGCTGCTGCTCGCAATGGTGCGAATCCTCTTTCTCCTTCGGACCAACAACCGCCTGCGGGAATCCACCGCCAAAATGGAGAAGCAGGTTCTCATTCAGCATCAGGAGATTCTTTCTGTTCGTCAGGATTCCAATGCATGGCGTGGTGAGCTTCAACGCATGTTCGATGCGTTTCGCGCCGAGTTTTCCAAACGCCTGGACGAATCCGAGCAACGTTACAAAGATGCCCGGGAGCGCTGTGAAACAGTGATCCAGCCGACGCCGGGGGCAGTTGCAGCCGCCGTGGCTCCTTCTGCGCCTCCGCCTCCATCACTTCCTCCTCCCGAGCAGCCCGTTCCTGCCGCCGTATTGGAAGAGCCCACTGTGACGCCGGTTCCGGCGCTCAACATCTCCTGACACCTGTCATCACGGGAGTCTGCGGGACATTGAAATTCCGTCAAAGCGAAGGACCGCAAGCAGGATTGATTTGGAACGGCATTTGCTTCATAAAAAGGCATGATCAACGCCATGTCCCAGGAGATGCAGGTTCTGCTTATCGGACTGACCATCCTTGTTGCTCTTTTTCTTTTGTCGCTTGTTCGCATCGTTCTGCTATCGCGAGCCAATCGCCGCATGCGTGAGGAGAGTGTGAAGATGGAAAAGCAGGCAACCCTTCAGCAGATGGAGGTCACCGCCATCCAGCATGACTCCAAATCCTGGCGAGAGAGGACGCAACGTCAGTTCGATGCTTTGCGCAGCGATATGGCTCATCGTCTTCAGCGGGCGGAACTGGGCGGCGCCCAGGCTGTCAAAGACTTGGACGAGGCCCATCGACAGGCGCTGACGGCGGCCTTGACCAAGGTCTCGGATCTGGAGGCCCGCCTCGCTGCCAAGCCCCCCGTTCCCGCCTTTCAGAAACCCGCTGCGGCGCTTCCCAAACCACCACCGCCTTCCTTGCCTTCGCTTCCAGCAATGGAAACGCTGCGACTGCAGGCGCTCGAATCAGAACTGGCCGCCGCCAAAACTGAAATCGCCCACGTGAGGCAGCAGAATGAAGCACTTCAACGTGCGCTCCTGTTGGCGCGGCGGAAGCAACCTGCCGTGCGCAAATCCGCCCTCCGCGGCGCGGCACGAAGCGCCTGAAGGAAGTAAGCACGAAGTGCTTTTTCCTCTCGCCAATGGAACGAGAGCGTCTTTATTCGTCCCCTCACGCCATGCGCCTCATGCGAATGGCCTCGTGTACCACATCAGCCCCTTTCGCACCATGACTGAGAACCCTACCGCAGACTCACCATTTGGCACCGTTTCGCCGCACGATCCCTTCCAGGCCGCGAAAGCCAGCGCTCTCAAAGCCGCTGAAGAACTTCGTGCTGCCGCCGCCCAAAAGGCCTCGGAATTCCGCAACGCTGCCGAAGCACGTGCCCAGCAACTCCGTTCCACGGCTGAACAAAAGGCGTCTGACATCAAGGAAAAGGCGGGGGAATTTGCCGACAACACTTTCAGCGAAGCCCGCGAGCGTTACGCGGATCTGCGCGCCGAAGCTGAAAAGTTTGCACGTGAGAAACCGCTGCAGGCCCTGCTTACCGCATTCGGTGTTGGATTTGTCGTCGGCGCCATTCTGCGTCGTTGATTCTCCATCACGCAACTTCCCTCATGAATTCAGGCATGCCGCCCGCATCCGAGGAACGCGCCAGTGCATCAGGACTGCTGCGCTCTATCGCCTTGTACGTTGAGGCGCGTGGACGCCTTCTGCACATCGAAGGGCAGGAAGCGGGTGCCCGCCTCTCCGGCATGATCGGCATGTTTATGCTCGGGCTCGCGGCTCTCATCATCGGCTGGATGCTCGCCGCTCCTGCGCTCGTTTGGATCATCGCCGAGACCAATGGCTGGCACTGGACCCGTGTAGCGCTCGCCGGCGCCGGCATTCATCTCTTCCTCGCGCTGCTTCTGCTGGCCGGTTTGAAATCCAGGCTCCGCAGCACCCAGTTCTTTGAGGATTCCTTTAACCAATTCCGCAGAGATCGCGAATGGCTCGCCAGCAACAAGAACAAATGACACCGAAGCAGCAAGCTTTGCGTGATTTGGAGGACGCCCGCGCGTCCTTGGCGCACCATGCCTCCTTGGCGGTGGACGAGTGGAGTCCGCGGGCGCTGATCACCCGCAGTGTGGAAAAACATCGCACCCTTTGGATTGCCGCCGCCGCCATCGTGGGAGCAGCCCTCCTCAAATTCATCTGGCCTTCTGGCGAACCCCATCCAAAACACGGTATCTTCGGCGCCGGCTCTAAGAAACGGGGCCTCTTCGCGTTGCTCCTCAGTCCGCTGCTGGCTCTCGCTCGTAAGTCGGTACTGGACCACGGCACCCAGTTGTTTGAAACTTACCTGCGTCAGAAAGTTTCTCCGAACGACACGGATGCCGGAACAGTCTAGCGTCACCACCTTTTCATGTCTGATCCCAACCAACCCCCACAAGATCTTCTTCCCGTTCTGGGCTCCGTGGACGACTACCTGCGTTTTTGCATGGAGTATGATGCGTCCGACCTCCATCTCGCCACTGGTGCGCAGCCTGCGTGGCGGCGTTACGGCAATCTTCAGCCCATTTGGAGCAACGCGGCCCTGCTCACCCCGGAAGACGCCCGCCGACTTGCCTACGGTTTCCTTGGCGAAGCTCAGATCAAGCAGCTCGAAGCACGTGGTGACGTCGACTTCGCCTACTCGCCCAACTACGGTCGTTTTCGCGCTTCCGTCGTGCAGCAGCGTCTCGGCATCGACATGGTGTTCCGTGTGATCAAGACCCAGATCAAGACCGTCGAGGAGCTCGGTCTGCCGGACACCGTCAAGACGCTCACCCGCTTCCACAACGGACTCATCCTCGTAACCGGTCCCGTAGGATGCGGTAAATCAACCACGCTCGCAGCACTGGTCGATTCCATCAATGCCGAGCGCCAGGATCACATCATCACGCTCGAAGATCCGATCGAATACATCATCGAGCCCAAAGGCTGCCATGTGAACCAGCGCGAGGTTCACACGCACACGGCTTCCTTCGCCGCCGCTCTCCGCGGTGCGCTTCGTGAAGACCCGGACGTCATCATGGTTGGTGAAATGCGCGACCTTGAAACCATTCAGCTCGCCATCACCGCTGCTGAAACGGGTCACTTGGTGCTCGGCACCCTGCACACCGGCAGCGCCGCACGCACGCTCGACCGCGTGCTCGACGTGTTCCCAATCGACCAGCGCGACCAGATCCGCATCATGGTGTCTGAATCATTGCGCGGCATTCTTTCCCAGCAGCTCGTGCCAAAGATCGACGGCAACGGTCGTGTCATGGCGCTCGAGGTGCTCGTCAACACACCTGCCGTCGGCAACTGCATTCGCGAAGGCAAGACCTTCATGCTCGCGGGCGTCATGCAGACCGGCAAAGGCGTCGGCATGGTGACCATGGACGACGCATTGCGCAATCTCTACGCCACCGGCCAGATCAGTCGTGAGGAGTGTGAGTCCCGCTCCGAAGACAAGATTCAGATGAAGAAGTTCTTCGAATCCTGATCACGCATCATTCAAAAATCGAGAACTGAGATCTCTCCATGCCAATCATTGATCAATACTTTCAGAAGCTCATCGAAATGGGCGGCTCCGACCTTCACCTCAGCCAGGGACAGCCGCCAAAAGTTCGCGTCCACGGCAGCATCAAGCCCATCGCAGACAACATCCTCGACAAGCATCTCATGGAAACCATGATGCGCGAGATCTGTGACACCCGCGCCTGGGAGCGCTACGCCGAGAAAGGCGACCTCGACTTCGCCTACGAGATGGATGAGGACAACCGCTTCCGCTGCAACTACATGAAGCAGCAGCACGGCTACGCCTGCGTGTTTCGTATCATTCCCACGAAAATCGCCAGCCTCGAACAGCTCGGCATTCCGCCCGTGGTGAAGGAGTTCGGCCACATGCGCAGCGGGCTCGTGCTCGTCACCGGGCCCACCGGTTCGGGCAAGTCCACCACGCTGGCCGCCCTGCTCGACTACATCAACGTCAACTTCCGCCGCCACATCATCACGATCGAGGAACCGATCGAGTTCGTGCACCGCAACAAGAAGAGCATCATCACTCAGCGCGAGGTGCCCATTCAGACGCCCTCATTCGCCGACGGCCTTCGCGCCGCGCTGCGTGAAGATGCGGACATCGTGCTCGTGGGTGAAATGCGCGACCTTGAAACCATCTCCCTTGCGCTCACCGCAGCGGAGACCGGCCTGCTCGTGTTCGGCACCCTTCACACGAACAACGCCCGCAAGACCGTTGACCGTATCATTGACGTCTTCCCCTCCGACCAACAGAGCCAGGTGCGAACCATGCTCGCCGCTTCGCTCAAAGGCGTCGTCGCCCAGCTCCTCATGAAGAAGTCCGACGGCAAGGGCCGTGCGGCCGTGAATGAAATCATGGTGTCCAATCCCGCCGTCGGCGCCATCATCCGTGAAGGTGCCACGCAGAAGCTTTACGACGTCATCATCGGTGGCAAAGCGCAGGGCATGCAGTTCATGGACGAGGCCATCTGGCAGAAGCTGCGTGACGGCTACGTCACGCCGATGGAAGCCTACATGAAGGCCATCGACAAGAACCGCTTCAAAGCCTTCCTCCCGCCAGAAGACGCCGGCCTCGCCGCCGCCAGCGGTGGAGACGCGAACAAGTGACCTGGGGAGAAGCCGTGTTGGAGCAGTTGAGTCTTGTTTCGGCAGAAGCCGTGAATTAGCATCCCTTTAATTCAAGGATGAGCACGGCTTCAGAGGGAATTCCGACCGACCACCCACCACGCACCGGCGATCATCCCAGTGCGCTGGCAATTCTCACGGCCACCGCAGTGGGCGGGGTCATCGCCACACGTCTGGGCAAGGCACCGCTCGCCCTTGCTGCCGGGGCGGCTGCGTATGCCCTGCTCAAGCCCAAGAGTCACGTCACGTCGAAGCCGGTTCCCGTTCCGGCACCGGAACCCGCGCCACTTCCTCCACCTCCTCCAGCAGAGAGCACGCCACAGAATCAGATCGAACAGTGGCTTGTCCGGCAGATGGATCGTGAGACGCAGCTTGCGCACGTCGAGTTGCCCACCTCACCAGAGCCTGCGCCTCACTCCGTCATCGAGGACGACTACCAGCCGCAGTCGCTTCTCATGGATGATGCGCCCGAGGACGTCGAACACTCCTTGTCTCACGAAGCCTTGGTTCAGCTCACTCAGCCCGCGCGGAGGCTTCCGCCACCTGACATCAAGCAGGAGCCGGATCTGCCTGCGCTTCAGGCTCTCGAAGCCACCGAGTCCGCGCCGACCTCCGGAGCGGCTTGGCTTCTCGGTGTGGAGCCCCTGCCGAGTGTGGGTGAAGACACGGCGTTCTCTTCGTTTTCCAGCCGCATGTTTTCCTCCGCACCCGAGGAGGAAAAGTCGTGCATGTCGCCGCCTTCGTTTGCCGCTCCCACCTTTCAAGGGGCCGCTCTCCCTGACGAAATCGAAGTCCCTTCCCAGCCGGAACCTGAGACGACCGCAGCTTCCGTCGAGCCGACACCGCTCGTGCACATCACGCCCACGCTTCCGGGCGGAGCGGGTTTCCCTGCCGCGCCTGCCGAGTCCGCGCCCGATCCCGTAGGTCCTCCGCCGGTTTCGTTTTTTGCGCCACCGGCATCCGACATCACCCCGCCTCAGTTCACCTGGGCGCCGCCACCCATCGAGCACGCCACATCAGCACCCGCCGCCAAGACCATCGAGCCTTCTGGCGACACTCCGGAAATTCCGGTGCAGGTTGCCAGCCCGGGAGAAGCGTCCTTCGATCCCCCGCCACTTGAAAACGTGCTCGACAATCCTTGGCAGCCCCCGCCCGAACTCGTGGCCAAGCCGTCACCGGTTGTTGCGCCGCCGCCTGTTCCCCCCACACCCGCTGGTCCGGTGGTCGAGGCGGAGATCGTGCTGCGTCCCCGCGCACCGACGCAGAACGCCGTCATTCCCAAATCGTCCAAGCCTGTCTCCCCGCGCTTCGCCAAAAACATCCCGCCGGACAATGAGAACCAGGAAGCTTCTCAGGCACCTGCGGAAAGTGAAGACAAGTCCCTGCCCCCCGCCCCGGTGCAAACTCCGCGTGAGCAGCGAGCCCGCCCTACCTGGCGCTCCTGGTGGCGCGGGGATTGAGCGCTTGCTCGTGATCTCTCATTCTTCAGCCGGCTCTTCGGCTTTGAGCTTCTTCCGCTCTGTGTAGGCACGGTCGGCGGAGATCGCAAAGATCTGCTTCTTCGCATCCACGGGATAGATCCACTCGGCGCGCACGCTTTTCACGGCATAATCCGTCAGGCCCGCCACAAAGATCCGGTCAGGCTCCGTCTGCGTGATGCCCTGCGTCATCACGGGTTTGCGGTCCAGATCAAACCGCCCCGGCACCGGCACCATCACGATCGGCCAGGAGTCGCACCAGGCACCGTCCTTCAGCACGCCGCGCACCTCAATGCGCAGCCACAGCCGCTCTTTCTCAATGCGGTTGATCGCCGCATGCTCCGCTTTCTGCCTGGCCTCCAGCGCCGCCATTTCCACCTTCGACTTTTCCTTCTCCTCCAGCGCCTTGATGCGTTTGTCCTTCACCTCGGGCAGTTCCGCCGCCGCTTCGCGTGCGTTAAAACCATGAGCTTCCTGCACCAGCAGCGGCATCTCGATCAGCGGCAGCGTGGCCACCCCGGTCGCGTGTGAAAAGGTGATCTGGCTCGCCGTCACCTTCTTCACCTTCACCTCGCGATAGACGTCCCCACGCGCCGTGCAGAGCCATTCGTATTCGCCCGGCTTTCCTGGAACCGGCTTCACCTCGTTCTTCCGCACCTCCTCTTCCGCGTGCAGCAGGGCCGCGCATAACAGGAGCAGGACGATGAATTTCATGCAGCATTTTCCGGCAGGGTGCCCGGTGGTCGCCAAAGATGGCCCCACGCCTCGCTCCGTCAACTCCGGCGCCTTCGGACGGCCCGTCTCCCGCATTTCCGTCGCTTGCATTCCCCCCATGCCTGCTAGACTCGCGCTCCTGCCAGTTCGTCATTCATCACTCTGATTTCGTCATTTCAATCATGTCTCACAAAGTCCTCATCATCGGAGCCGGCGGCGTTGGCCGCGTCGTCGTTCACAAGTGCGCCCAGCTTCCCGACGTCTTCGGTGAAATCATGCTCGCCTCCCGCACCAAGTCGAAGTGCGACAGCATTGCCGCCGAACTCAAGCGCCCCATTCAGACCGCCGCCGTCGATGCCGACAACGTCCCCGAACTCGTCAAGCTGCTGAAGAGCTACCAGCCTGAAGTCGTCATCAACGTCGCGCTTCCCTATCAGGATCTCACCATCATGGACGCCTGCCTCGAGGCCGGCGTGCATTACATCGACACCGCAAACTACGAGCCTCGCGACGTCGCCAAATTTGAGTACCACTGGCAGTGGGCCTATCAGGAAAGGTTTAAAGCCGCAGGTCTCACCGCGCTGCTCGGCTGCGGCTTCGATCCCGGTGTCACCAATGTTTACACCGCCTATGCGATGAAGCACCACTTCAGCAAGATCGACACCCTCGACATCCTCGACTGCAACGCCGGCGACCACGGCAAGGCCTTCGCGACCAACTTCAATCCTGAGATCAACCTCCGCGAAGTCACCGCCAACGGCCGCTACTGGCAGGACGGCAAGTGGGTCGAAACCAAACCGCTCGAAATCAAGCGCAGCTTCCCCTTCCCGGACGGCATCGGCCCGAAGAACATTTATTGCCTCTACCACGAAGAGCTCGAGTCCTTGACCAAGCACTTCGACATCCGCCGCGCCCGCTTCTGGATGACCTTTGGCGATGCCTACATCAAGCACATGGAAGTCCTCGTGAATGTCGGCATGACCGGCATCCATCCCGTGAAGCACAAAGGCGTCGACATCATCCCCATCGAGTTCCTCAAAACGCTGCTCCCCGAACCCGGAACCCTCGGCCCTGATACGAAAGGCAAGACCTGCATCGGCAACTGGATCGAAGGCACTGGCAAAGACGGCCAGCCCAAGCGCTACTACGTTTACAACATCTGCGACCATCAGGAGTGCTACAAGGAGACCAACTCGCAGGGCGTCAGCTACACCACCGGCGTCCCCGCCATGATCGCCGCCCGCCAGCTCCTCACCAATCCGTCCGAGTATCGCCAGCCCGGCGTCTGGAACATCGAGCAGCTCAATCCCGATCCCTTCATGGCCGACCTCAACGCCTACGGCCTCCCCTGGGTCGAGACCTGGCCCACCGAGGCGCTGCCCGGAGAGTAATCCCCGGTAGGGACGCGCTGCGCCGCGTCCCATTTCTTCTTCGGCAAAGGCCCCCATCACCCGAACGATTGGCCGAAAAAGGAGCCGAGCCGAAGGATGGAGGCGAGACAGGCCATGCGCTGCATGGGGCAACGCCCGACTGCGCGGGGAGCGTAGGAGCCAACAGAAGACAAAAACATCCGGTCTTTTTTAATCTCTTTCGTCTCTTGATTCCATTGTCCCCGGTAGGGACGCGCTGCGTCGCGTCCCATTTTCTTCGTCGGACCCGACGCAGCGGGTCCCTACCCCGGAGGGCAACGCTCCGGCGTTGCCGACTTCGGCAGACGCAGAGGTCTGCCCTCCCAAGGAGCGGGGAACTCCGTTCCCCATCTTCCCCGTGGGGCCGGAGACCCCACCTCCTTGTTCCTCCCTCCCATCCCGGTAGCGACCCCCGCTAAGTACGACGGACACTCCTGTCCGTCGCTCCCCACCGCACCCGCCTGCCGACCCGACAGACAAGAGTGTCTGTCGTACTTCCTCCCCCGGTAGGGACGCGCTGCGCCGCGTCCGACTCGGCTGGGAGACAAGTAGGGACACGGCGCAGCATGTCCCTACCCCATGGAACGGACCGCCAACCAAGCCACCCCGGGCATTGATCATCAGCGCCTTGGAGAAGGTTTTGCTCGGTCCAGCTCCATGCCAGCCATTGGCGGGTGGCACCCGGGAAAGTCCGGAGCGTCACCGGCTGTTGGCTGGCACCACCCCGGAGACTCCGACCTCTCACCAGCTGTTGGCTGGCGGCACCTCGGAGACTCGGACCCTCTCACCAGTTGTTGACTGGCGGCCCCTCGGAGACTCGGGCCTCTCACCGGCTGTTGGCTGGCGGCCCCTCGGAGACTCGGACCCCTCACCGGCTGTTGGCTGGCAGCACCCCGGAGACTCGGACCCCTCACCGGCTGTTGGCTGGCAGCACCCCGGAGACTCCGACCTCCCACCAGCCGTTGGCGGGTGGCACCCTAGAAACTCCGACCTCCCAGCAGTTGTTGGCTGGCAGGGTTCCGGACTCTCCGGGTGGTCAGAACGCATTGGCTGGCGGCGTTCCGGAGATCCCTTCCCGGCAGCGCCGAAAGCCTCCTCGCTCTCGTCCGGTTCCGGCATGGCGTCGCGTGATTCATCGCCGCCTATTCCACCACAGGCCCCGGCGGGAAGTCGAAGCAACTCGGGTATGAACTTCAGCCCTCCGCCAACTGGTCCATCGACGCCTCCACCACGACCACCGCCAGCGGCTTGTTCAGCGCCTTGGACAGGCGCTCCACCGTGTCCAGCGTCGGGTAGCGCTGCTGGGTCTCGATGAAGTGCAGGCCCATGGGCGAGATG
>NZ_JAGRPF010000044.1 GCF_020439865.1 Prosthecobacter sp.
AAATCCGCCGTCGGGATGCCGTGCCGCTTCAAAAACTTCTTCGCAAAGGTCTTCGACGCCTCAAGCTGCGCGATCTCCTTCCGCGGCCCCCAACACGGGATGCCTGCCTCGGCGCACATGTTGGAAAGACCGCGATCCTTCACCAGCCACGCCTCCTCGCCAGCCACGCAAAGGTCGATGCCGTTCTGCTTCATCCACTCGATCAATTCAGGAAGCCCGGCCACGTCAACCCGCGTCGCCAGAGCCGCAATCGCATCACTGCCCGGATACGCAAACAGTTCATGCTTCTGCGGCGACTCGCTCAGAGCCGTGATAAGTGCATGTTCGCGTCCGCCTTTGCCTGTAACGAGGATTTTCATGGGCCGGGATGCTTAGCGAGTCGATCCGCGAGCGCAAGCCTGCGCGACAGGCCCGGTTCTAAGAACTTGCAGCCCCGGACGTTGCATGCCGCATGAAATACTGCCTCCCGTTCTGTGCGCTTCTGATGGCATGCACACCCGAAAAGAGAGTGGCAGAGACGGTTTCGCCGCCTGCGGCAATGGATCCGATTCAGAAAGCCTCGGCACGCGTGGACGCGGCGCTCATCCACGATTACGAACTCGTCAAAGAACAGCGGGCGAAATGGAAAAACACTCCAGATCTTCCAAGTCTGCCAGGATTGGCGGATGACTCCACCTTCCTGCGCCGGGTCTGCATTGATATCGCTGGCAGGCTGCCGCGGCCGGACGAGGTGCGTGCGTTTTTGGCGAACACCTCATCTGACAAGCGGGCCAGACTTACGGACGCGCTCGTGCGCGAACCCGGCGCCGCTGAAGTTCGCTTTCGCATGCTAGCAGAGGCATTTCGCATCAAAGATGGCGATGAGAGCATCGACTGGCTGCGCCAGGCGGCGGCGGAAGACCGGCCCTACACCGAAATCATCACCCACATGATCGGTGGCGGTCACATGCGGCAACGGGATCAGGGAGACGCGCTGCGCACCAGCGTGGAGACTGCTTACACCGTGCTCGGCGAGGATTTGTACTGCGCCATGTGCCACGACCATCCTTTCAATGATCACACCGAACGCGAGTGCTATTCATTTGCCGCCTGTTTCGCCGGCAAGAACGAGATGCGGTTTCCCAGCGACTATCTCTACCGTGATGGAAAGCCGGGTGAAGTGGTTGCGCCAGCGTTGCTTCGCTTGTCTCGCCACTGGCACTACCTCACAGATCGCGAAGACCATCTCACCCAGGTGGCAAAGTGGATCGTGAATGATGAAGACAGCAGACGTTACGCTTTGGTGGCCGCGTTGCGCATCTGGAACAGCCTGTTCGGTATGCCGGGACAGATGGTGGACAAGACGATCGGTGGCGTGGACGACGCACCGCCCTGGCATGGCATTCATCGCAAGCCCGTTCTCAATCACATCAGCAATGACTGTTTCAGTGCTTCACCGCGCGGTGCTCCCACCTGGATCGACATGAATGTCAATTCGCCCGCGGATTTCTCGCAGGGAATAAAAGTGCTGATTGAGGAGTTTTTGCGCTGTGACAGCCGTCTGGGTGAATTCCAGCGCATGCTGGCACGCACCGACGCCTACAGGCGTTCCGGTTTCGACTACAACACGGACTGGAATGACTGCTACCTCGTCCCGGCCCCGCAAATCCGCCGCCTGCCTTCCGAAGTCATCTGGAGGGCGGTTTCAGGCGAGGTCGATGCCCAAATCCCACAAGTGCCTCCCGTTGGTCATCCTCTCCGCATGCTCGGCCGTGGCACACGCGAATGGACCGATGAAAGCCTGACGCCCATCTCACACGAACTCGTTCGATTCATGATGAATGACAAACTCGTCGAAACGGCCACGGCGCGGCGTGGCAGCGCCGATGACCTGTTTCTCGAACTTCTCGGCCGCGAAGCTTCGGAACGCGAGCGTGCTGCGATCTCCCATCACGCAGCATCGAGTCGAGACATCGCGTGGGCACTCCTGAACACGACCGAATTCATGTTCAGGCCGTGATCAATCCCGCGATCCTGGCGTGATCTTCATCTCCACATCCTTGCCCTCGCGTTGTACGGTGATGGTGGTCTCCTTGCCGATCTTCAGATCGCCCATGACGTAGGTGTAGTCATAGATGTTCGTGATGTCCTTGCCCGCGAGTTTGACGATGACGTCCCCGGCTTTGACGCCGGCTTTGGCGGCAGGGCCGATGGGGGAAACACCGCTCAGCTTTACGCCTTTGATGTCGCCCTGCGCGTAGTCGGGAATGGTGCCGAGGTAGGCGCGCAGACCGGTGCGGGCGCCCTGATTCTTCGGTGCCTCCATGGCGATGTAGTCGGGCGCGGGATCGGTGGTGGCGATACCGCGGGCGATGAGGCCCATGAGCTTCGCGATCTTCGCCGCGTGGTCGTAGTCGATCTTATCGGCGGTGTCGCTGGGCATATGGTAGTCGGCATGCGATCCAGTGAAGGCGTTCAGCGTCGGAATGCCCTTCAAATAAAACGCGGTGCTGTCGGTGGGCAGATGCGCGTCGTTTTGCGTGGTAATCGGCAGGCCGATGGGGGCGTTGCGTTTTTCGATCTCCTTCGCCCACAGCGAACTGCTACCGAGCCCCTGCAGCACGAGCGTCTTCTGAAAACGGCCGATCATGTCCATGTTCAGACAAGCGGCGAACATGCCAGTGAGCTTCGCGTTCGGATCACCTTTGATCATCTTGGCATAGACCTCGACGAAGTGATTGCTGCCGAGCAACCCGAGTTCCTCGCCGCTCCATGCGGCGAAGATGATGTCGCGTTTGAGCGTGATCTTGCCCTGCTTCTTCAAATCGGCCAGCCACTGGGCGATTTCGAGCACGCCAGAGGTTCCCGAGGCGTTGTCATCGGCGCCGTGATGGATCTTGTTCACCTCATCACCCTTCGCGCGTGAGTTCGACCCGCCGCTGCTGCCGAGATGATCGACATGCGCGCACACGATGAGCGGCGCGACGTGGGGGTCGGGCTTTTCGCCATAAGGCAGCACGCCGAGCACGTTGCGGCCCTTCTTCTTCTCCTGCTGGATGACGATGTTCGCGGCGAGCGTGAGTCCTTTGCAGTCAATGCCGCCCATGAGGTCACCGGTGTCGAGTTTGTCCTGAAGCTCCTTCAGAGTCTTGCCCGCGCTCGCGAGAATCTTGTCGCCGAGGGCATCGGTGATGCTGATGGCAGCAAGGCCGGAATTGGCCAGCGAGGCATCAAAGGTGAGCGGCGCAAGCTGCTGCACGACTTTGGAATTCGGCCCGCTGACGACGATCAAACCGCGCGCCCCTTTCTGCCGTGCCGTGAGCGCCTTGTAGCGCAGGCTGGAGTAACGGCTGAGCTCGTTGCGGCGCTCTTGCGTGACGCCTTCCGGCAGATAGCGCAACACGAGCACCCATTTGTCCTTCACATCGAGATGCGCATAGCTGCTGTAGGTTTCGATGGAGGCGGATTCCGGTGTTTCGATGCCGTATCCGGCGAAGACGATGTCGGCCGCTTTCACCTCGCCGTTTTGCGAGAAGGAGAGCGGCTTCCAGTCCACATCGACCTTCAAATCGGCGCCGCTGAGCTTCAAAGAGTTGCCCTCACCGAGCGCAACACCGGCAGTGAAGTCGAAGTTGTCGAAGTAGGTGTCGTCATCGCCCATCGGCGCGAGGCCGATCTTCTGAAACACGTCCGCGACATACTGTGTGGCGAGTTTTTCTCCCTCCGTGCCGGTCAGACGACCACCGAGCGCATCACTGGCGAGATAACCGATCTGCTGCTTCATGTCTTCGGGACGAATCTCCGCGGCCGTGGCGGCGAAATCGGGCTCCGCGATTTTCGGCTCCTGGCTGGCGGCCAGCGGATCCTTCTTGAGCCCCAGCGCGGCCAGCGCGTGATCGTGGTTCCAGTCGCCGATGTAAATCTGCGAGGCACCGCCCGCACCGCGGCCGCTGGTCCATGACAGTTTCTTGCCGTCCGGCGAGAAGACCGGCAGACCGTCGAATCCGTCGGTGTAAGTCACTCGCACCGGATCATGCTTCCCGGCGGCGTCCACGATGTAGAGCTCGAAGTTCGCGAAGCCGTTCAGGTTCGTCGTGAAGATCAAATACTCGCCGCTCGGATGGAAATACGGCGCCCAGCTCATCGCGCCGAGCTTCGTGATCGGCTTCTGATCGCTGCCGTCGGCGTTCATCGTCCACACCTCGGCCACATCGCCCTTCGGCGTGAAGCGACGCCAGCACATGCGCTTGCCATCGGCGCTGAAAAACGGCCCGCCGTCGTAGCCGGGCGCATCCGTGAGCCGCTTCACGTTCGAGCCATCCGCGTCGGCGGTGTAGATCTCCATGAAGTACTGCTTGTCGATCTTCAGCCGCTCCTCGTCCTCCTTGCTCAGTTTGGTTTCATAAGCCTGCCGGTTGGATGCAAAAACGATCTTCGTGCCGTCCGGCGAATAGTCGCCCTCCGCATCATAGCCTCGCGTGTGGGTGAGATTCTTGAGCGACTTGTCCACGAGCGAGTATTCGAAGATGTCGTAGTGCTCGTCGTAGTCCCACGAGTAGCGGCGCACCTTGGCGTTCTTGCGTTCCTCATACTCGGCCGCCTGCAGCTTTTTCGATTCAGGATCGGTATGGGTGCTCGCGAACAGCACGCGCTTGCCATCGGGATGAATCCACGCGCAGGTCGTCTTGCCCATGCCGGGCGAAATGCGCTCCTGATCGCCCGTTTCGAGGTCCATCAGGTAGATTTGATAAAACGGATTCCCCTCCTCGCGCTCCGACTGGAAGATCATCTTCGTGCCGTCCGCATTGAAGTAGCCCTCACCGGACCGTTTGCCTTCAAAGGTGAGCTGGCGGGCGTTCGTGACAAAGTCCGCCTCGGTCTGGGCAAAAACGGTGGCGGTGGACAGGACAAGGAAGGCGAGCAGGCGCATGGTTGGGAAAGAACATACGTCCGCCGGGGATGTTTGCAGAAACTTTGCGCATGCACACAGGCACGAACCGCGTTTTGATCCGCCCCGAACTTTTCCAACCATGCGCACGATCCCCCTGCTCACCTATTTTGCCCTCCTGATCTCCGCCGCCGCCGCTCCCGTATCCTTATTCGATGGCAAGACGCTCCAAGGCTGGGACGGCGAGAAAACGAAAGTCTGGCGGGTCGAAGACGGCGTGATCGTCGGCGGATCGTTGGAGGGGAACCCGCAAAACGAGTTCCTGACGGCAAAGAAGGTTTATCGGAACTTCATCCTGAAGCTCGAATACAAACTGGAGGGCACGGAGGGCTTCGTGAATGGCGGCGTGCAGTTCCGCAGCGTGCGCATTCCGCAGCCGCCGAATGAAATGAGCGGCTTCCAGGCCGACATCGGCGCGGGCTACTCGGGCTGCCTCTATGATGAGTCGCGCCGCAGGAAGATGCTCCAGCAGCCGGCCAAGGAGCTGATCGAGAAGATCGAGAAACCGGGTGAGTGGAACGAATACACGATCCGTGCCGAGGAACAGCGCATTCAGCTTTTCGTGAACGGCGTGCGAACGGTCGATTACACGGAACGCGAGCCTAACATCGATCTGAAGGGCCTCATCGCGCTGCAGATTCACGGTAAGTGCAAGGCGCAGATCTATTATCGCAACATCACCATCGAGGCGCTGCCGGATGCGCTGGTTCCCGAAGAAAAGGATGTGCTGAATCGCTTTGGCAATCCCGATGCTCCCGCTGGAAAACACGCACCGTTTCAGGAGGGAAAGTTCGCTGTGGCAGCGAATGAAGTGATCGTGATTGCAGGACAGGAGAATTTGGTGCGTGAGCAAAAGGTCGGCGACTTCGAGGCCGTGATGAGCACGGCCTTTGCAGCGAAGCAGCCGCGTTTCCGCTCGATGGCGTGGGAAGGTGACACGGTGTATGAGCAGTGGCGCGATTTGAACTTCGGCGACTGGAAAGCGCAGCTCGACGCCGCAGGCGCGGGCATCGTGATCGCGCAGTTTGGCCAGACGGAGTCTTTTGATGGTGTGAAACGCCTCGCGGAATTCAAATCGGCCTATCATCGGCTGCTCGACCAGTTCACCGCGCACACGCCTCGTCTCGTGCTCGTGTCACCGATGCCGTTTGAGAAGCCGGTTGCATCGCATGCGCCGGATCTGACGCAACGCAACGCGGATGTGAAGGCCTACGCCGAAGCCGTGAAGGAGGTTGCCAAACAGCGTGGCGCGATCTTTGTCGATCTGTTCACGCCTTTGTCGATTCCGGCCGCGAAGGCGCGCATCACCGACGACGGTCTGCATTTGAACGCGCTGGGACTGAAGGTGGTGGCCCGCGAGATCGCGCAGCAGCTCGGCGCATCATCGAGCGACGCGGATGATCTGACGGCATTGAAAGCGGCGATCGTGGAAAAAAACCGCCTGTGGTTCGACTGCTGGCGTCCGGCCAACTGGTCTTTCGTATATGGCGATCGCGTGACGCAGATGTTTGGCAAACCTGCGCAGGACGCGCCGTCGCTACGCGAGAGCATTGAAGCACGCAAGCCGATGGTGGCCAAACTGGACGCGCGCATTCATGCGCTGGCAAAAGGCGAAACGGTCAAAGATGAACCGAAGCCCGAATCACACATCGTGACTGAAACGGTGCTCACGCCGGAGCAGCAGATGGCGGCTTTTACCGTGGCAGAGGGCTACGAGATGAATCTTTTCGCCTCCGAAGCAGAGGGCGTGGCGAAGCCGACGCAGTTCTCATGGGACGAGCGCGGACGCCTGTATGTCGCCTGCTCGCCGACGTATCCGCAGACGATGCCGGGCATCAAGCCATCCGATTTCATTCTCGTGCTCGAAGACACGGACGGCGATGGCAAGGCCGACAAATCAACGCGCTTCGCCGAAGGACTTACGATGGTGCAGGGCGTCGAACCGGGTGCAGGCGGTGTTTACGTCTGCGACTTCGACCAGATCGTGCATTTGAAGGACATCGATGGAGACGGCAAGGCGGACGTGAAGACCGTGCTGTTCTCCGGTTTCGGCATCGGTGACACGCATCAGCTCGCGAACTCGATCTGCCACGGTCCCGATGGCGCGTTGTGGTTCTCGCAGGGTCTGCATGCGTTCTCACGCGTGGAAACGGCGTGGGGCCTTGCGCGGCTGGAGAAAGCCGGCGTGTGGAGGCTCGATCCGCGCACGCAGAAAATGGAAGGCTACTTCAACGGCGGCAAGGCGGGCCACAATTGCTGGGGCGTGGCCTTCGATGACTACAATCAGGTCTTCCACAAGAGCGGCGACCGTCCGGCGGGTTATTACAGCGTACCCGGACTCGTGGCGCTCGCTGATCCCGATGAGTATCATCCCATCGGCATGCTCTTCGACACGAATCCTAAGACGACGAGCATCGATTTTATCGGCACGAAGGCGTTGCCGGATGACATTCAGGGCTGCGCGTTGATCGGCGGTTACTTTGGCAGCGTGGTGGAGCTGCATCGCCTCGAAGACGAAGGTTCCGGCTTCAAAAGCACACAACTTCCGAAGCTCGTGAAGTCGAGCGACACGTCGTTTCGCCCCGTGGACGTGAGCATCGGTCCGGATGGCGCGATGTATCTCTGCGACTGGTTCAATCCGGTCATCGGCCACTATCAGGCCAGCTACGCCGATCCGCGCCGTGACCGCACGCACGGACGCATCTGGCGCATTACGGCGAAAGGCCGTGCTCCCGTCAAACAACCAAAGCTGACGGAGATGAAACCAGCGGAACTGCTCGAACAACTCAAGTCGCCGGAACGCTGGACGCGTTATCAGGCGAAGCGTTTGTTGTTCGACATGCCTGCGGAAGATGTTTTGAAGGCGGCAGAGACATTCATTTCCAAAAACGATGACGAACACCTACTGATGGAAGTTTGCGGCGTGTTTGAATCGCATGAAGCGACAAACGCAGCGTTGGTGAAGCGCCTGCTTGCCGCCAAAGACGCCCGCGTGCGTGCCTATGGCGCGCGTGCAGCCGCAAAACTGCCGAACGCACTCGCGCTGCTTTCCACCGCCGTACGCGACGAGCATCCTCGCGTGCGATTGGAGGCCATCGTGGCCTGCGCTCATGTGGCGAAGCCCGAGGCGGTTGAAGTCGCCGTGCAGGCGCTCGACAAACCTACGGACAAGTTCATCGACTACGCGCTCAAGCAGGTGGTGAAGAGCCTGAAGCCGCAATTTGTTCCCGCGTTGTCGAAACTCACCTTCGACGGCAACGCGAAGCACGCGGCTTATGTGAAGCAGATCGCCGCCGCCGCAGCGGTGGTCGAGCATCCAGGCAAGGTGGTCTATGATGCGCTCTGCCTGAACTGCCATCAGCCCGAGGGCAAAGGCCTGCCGGGGATTTATCCTTCCATCGCCGGCAGCGACTGGGCGGCCGGAAATCCGGAGCGCCTGATCAAAATGCTCACCCATGGCCTCAGCGGCCCGATTCGCGTCAATGGCGAAGAGTTTAAGCAGCTCGCACCGCTTCCCATGCCGCCGATGGGATTGAATGACGAGCAGGTGGCGGATGTCCTCAGCTACGTGCGGGCGAATTTTGACAACAAGGCCGCACCAGTAACGCCGGAGCAGGTGGAAACCGTGCGCGCCGCCAATACGGATCGCGCGACGTTCTGGACGGCGGAAGAATTGGAAAAGCAGGGCAAAAGGATTCACCCCCGACATTGAACTTGCTGCGATCTGCGGCATCGAATGGGTGTGCCTTCTGCTCCCCCAAAAAAGACCCGCCTTTGGTGGAAATGGATCAAGCGGCTGCTGCTGGCAGGCGCGGTGTTGCTGTTGCTGGCGGTCGTGTTCCATGCGCCGCTGCTGCGCTGGATTGTCAGCTACGGTGGGCCGAAGGGCGCGGAAATGGCAGGCATTCAGCTCAAGTGGAAGGTCGATGGCTCGGTTCTGGGCGATTTGAAGCTCAGCACCATCGAGGCGAGCGGATCCCTGGTGGATCATGCGACGATCGGGGAGTTTGCTGCGGACTACGATCTGAAAAAACTGATCGAGACCGGCGACGTGGACATCGTGAGGCACATTGCCTTGAAGAATGCGGATTTGGCGCTGGATCTGCGCAAGCTGCCCAAGACAGAGGTCACAGAACCTGAACCCGCCAAAACATCCACCGGCAAACCGCCGCCGCTGGTGTGGCCCAAGATGATCGACATCGAGAATGTGAACGCGGTCGTCACGCTAGCGGATGGCAGCAAGTTCACCGTGCGCGGACTGACGCTGCGCATCGGCGAGGGCATGCCGGGCGTTTTTGAACTCGCGGAGTTCAAGATGGAACCCGGCGATCTGCGCGTCGCCAATGTGAAGGCGGAGGTGAAGTGGGGCGAGCGCACGCTGACGATTGCGGGGCTCGATCTGCCGTATGGGGCGAAGTTGAAAACGCTTTCGCTCGATTTGACGAAGTTCAGCGAAGACGCAGTGAAGGTCGGACTCGAAGCGGCGATTGGCCAGGCGGTGGCCCGGGTGGATGCGAGCGCCAGCGGCCTGTTTGCACCACCGTTGAAGGCGGTTGCTGACGTGAAGGTGACGGAACTGAGCAGCGCCGATCTCACCGCCTTCAAGCTTCCTCCCGACGTGACTTTTGAGCACGTGAACGTGGATCTGCATGCCGAGGGACCGGATAAGCTGACGGTGAAAGGTTCGGTGAACGTTGCAAACGTCCGCGCGGCGGGAGCCATGCTCGACTCAGTCAACCTGCCTCTGCTCGTGCAAAACGGGAAAGCGGAGATCGCAGTGCTTAAAATCGTGCGCGGAACCAACACGGTGGAGGTCAAGGCGGATGCCGATCTGCCGCAGGATCTGGCGCAGTGGCAGAAGATCGCGTGGAAGACCCACGCGGACGTGATGATCCGTGATGTGACGCACCTCCTGGCGAAACCGCCGCCCGCCAAAGGCGTGGTTTCGCTTTCGCTGGATGCGCAAGGTCTAGGCGCAACGCCGACAAGCGCCAAAGGACAGATGGGAGGCGACGATCTGGGTTTTGAAAGCTACAAGCTGCCAAAACTCGGCGTGGAGTTCGCCATCAATGGCAAGGAGGCAACCTTGAACATTCCCGCGCTCGCCTTGGGAGATGGGAACACCATCACGGTGAATGCGTCGATGCAAATGGAGGACGCCATGCCCATCAAGGCCGCGTGGAAGGTGCAGATCGACGACCTGGCCGCGCTCATGCAAACGGCGGGCCTTCCACCGCTCGAAAAGCCAGTGTCAGCGCGGATTGCGACAACGGGCAAGGCGGCCTTTGAGGCGAATGACGTCATGAATCTCGATGCGAACATGGATCTGACCGTTCAAGACGGGAAGCTGGGCGACGCACCACTGCCGGCCGTGTCACTCCAGGCGACAGTGGGCAAAGGCGAAGCCAGTCTGACCGCCTGCCGCATCGTGGTGGACGAGCAGAACCGCATTGAACTGACAGGCCGGGCGAAACTGGCCGCCCCCTGGAATTTCACCGCGAACGGAGACATCGCACTGCCACAGCTCACGAGCTTGAACGCTTTGCTGAAGGCCTTGAAAGCGCCCGCGATTGAGTCGGGAAGCGTTGCGATGAAGCTGGATGTGAAAGGCGACGCGAGTCCGTGGCGCGGAGAAGGCCGCGTGGAGATGAACGCAGCGAACGTGAAGGTCGCCGGAATGCCCGAAGCGGCGAACGTGGATTTGAAGACGACGTTTGCCGGAACCACGGTGCAGATCGAAACGATGCAGGCGATGCTGGGACCGTGGAAGCTGCTCACCAAGGGAACGGTCACGGACAAGGAGGCGAATTTGAGCGAGTTGAGCCTGTGGCAGAAGGACCGGCAGTTGATGAGCGGCCATGCGCATGCGCCGTTCGACATCATGAAGACGGATGTCCAAAACGGACAGCCATTGGACGTGGTTTTGAATGCCAAGGAGCTGCCGATTCACGAAATCGCGGCTGCAGCGGGTGTGAAGGATGTTCCGCCCGGAATCTTTAGCACCGATGTGAAGATCGGCGGCCGGCTCGATTCGGCGAATGTGTCGGTGAAGGTGGGTGTGAAAGACCTCAAGACTCCCGGGCTGCCAAAGTCGTTTCAACCGGCCACGGTGGATGTGTTGACGACGTTGAAGGCAAATCAGCTCACCGTTGATGCCAAGGTGGTGCAGTCACCGTTGCAACCGCTGACCTTGAAGGCGGAAGCGCCGGTGGTCGTGACCGATTTGATGAAGCAGCCGGACCTCGCGATGAACTTGCCGTTGAAGGCGACGGTGGATCTGCCGGAGAGCGATTTGAATTTCGTGCGTGAGTTCGCACCCGAGGTGGTGAAGTCGGTTCCGGCGAAGATGCGCCTGCACGCGACCGTGGGCGGCACGGTGAAGGCGCCGCTGATCGATTCGGCACTGTATCTGAACGCGGCGGAGATCGGCTTCGTGAGCGCGGACATGCCGAGCGTGCGCGATGTGCGGGTGAAAATACGCACGCATGACCGCAAGGCCACCATCGAGGACATCTCGGCGGTTTTGGCGGGTGGAAAGGTCCGCCTGGGCGGCATGATCGACGCGGCAAACGTACAGGATCCGCGGTTCGATTTGAAAGTGGACGCACGTGAGGCGTTGGTGATGCGAAACCCGACTTCGAGCGTGCGGGCAAACGCGGACATCGCCTGCGTGGGCAGTTTGAAAGCCGCACGCGTGAGCGGCCTCGTCGAAGTGGTGCGCGGCCGCATTTTTCAGGAAGTGAATCTTCTGCCGAATGTTACCGGCATGATTCAGCAGGGCGAAAAACTGCCACCACCACCGCCTTCGACCTCCAAGGTCGATCAGAAACTGGCGCTGCCACCGATGCTCAAAGACTGGACCTTTGATCTGAAGGTGAAGACACATGACCCCGTGGTCATCGCGGGCAATCTGGTGAACGGGGCGATCTCCGCCGATATCGCGCTCGGGGGCACGGGCACGGCGCCGAGGCTCACGGGATTTGCCAACGTGGACCGCATGGTCTTGAAGCTGCCATTCAGCCTTTTGAAGATCACGAAGGGCGTGGTGACAATGAATCCCGACAAGCCGTTTACGCCCAAGCTTGATGTGCGCGGTGAGTCGCGTGTGGGAAGCAATGACATCACGCTGTACGTTTACGGCGACACCTCGAATCCGAAGACACGCTTCACCAGCACGCCGCCGCTGTCGGAGGCGGACATCGTCACGCTGCTCGGCACCGGGATGACGCTGGGTGGTGACAATGCGCAGATGGCCAGCGAGGCGATGTCACGTGCGGCTTTCCTCTACATTTCGGAAACGTACCGGAAGCTGTTCCACAAGAAGAAAACGGTGAGCGATGAGCCGCCGAAACTGCACACAACCTTCAACCCATCCGGCGCGGATCGTTCGAGTGACAGCATGCAGGCGATGTATGAGATCACGCCGAAGGTGCGCTTCATCGCGCGCTTCACGCAGACCGGACGGATGAAAGGATTGCTGGGCTACGTCCTGCGATTTGGCAAGGCCGCGAGAGCGATGGATGAGGAGGGCGGCAATGATGAATAATCAAACCATGGCGACAAGCGGTAAGCGGTTGCGATGCATCCGGACGATCCTGTTGTGCTTGTTCATTGTTTCGGGAAGCGCCGTGGCGCATGAGGTGAGTTTTGGACAAACCACCGTGTGCGTAGACGGCGTTGACGACGCTCAGTGGGAGGATTTGAAGACGATGCTGATGGATCAGCTCACGCTGAATGGCGGCGGTCCTGCGGGTGCACCGCTGGCGGACGACCTGGCCTTCTTCACGCGCCAGCATTTCATTCGCGAGGGATGGCCAGACGCAGAGGCAACTTGGAAATTGGAACCGGGCGGCATGCGTCTGACTGTGACACCTGGAAAGGCCGTCCGCGTGGGCACGGTGACCCTGAAGGGCGAGATGCCGCTGCCGGAAGCGGAACTGAAGAAATATTTGATGAAGCCGACGCTGGAGCGGGAGGATGTGGACAAGAAACTGCCTCAATGGGTGGAGGCGGACATGCAGCAGGGCGCGGGTCTGGTGCAGCGCCGCCTGCGTGCGGAAGGATATCTGAATGCGGAGACGCTGCTGCTGCCGGCTCCCAGCACCGGACCGGACATGCGACGCGATTTGACCCTGGAGATCAAACCGGGGCCGAAGTTTGTGTTTGGCAACGCGACCATCGTGGGATCACCGCCGGAGCTTTCGAAGCTGACCCAGGAGCAGATGACCGAAGCCGAAGGAACCCCCTTCAATGAAGCGCGGGTGCAGCAGATCCAGCAGCGCCTGGAATCGATCTGCTCAGAACACGGCTGGTTGCACGCGACGACGACGGCCGACTACACGCTGGGACAAAACGGAGGCACGGTTGATGTGGTGTTTCGCATCGCGCCAGGTGAGCGCGTGCGAATCTCGCGAGTGACAACGCACCCTGGATTCAGCCGAGGCGCGACACGCGTGCTGCTGGCGAAGTTCAAGCCGCTCACGGGCCAGATTTACGAAGCGGAAGAAGCCGACTTTTTCTTCAAACGCGCCCTCGACACTGGAATGTTCAACCTGCTCGACACGAAAGTGCTGCCAGAAAACGGCAACCTGGCCGTGGGCAATCTGCGCATCACGGGTGAAGAGGCTAAGCCGGTCACGCTGGGCTTTGAGCTGGGTTTTGACACCTTTCTCGGCGGCCAGGCCGGTGTGACTTACAAGAACACCAACTGGCGCGACACGGGCAACACTTTGGCGGCGGAGCTGAGCTACAGCATGGCGGGTCCGGTGGGTTTTGTGAGTCTCATGAATCCGGCGGTGTTCGACTCCCAGCATTCGGCCACACTGAGGCTCGCCTTGGAACAGTTCAACCGGTTCGAATACAACCGCATCGGCACGGCGCTGAGTCTCGACGTGGCACGACGTGTGGATCAGGCCTTCAGCTACTCGATGTTCGTCGGCGCATCGGCGAACACGGTGAGTTCCACAAAACTCACGGTGAAACAAACGGGTCCCACGGATTACTCGCTGATGAGCCTTGGCGGAAACCTGATGTATGACCGGCGGGACAGCGCGGTGCTGCCGAAGAAAGGCTGGTATCTTTCGGGCCGCCTCGAAAGTGCAACGGACATCCTTGGATCGGGAGTGAGTTTCATCCGCACGGATTTGCGTGGCGCGTGGTATCGTCCCATCACGAAAAAGTTCCGCTTCGCCACCGGTGCCGAGCTGTCAACGATCCAAGGCGCGAGCGCGGAGAAGATCCCGATCGACAGCCGTGTGTTCAATGGAGGCCCGTTCAGCGTACGCTCCTTCGGTCAGCGCAAGCTCGGTCCCGTGACACCGGGCGGCACGCCGCTCGGAGGAACGTCGGCCTTGTTTGCGAGCGCCGAGTTTTCGTATGAGATCATGCCGAATTTCGAGTTTGCCGTCTTTGGCGACATCGGCAGTCTGTCGCAGGCAAACAACTCTTCGCCATTGTCCTATTCATCCGACTTCCGCGAAGCCATCGGCGCCGGCCTGCGCTATCACCTGCCCTTCGGACCGATCCGCATCGACTACGGCCACAACCCCAACCGCCGCACGGGCGAAAGCAGCGGCTTTCTGCATGTGACGGTGGGGTTTGCTTTCTGAGTCACGCTGTTCGGACCTTCTTGCTGAAACCGCCCACGACGGTGTGATAGCTGCCCCAGAGCACAAGCACGCCGCCAACGGCCTGCGCGGCTGTGAAGGGCTCGGCAAACAGCAGAATGCTGGAAAGCGAAATGACCACAGGAACCGTCATCTGAAACGCACCGCCCGCCGCAACAGACAGAAAGCGGAAGCCTTCGGTCATCGCGAGCTGACCGAAGCTGGCACACAACGCCGCCGCGGTGAGCAGCACCACGTCCATCACGTTCAATGACGTGAAATGCGACGCCGCCAGCGGTACGGAAAGCAGCAACGCGTAGATGCATTGCGATGAGAAGATCGTGGCACTCGTCTCCGTGCGTGTGAGCTGGCGGATCACCACCACCACGGCCGCCGCGAGAACCGCACCGGTGAGCGCGATCAATTCATGATGTCCGAACTGCGCGATCGTGCCCGGTGCCAACCCCGTAAGCAAACTGAGCCCCGTCAGGGCCAGCACGATGCCGAAGAGCTTCACCAAACCGAGTCTCTCATGCAACACGAAGGCCGCCATGATCGCGGCAAAGATCGTCCACGTGTTGCCGATGAGCGTGGCCTTTCCCGCGCCCAGCGGTCCGATGGTCGTGTAATAAGCCGCCGTGCCCAGTGCGCCAAACACACCGCGAGATGCCAGCAGCCAGCTCTGAAACGAACGGCGCAGTTTCAGACTTCCCGCCGGTGCGAACAGAACGATCGTCATGATCAGCCCGACCGCACCGCGAAAGCTCATCGACATCCAGGGATCAATGTGACGATGCGAGGCGAGGTCCTTCAGCAGCAGGGCATTGCCGGAAAAACAGGTGAGCGAAATCAGCATCGCCAGCGCGCCGCGCCGGGGATGATGCAGGAGTTCGGAGGAGGGAGTGCTCATGGAGGTGCCGGTCTGAGGGCTACCTTGGGCATCATGTCTGATTGATTATCTTTTGATGATGGTCGCGCGTCGCGCAGGTTCCTCAAACCGTGGAGTTAGGCATGCCAAATGGCTCGCACCGCTACAACAGCGGCACGGACAGCAATTCGGCTGGCAGGTTTGAGGTTCATCAGACGCGCGGAGAGTGGCGCTGATCACGTGAAGTGCAATCAGCTTTTCAAGACCACCTCAAGTCTTCCTGGTCGGCAAGCCTTCGGGCACGATGGGCAGGCAGGCGGGTTCTGTAATGTCTGCGACCATGCGGTCACACCGGCTCCGCGGTTCATCACTGCAGGCTGAGTGAACACTTGATCACTTCGGAACCCACAGAACGCGGACGACGACTCAACCGATGGCAGCACCTTGTCCGCATCTGAAAAGACTGGACGACTGCATCAAATATAAAACAAATTAGCCATGGTCTGGATGGACAAAAGCACCGAAGAAGCCGTGAATTCACGTACACAGTCATCACAAGCAATGAAAAAGCGCATACTCATCACCGGCGGGGCGGGATTCCTCGGCTCACACCTCTGCGAGCAACTGCTCAATCAGGGCAACGAGGTCATCTGCCTGGACAACCTCTTCACGGGTCGCAAACAGAACATCGCCCACCTGATGAGCCAGCCAAACTTCGAGTTCATCAGGCACGACATCACAGAACCGATCACCGTCGAAGTCGACCAGATTTACAATCTCGCCTGCCCGGCCTCGCCTCCCCATTATCAATACAACGCCATCAAGACGATCAAGACTTCCGTCATGGGCGCCATCAATGTTCTGGGACTTGCCCGACGCGTTCACGCGCGCGTCTTCCAGGCGTCCACATCGGAAATCTACGGTGACCCCGAGGTTCATCCTCAGCCCGAAAGCTACTGGGGCCACGTGAACACCATCGGCGTCCGCTCCTGCTATGACGAGGGCAAGCGTGTCGCTGAAACCCTGTTCTTTGACTACCATCGTCAGAACGGCGTGGACATCCGAGTCGTGCGCATCTTTAACACCTACGGACCGCGCATGCTCCCAGACGACGGCCGCGTCGTCTCCAACTTCATCGTCCAGGCCCTTCGTGGCGAAGACCTCACGATCTACGGCGATGGAAGCCAGACCCGAAGTTTCTGCTATGTCGACGACCTGATCAACGGCTTCATGAAATTCATGGAGACGGACGACTTCACCGGCCCCGTCAATCTCGGCAATCCTGGCGAGTTCACCATGCTGGAACTCGCCGAACTGGTTCTGAAAAAAACCGGCGGCAAGTCCAAGATCACTTTCCGCCCCCTTCCTCCAGACGATCCACGTCAGCGTCAACCGGACATCACACTGGCCAAAAACCGTCTCGGCTGGGAGCCCAAGGTGCCTTTGTCCGAAGGACTCGATCACACGATTGCATATTTCTCCCAACTGCTCAAAAGTCCGGCCGCGCATCAACCTAGGACGATGAAAAAGCCCGTGCGCCCCCAGACTCTTAACTGATTTTTCCCAACATGAGAATTTGCTGCATCGGCGCCGGCTATGTCGGCGGACCCACCATGGCGATGATCGCCGCCAAGTGCCCGCACATCCGTGTCGACGTCGTTGACCTCAATGCCGAACGCATCGCGGCATGGAATTCCGACCACCTTCCTGTCTATGAACCGGGCCTCGACGGTCTGGTGCGTCAGGCGCGCGGGCGGAACCTGTTCTTCTCCACCGCCGTTAAAGAATGCATCCACGACGCGGAAATCATCTTCGTCAGTGTGAACACGCCGACGAAAACGTTCGGTGTCGGCGCGCACAAGGCTGCGGACCTGCGTTACGTCGAATCGGTGGCACGCACCATCGCTGAAGTGGCTGAATCACCGAAAATCATCGTCGAAAAGAGTACCATCCCCGTGCGCACGGCCGAGACCATCCAGACCATTCTTGCCTCAAGCGAGAAGGGCTTGAAGCATCAGGTGCTCTCGAATCCCGAATTCCTCGCCGAAGGCACCGCAGTCGCCGATCTCAGCAACCCTGACCGCATCCTCATCGGTGGTGAACAAACCGAAGGCGGACTGGCCGCATTGGAGAAGCTGGTTAGTGTCTATGCCAACTGGGTTCCCCGTGAGCGCATCCTCACGACGAATCTGTGGTCCTCCGAGCTTTCCAAACTCGTTGCCAATGCCTTCCTGGCCCAGCGTATTTCCTCCATCAACAGCATCTCCGCCCTCTGCGAAAAAACCGGTGCGGACGTCGATGAAGTCGCACGTGCCATCGGCTCGGATTCACGCATCGGACCGAAGTTCCTCAAGGCCTCGGTGGGTTTCGGCGGTTCCTGCTTCCAAAAAGACGTGCTCAACCTCGTCTATCTCTGCGGACACTTCGGCCTGCCTGAAGTCGCCGCCTACTGGGACCAGGTCATTGTCATGAACGACTGGCAGAAGCACCGCTTCGCCGAGCGTGTCCTGCGCACGTTGTTCAACACCGTCACCGGCAAACGAATCGCCGTGCTTGGTTTCGCCTTCAAGAAGGACACCAACGACACCCGCGAGTCCGCCGCCATTTACGTGTGCCGAGATCTGCTCGAAGAACGCGCCTCCATCTCGATCTACGACCCCAAAGTCACCACCGCACAGATTTGCAAGGATCTCGCCATCGAACCTAGCAATCCGAACGTGGAGTTTGCCGACAGCGCCGCGCAGGCCGCCAAGGACGCGCATGCGCTGCTCGTGCTCACCGAGTGGGATGAGTTCCGCAAACTCGACTTTGAGGCAATCTATCAGTCCATGGTGAAACCCGCCTGGATCTTTGACGGTCGCAGTCTGCTGGATCACGCGAAGCTCCGTGAAATCGGCTTCAAGGTGTACAGCATCGGCAAGCCGTTGCCTCAAGAGGTTAAGGCCTAAGCCGGGGCGAAGTTTGTGCTTTTCTTGGCTGGGAAGTGTATTCACGACACATGTCGCCTGGTCTTCTCGCGCCTCGCGCCAAGTGCTCCGTTTGCAAAGGAGGCTGCCCCGAAAGTGGCAACGCATTTACCGCCTCGACACTGCAGAGCCGACCGGCACCATTGACCGATTTATCACTTCCTGATCACATCCACATTTTCCGATCCAACGTGCGATAGCCAATTGCCTCGAGAACATGGTCAGCGGTGATCCTGTCGCAGGCGCCGAGATCAGCCAGGGTGCGGGCGACCTTGAGGATGCGGTCATGGGCGCGGGCGCTGAAGTTCATCTCGCCCATGGCATGTTCGAGGCAGCCGGCGGCTTCTGCGTCGAGCTCACAATGTTTTTTGATGAGGCGCGGCGTCATGCTGCTGTTGGTGTGAACGCCCGGGTGTGCCGCGAAGCGCTCCTGCTGCATGAGGCGAGCGGTTTCAACGCGTTTGCGGACGGGCTCAGAAGCCTCGCCGCCGCTCTGTGAGGCGAGGGCCTTGTAATCCACCAGCGGGACCTCCACATGAAGATCGATGCGATCAAGAAGCGGACCGCTGATGCGCTGACGGTAACGCTGGATGACCGGCGGGCCACAGCGGCACTCGCGTTTGAGATCACCGTAGTAACCGCAGGGGCAGGGATTCATCGCTGCAACGAGCATGAACTGCGCGGGAAACGTGACGGTTCCCGCAGCGCGTGAGATGGTGACCTTGCCGTCCTCCAGCGGCTGGCGCAGGACCTCGAGCGTACTGCGGCGGAATTCAGGAAGCTCATCGAGAAAGAGCACTCCATTGTGCGCCAGCGAGACCTCGCCCGGACCGGGATTGGTGCCGCCTCCGAGCAGTCCAGCATCGCTGATCGTGTGATGCGGCGCACGGAACGGACGCGTGGCGACGAAGGCGCTGTGCTCGCCGAGCAGTCCGGCGGCGCTGTGAATCTTGGTCGTTTCGATGGCCTCCTCCTCGCTCATGCCGGGCATGATGGTGGCGATGCGCTTGGCGATCATCGATTTGCCGGTGCCGGGCGGGCCGATCATAAGAATGTTGTGACCGCCGGCGACCGCGACCTCGATGGCGCGCTTCGCATCGCCCTGCCCTTTCACGTCGCTGAAGTCGATGTCGTAGTTCGAGGCGGCGGCGAAGAACTCGGTGGCGCGGCAGGGTTCTGGCAGGATCTCAACATCGCTCTTCAGGTAATCGACGGCCTCGCGCAGATTGGCGACGCCGATGATGTCGATCCCGGCAACGACACTGGCCTCCGCCGCCGCACGTTTGGGAACGAGCAGACGTTTGCGACCACGGGCGCGCGCTTCGAGCGCGATGGCGAGCAGACCGCGCACGGGACGAAGTTCGCCGTTGAGGGCGAGTTCGCCGATCATGGCGGTTTCGCTGAGGACGGGAATGGGAATGCGCGAGCGATGGGCGATCAGCGAGATGGCGATGGGAAGATCAAAGCCCGGGCCCTCCTTTTTCAAATCAGCAGGAGCGAGGTTCACCGTGGTAACGCCATCGTTCATGATGAAACCGCTGCTGTTGATCGCGGCCGTCACACGCTCACGACTTTCCTTCACCGAAGCGTCCGGCAGACCCACGATGAGCATGCGCGGATTGCCGCCGCCATCATGGGACTCGACTTCCACCTCGACGGCGTTTACGCCGACGAGCGTGGCTGAATAAGTGCGGGCTACCATGGTGGAAAATGGTGGTGGGCACAGCCACGAGGACCAGCAGGCCGTTTACCGGCGCTTTTTCTTTTTGCGACCGGTCAGGATTGCACGGGCGCGGTCTTCGTCGTCGAGGGCGGTGGTGTACTTGTAGTTGAAGCCTTCGAGCTTCCGGCGCTCAATCTTCTGACTGATGAGCCGCTCGATGGAGGCGACGTTCATGAGCTCGTCCGCGGCGAACAGCGTGAAGGCATCCCCTTCCTTCTGCGCGCGGCCGGTGCGGCCGATGCGGTGGACGTAGTCCTCGGAATGCTCCGGCACCATGTAGTTGATGACGTGCGTGACACCGCTGACATCCAGACCGCGGGCGGCGAGATCGGTGGCGACGATGATTTCGTACTCGCCATTGCGGAAGCCCTGCAGGGCACGCTCGCGATCTCGCTGACCAATGTCGGAGTGCATGACCGCCACTTTGTATTCATTGAGCTGGTTGAGGGCGGAGTAGATCTGGTCGGCCTGCACCTTCGTGCGGGTGAAAATCATGACGCTCTCGAAATGGGTCTGCTTCAGGATGGCGAGCAGGAGCTCCATGCGCTGATCGCTGGCAACCGGGTACATGTAATGGCTGACCGTCTCGGCGGCGGAGAAGCGGATGCCCACTTCGACGCTTTCAGGATCCTTGAGCGCGAAGTCGGCGAGGCTCTTGATCTGCGGCGGCATGGTGGCCGAGAAGAACAGCGTCTGACGTTCAGGCGGCGTCTTTTCAACGATGCGCCGGACGTCGGGCAGGAACCCCATGTCGAGCATGCGATCCACTTCGTCGAGAATCAGAACTTCCACATCGCGCAGGTCGGCAACGCCTTCCTGCATGAAGTCGAGCAGACGCCCCGGGGTGGCCACCACGATATCGACGCCCTGCTGCAGGCCTTTGCGCTGCTTCTCATAACCGACACCACCGTGGACCAGCAGGACGCGGAGGCCGGTGTGCTTGCCGTATTTTTCAAACTGCTCGACGACCTGTGCGGCGAGTTCGCGCACGGGTTCGAGGACGAGTACGCGGAATTTGCCGGGGGCTCCCATTCTTGTGAGCGTGGGCAGCGCGAACGCGGCGGTTTTACCGGTGCCTGTCTGCGAGGCACCGACGACGTCCTTGCCGGTGAGAATGATCGGGATGGACTTCTCCTGAATGGTCGTAGGCTTTTCGTAGCCGGTCTCACGAACCGCGGCCAGCACGGCAGGCGAGAGGCCAAGAACTTCAAATGCCGCCGGATAGGGACCCTCTGGAACAGGCGGAGGCGGCGGAGGCGGCACCGGGGCGTGATTTTCACGCACGGGCTTGTCTTCGCGAGGCCCACGAGGTGGGCGTTTGTCATCGCCCCGCCCACGACCACGCGGCGGACCACGGCGACCATCACGCTCCGGACGCTCACCACGTTCACGGGGCGGGCGCCCCTCTCCACGCGGTGCATGCTCACGCGGTTTTTCGTCATGCGGACGTTTGTGCGCATGGATCGTGGCAGGGTGGTGGTTATCCTTCGAGTGGTCTTTTGAATGATCTTTGGCATGCCCCTTGGACGGCTCTTTCTTCTTTCCTCCACCAATGACACGTTTGATCCCGGCTTTCAGGCGACTGAGCAGGGAGGCTTTTTTCGGGGGATGTTCGGAGCGGCGGGGGGTGGTCACAGTCGTTTCAGGAGGTAGGAGGCGCGGTCTATCGGCCAGTTTGGCAGACAATGCAAACCCACAGACGCCCAACGGGCAGAGTCAAAGCTTCATCGCGTAATGCACCTGGCGGGCCACTTCCTCGAAACCGCAGCTCGGGTAAAGGTGCTGCCCGATGGCATTGGAGGCCATCGTCTCGATCTGAGCGAGCTTCATACCCTCTTCGCGCATGTAGGTGAGCGCATGCTGGATCAGACGCCGTCCGAGGCCGAGGCCACGGGCGCTCTCCACCACGGCGATGTTGGGGATGCGTCCCCGCTCGTTCACGCGGTCGAGACGCGTGGTGATGTAGCCGAGAAGTTCCTCCCCGCGTTCCGCGACAAAACAGCCCTCCGAACCCAGGGCGACATCATCGTCGATGTGGCTCGCCTTGCGGACCTTCCAGTCGCGGTCATTCCAAAGGCCAAATTTATGCTCCAGCATCTGCTCCAGAGCGACGCTGCCGAAAGACTCCACGGTAATCCGCCGCAACTGTGAAAGGTCCTTGTCTTGGTACGGGCGGATGATGAGAGGAGGTTCGTCCATGCGGTTTATGGGTGAAAAGCAGGAGGAGATGGCAGGCAGCCCGGTTGGGCAAGTATCAATCGTCCGAGTGGCACGAGTCTTGCGAAATACGTGTCTGGCTGCTGACGTTCATAACAATAATAATTCAGAGTTGCGAACCTCTTAGATTGTATCATTCTTCTGACCAATGCCGTTTTTTAACCGGACTTCTAAAAACTCCCGTTTAGCTGTCTGCCTAGCCAAGGCATCCGCTGGTGTGCTGCTGGCAGGAGTTTTAAGCCAATGCACCTCCACTCCCAAGGGGGATGTGGTGGTCAGCGTCAAGGATCAAAAGCTTGGGATATACAGCACGGAAGGCAAGCTGACCAAGCAATACGTCATTTCCACCTCCAAGTTTGGTCTTGGCGACCAAAAGGGCAGCAACCGGACTCCCTTAGGCAAGCACGAGATCATCGCCAAAATCGGCCAGGGACTTCCCGCTGGAGCCGTCTTGAAGAGTCGCCGCTGGAATGGTGAGGTTCTCAAACCAAACGCCCCGGGTCGCGATCCCATCGTTTCGCGCATCCTCTGGCTGCGTGGCATGGAGACCAGCAACAAAAACGCCTTCAACCGCTACATTTACATCCACGGAACCCCCGAAGAGAACCGCCTCGGCTCCCCCGCCAGCTACGGCTGTGTACGCATGGGAATGAAGGACGTGGTCGATCTCTTCAATTCGGTCAACATTGGTGCCAAGGTGGTCATCACCAAGGATCATCTCCCACCGAGCGAACCTGACAAGCCTGCGGCAAAGACTGACAGCGAGACAGGAACCCCGGCTTCCGCCGCTCCCGGAGCGGACACAGCCCAGCCCATCGAAATCGCGAGGCTCGTGCCGACTGAAGGCGAGAAGAAGAGGGCGGAAGAAAACGCGGTCAAAGCAAGACGAGGCCTGTTTGACCGAGCCCCCAAGGAAGAGTCGGCAGCAACCACACAGCCGGCAGCAGATGCCGAAGTGGCTGGGCAGACTTCCATGAAGTCGAAAAAGGCCTGAGCAGGCCAGTTCAGTCGCTCAGGACATCGAACAAAGGCAGGTCCTTTAACAAGGAAGGATTCGTTTCGGTCGGCATCCGACGCATGACCTGAAGATTCTTGGGATCCAGCACGACACGCTGCTTGTGGATTTCGGAATCGAAAACCTCGCCTTCCATCCATCGGGGAGCATCACGAAACGCCGCCTGTGACGGATAATAAACAGCCGTCCTCCCTACGTTTTCGTCGATTAGTGCGGACGCGGCCTTGCCTGTCAGATGAGACACGCCGACCACGCATCCCAGTTCCACCGCACGGGCCGAGGCACATCGATCCACACGCTCGACACCCAGCACCGTCTCCGTCGCGCTTGGCACCAGCAGCACATCGACGCCTTGCCCACGCAGGCGGGTGCTAATCTCTGGAATCTCGATGTCCAGGCAGATCACCACTGCAAAGCGCAGTCCGGCAAACTCCCAGATCCGTAGTTCCGTGCCTGGCGAAAAATCAGACTCCCAAGGCGTAAGATGCAGCTTGTCCTGATGCAGCACCCGGTCCTCCACGAGAATCGGCGCGCGATTTCGCAGCACGCCCGCCTCAGCATCCCAAAACGGCACCGTCCCCAGAACAACCGCCTTCCCAGGCCGCATCAGCAGCGAGCGCAGCGTCGGCAGCAGTTCCTGCCAGAACACCTCGGCCACTCGCCTGAGTGACGGAGGCTCCACCAGCGGTTCCAAGCCCATCCAGGTGAACTCCGGCAACAAGACGAGGTCCGCCCCTTCGTCCCAAGAAGTCTCCACACACTCCACCACCGATGCGGCAAACGCCGACGGAGACTTGGCGGCGACGCCCGGATCGAAGGTGCATAGGTCAAGGGTGAGCATGGCGACACCTTACCTTGCGCCTCATTTCCCGCAGCCGCAACCACCGCCACAGCCGGGTTTCTTCCGACGTTTCACCGCACGTATGGCGAACAGCACAACGGTGACGATGATAACCGCGACGGCGGCGATGGACTGCCAGTCTTCGTTCATGGTGTGTGTCGGAGGTTAGAATCCCAATGCGCTGCCGATCTGGAAGATGAGCAGGCTTAATAGATACGCCGTTCCCGTCATGTATCCGAGCTGAAAAAGCGCCCATTTCCAACTGCCCGTCTCGCGTCTCACAATGGCCACGGTGCTGACGCACTGCATGGCGAAGACGTAAAACACCAGCAGGCTGATGCAGACCAGCGGAGTGTAAACCAGCCCCCCACCCGGCCGCCGTTCGCCGGCCAGCTTGTCGCGCAGCGGAGCCAGATTGTCGTCGTCCTCGCTTTCCACCGCATAAACGACGCCCATCGTGGAATTAAAAACCTCGCGCGCGGCGAAACTGCCGATAAGGCCGATGCCGATCTTCCAGTCGTAGCCGAGAGGAGCGATGGCAGGTTCGATGAACTTGCCCGCACGACCGGCGAAACTGTGCTCCATCTGCTGCGCACTGGTGTCGCCCTGAGTTTTGGGATAAGTGGAAGCGGCCCAGATGAGAATGGAGATGCCGAGGATGATGGTTCCGGCACGGACGAGGAACATGCGTGCGCGCTGCCACACATGCAGAAGGATGCTGCGAATCGCGGGCATCTTGTAGGCCGGCATTTCCAGAATCATGGGGCTGGCGGAGCCCTTCATGACGCACTTGTTGAACACCCACGCAAAAAAGAACGCCCCAAAGGTGCCCAGTGCATACAGCCCGAGCATGATGCCGGCCTGCACCCAGGCGCTGACCCTGCCTGCCGGAAACAGCACGCCGATGAGCAGCGAATACACCGGCAGTCGCGCAGAGCACGAGGCCAGCGGCGCAATGAGAATGGTGATAAGGCGGTCCTTCGGACTGTCGATCGTTCGTGCGGCCATGACGCCGGGAATGGCGCAGGCGTACGAACTCAGGAAAGGAAGAAACGATTTCCCATTGAGCCCCACCTTGCTCATGGCCCAGTCCATGATGAAGGCAAGACGCGACATGTAGCCGGTGTCCTCCATGATGCCGATGAAGAAAAACAGGATCAAAATCTGCGGCAGGAAGATGACCACTCCACCCACGCCGGGAACCACTCCGTTCACGATCAGATCACGAAAATCACCCGGGGACATCAGCCCTTCCACCCAGGAACCCAAGGCGCCAAAGCCTGTTTCAATCCAGCCCATCGGCCCCTCGGCCACCTTGAAGATGAGGAAGAACAGCAGTCCCAGGACCAGCAGCAAGTTCACGAACCCCAGCACCGGATGCAGCAAGATGCGGTCGAGCTTGGTGGTGATCGTTTCGATTTCCTGATCCGGTCGTTTCAAAACCTTCGCACAGAGCTCCTCAATGCGACGGTAGCGTTCTGCGACAAGCGCATCCTCCCACCCCGGAAAATCAGCTTCCATGCGACCTCGCAGTTCATGGATGCGGGCCATTTGAGAATCGGCGATGCCGTAGTGCGTCGGATCGTGATCAGACAGCAGGTACAGCGGCTCCAGCAGACTCGAGCGCGTGTGAATGGCACCCGTCTGACGCAGTTCGTCGCGGCTGTGTTCCAGTGCGGCACGCACTCCTTCCGGCAGCGCTGCATTCTCCCACTGCGGCGCGGCGAGATCTTCTCGACTGAGCGTCAGTTTGAGTTCGATCAGGCCCGCTCCGGTAACCGCATTGGTTTGCACCACCGGCACACCAAGCTCCTCCGACAGCCTCTTCGCATCGATGTGCCACTCACGCTGAGCCGCCACATCGATCATGTTCAGCACCAAAATGGTCGGCAGCCCCAGTTCAAGCACCTGGCTGACCATGTAGAGATTCCGTTCGAGATTGGCGGAATCGATCACGCACACGACACGATCCGGGCGCGGCGTTTCGGGACGGCGACCCAGCAATACATCGCGCAGCACTGCTTCATCCGGCGAACGGGCGTTCAGACTGTAGGCTCCCGGCAGATCAATCAGCCTCAGCTTTTTGCCGTGCTGGCTGTAACACTCGCCGATCTTCTTTTCGACGGTGACCCCCGGATAGTTTGCCACCTTCTGCTTCAATCCTGTGAGCAGGTTGAAGAGCGTGGTCTTCCCCGAGTTCGGGTTTCCCACGATGGCGATCAGTGGCGTGTCAGGGGCGGAGGTACTCATGCGCCAACGGCGGAACGGATCGCGATGAAAGCCGCTTCGTGGTTGCGCATGGAGAGGTGGGAACCGCGCACGCAGATCTCGATGGGCTCTCCCAAGGGCGCACGACGGGTCACCCGGACGCGGGTGCCAGGCACGATGCCCATCTCACGCAGGCGCGTGAGGCAGGAACGGCCTGTGGGCATGGCCTGAACGATGGCATCAGAGCCAACGGGGAGTTCAGCTAATGTGGCGGCGGACATGATAGGAAAACGGTTCTGCAATTGAGACTCTGTCGCAAACTATGCGAAGAGATTAACAAGAACCGCGATTCTGGCAAATGCGGACTTTGGGCGGATTTTGCGCCGAACGCCCCGCTGAGGGTGCCGTCCCGGCCTTTGCCACAGTGGTTGCGCCGGTTCTGAAAGCCGCTAGTCTGCGCGCCCTCGAAATTTATGTGGAAAGGCCGTTTTGCTCAGGAAACCAGCGCTCTCGTCCAGCGCTATGGAGAATCCGTGTCATTTGACTGGCGGCTGTTCGCCCATGACATCGCCGGCTCCATCGCGCATTCGAAGGGCCTGCTGAAAGCTGGCATTCTGACGGCCGACGAGCAGCAGAAGATCGAAACAGGCCTGCTGGAAATCCGCCACGAGATCGAGAAGGGCCAGTTTGAGTTCAAGGAGTCGCTGGAGGACGTCCACATGAACATCGAGTCCGAGCTCACGAAGCGCATCGGGCCGGCGGGCGCCAAACTGCACACGGCACGCAGCCGGAACGACCAGGTGGCCACGGATGTGCGGCTTTACAGCCGGGCCTGCATCGACGTGCTGGTCAAACTCACCCGGGCCATGCAAGCAGCGCTGATCGAATGCGCGGAACGCGGCGGGGACGTCGTGATGCCGGGCTACACGCACCTGCAGCGCGGACAGCCCGTGTTATTCGCCCATCATCTGCTGGCCTACGTGGAGATGCTGGATCGCGACGCCGCGCGCCTGACCGACTGCCGCAAGCGCGTCAATGTGCTGCCACTGGGATCCGGCGCCCTCGCGGGCAGTACGATCATTCTCGACCGGGAATTCGTGGCGCAGCAGCTTGGCTTCGACGGCGTGACGCAGAATTCCATGGATGCGGTCAGCGATCGCGACTTCATCGCCGAACTGCTGTTCGCGATCTCGTTGATCGGTGTTCATCTTTCCCGCCTGAGCGAAGATGTGATTCTGTGGGCCAGCGCGGAGTTTGGATTCGTGACCTTGAGCGACGCGCATACGACGGGATCGTCGTTGATGCCGCAGAAGAAAAATCCCGACGTGGCGGAACTCACGCGCGGCAAGTCAGCGCGTTTGATCGGCAACTTAATGAGCATCCTCACGCTCATCAAAGGTCTGCCGATGACCTACAATCGCGATTTGCAGGAGGACAAGGAGCCGCTGTTTGACTCCATCGACACGCTGGGCCTCGCGCTGGAAGTTTTCACCGAAATGATCAGCGGCATGGACGTGAACCGTGCCAAAACAACCGCCGCGGCGAGCGATCCGATGCTGCTGGCGACCGATCTGGCCGACTACCTTGTGAATCATGGTGTGCCTTTCCGTCAGGCACATGAAGTCATCGGCAAACTCGTCGCCTACTCGATCGAGCAGAAGCGCGGGTTTGGTGAGATGAAGCTGGAGGAGTTTCAACGCTTCTCTCCGGCCTTTGAAGCCGATGTGACGGCCTGCTTGAACCTCGAAACCGCCATGATCGCGCGGAAGGGCATCGGCGCCCCTTCGCCGCAGAATGTGAAAGCACAGCTCGCACGCTGGCGTGCCGCTTTGAACGCGTAACAGGCATGCAGATCCCGGATTTCGACCTCTACACACCCGGAGCCGAAGCAGGCTGGTGCAAAACACGCAGCGAAATGGCTTTTGAGAACCCGCATGTGAGTGTCGAGCGTGCGCATTACACCACGCCGAACCGCCGCGACGACGTGCCCTGGATGGTGGTGCAGCGAAAAGCCGCCGTGGCCATCGCACCGATGCTGGAGGACGGGCGTTTCGTCATGGTCCATCAGGAGCGTCTGCCTGTGATGCAGACGATGTGGGAATTCCCGGCGGGGCAGATCGACACGGCGGTGACACGTGAGTCCATCATTCACACGGCGCTGAACGAACTCCGCGAAGAATGCGGCTGCGCTCTGGACAATGAACACGGAAGACTCGAGCCGCTGGGCTGGTACTTTCCCTCGCAAGGTTTCACCGACGAGATCGTTTATCTTTTCACGGCGAAGCCCGTGTGTGTCGTCAGCCGTCCGGAACCGGATGGAAGCGAGCACATCAGCGACGTGCGGTTTGTCAGCGCGGGAGAACTGCGTGGGATGATTGCTGCCAATGCGATCACCAACGCCCTGACGCTGGCTCTCTACGCGCGGATCGCGGCCCAAGGACTGCCGTAGTCCTCTGCATCCGCAACCCCCTTCCCCTCTCACTCCCATGTGGTCCGGTCTCCTTCAAAAAGTCTTCAAAGTTCGCGAAAAAGTCGCCCTCAATCTCGGCGGCAAAGGCGATGAGGAAAAACCGTTTCTCGAACACCTCGAGGATCTGCGCACCATGATCGTGCGCATGGTGATGACACTGATCATCTCCACCATTGCCACCTTCGTTTTCTATCAGGAGCTGTTTGCCGCCATCCTCTACCCCTTGGTGAGAGCCGGCTTTGTCAAAGACATCGAGGAGGGGCGCTCGTTCCTCGTGAACATCGACGTCGCCGGCCCCTTCATGATGGCCGTGAACGTGTCGCTCATCGCGGCGGTCATCATTTCCTTCCCTCTGCTTCTCATCTTCCTGCTCCAGTTCATCCTGCCAGGACTGAAGCCGAATGAGAAAAAGCTCATCTTCCCCGCCATCGCCATCGGCACCGGCCTGTTCCTCTCAGGCGCGACCTTCGCCTACTGGGTGGTTCTGCCGAAGGCACTGCAGTTCTTCGCCGAATTTGCCCAATCCGTCGGAGCGAAGCAGATGTGGGCTCTGAATGAGTACATCACCTTCACCACGCGTTTCATCCTTGTATTCGGCATCTCCTTCGAGCTGCCCGTGATCGTCATGGCCCTCGTGAAGCTCGACTTCCTGAACTACAAGATCATGAAGTCCACCTGGCGTCACGCCATCGTGGCAATTACCCTGTTCGCGGCCATCATTACGCCAACGCCGGATGTGTTCACGCTGATGCTGATGTCCGGGCCGCTCTATGTGCTCTACGGCATCTGCGTCTGGCTGGCCTATGCCATGGAGAAAAAGGACCGTGCAGCCTATCCCGAGTACTACGCCGACATCGACAAGGACGAGAAGGAACTGGCCGAGTCCGCCAACGATGACTGGGACAACGAAAACTACAATCCGTGGTCATCTGGCGACGACGACGAAGAGAAGGACGAGGACTACAAAGTCCCCGAAGCCAAACCTTCCGCCCCGCCACCCGAAGTCGAACAACCTGCTGAAGAGGAAGATCATGGCGAGGATCAAAGCTCCCAGATGCCGGATGAGGACCCTGCCGATCTACCGACCAAGGAGATGACGCTCGAAGAACTGGCCCGCGAGGACGAAAAACGCTCCGGCGAGCCGCCGGCATGATGAGGTCGGCGTCGGGGGGGGCATGGGTTGGATGTTATGAGCACACTGAACTCATAGCCCTCAACCCATCATTCCCCTTACCTTCCCTCTCCACCCTCTTGTGCACCTTCACAATCGATCACCAGCAGACATGGTGCGTCGCCCTGAATGTCGAGTTTGCGCAGGAGGAGTCTCGCCAGATAGGCCTTCCCCCATTCGGTTTCGCGATCCATGAAGCGACCCAGCGGCGTGTCACGTTCGACGCAGGCGACGAAATGAGGATCGCCGCCGCCGGAGACCTGCAGATCAAAGGTGAGATACTTGGGTCGCAGTTCCGCTGGAATATCCAGCCCATGGCTGGGGCGCAGCCCCACATAAAACCACGCGGCATCATCCGTCGGCTGCTTGACGAAGGCTGGCAATTTGCCCGTGTGGGTTTCCAGCAGCAATGGTCCATAAATGCGGCGTTTGCCATCGCTCCCTGATTCGAGGCGCACCAGCGCTCCCAGCGGACAACCCGATGTCACCAGCTTGAAGAGAATCATGGACCGTCCGCCCGGCAGGAGCGAAGGCATGCCCGGAACGCGTGAGAGCAGACGCAGTTCGGGCTTCTCCTCTCCTGCAAACTGCGCCTCGATCTCCGCACGAAGTTTCTCACCATCGTGAAAGCAGGCTGCTCTGCGTTCAGGCGTATCCGCAGCGAACAGCTCGGTGACCAGCGTCTTCACATCGGC
>NZ_JAGRPF010000045.1 GCF_020439865.1 Prosthecobacter sp.
AAAATGGTCGAACCAACATTGAGGCGATCGTTCCGACTCGCGGATTGATCGGTTTTGAGTTCGAACTTCTCAACCTCACCAGTGGTGAAGGGATCATGTCCCATCTTTTCAAGGAATATCGCCCCGATTCGGGAGACATCCGCACCCGCCACACCGGAACCCTGATTTCGATGGAGAAGGGCGAGGCGATGACCTATTCACTCAACAACATCGAGACCCGCGGGCGGCTGTTCATCGGTCCCGGCGACGCGGTCTACGAAGGGATGATTATCGGGGAAAATCCCCGAGTCGACGATCTGCCGGTGAATCCGACCAAGGCCAAGCACATCACCAATCACCGGGCATCCGGCAGTGACAAGACGGTGGCCCTGACCCCTCCGATCCGGTTCTCGCTGGAGCGCGCCATCGAGTACATCGCCCCCGATGAACTCGCGGAGTGCACCCCAAAGAGCATCCGCCTGCGCAAGCGCACCCTCGACAGCAACGTGCGCCAGCGGGAGAAGAAGAAGACGGAAGCGCAGCTCGAAGGCGCAGCGGCTTAAAGACTACTCGACCGGTCTTCGCCTCGCCAGCCGTGTTCCTGTCTGCATCACGCCTGAGGAGGCGGCGGCGGCTGGGTATTTCCCGGCACCGGTGCCGTCGGCTGATAGAAGCGCGGCATGTTGCCTGCGCTCATGGGGCGTGGCTTGGGCACCGGCGCGGCGCGCAAATCAATGACACGCGTGCCGCTCCACTTGTCATGCCAGCCGCTGGCATCACCGCCGAGAAAGGAAAACGCCTCGAACGGCACCATGCGGACCAAACTGCGCCCGAGCACCGTGCCAAACTTCAGCGGCTCGCCGGAAACCGTCACCACTTTGGTGCCCGTGATCCATTTGCCCAGAGACCTTCCCCAAGCCCCCTCGAGGCAGCCGTAATACACCACACCCGCGAGGCCGGTGATCAGCATGTCCTGCAAGGTGTTGATATCGTCAAAAAAACTCGCCGCACGATGGGTGATGCCCCTCTCGTCGAGAATGACCAGGACGATGCCCATGACGAAAAAAATTCCCAGGATGGCCACGCGATCGATCAGGAAGTTCAGGAAGCGTTTGCCACCGCCTGCGCTTGGAGCCTCTGAAACAGGGACCGCCTCGATGTTCACCACCGTGGACTGCGGAGCCGCGTAGGGATTGATGTCGTCAGGGTTCATGGGAGAAACGGCGGCATTTAATGCGTCAGCGCGTAGAAGATGATGTTGATGCCGAGCGGGTAGGCGTACTTCTCGGAAAACTCTTTGAAGTACCACGGGTCGGTGCCCTCCTGCTCCCAGCCTTCTCCGGTGTCCGTGTTCCAGCAGATGACCATCATGAGGCGGCGTTTGTCATCGAAGTAACCGCGGTAATGGACGTGCTCCGAACCAGGCTTGTCGAACTCATAGGTGATGCCCTGATTGATGACGTATTCGGCAAAGCGGATGTGCGGAATCTGCGGCTTCACCTTGATGGGGAACACCATGTGGAAGATCTCATGCGAGAGCGGAATCTCCTCATACTTGCGGTCCGGCCAGATTTGCTTGAGAGCGACTTCGAAGTTGTCCCACTCACGCGTTCCCCAGAAGTCATCGACCATGATGAAGCCGCCGTTGAGCATGTAGTCGCGCAGCGTTTTAGCCTCCTCATCCGTGATGTCGATGTCGCCGACCTCGATCATGTAGGCGAAGGGATAGTGGCGAAGCTGCTCGGGATCGATGTCCACGATGGCCCCGTTCGGATTCACCTGCAGCGAGGTGAGCTGTTGAAGGCGGTAGGACATGTTCATGTCCGAATCGGGATAGTCCGTGGACCATTTGCGATTGCCCCGGCCCCAGCCACGATTGCCGTAGCTCATCGAGTTATAACGTATGCGGGCGAAGGTGAAGGTGTCGTTCGGCAGTTCCTTGCTCACCGGCCAGGTGGGATACTCATTGCCGTAGCCACCACGACGGTAGTCACGCGGATCTTCCGGCACACTGCCGTCCTTCACGCCGAAGGTTGTCGGCCTGCCTCCCACCTCATCGCCATCCACCGCCCAGACGATGCAGCCGACCAAGGCAAGGACTGCGATGACGACTGGGACGACGCGGGATGTTTGCATAGGCCTGATAAACGCTGCTTCTCCCTGACTCCTGCGAACTTCTTTGAGTGGTACCGGCGGTCGGACTCGAACCGACACGTCCTCACGGACACAAGATTTTGAGTCTAGCGCGTCTACCAATTTCACCACGCCGGCATGTCTCAAAGAAGGGCGCCTAAATAGCGAGATCGCCGGAGTTTTGCAAGGCTTTTGGCGGCCCAAGTATCTCCTGCATCAAAATTGCCTGCCTCATCAAGGAGGGATCACGACGCAGGCTGTGCATGAGGGAGAGAATCGATCCTTCCGGTGCGACTGCCTTCTCCCGACTCAGCACGGTGGCAGGCGGCGAGCTGATGGAAGGTGTCTCTGGCACAGACACTTGAACCACAGGAACCGGCACGGCAGCAGGCCTCGGGACTTCGGCACGAACCTGACGTCTTGCCTGCTGCGGCACAGGCGGCGGGCGGGAGGTCCTGGCCGGAGGTTGCGCAGGAGACTGCGTCTGTTTCGCGGTCTCCTGCAGTTCATGCCAGGCTTTGCGCAATTCATCCCACGCCGAAGGAGCCGCCGTGGGCGGAATCGGCGGAGGGCCCGCAGGTCTCCCCGTTTGTTTGCGCCAGGCCGCTTCCCGCAGGCGCTGCTCTTCGGGGGTAGGCGGCGCAGGCCGCGCCTGACTGCGACTCTGCTGCCAGGTTTCCCACAGCCATTTCACAAACCCAGCGATAAGAGCGATGACAATGATCGCCACCTGCATGGGATCGAAGTCACTGCTCATCAGGAAGGGCTGCATAAGAAAGACGGAGTGGAAGATTACTTCGTCCCAGGGGAGTCACCGGCGATCTTGCTGCGCATGTCGGTGTCAGCGAGCACGTTTTTGTATTTGGCATAGTCCATGACGCCAAGCTGACCATTGCGGAAGGCCTCGGAGATCGCGAGCGGCACCTGAGCTTCGGCCTCAACGACACGCGCGCGCATTTCCTGGGTGCGTGCCGACATTTCCTGTTCGAGTGCGACAGCGGCCGCACGACGCATTTCCGCCATGGCCTGGGCAATCTTTTTGTCCGCCTCGGCCTGTTCGGTCTGAAGTTTGGCACCGACGTTTTCACCGACATCGATGTCGGCGATGTCGATGGATAGGATTTCAAACGCGGTGCCGGCATCGACGCCTTTGTGGAGCACGAGTTTCGAGATGCTGTCCGGGTTCTCGAGCACATCCTTATAAGAGGCGGAGGAGCCGATGCACGTCACGATGCCCTCGCCCACGCGTGCGACGACGGTTTCCTCAGTCGCGCCCCCGACGAAACGATCGAGGTTTGTGCGAACGGTCACCCGCGCACGAACGCGCAGAGAGATGCCGTCCTTGGCCACGGCATCGATCTTCCCGCCGCGGCCCATGTCTGGATGCGGGCAGTCAATGACCTTGGGATTGATGCTGGTGCGCACGGCTTCGAGCACGGTCTTGCTGGTGCCTTTACAGGCCAGGTCGATTGCGCAAGCGCGGTTGAAGTCGAGGGGGATGCCCGCCTTGTCTGCGGCAATCAGCGAGAGCACGACATGCGTCACCTCACCACCGGCGAGGAAATGCGCCTCGAGCTGGTCGGTGCCGATGGGGATGCCGGCTTTGGCCGCAGTGATGCGGGTGTCCACGATGAGCGCATTTGGCACCCCGCGGAGCCACATGGCCAGCAGCGTGGAAATACTCACGGGAGCATTGGCGATCAATGCGCGGAGCCAGAGATTAAAAAACTTCGCAATGATCAGGAAGGCGATCAGCAGCAGGATGATGACGACGCCGTAAATGAAGAGCCAAAGAGGTTCGGGCATGGTGTGTGAGGGTGGGTTGAGGTTGGGTGAATTTAGACTGAAACGAGACGAACCAGCAGATTGCCGGGTTCGGATGCGATGACTTCCAAGCGAGAACCCGCGGCGGCCATCCCATCCTGGCAACGCACTTCGTAGTGCTTGCCAGCGATGTCTGCCCGCCCCAGCGGACGCAATTCTGTGAGAGCGACGCCTTGGGAACCAAGAGCCACGACCGATGGCTGGGGACTGGCGATGCTGGCGGTCAGCGTCAGCCTGCGACGGAATGCTTTCACGGCAAACCAGCGCAGCCAGACGATCAAAATCACCGATGAAAACACCAGGATGAACAAGGCCAGGGTCAACCGCCCTCCGTAAGTCCAGCCCGCCAGTTCATCCGCCGTAAGCGCCACTGCAACGGCTGTCAAAATCGAAATCACCCCCAAAATGCCCGCCACCCAACCGGGCACAAAGGTTTCCAGCATGATGAGCAGGATGCCGAACAGCGTGAGGATGGCGATGCTGGCGAGCATGAAGTGCATGGTCAACGCGGCACCGCAGTGCGTCAACATGCGATCATGCTATGATCAATCTACTGATCAGGGATTTCGCGGTGGCAGCATCGACTGACGCCAGTCCTTCGCATCTACCGGGATGTCTCCGAGATTTAGGAAGGCAGGTGAGGCAGGATTGGCAAACGTCGTCCGGGCAAGCCGCGACACATCAGCCGTTGCTGTTGCTTCAATCAGGTTTTTTGATCCCATCTTCACCACACTCCCAGCCGGCGCGCGCGCCAGGATCGGATCACCACCGAGTTCACTCCGAGGCTCGATGCGCGTCCACGTATTGGCCGACCAGTAGTCGCCTTTCCACGAACGATTGGGGCTTGTCGGCACATACATCGCGAAGCGATCAAAAAGCACCTCTGGCACATAGCGGCTGCCAACGCGACTGGCGAGCGGCGGATCCGTCGGATCCGGCCGACTTTCCGTCGATTCGAGCAGATATTCTTTGTCGTCAATTTTCACCACACACCAAGCGTGCCCTCCGAGGTCTCCATAACGCCCCAGCGCCACACGCACTTGAAAGCCACGGGACATCAGCCAGTCCGCCAGGAAGATCGAAGAATCCTCGCAGTCTCCCCGCTGCAGGCGCTGGGTTTCATCCGCAAACTGCCAGCAGTCGGTCTGCTCCGCTTTGGCATAATTGCTGCCGGGTTTGGCGCCTGGATCATTGGTGTAGCGGCAATTCGCATGTACAGCCGACCAGATCGTGAACAACTGCTGAACGCGTGACTGGTTTTTGGAAAACAATGCCGGTGGAGCGTAGCCGGTGAGAAACTCGTTCACATAGCGGAAATGACCGGTGCTGTCCGCGGCGATCACGGCATACTTGCGGCGGCACTTCGGGCATTCGAGCGCCATGCTGCGCTGCGCCCTGGAGAGCTTCATGAAATGCGGCTGCTTGCAGTGAACGCAGGTGCTGAAGAAGGGTTCGTCAGCAGACTCGGAAAGCGCCTCAGGAGTGAACTCACGCAGGCGCCGGCCCAGCACCAGCAACGCTTCGTGCATCAACCCGCTTGCCCGCGGGCGCAAAGCGACCGCCAGATGAGTCATCTCAGGCTGGGAACGATGCGAAAACTCGTGAAAACGCTGCACCAGCTCACGCAGGCTCGGGCTGCTGGCGGAGCAGATGGAGACGCTGTAATAGCGCGGCATCCCCTCCTGAATCAGTTCCGTGACTTTATTGAGATCGTTCGTGTCGATCTTTGGGAATTCCCGGTCCAGCCAGGCCTCCATCTCGGGATCCACACGCAACATGGGGGTTTTCGTCGCCAGGCGCGAATAGTTGAACTGATCCACCAGATCAATTCGGAACCTTGCCACGCTGTAGTTGGAGCCGGGACTCTGCATCAGCTCCCCCAGCCGCATCTTCCACCCGTCGAGCCAGCCCTCCTTGAGGGCGGCCATTCCCCCCGCCAAAAGGACGGCGGAGGCGACAGTCCAGAGAATGAAGCGACTACTCATGCGCCGGAATTATAGTTTTTATAACATCCTGCGCAACGAAAACCCACTCGCTCTGACAAACTCCTTACGTTTCCCCTTTTCCTAGGAACCGCAGCCCAGCCTGCCTTCCCTAAACCCTACTTTTTGATCGCAATCGAGATTCGCGGCGTGTAGGGCCACAGTTTGGGCGCCCCCATGCCGATCGCACCCAGCAAAGTGCTGGGGCTTTCATCCACCGCGTCACGCGGATCGCCAAACCAGGCCGCCTGCGGATTTCCGGGTTTATTGGAGACGAAGATTCCCCCGTCCTCCGAACGACCGATCAAGACCCCCAAAGTCCGAATGCGCTTAGGCGCTTTGTAGTAGGTTCCTTCCGCCGAGACCACCTCCGCTTTGTATTCCCCGGCCGGGAAAAGGATCCGCCCCTGTCCGCATTCCCGCGTCTCTTCTTGGGCCACCACAACGCCGGGGGCGTTTGAGGGAGCAATGGCAACGGAGCCACAGGACGTGACAAGCAGTGGAATCAACAGGATGGGAAGAAGACGATGAAGTTTCATGGTTGGATTTGTCCTGCGGGTTTGGCGGGACAGCCCTCGGGGAATCAGGAAACGTGCCATGAATCACTTTGTCTTCAGCGTCAGATTCACCCGCCGGACCTCCATCACCGTCTGGCCAGGAATGTCCAGCGCCCGGAGCGTTAGCAAGCCCCGATTTGCCGGCAACGAAATCGTGCCAAGCGTCAGCGTGTGAAAATCCCGCATGTAGCTCTCGCCTTTTCGTGACGCGCGGTCTTGATCGTCCAACAAGCGCGGATACCAGCCCGGGGTCACTTTGCCCGTCGTTTTCGCCTCGCCAAATCTCAGTTCTACCGTAGCACCGGCGTCGGCCTCCGGGCAGGCGTAATCAATGGTCACGTCGTAGTCGCCAGCCGTGTGGATATCGATGTCCCACGTCATCGAATCCTCCTTGGTCTTCCAATTCACAAAGTAGGAGCAGTTCGGCGCGCCGCTGCTGCGCTTGATCTCGCCATGCGGCAAACCATCCCGGGCGGGCAGCATGGTGATCGGAAACTCCGCGTAGCCGACGGGATAAGGACGGTCGTCCTCAATCGTCGCTCCGCCTTTGCCTTTCCCCTTCCCTTTGGCCTTGGCGCCGCTCTCAAACGCGTATGGCTTCCCAAAAATCTCCTCATGCCATTTCACTCCCGCCTTGGCCAGTTCTGCCGCGACCTCAGGCTTTTCCTTGGCGATGTTCACCTTCTGATTCGGGTCCGTCACCATGTCGAACAAGCCGCCCGCTGCATCCAGCCGGTGCGTCTGCGAGCGCACGCTGAGCTTGCCGCCGTTGTAGTTCATCAGCACACGTTCCACCGCCTCCCACTTGGCACCCAACAAAAGTGAGGAAAAGCTTCTGCCGTCCAAAGGCTTCGTGCTCACGGATGTCACGCCGGCCATCTCTGTCAGTGTTGGCAGCAGATCGATGGCACCTGCGATATGCGGCACCGTTGTACCGGGTTGAATTTTCCCCGGCCAGCGCACAAACAAAACCGACCGCACGCCGCCTTCGTCCGTCGTCCCCTTCTTGCCTTTCATGCCGCCGTTCCAACGGAAGCTGTTCGGCCCGTTGTCGCTGAAATAGACCACGATCGTGTTGTCGCTGAGTTTGAGGTCATCGAGTTTCTTGAGCACACGTCCCACGTTCAGGTCGATGTTGTCCATCATCGCCAGCACGGTGCGGCTCACGGCCAGATCTTCCTTCTCGCCCTCCTCGCCACGCATCGTCACCGGCGAGTCCTTGAACTTGTTCCAGTGCTCGTCGGGCACGCTGAACGGCGAATGCGGCGTCGTCAGCGGAATGTAGCAGAAGAACTGCTTCTCCTTGTTCGTCTCAATGAACTCCATCGCCTTGCCCACCAGAATGTCGACGATGAATCCCTTCCCACGGAACCACTTGCCGTTGTGCTCCAGCGGCGGGTCAAAGTACTCGCCCCAATGCCCTGCCGTGTAGCCCACATACTCCTGAAAGCCGCGTGCGTTCGGGTGATACGGCCACTGGCTGCCGTTGTGCCATTTGCCGAAGGCGCCCGTCGCATAGCCTGATGCGAGAAAGCTGTCCGCAATGGTCTTTTCATCCGTGTTGAGACGCTCAAGTCCGGTTGAAACCCCCTTCACACCACCGCGCGAATGATAACGCCCCGTCAGAAACTCACCACGCGTCGGCGCGCACAGTGCACAGACGAAAAAGCGGTCAAAGCTCGCCCCGGACTTCGCCAGCGTGTCGATGTTCGGCGTCTTCAGGTTGGTGTTTCCCTGAATCGAATAATCCCCCCAACCGGAATCATCCGCCAGCATCACCACCACGTTAGGCTTCGGAGCCGCGGCGGCAGACAGGGTGAACAAAACGGCGAACAACAGGCAGAGTCGGGAAATCATGGTCGCCCTTTAACGACCGCCCTTATCGCCAGCTATCTCCCACCTTCCTGTCGCCCGCCCCCAAGAACCAAGAACCAAGAACTTGACCACGTCTGGAAAACCACTACCATCCGCGCCCCACGCCCCGGCGAAAGCTGCATTCCGCGCCTCGTCTGGTTACGTGATCTTCACCATCATGAAAGCTGACATCCATCCCAAGACCTCCGAGACGACGATCACCTGCACCTGCGGTGCCGTGTACAACACGATCTCGACCGTTCAGAACCTCCGCATCGGCATTTGCTCCGCCTGCCATCCGTACTTCACCGGTGAGCAGCGCTTCATCGACACCGCCGGTCGCGTGGACAAGTTCGCCCAGCGCTACGGCTCCACCCGCGCACGCCGCACCGCTCCGAAACTCGGCGCCGCTGCTGCCGAAGCCTAGCCTCCAGTCCTCTCCTTTTAGCCAAAACGGTGCCCACGCCTTCGTGCTGGGCACCGTTTTGTTTTTCCCAGTTTCCGCCTCTCTCATTTTAGCACCCTCCCCTCATGGACTACTCAGGCGTTATCGCCGGTAAACGGACCCGCTTCGCCGATCTCGAAGACATCATCGGCCGCCCCAACTTCTACGACGACGCCAAAAAGGCCGGCGAGATGCTGCGGGAGCATCGCGCCTTGGAGAAACTGCTCAAGGACTGGGACGCCTATCAGAAGACCCAGAGCGAACTCGCTGAGAATCGCGACATGGCCAAGTCCCAGGAGGACAAAGAACTCGCCGAAATGGCCGCCGCCGAGATTCCCGTGCTCGAGCAGCGCCTCGTCGATCTCGAAAAGTCCGTCCAAGAATCCATCCTGCCGCCCGACCCGCTCGAAGGCCGCGACATCATCCTCGAAATCCGCGCCGGCACCGGAGGCGACGAGGCCAGCCTGTTTGCCGCCGACCTGCTGCGCATGTACACGCGCTTCGCCGAAACCAAAGGCTGGAAGGTGGAGTCCCTCGACACCAGCCCTTCGGAAGTCGGCGGGTTCAAGGAAGTCATCGTCAAAATCAGCGGCGAGGACGTCTACCGCGTCATGAAATACGAGAGCGGCGTGCACCGCGTCCAGCGTGTCCCGGCCACCGAGGCCCAGGGCCGCATCCACACTTCCGCGGCCACCGTCGCCGTGCTTCCCGAAGCCGAAGAGGTCGATTTCGAACTCAAGTCCGACGAAGTCCGCATCGAAGTCTGCCGTTCCTCCGGCGCGGGCGGTCAGGGCGTGAACACCACCGACTCCGCCGTGCAGGTGCTCCACATTCCCACCGGCACCATCGTCCGCTGCCAGGACGGCCGCAGCCAGATCAAGAACAAGGAAAAAGCCCTCGGCATCCTGCGCTCCCGCCTGCTCGAAAAGAAGCAACAGGAAGAAGCCGCCAAGTATTCCGCCAACCGCCGCAACCTCATCGGCGGCGGCGGGCGCGAGGAAAAGATCCGCACCTACAACTACCCGCAGAACCGCGTCACCGATCACCGCATCGAGTTGACCCTCTACAACCTCGACCAGTTCGTCGAAGGCCGCATCGAGCCCATGACCCAGGCCCTCCTCGCCAGCGACCTCAAGGAACGTCTTGCAGAAGCGGGGTTGAATTGAGCGGGAGCTAGAGCCCACCAGACTGCCAAACAGGCACCAATCCTGCTTTGCCAGTCGTTATTCTCAGCCATGTCCGAAAGCCCCCCGCCCAATCTCCGCCAGCACGGTTTCCAGATCCTCGAAGACGACCTCCGCTTCCTCATGGAGGCCTTCGCCACGGTACTCAAGCAGCTCGGAGAGCCGGAACTGGCCGCCTGCCTGCCATGGATCGGCTCCGGAACGCCGAAGCAGACGACCCGCTCGCTCGGCCAAGCCTACTCGATTGCCTTTCAGCTTCTGAACGTGGTCGAGGAACGTGCGGCGTCCCAAGTCCGCCGTCTGCGTGAGAAGAAACTCGGCCCTGAAGCTGAGAAAGGCCTGTGGCCGGACAACTTGAAGCAACTGCGCACGCTCGGCCTGAATCAAAATGACATCCTCGCCGCGCTGCGCGAAGTCTGCGTGGAGCCCGTGCTCACCGCGCATCCCACCGAGGCGAAACGCGAGACCGTGCGCGAACTGCACCGCGAGATCTACAGTCTCATGAACCGCCATGAGAACCTGGCCTACACGCCACGTGAGCAGAACCGCCTGCAGGGCCAGCTTCAGACCCAGCTCGAGAATCTCTGGCGCACCGGCGAGATCCACGTCACCCGGCCGAGCATCGAGGCGGAGTTGCAAAACGCGCTGCATTACCTGCGCGAAGTCTTTCCGGAAGCGCTCGCCCGCTCGCATGTGCATCTGCGCGAGGCCTGGCAGGCCGCCGGTTATGATCCGGCACAAATCGACTCGCTCCCTCCCCTGCTCCGCTTTGGTTCGTGGATCGGCGGCGACCGCGACGGCCATCCTTTCGTCACGGCAGACATCACGCGCCATGCTCTGCAGGTCATGCGCAAAAACGCCCTGCGCATCCAGCGCCGCGCGCTCGAATCCCTCGCCCATCATCTGCCTCTCAGCTCGTTGTTTCAGGCCACGCCGCCGCAGCTCAGCGAACTGATCGCCACGCTCACCGCTCAACTTCAAAACGAGCCGCATGTCGATCTCGCCTATATTCTTGAGCGCAACAAAGAGGAGCCCTGGCGTGCCGCCGTTTACCTGATGCGCGCGAAGGTCCTGCTGGCCATTGAGAAGCCTTCGTCACCTGCCGCCTATGTCAATCCGGCGGAGTTGCATGCCGACATCGACGCACTCACGCAAACGTTGCTCGACGTCGGAGCCAAAGCTGTTGTGGAGGAGGTGATCGTTCCGCTGCGCCGCAATCTCACCGCCTTCGGTTTCCACTCTGCCGCACTCGACGTCCGTCAGAACTCTGCGTTTCACGAGAAGGCCATCGACCAACTGCTTCGCGCCGCCGGATTGCTCGATGAAGGCTCCTTCATCGACTGGAGTGTTGAGAAGAAGCGCGAGTTGCTAGACCGCGAACTTGCCTCGCCTCGTCCCTTCCTCTCGCCCGGCATCTCCGCCGGACCAGAAGCCGACACCGTGCTCGCCTGCCATCGTGTTTTGGCCGATCACCGCAAGCAATTCGGCAACGCCGGACTCGGTTCGCTCATCGTTTCGATGACGCGCCGCGTGGAAGATCTGCTGATCGTCTATCTCCTCGCCCGCGAGGCCGGCCTGATGGAATGGACACCCGAAGGGCTCGTCTGCCCGCTGCCCGTCGTTCCGCTCTTTGAAACCATGGGCGACCTCGAAGCCGGCCCCGGCATCGTCGAGGACTTCCTCGCGCATCCCGTTACGCAACGCAGTCTCAAGGCGCAGAGCAACGGTGGCACGCCCGTGTTCCAGATGATGGTCGGCTATTCCGACTCGAACAAAGACTGCGGCATCGTCGCGAGCCAGTGCGCACTGCATCGTGCGCAGCGCGAACTGTCGGCGACCATCCACAAGCATGGTGCACGTCCCATCTTCTTCCATGGCCGTGGTGGCACCGTTGGTCGTGGTGCAGGCCCCACGCATTGGTTCATGGAAGCGCTTCCACACGGTTCTCTTAGCGGCGGCATGCGCATGACCGAGCAGGGTGAAACCATCGCGCAAAAATACGCGCACATCGGCTCCGCTGTTTACAACGCCGAACTCCTCATCGCCTCCGCCACTGCGGCCACGGCACGTCATCGCAGCACCGAATCACGCGCGCATCCCGCGCTCGAACCGCTCTTCGACAAACTCGCCGCCGACAGCCGCGACGCGTATCGCGCCTTCCTGCACGCGCCCGACTTCATGAAGTTCTACCGTCAGGCCACGCCGATCGACGCGCTCGAGAACTCACGCATCGGCTCGCGTCCCGCCCGCCGCACCGGCCAGGCGTCGCTCGATGACCTCCGCGCGATTCCGTGGGTCTTCTCGTGGACGCAATCGCGCTTCTACCTCCCCGGCTGGTTCGGCGCGGGCAGCGCCTTGCAGAAACTCAAGACCGACGATCCCAAGAGCTACCAAACACTCGCCGCCGCGATCCCCGGTTCTGCCTTCCTGCGTTACGTGCTCACGAACATCGAAAGCTCCCTCGTCAGTGCCAACACCGACCTCATGCGTGACTACGCCGGCATGGTCGAAGACACCGCGGTGCGTGACCGTTTCCTCAACACGATCCTCACCGAATACGAAACCACGCGCAGCATCATCGACGACCTCTTCCAAGGGACCTTCGAGTCACGCCGCCCGCGCCTCGCTTACACCCTGAACATTCGCGAAGAACCGCTCAAGGTGCTCCATCAGCAGCAGATCGCACTGCTGCGCGACTGGCGCGCACTCGTCGCCGCCGAAAAGACCGAAGCCGCCGATGCGATGATCTCCGACCTCTTGATCTCCATCAATGCCATCGCGTCCGGATTGCGCACGACGGGTTGAGGAAGTGGAAGGCGGCTGAAGCGTTTCACGCGTGCTTCCATGATGAGCCCACAATCGCCCTGCCAAGCAGCCATGTGTAGGCGGCCGCAAACGGCAACAGCACCCAGCCGAGCCACCAGCCTTCCACATCGCTGTGAATGACGCCTAGCATGAGAGAGCAGATCACCGGAGAGAGAAGCCCCAACCAATAAGGCGGCTGGATAAACAAGACCTCCGCCTGTGCCACCACCTGATGCCACCAACCGGGCGGCACCGTTCCACCAATCGGACGCAGGATGAGCAGACTGTGGCCGCCTGCGCTCTCCTCTTTGACGCCGGCCGTCCGGCACTGGTAGGAGGCATGGGCGCTCAAAGCGGTCGAGACAAGCGCCAGTGCGACCAGCGCCAGACTCGCGGAGACGTTGATGTTCACCATGGGAACGGAGATTTGCTCATTCTCGTAAGCGTAACGCGAGGCGGCATAGAGACTGTCCACCGAATCCGTCGCCTGGCCCCACGCTTGCGCCTTGAGACGGATGCGATTCTCAATGTCCACGGCGGCAAAGGGTTCCGCATGATGATCAGCGAAGGCGCGCAGTTTCATCGGTTCCCAGACCAACGCGCCGGTGGCGGGAGACCGGCTCTGCTCGGCGTTCGTCAACCGGGTCGTCAGCGGCCCCTGGTGGTGCAGATCGGAACTGGCACTCACCCCGATGCTAAGCTGATACAGCGGCACGTGGCTCCCAGACTCAGGCGGCGCCAGTTCTTGGTAGGAATCGCGGCTGGCTTGGAATCGCAACCATCCGCCGCTGGGCAGCGGCACCCGATGCACAGGCGGATCATCGCCTGTCTTGGTCTTCGCAAGGAAAACGGCCAGCGAATCTGCCTCCAAAGCCGAGGCGTCACTGGTGAACGTGGTTTCCGTAGCAGACGACTGCTTTGACTGCGCAGTTTCACCCGCATCGTTATCGTCATGCCGGACATCACCAGCGGTGGTCGTCAGCAAACGATGGGTCACATACAGCTTCTCCAGTTCCGCGAGATCCTGCGTCTGCTGCAGCCGGTTGCTGGAAAACGTCACGCACAGCACCACGATCAGCGCCTGGGTTAAAAGATTGCCTCGGATGCTCTCTGCGAGTTCAGCTTGCATGGGGAAAGGCTGCCACATTAGGAGCCTTCGCCTGTTATACAAGTGGCTCTAAACGCTACAAACGACCGCGATACTCGCCCGGCGCCACGCCCACCCAGCGTTTGAAGACGCGTGAAAAAATTGCCGCGTTCGCGTAGCCGACGTTCGCGGCGACGACTTCAAGCTTGTCGTTACCGGCCTCGAGGAAACGGCGGGCTTGTTCCATGCGCAGGCAGGTGAGATGCTGCATCGGGCTGCGACCGAGTTCCTTCAAGCACAACCGTCGCAGGTGCTCCGGGCTGCAATGGCTGCGATGCGCGAGTTCGGCGAGCGTCCAGTCGCGCATCAGATCCTGCTCCACATCGGCCCACAACTTCGCCACCCGCGGCTCCTTACTCCGCCACGGCTGCGCGATGCGGCGAATCGTCCCATGCAAGAGTTCCAGCCAGTGATGCAACAGTCGCGGTTCGCGCTCTCCTTCCCACTCGACACGCAGGCCGGTGATGATACGCGCAATCTCATCCGCTTCCGCCTTCGGCATCACCGGTGATGCCGCCCCGACCACGGGGGTAACAAAGCTTGGCTCATCGTAACGCACCCACGCAAAGCACCAGCGCTCGCGTCCTTTCGCCTCAAACGCATTCAGCACACGCGGCGGCGCGAGACACACCATGCCCGGTTTCACACGCTGCCAGCGTCCATCGAGCAGGATCGAACCCTCGCCGCTCACGCAGGCGAGCACAAAACTCCCCTCCGGCTTCATGCGCACGCGCCGATACGGCGGCAGAGCCTCGTCCATGCCTAGCCGCGCAATGCGATGCGTGCTCATCTCCACGCATTCCCGCGCCTCCACCACCCAGCGCCGCGTCTTCGGGCCGTTGAGGGTGGTTTCGCGAAGTTCAGCGCCGGAATTCATTGAAGCAATTAAACGCCTACCATCATACCTGTCACGCAAAGGTGCATTTCGGGCATGACACCGTGCATGGCACTGTGAGAGCGAAGATCGTCTGCCCTTGTATTCGTAGCATGCGATTCCGGCCTCTGTTATCCACCCTTTGCTCATGGTTGCCACTCACCGCAGGCCTCATGGCGGACGATGTCGGGACGGTGATCCAATTGGAGGCCCGGTCAGGTGCATGGAGCGAAACCATCGTCCCCGACATCACGGCGAAGGCGGAATCGTTCGCGTTGGAACTGCGAATCGATCCGGTGGTGGCGGCGGGCGGTGACCTGGAGGTGGTGGCAGGTTTCGTGTTGGGTTTGGAAAAAGACGAGCGCGTGCAGGACGGTGTGGGCGGCCAACTGCGCGTGGATTTTCGCGAGGGTGGAGACCGGGCGGCCTTCACGTTCTGGCATCGCAAAACCTGTTTGACGATGATTGAACCGGACCCAAAACCACCGGGATGGATGGAGAATCGCGACTACCAGCATCCGCACGTGCTGCCTCTTCGCGAAGGAACCGGGCACCGGATGAAGCTGGTGGTGTGGCCGGAGGGCGATGGATCGCGTGTGCGACTGTTCGTCGATTTCATGGACCGCCCCGTGGAGGAGCATGCACTGCCGGAAAGGATTCGCGCGGGTGTCCTCAAACTTTTCACCATGCGCGGTGGTCAGGAAGCGGACGTCGCCCAGACAAGCCACTTCACGGACGTGCGGTTTTCCAAGGTGACCTCTGAGCAGGCAAACGAGCTTCCTTCGATGGCGGAGAGCGTGCTGCGGGCACTGGATTTTTCGCATCCAGCCATGCAACCCGTGGCACAGGCCATCCAGCAGGGACGGATGAACGAGGCGAAAGCACTTCTTCTGCGGCACATGCGCACGCGCCGTGATCCGAAGGGACCGACCATCGAGGAAGTGGCCAGCGTGGTGCTGCACCCGAACTGGCAAAAGATTTCAGACGAGGCTGTGGCGGGGCGCTACGCCACCATCGGCTACTTTGACGGGTTCGTTGAAGCCTGGAAAGACACCAATGGCGACACGCACAAGTGGGTGCTGCAGGAGAAGCCGCTGCAGCTCAACTGGGCGCGCGACAACGGGCATCTCAACCGGCACTTTCATTGGGTGTCGATGGCGCGCGCATGGCAGGGGAAGAGCGATTCCAAATATCCTCGGCAGTTCAGCGCGGAGGTGCTCGACTGGGTGTCGCGCGAGCCGTTTTTTTGGTCGCGCTGCCCGGCGGTGGGCGGCGTCAATTTGATGGATGGAACGACGTTTCGCTGGGGCTTCATGAACACCAGCAACATCGGCCGTCGGTTGGAGATGTCGTGGTGGCCGGCCTACGAGGTGTTTCGGAAGTCACCGGACTTCAGCGATGAGGCGCACATCGCCATTTTGCTCGGCATGCTGCGCCAGGCGCGGCTGATCATGAATCCGAGCAGCTTTGCCGCGCATGACGACGGCGGCGCGCACACGACACTGGCACTGCTGCAAACCGCGCTGTTGCTGCCGGAGTTCAAAGAGAGCGCTGAGTGGAAGGCCACGGCCATGAAGCGCTGGGACGTGATGCTGGACACGCAGTTTCATCCTGACGGCAGCCATTCCAGCCTGAGCACGGGCTACAACTGGGCTTCCATCACCGCGCTCGAGAATTACATTCGCCTGTTCGAACGCTTCGGTGAATCCACGCCGGAAAAATACCTCAAGATTCTCGAGAAAGCGGTGGAGCACCCCATGCTGTTGACCGCACCCAACCAGGCGCAGGTGGATCTCAACGATGGCGGCTGGAGCACGATCGAGGACCGGTATCAGTCGCTTCTGAAATGGTTCCCTGACCGGACTGACTTTCGCTGGATGGCGACCAAGGGGGCGGAGGGGGCTCGGCCGGAACAGACCTCCGTCTACTTTCCCAATGCCGGCCATTACGTGATGCGCACCGGCTGGGGACCGGAGGAGAAATACCTTTTCTTCGGCGCTGGACCGTGGGGAGCCAGCCATGGCAAATTCGACGCGCTCAATATCTACGCGCAGTTCGGACCGCATCTGCTGATTCGCAATGCCGGACGCGGCAGCTACAGCGGCGTTGGCAACACGAAACACGCAGGCCAGTCGCTGTCATTCAACACACTTTCTCCGGACTGGGCGCACGAAGACAGCATCCCGCAATGGAGGCAGGACATGGCCATCGGATTTGATCCGCCAACCCGACGATGGGTGGACAACGACCGCTTCTGCTACGGCGAAGGCGCATTCACGTATGGATGGTACAACTCGGAAGAGCACATTCAGGGAAAGTGGCTGCGCCAGCTCATCTTCGTGAAAGGCAATGAGCCCAGGCGGGATGGCTACTACATCGTCATCGATACCGTAGAACCGAAAGACAACAAGATGCACACCTGGCGTCATCCATGGCAGCTTGGCCTGAACGCAGGCAACATCGCCATTCGCAACAAGGACAAGTCGGCGACCGCGATTGCTCCGGGTATCGCGCTGCAAATTCTTCCCGTGGATCCGGTTGGAGATCTTGAAGTCTCCATGATCCAAGGTCAGGAGAAACCCGAGTTGCTCGGCTGGCGCATTTACGACACCACCGCCAATCCCTGGCCGGTGCCCACTTACCATTGGCAGACCGACAAAACATTTTGCCGGGCTTGGATCATCCAAATGCAGCAGGACGAATCGCAGTGGCCGGTGGTCTCCGCCACCGCACTGCTAGGCGCGGCGGCTGGCGAACTGCGTTTCAAGGTGCGCCGTCGTGACGGCGGTCACGATTTTGTGATTCGTCGCGTGCCTGGCACCGCACCGACGATGCTTGATGCCGAGGAGATCAGCGGTGACGTCGCCGTCATCTCACGCGATCGGTCGCACTCTCTCACGGCGAAGCTGGAACTCAAAGACGGACTCGATTCGGTGGCGCGTCTGACAATTCCCCAAGGAACCGGCCAGTGATCTTGCTTTCCCAGTTCCTTGGCTCAGGTGCAATTCGTGCATATCACAGTGATGTGGCCGCGACAATCTGCGTTGGCTATTTCGCACCCCTGGTGGTTCTCCAGCCCCAGCGGAAGAGATTGCGAGCATCCGCGAAGCGCGAGGCATCACTGGAACATCCGAGAACCACGACAAACAGCCGCTTGCCCTGATGGGTGCCGGTGGCCACGAGGCAGTTGCCGGCTGACTTCGTGAGCCCGGTTTTGATGCCGTCGTAGCAGTCGAACGCCAGCAGCTTGTTGGTGTTTTCCCACGCGGCGCGTCGCTCGCCGCCATTCGGCAGCCGGATGGTCGCCTGG
>NZ_JAGRPF010000046.1 GCF_020439865.1 Prosthecobacter sp.
GGGATCTGATTTCGTCGCAATGGCAGGGGGCTGAAACATGCCCGCCCCGCAGAGAAGTGTGATCACAGCATCGCCATGCTGCGCTCAAACTTGTCCTTGACGCACTTTTTCAGAGAAGGGTGCAAATTTTTGACAACTGCCTCCCTCCCCTGCTTTCTCCACTTTAGCACTCTGCCTCCGTTTCCTGCCTGCCATTTTCTCAACTCACGGCGGTGGCAGCGGCACGTCATTCACCCGCACTGGGACGGTGGGAATAGGAACGGAGGGCGGCGGCAGGATAGGATTTTCTGGCAGAGGGCTGCGCACGGATGGCGCGGCAGCCGGAGCGCCTGCCTGCGTCGGAATCACCGCGCGTTGAACCACCTCGGCGGGCTGCGAGGCGGCGGCATCGGCGAAGCTGACCCAGCCGGCCTGGTCGCCCTTCTGCAACTGGATGCGCGTCTTGTCCACGGTCTCGCCGGGTTTGACGGAGCGGATCTTGATGCCCATCTCGTTCTCGGAGCCGATCTTCGCCTCCATGACCTGCGAGGTGGTGCGGTCCACGAGCACGGCGACGACACTGCCGTCGATCTCATAGATGCCGGAGAGGCTGAGGTTGTCGGCAAAGTTCGGGCCTGTCGGCGCATCGGGCGAGGGCAGGTCCTTGGTGGTGAAGATGGAGCGCTCCCACAGCGGGGCGAAATGTTCCAGCTCAGGAAACGCCACGGGCGCGTCCGACTTCTTCGGCTCCTGCGCATTCCCAACAGTGGAAAGCAAAACACCCATCGTCAGGCAACTCACGATCAGCGCGAGAGCGTCCTGGACTGCGCCGGCCCTCCGGCGCTTTCGAACGTCGGCAGGCCTGCGAAAAGCTCCAGAGGACTGGAGCACTCCAAAACGCTGGCGCGCCCCGCGGGCGCTCAATGGCTGTGCAAAGGTCTTCATGGCGTGTTCGTCTTGGTGACTTTGGGCGCGGACTTCTCGCGGTAGAACTGGGTGAACTCGACCTCGCAGTTCACTGCCTTGTTGGTGCCGCTGGGATTGATCTGAAGACGGGTGACGCCGAGGAAGCTCTTCGGCTGCTGCAGGGCGTGCAACCAGGCGAAGAGCGCTTTCTCCTGCACGCCGGTGAGCGTGATCTTCACGGCGGCCTGATCGAAGTAGCCGAGGTTCTCCTCCAAAGGAAGACCGTCAGGACCGAGAGTGCGGGCGGCTTCGAGAAACTCCTTCCCGCCGATGCTGAGGCCGATCTTTTCAGCCTCGCCGGTAATGGCTTCGAGCAGCTTTGCGGAGGCCTCCTGACGGCTGGAGAAGGCGGGGCAGTTCTCCTCAAGCCAGCCGTGCCGGTCCGCCCATTCCGCGCCCTGCGAGATGGCGAGGTTCATGTCGCCGAGACGATCACGCAACGTGTCGTTCTCTTCGCGGATGGCCATGTAGTTCTTGAAGGCATACATGAGCCCGCCACCGCCGATGATGGCGAGGAACAGGAAGGCGAAGACGCCGAGCAGCACTTTTTCGCTCTTCTTCATTCGCCCTGCCCTCCCTTCATTTCAAAGGTGGCGCTGTTGTCGCTGGCGATGACCGGCGGCGGACCGTCGAGCGCGAAACCGGCAAGCGCTTCCATGGATTTGAGCTCCTGGGTGTACTCAAGCGCGAGCGAGGCGCTGGGCATGCGGCCGCGGATGCTCATGCGCTCCGGCGTCCACTCCCAATGCGTGATGGAGACCTCTTTCGAGGACTCCGGCTTCATGCAGTGCAGCAGCACCTCCTGCGGCCAGGTGGTGGGATCGACCGCGGGCGCGGCCTCACGCCACGCCTTTTTGTGATCCATGACGCGCGAGGCACGCGGCGAGAGATTGGCGACCTTTTCGCGCAGCATGTTGCGCTCCTGCAACGCCAGGGATGTGAGCGTGGCGACAAGCGCGATCGCCGCGGCGATCACCGCACCGGCCGTGAGTGCCATGAAGCGTGTCTTGGCCCTCCGGGTCTGGTTTTGACGCTCGATGATCACATCCTGCGGCATGAGCAGGCTGGAGCCGCGCGACGGCATCGTCGGCGCAGGCATGTCGCAACGGTAGGCAGTCAAACCGGTGACGCGCTGGATCTGTGCAATGTCCCCTTCCTCGATCCACAGCACGATGCTTTCGAGACGGCCGAGCACGCCCTGAAAGCCGAGCTGGAGACAGATGTTGTTCAGCTCGCTGAGCGCATGACCGTCGAGCCTGCTGGCCGAAAGCGGCGTGCAGTAGATCAACTGCGAGCCGCTGGTGATGGCAACCACGAGGCGGCCGAGTTCCCGGAAGATCGTGAGGCTGTTCTGCACCAGCGGATAGCACAGCGCGTGCAGCGTGACTTCATCCGGCAGACGTGCGGTGTCCGTGAGCGGTACCGGGACGTCTTTGAGCGCAAGGATGCGCGTGAGATACGCGCCTTCCTTCCCCTGCATGCTGCGCACCTGCACGGTCGCCTCATCGTCATCGCAGCGGACGCCAAGTCGCTCGAGGTGCAGCAGCGCCATGCTGCGCAGATGCTCGGGTTCTCCCTTGAGCCACGCAGGCAGCGCCCAGAAATGCACCGCAGGCAGAGCGAGCACGCGGCGCTGCGCCTCCTTGCCAAACGCGGCGCCGTCGGCGCCCTGTTCGCCGCTCAACAGGCAGGATGCGCCTTCCGCACCGGTCCAGCTTTGCCAGACCTGTGCGGCGGGGAGCAGAAGCTCGCAGGAAGGTTTACGTGTCTTTGCCATGGGCGGGGATCTCACCGCGCCAGATGGCCCGGCCACCTTGCGTGATGAGGATGATTTTGCGTTGCAGCGGTCCGAGCGAGCCGACGCTCTCGATGCGGCGGATGGGACCGGCGAATTGAATCCATTGGGTGAGCTGCGCGACGACCTGCGGATGAAACACACCGAGCATCTGCGCCACCTGCGGCACGCTGGTGAGGCGCTGGTCATCCTGCGTGTGCATGGCGCCATCACGCCCGGCGCGGAAGGTGAGCAGCGGCTGCACGCGCTCCATCGGCACATCGGCCAGCAGCGAGATCAGCTCAGGACGCGCATCGTTCACATCCACACGACCGTCGCCGAAGACGGTGAACCACTCACGCCAGTCTGGTCGCTCGATGTTGACGATCTCCATGCCGCGCACATGCAGCATCTCCTCGACCTCCTTGAAGGGGCGGTTGAACGGCATGCCTTCGAACCCAAGCTTCGCGTACTCGCGTTTTTCCGCGCCATTGAGGCTGACGTTTTCATCCGCATCCACCCAGTCCTTCAGCGCATCGCACAACGCGGCGACAAACTCGGGTTTGAAACCCCAGCGCGTGAACAGGCGGCGCAACAGCACCTTGTCACCGGTTTGAACGAGATGGTTCACGTTCAGGCGGGCTTCTTCGGACACGAGCGTCACGTTGTAACCCCCGCCATCATCCGCGTGGAAGTGCAGCAGCGGATCGTCCTGCTGAATCGCCGGATGTCGCGCCACCTCGATGCCCATCTCGGCGTAGCGCTTCGCGAAAATGCGACCGCGCATCATGCGCGTGTACTGCGTGTCCGCCTGCAGGGCCTTCGCACCGGCAAACATGACCATGCCGAGGATCGCAATCATCCAGAACACCGCGATGAGCGCGGAGCCGCGGCGGAATGACGAAATCCGAATGGCGAATGACGAAGGAATGACGAAGCCCGAAGAACGAACGTGGACTTCCTGACGATCACCTCGGATCGTCGTCGGGCATTCGGTCATTGGAACTTCGTTCGTCATTCTGAATTCTGGTTTCGTCATTATGGCTTGGATGGCACCCCGGGCGCCTGCGCGACCTGTTCCGCCAGATCATTCGCGATCCAAAACGTGTACTCGTGCTCGCGAGGATCGGCGGTGAAGGCGAACTTGAGCTTCATGAAAAGCGGAGGCCGTGGGCGCTTCGTCGGATCCCAACTGGTGAACCATTTCTTCTCTTCAGGCTCATAAAACTGCCATTGCATCTGCTTGAGCCCTTCAAGGATCGGAAGTTCGGCGATGGTCGTAAACTCGTCGGGCCTGCGCGCCTTTTCGGGACGCTTGAGATGACGCACGACGAGACTGAGGTCTTTGCTGACGGAATTACGCACCACCCCGAACTCGACGGCGTCAGCCAGCTTCAAACGACGATCCCAGGTGAAGGGCATGTGCCCGCCGGCGATGAACAGATTGCCCGAAGCACCGCGCGCCGCCTTTTCCACACCCGCGCTGAGCTGGATGCCGGGTGCCATCGTTTCGAGATAGTCACGCCACTGCGAGACAAAATTGCTGATGCGCGTTTCCGCCACACGCGCCGTGCTCATGGACTTGCCGAGCTGCATGGTGCCGTTGGCAATGCCATAGACGGCGCTCAGGATGAAACCGATGAGCGCCATGGCCATGATGACCTCCAACAGTGTGAATGCGGCCTTAGATCGGACTGTTGGGCGAATACACATAGGTTTCCATGCTGCGTTTCATGCGCCGCGTGCGCCCGTCGGTGATCCATGCTTCGGCGCGGATGCGAAACATGTGGTCGAGCTCGACCTTGTCCTTGGTGATGAGTTTGACCTTCTCGATCGTGGCGCTGGCATCGATGCCGTCAGCCGTCGGGGCAAAGCTGACGTTCGCGGCCTTGAACTCGGGCTGATGCGAAACTTCAGCGAGCACGGATTCAAGCACGCGCAGCACCTGGGCTTCCTGCCGCGCGGAGGTGGAAGTCTTGGCAATCTCCTCCACCGCGCGCGTCATGCTGACGGCCACGAGCGAGAACAGCGCGAGGGCGAGGATGATTTCGAACAGGGCGAAACCAGACGCATGGGAGATTGTGCGGGTGTGTTTCATCCTTTGACCTGAATGGATTTGCGTTTCGCACACGCGGTGAGCGGATCGAAGCCGATCTCAATCTGTCCTGCGGCGCTGCTGATGCGGACCTCGATGGGTTCGCAGATTCCTGTCGGGCTGAACTCCCAGGCTTCGCCGCGCTTCGGCTTGCGGAAATCACTTTCACCCACGCGGCGAACCGTCAGCATGCCATTGAACTCTTCGCCCGTGCCAAACGCTCCGGCGGAAAGCTCCATGCGCACCGTCTGCTGCCGGTCGAGCGCCTGCAGAAGATTCTGACGCGCCGTCGTTTCGATGACGGCCGCCGCACGGCGCAGCTTGTCCTCCGCACGCACACCTGAGATGCTGACAACGGCGATGCCGATGATCAGCAAGGTCAACGACATGGCGACGATGATCTCCAGCAGGGTGAAGCCCGCTTCGCGGGAATGACGAATGACGAATGACGAATGGCGAATGCCACGCTGAGCAAACAGCGTGGCAGACGCTTGATTCGTGATGGCCTGGGGATTCGTCATTCTGGTTTCGTCATTCGTCATTTAGGCAAAGCCGTTCAATTGTCCCAACTGCCGATGTCATCGGCGTTGTCAGCGATGCCGTCCGGTCCTGCGGAATAGACATCGAAGCCGGTTTTGTCTTTGATGCCCGGACGACGGTAGTGGTAAGGGTTGCCCCAAGGATCGATCGGCAGCTTCTTGAGCTTCGGGCTCCAGCTTTGCGGCGCAGGCCGGCTACTGGGCTTTTCCACAAGAGCGGAGAGTCCCTGCTCGGTGGTGGGCAGGAACATGTTGTCCACCTCGTAGGCGCGCAGCGCCGAGGTGATGCTGCTGATGTTGCCCTTGGTGGTGGTCTTTTTGCCGCCTTCAAGGACACCGCCAAAATTGACGATGGCCGCGCCCACAAGCAGGGCGACGATGGCAAGCACGAGGATCATCTCGACGAGCGTGAAGCCGGACGTCGGGAGGCGATGTGGGTATCGGGTATGTTTCATGTGGGTGGTGTGGGTTTGAGATAAAGGACGGCTACTTGTTGATGCTGGAAATGGTCTGGAAGATCGTGGTCATCATGAGGTAGGCCATGATGCCGACCATGCCGGCCATGAGGCAGACGATCATGGGCTGGATGAGCGCGGCGAGGGTGTCGATCTTCTTGCTGAGCTCGCGATCGAAACGATCCGCCGCACGTTCGAGCGCTGCAGGCATGTCACCGGTCTGTTCGCCGACGTTCACCATGTCGATGAGCAGCGGCGGAAACTGCGCGCTGCGGTCGAGCGCCCGGGAGAGAGCGACGCCTTCACCGACATTGCGCATGACGCTCTCGAACTCCTGGCGCAGGTAAGGATTGTCAATGGCCTGATGCGTGAGCTGCATGGCCTGCACCATGGTGAGCCCGTTGCCGAGCAGGTTGGCCATCGTTTCCAGAAACTGCACATAAAACCGGGCGCGGAAGATGTTGCCGAAGAGCGGGATGCGCAGCTTGAAGCGCGCCCAGGGAATGGCGGACTCCGGACGCGCGAGCCAGGCCTTGCCAAGAATGTAGGAAGCGATGCCTCCGAGAATGATCATCCACCAGGTTGCCTTGAAGGTGTCGCTGATCTTGAGGATGATCTGAGCGGCCATCGGAAGCGAGCCGCCGGTCGAATCCAGCATCTCGGTGAGTTTCGGGATGAGATAGACGACAAACAGCAGCGTGACGCTGACCGCGGCGACGATCAGAAACGCCGGATAGAGCAATGCGGAGAGCACTTTGGACTTCAGCGCCTGCAGTGCACGCATGTATTGCGCCTGACGCTTTAGCATCGTGCTCAGCGAGCCGCTGGCTTCGCCCGCGGAGACGAGCGCACAGAAGAGTTTTCCAAAACTCGGGCTCGTGGCGGCGATCGCTTTCGAGAAGGCCATGCCATCACGCACCTTGCCGCGAAGCACTGTCGCGAGCGTCTTGATGCCCGAGAGTTCACGGCGCCGTTCCATGGTGGCGAGCGCCGGTTCGAGCTGGATTCCCGCACCGACGAGATCGGCGAGTTCTTCCACGAAGAGAACAACCTGCGGGAGCTTGAGCTTGATCGGACCGCCAGTGATCGACTCATCGGCAGACGTGCCCTGCTTCACCTTCTCGGAGCTTCTGACGGGAGCTTTGGAAGCACCCGCCACTTCGAGTTTGATCGGCTGAATCTTCTTTTTTCCCAGCAACGCAAACGCCTCGCTGCGATCCGACGCAGCAAGCTCGCCGGTGACGAGACCGGCCGGGCCTTGGGCGCTGTAGATGAAGGTGGGCATGACGAAATCAGAATGAAAAATGACGAAGCATCAGGCGGCGAGTCGGATTGAGATCGGCATCTGGGTTGTCTGAGGCGCGTGATTGCGATCACTGGCGGCGGTGACGGAGAGCACCTCCTCAATGGTGGTTTCGCCGCTGAGCACTTTTTGAAAGCCGTAGCCGCGCATCGGGATGTAACCGTCCTTGACGGCCTGCTTGTGGAATTCCGCAGGATGCGCGCGGCTGTTGATGAGATGCTGCAGCGCATGAGTGACGAGACAGACCTCGTAGATCGAAAGCCGTCCCTGAAATCCGCTGCCACGGCAGGCCTCACAACCAACGCCGCGCATGATCTGACCGGGCAGATGCGAGGGGAAGCCGATGGACTTGAGGTAGCTCTCCTCCACCTGCGTGGGTGTTTTGCACAACGGGCAGAGTTTGCGCACGAGGCGCTGGGCAAAAAAGGCCCGCACTGCGCTGGAAACCAGGAAGGGCTCGACCCCCATGTCGATGAGACGGGTAATGCCGCCGATGGCGTCGTTTGTGTGCAGCGTGCTAAAAACGAGATGCCCTGTCAAAGCGGCGCGCACGGCGATCTCAGTGGTTTCGAGGTCGCGCATTTCCCCGATCATCACGACGTTTGGATCACCGCGAAGAATGCTGCGCAATCCCGTGCCAAAGGTGAGACCGATCTCCGGCTTCACGGCGATCTGAACAACGCCGGGCATCTTGTATTCAACCGGATCCTCGATGGTGACGATGCGGCGATGCGTCTGATTGAGCTCCGTGAGGAAGGCGTAGAGCGTGGTCGATTTGCCGCTGCCGGTCGGTCCGGTGATGAGGATGATGCCGTTGGGCAGCTTGAGCAGTTCATCGACGACCGGACGGATGTTCTCCGTGAGACCGAGGCGGTTCACCGTGACCTGCTGCTGTGCGAGCAGACGCAGGCTGATGCTTTCGCCTTCGACCGAAGGAATCGTGGCGACACGCACGTCGATGGCGAGGCCGTCGAGTTCGAGATTGATGCGACCGTCCTGCGGCAGCCGTTTTTCAGCGATGTCGAGACGTGCCATGATCTTCAGACGCGCGATCACGGAAGCCTGGAGCGATTTGATGTTCTCCGGCACGGCGAGTTCTTCGAGACGCCCGTCAATGCGGTAGCGGATGCGCAGGCGGTCCTGCTGCGGTTCGACGTGAATGTCCGTGGCCCGCTGCTCAAGGCCGCGACGGATGATTTGATTCACGAAGCGCACAACAGAAGCCTCTTCGTCCTCGGGTTCATCGAGCACTGTGACTTCGTCGCGCAAATCTTCCGCACCCCAGTCCGCCCGACCGCGCAGGATCTTCTCAAACGTGTCCGCGCCGAGGCCGTAAAGTTTCTGCAGACCTTCCACAATGCGTGTGCGCTGCCCCACATGCCAGACGACCGGCATCGAGAGACTGGCGGCCACGCGCTGATGCGCGACGAGACTCAGCGGATCAAAGGTGGCGACGTGCAGCGTGCGTCCAATTTCCTCTCCCTGTTCATTCTTCGTCTCTTCGGTAAAAACGGGCAGCAGTCGATGCCGCAGCGCGATCTCCGCCGGCAGCAGGCGGCGCAGCCCCTGCTCTCCAGGCTGCTGATCCTCATCCTTCGGCTCCCACCAAGGCAGGCCGAGCGTCTTGGCCAAAGCCATCAGGAAATCACGTTCACGGACGCCTTCGCAATCGAGCACCGCATCGACGAAGGATGTTTGGTTGAAGCACGCTTCCTCAACCGCCTGCCGCACGGCAGGAAGATCTGCGCAGCCCGAGTCTGCGAGGATTTGGTCAATAAGTGGAAGCATGTGTTCTGAGTGGCCTAAATTTGGCCTTATAATACCGTATAATTATGGTTTTTCACAGAAATGGCAAGTTTTTAATACTTCCAAACCATTCGGAGAGCCGAAAAGTTGACCAGACTCCCGCCTCGAACGGCCCTTGCCCACTTTTCAGAACTGAAGACACCAGACCATCAACAGCCCGAAAAAGAGCAAAAGAGACAGCCACCGACAACACAAACGAAGTCTCTTATGATTCCAACAGCCTTGCGGTACGACAATCATCATGAAAGCAAACCAAGGGACGGCGAAAAACATCAGGATGAAGAGAAATCCATCACTGGGTGAACCAGTCACAATTTCATAAATCCCACCTGCCAATACGAAAGGCATTAAGGCGATCCATAGGCCCAACGAGACGCATTCGATGAAACGCAGCACATCACGGTCCAGCGGCCTCATCACGATTCCTACTTCCCCGAATCATTTGGCGCAACAATCTTAGCCACCATGGTCTCCAGCGACCCGTTTTTGATGGCGATCACACCCTTAGGGTCGATCAAATACAGCGTCGGGAAGTTGCGCAGGTTGTAGAGAGTGGTGTTGGGGCCGCTGCTGGTGTTGTCGAGCACGTTTCGAAAGCTGATCTGATAGTCCGCGAGCGCCTTCCTGGCCTCCGTCTCGATGTCTGTGTTCACTCCGATCACGGCGGCGTTTTTGTCCTTAAGCGTGGCCGCCGCCTGATTCATGAGCGGCAGGATGCCATGACAGGCGTGGCACCAGCCTCCCCAGAAGATGACGATGACATACTTGCCCCGGTAGTCGCTGAGTTTGAAGTCCACGCCGTCGGCGTCCTTGCCTTCGATCTCCGGCGCTTCGCAGCCGACCTGCAGGTTTGTCATTTCAAACAGCATCTTGGCGGCAAAGTCCGAAAGCTTAAAACCCTGGATCGACACATCGGAGAAATCCGTGTTGAGTTGCTGGAAGCACTCTAGCGCCTTGTCCTTCGAAGCTGCTGCGGAGACACGATCGGCCGAGGCATCGAAGTTTTTGAAATGCACGGCACCAAGCGCATACAGCGCAGCGGCACGTTCCTCGCGGTTCGTGTTCTTCTCGATCACCGCTTTCAGCACCGGCTCGGCGGGCAGACCGTGATATTCGAGCTGCTTCACGGCTTCGGCGATCCCTTTGCGATCCGCAAACGTGCTGCCGAGCATTTTCAGCGCCTCCTGTCCCTCAGGAAAGCTCGCGGCTCCCGTCACGAGCCAGTTCACTCCTTTCACCACGTCCGGCTGATCCAGATTCGCCTGCACCAACGCCATCATCTTCGTGGCGTAGGGACCGGCACTCGGAATGCTGGCGCGGTACTTGTTTTTCTCCTCCTCGGTGGCCGCAGCGATGAGTTTTTGTGTGTTGGCACGAACCGAGTTTTCGTACTCGTCGATGATCGCACGAATCTCGGTGGCGAGCGGCGAGGCCGGTGTCTGGGCAAACAGCGAGGCGGCAGATAGCAACAGAACGACGAAGAATCTCATGGCAGATCAGAAAAAGGAGCGACGTGAACGAAACCCCAGCAGCGGAACCGCCGCCAAAAGGCAGAGCAGCAGACTTCCAGGCTCGGGCACCATCATGAACGACGAATAGACGTTGTCATAGAAGATCACAGGAGCGCCATAATCTTCTGTGTGCGCATTGAGCGTGAAGGTCTGCGCCGCGAGTCCGGTGTCGGGCGCCTCCACGCGATAGACCACGCCGTCGGTGAGACCGGTGAGCGGGATGTTGAATCCGCCCGCACTGTTGCTGAACCCGCTCGCGACGAGGATGCCGGTGGCGTCGTCGTAAACATTGATCACCTCCCCTGCGAGCCCTTCGCCTGGCGTATAGAAGAGATCGGCGGCGATCGTGTCCTGATAAACCGAACCCGTCAGAATCGCGTCTGAAAAATAGGTCGAGCCGTCAAAGCGGAACTCCGTCGCGAAATGCTGGGTCACCACGTAGGGCCCGACGGCCGACACATTGCTTCCAGGGATCGCGATGTCTTGAAAGCCGATGCCGATCTCCTTCATGAACGGATTGATCAGCACGTCGCGATGGCCCGCAGGATTTTGAATGCCGTTGCCATATCCCGCCGTGGCTCCGTTGCCGTCGCCCCAGTCGATGACGAAACCCGCGTGGCCATGAATAATCGACTCGGTGCTGGCAAAAAGGTTCTCTCCGAGTTCGAGCCAGTTCGCGCTGTAGCCACCATTTTCGATGCGCTGATCGAGGGTGTACCCGTCCAATGTGTGAGACTGCTGATCCGAGGTCACCATGAGATTGGAATAGTCGGTGGCGGAAACATTGAGCAGACTGTTCCAGGCCACCGGCGGTGCGGCGACAAGACTGGAAAACTGGGTGGCCAGATCCGAGGCACTGGTGCCAAAATAATTCAGCGCATAGGCGATGCTGGGATCATCCGACTTGGGCGTTCCCCAGACGCCGGGAGAGGAAAAATTGACCAGTTTTTCCAGTTCCGCCTGCGGGTCCGCCCGGAAGCGATTGGTCAGCTCCAGCCAATACTGCTGTTCCGCCGAAGGATCCGCTGCGACGGCCTTGCCGAGCGCCAGCAACACCGCGCACAACACGCCGAAGCGCCCGCGTTTCAGGCGAAACACGGGAACGGCAGCGGGGGGTGACTCAGCGCGGAGCATGACTATTAATTTATGGTAATTATATAACAATGCCAAGACTGTTTCACCACCACCCCCCTGAGAACGCGATCACTTTGCATCACAAAGTTTCACTTGCGCAACTCACTTTGGCGCACAAAGTAACCTCCATGAGCACAACTGAAGCCGCTTTGGAGAACCTCCGCATCATCCGTTCCCTGATGGAAAAGGCGCACATCTATCGCGCGGTTTCCGCTCCTGCAGCGCTCACCGGCGGCGTCCTGGCACTTGTCGCTTCTGTCTGGCCCGTGTGGCATGCGGTGGCGAATCAGGGAGATGCCGCGATGTGCGAAACGTGTTTCCTGAGCCTTTGGCTGTTCATCCTCGGTATCGCATCGACCTTGAACGTGGTGCTGCTCGCGAAAGAAGCCGCCCGCCGCGGCCAGCCTTTTGTGTCGGAAGGCATGCGCATGGCTCTGCGGGCTTTCGCTCCGCCAATGCTTGTTGGCGGTGTCACCGGCATTGGCTTGATCGTCTTCCTGCACAATCTCACGCTTGCTGCCTTGATCTGGGCGCTGTGCTACGGGCTCGCGCTGCTGAGCACCGCCAGTTTCTCGCCGCGTTCCCTCGTGCGTCTCGGCTGGTCGTTTGTGATCGTCGGCCTGCTGATCTTCCTGGCCTGGGCTGCGAACGGCGATGTGCGGCTCCTTTCCAGCGATCTCGGCCCCGCGTCGCTCGCAATGGGACTCACCTTCGGCCTGCTGCATGTGATTTACGCCTTGGCCGTTTTCTTCACCAAGAAACCTGCGGAGGTGCAGCCGAAATGATCGACTTCGATCAAATCGACAAGCTCATCCACGAAAAGGGCCGCCTCTCCATCATGACGCTGCTCTCCACGCGGGGTGAGTGGGCCTTTCAGGATCTCAAAACAGAACTCGGCATGAGCGATGGCAACCTGATCTCCCATCTTCGCACGCTCGGCACCGCCGGCTATCTCAAGGAAAACCGGGACGAGTCCGGCACCCGCCCGCGCACCAGCTACGAAATCACACCCGCCGGCCGCAAAGCCTTCAAGGACTACGTCGAGATCCTCGGAGAAATCGTCAAAGCCGCCCAGCAGACCTGAACCTGCTTCTTTTCGCCCATTTACTTTGTCCCGCAAAGTTAAACCAAGAACAAGGAACCACGAACAAGGAACAGAAGCTATGAACATCATCCTCGCTCAACATCACGGCATGTGCTTCGGCGTCCGCGACGCCCTGCGCACCACCCACTTGGCGGCGCAACACGCGCCGCTCACCGTCCTCGGCCAGCTCGTCCACAATCCGCTCGTCGATCACTACCTTGCCGCTGTCGGAGCAAAGCGAGGCGATCTCGACGATCTGGACAGTTCATCCACTCAGCAGGTCGCCATCACAGCCCACGGCGCATCGGACAAACATCGTCGCGCATGGCAAAGCGCCGGCCACACCGTGATCGACACCACCTGCCCTCTCGTCAAAAAGGCGCATCATGCCCTCGCCACGCTGGTGAGCGACGGCTACCAGCCCGTCGTCATCGGACAACGACAGCACGTCGAAGTTCGCGGCCTCATCGGAGACTTTCCACAAGCGATCGTCGTTCTCGAAGAAACCGACCTGTCCGGCATTCCCGCCCATCCGAAGCTCGGCGTCGTCTCGCAGACGACACAGCCCGTCGAGATCGCCCTGCGCCTCGTCGATGCCATCAAACGTCTGCATCGCCGTTCGGAGGTTCGATTCATCGACACCATCTGTCATCCGACGAAGCAGCGTCAGACAGCGATGGATGATCTGATTCGCGACTGCGATCACATCGTCGTCATCGGAGGGCGCAACAGCAACAACACGCGGCAACTCGCGCAAAAAGCCGCCGCGTGCGGCCTGCGCACGCTGCAGATCGAACGCGCCGAAGAACTCGATCCCGCCTGGTTCCGCGACGCCCGCAACGTCGGCGTCACCGCCGGCACCTCCACGCTCGACGAAACCGTCGATGCCGTCATGCAACGCCTCCGCCAGATCGCCGCCGAACTGCGCAGCACGCCCGTTCACGAATTCCTCCGCTCCATGCTCCAAGCCGCCTGAACAACCAAGAACCAAGAACCAAGAACCAAGAACCAAGAACCAAGAACAATAAACATCTGCCATGAACACCCAACATTGGATCAACCACTTCGAAGCCAACACCCGCCTCAACCACGAACTCCGGCTTCCCGAAACTCCCTGCGAGCTTCCAGATCAAACCCGCGAGGCGTTCGCCCGCTCCATCGCCATCTTTCAGCTCGGAGAAAGCGGCGGCGGCACACGCCTGCGCCGCTACACCCGCAGCATCGCCTCCTTGGAAAACCTGAAGGGCTATCAGCGTGCCGTGGATCTCTTCGTCGCCGAAGAGCAAAGCCACGCCGCGCTGCTCGCACGCACCGTCGGGCATCTGCGCGGCACGCTGCTGAAGAAGCAATGGACGAACTCCATTTTCCGATGGATGCGCGATCTGGTGAACCTCGAATTCAACATCCAGGTGCTCCTCACCGCGGAACTCATCGCCGAGGTCTATTTCGGACTGCTTTCACTCCGCTGCAGCGATCCCGTCGTGCAAACTGTCGCGAAAAAACTTCTGCGTGATGAAATGGGACACCTCTCCTTCCAGCGAGACTTCCTGTTCGAGCGTCTGAAGACGCTCATCCCGGCGATGCAACGCCTCTGGCGCTGGCAGTTTCAGGCCATTCACTTCGTCACCGCCGCCGTCGTCGCATGGGATCACCGCGACTGCCTGCGCGCTTTGAACGTCAGCCCCGCCGACTTTCGTGCCCGCGCTGTGCGCTGCTGGCAGAGCTTTCAGTCACGGCTCGAACGCCGACTGGGCGAATCCGAGACTCACGCCCGCCAGGAGCTGGCATCCACATCCGGATACAACCGCTCCAGCAGCGCCGCCATGCAGTCGCCGGTCAGTTGATTGGCCTGTCGGGAGAGCACCGCAGGCTGGGTGTCCTTTTGCACGCCGGCCTTCCACAGATGATCCAGCGCGTCGGCGTGCAGTTCGGTCACCTCATCGACCACTTCACGCCAGTGCTGCGGCTGCTCGCTCTCCTTCCATTCTCCGCGCCCGCGACCGAAATGACAGACCGCGAGGTAGGTGAGAAAGGCGAGCTTCACCTGCTCGCGAAAATGCTCGCGTGACCAGCGCAGACGGTGATCGCTGCCACGCACGAGATTGTAGCTGCGGATCAGCGCATAGGCGCCGATCCCTGAAGCAAGTCCTCCCAGCAGCGCACCGCCGCCGAAGGTCATGCCGCCAAGTTTGAGATCGGCGATGAGCCCGCCCATCGCACCACCGGCGAAACTGCCGAGCACGCCCCAGATGTTTTCAGACACGGCCTGTGGCAGATGAAAATGTTCCTTCGCCACCTGGTTCAGCTCATGTCCCGCCTGGCCCTTCAAGCCATGAACCTCGATAAGACTGTTCGTCGTCTGCTCGATGCGATCCGCCAACTGGGTGGCGAGTTTTTGCCGCGCATCGTTGTACTCGCGGTTCAATTCATCACGCTGCCAGCCCACGCGCTCCAGCAGCGTCTCGCTGCGAACGTCCACGCCGTCAAACAGCGCGGCGGTGAGCTGTTCAGAGATCAGGCGCACGGAAGTTTGAAACACATTCACGTTCCGCTGCGCCCAGGCGCGCTGGATCTGCATGAAGGTCGGAATCTTCGAGCCCAGCATCAGCGGAGCCAGCGACTTCATGAGCAGATCCTCCTGCACCCAGCAGCGGGCAAAGGCATCAAGCGTCAGCACCTCACGCACGCTCTCAAACTGCTTCAGATGCGCCCGCCATGACTCCAGTTCCGCCGCTTCCAGCTCCGAACTTCCCGCGATGCCGGTTTGATTCAACAGCACCACGACAGGCTTTTCCACCCAGCCAAGAATCTCCATCTCCGGCCCGATGTAGCTGGCCGCCTCAGGCGGTTCCGCCGCATTGACGAGATAGAGCACCACGTCCGCCTCATCGCGCACATTTTTCAAAGCCTGCTGACTGCACCACAGCGGGCGGTCCGTGATGCGGTCCCACGTCTGTGACAAAAACCACAGCACCGGGCTGCTCTCGCGCTTCAGGCGCTTCATCAGCCGCGCGCTGTCACCAAAACCCGGCGTGTCCCACAGCCGCAGCATGAAGCCGCCGGTCTCCAGCAGCGTGTGAGATTCATTGAAGAGCGTCACATGCGGCGCATCACGCACCTCGCCCACATCCTGGCGCAGCAGCGTGCGCGCGAGCGTTGTCTTGCCCGCATTGGTGTGGGAGATGAGGCTCAGCGTGACGATGTCCGACGCGTCACGCACCATCAACCCCGCTCCCTGTTTGTCAGGAGGGCTGGCGGCCTTGGTTCTGGAGAAAAGAGCGGGCACAGGAAGCAGAAACTTGATGAACATTACGACGCTGGAAGCTTGGCGCGTGCGGATTCTTTGCGAACGGCCACAATCACCTCCGACGCGAGACCTTCGACCATCTGCGACCACAATTGCTCGCGGCCGGCGATTTTTTCCGGTGACCATCGGCCCGCAAGACTGGTGCCATCCAGCAGCACGATCAATTCGGGCTCCGCATGTTTCGTGAGCAGGCGCTGCCGCACATCGGACACGAGACGCCGCTGCACCTCGGCCTCCGGCGTGGTGGCCATGCTGAAGAGCATCACCACATTGGCCGACACCGGCTGCCATTCAGCGGCAAACTCATCCTCCTCGCCCGCCGGGATGCGCACATACTCCGCGCGCGCCATGCCGCCGAAACGCTCACGCACGCCGCGGTCCCACACCTCGCGATGTGATGACGTCGGATCCATCGCATGCACGAGCACCTGGATGCGTTCGTTGCCGCCCTCCACCGCGCGAAGCAGATTCCGCAGGTAGCTGCCCCAGTTCAGCCCGCGTGCCGGTTTCGAAATCGCCCGCCTGCAACGAGCCAGAGAAATACCCGCCAGCAGGAGACGCGGTGCCACGATCAGCACCAGCATCGTTCCTGCATATAGATGAATCCACGGCAGCGCCGGAGCCGGTTTCTCCGTCCTGCCCGCGGTGCGGTGCATGCCCTCTATCTGATCCAGCGGCACCGGTGTGCGCAGCACCTTCGACGCCGGTTTGAACAAGGTTTCAAAGAACGCCTTCGCGTTGTCCTTGCTCAGCAGCGTGCTTTCCCACACGGCGCGGTATTCCTTCGACCAGCCGCGTGCATACAATGCCACGCCCCCGCCGATCGCCAGCAGGGCCGCCGCCACATGCAGCCACATGCGCAGCCGCATCTGCAGACGCCGCCAGGCCAGCGGCCAGGCGAGTTCTTCAAAACGATTGCGCACCGTCTCCGCGGTGCCGCTTTCGACTTCCTTCGTGGCCTTGCCTGCGCGAGAGATGCCGTGCGCGAGGACTTCGGCCATCCAACCGCCGCGTCCGGCCAGCGAGGACGAAGGCGTCAGTTCACAGAGCAGGCCCAGCACGATCACCACCGCATTCCAAGCCAGCAGGCCCACCAGCGGCAGCGCCAGCAAGTTGAACTCGTTCGACTGCCCCAGATCCGTGAACCAGTAGCCTGTGATCATCGCCAGCCCCCAGCCGACGAGTGCCCAGGACCAGCGCCCCTGCGGCACACGCAGCAGACCCAGCACGCGGATCAGCTCTCCGCGCCAGCCCACAGCTTCGCGCTCCAGCCAGTCGGCCCGTTTGTCCAGAAAGGACTCCGAGCGTTCGTCCAGCACATCCCCGGTTATTTCCTCGGTCGCCAGACCGGCCCGCGTGTGGGCCGTGGCTTCGCGACGACGCTCCGCGCTGACGAAAACGCCATCGGTATCGCTCTCTTCGAGTGCGCGCCATTTCAGCACGCGCTGCCAGTCTTTCCAATCCATGGGGGGGTGATTTTCAGCACACTAAACGCGGCTCGGGCCGGATTCCAAGCGTGCGATGCACATCAGGCCTTCGATTCCACCTCCAGCCGCCCGGCATTCATGCGCAAATGCAGGTGGCCCAGCGCCGCCGCCTCGCTGCTGGAGTGGGTGACGTGCAAAACGGTCAGCGAGTGTTCGGACTGCACACGCTGCAGCAAAGAAACAGCCTCCGCACGCATGCTTTCATCGAGCGCCGAGAGCGGCTCGTCGAGCAGCAGCAGCTTCGGCTGCGCCGCCAGCGCCCGGGCGAGGGCGACACGCTGTTTTTCACCACCCGAAAGCATGTCCGGCAATCGATCCAGTAGCGGCGCGATGCCAAACTGCTCGGCAAGACGGTTCACGCGCTCATTCAGCTCGTCCTGCGGCACACCGCGCAGTCTGGGAGCAAAGCCGATCTGCTCCCGCACGCGCAAGCCGGGAAACATTGCCAGATCCTGCGGCACATAGCCGATGCCGCGCTCGCGCGGTTCCAACTGCGTGACATCGACGCCATCTAGCACCACACGACCCGATGTCGGCAGTCGCAGACCACAGAGGATCTCCAGCAGCGTGGTTTTGCCGCAGCCGGTGGATCCCATCAGCACGGCGTAGGTGTTGGCCGGGATGGAGACGGTCACGTCCTCCAGCACCGTGCGGCCTGCGACCTTCCAGCAGAGTTGATCGAGTTGAATCATACTTTTTCCCCCGTGGCACGCACCACCACCAGCACCACCACGGCCAGCAGCACCATGAACAAGCTCACCGCCACCGCGGCTTCGAGATTCCCCACGCTGAGCTCCAGCCACACCGTCGTCGGTAAAACTTCCGTCTTCATGCGCGTGGCCCCCGCGAAGACGAGGATCGGCCCGAACTCGCCCAGACTGCGTGCCCAGGCGATGCAAAACGCCGCCACCATCCCGCGCCGCGCCGCCGGCAGCGCCACATGCCACAGCGCCTGAAACCTCGTGCAGCCCAACGTCAGCGCCACGTCCTCCGGCCGCGCCGAGAGATGCTCAAACGTCCCGCGCATCGTGCGAATCGCAAAAGCCGCCGCCACGACAAACTGCGCCAGCACCACGCCGCTGACCTGATAGGTGAAGGGAATCCCACGTTCGATCACCTTGCCGATCGGTGTCTGGAAAAAAATCAGCAGGCACAGCCCCACCACCAGCGGCGGCAGGATGATCGGGATGTCCAGCGCCGCATCCAGCCACGACTTCCCACGAAACTCCCGCCGCGACATCAGGTAGCCCACCGGCACCGCCAGCAGCAGCGCAAACCCCGCCGCCAGCGAGCAGGTCACCAGGCTCAGCCACGTCGCATGCCGGATCTCCCCCGACTGCACCACCTTCAACCACGACTCCGTCGTGCTGTATGTCGCCGTCGCCCCGAGCAACAACGCCCAAAAGAGCAAATACCCCGCCGTGATCAGGGCGAGCGCCAGCCAGCAGAGGTTGGAGCGGCTCCAGCGCATAGCAGCTCACCAGTCCACGTCCTGCCCGATCTTTTCGTCGAGCCATTTGCGAAGTTTGTCGAGGCCTTCGCCGGTTTCGGCGGAGACGGGGTGGATCTTGATGCGTTTGAAGCGCTCCTTGAAGTGGACGAGGTTTTCCTCGGCCTCGGGGAGGTCGATCTTGTTGGCAATGATGCACCAAGGGCGCTTGGCGAGCTCGGCGGAGTAGAGGGAGACCTCCTTGCGGACGATTTCGAGGTCGGAGACGGGATCGCGACCTTCGGTGCCGGCGGTATCGACGACAAAAAGCAGGACACGACAGCGCATGATGTGGCGCAGGAAATCGTGGCCGAGGCCGATGTTGTCGTGCGCGCCTTCAATGAGACCGGGAATGTCTGCGAGCGTGCCACGACGGTTCGGGCCGAACTCGATGACGCCGACCATGGGCTGCAGCGTGGTGAAGGGATAGTTCGCGATCTTCGGCTTCGCGGCGCTGAGCTTGGAGAGCAGCGTGGACTTGCCCGCATTGGGAGCGCCGACGAAGCCGGCGTCGGCGATGCTGCGGAGTTCAAAATGGAAATCGCCTTCTTCGCCGGGAGTTCCGGGCGTGAACTCGCGCGGGGCCTGATGCGTGGAGGTTTTGAAATGCACGTTCCCCTTCCCGCCTTTGCCGCCCTTGCACAGCACGTAGGTGGAATTGGTCTGCGTGAGGTCGGCCACGGGCTCGAAGCGCGTGACGAGCTCGTTGGTGTCGTTGTCGTATTCCTGGATGACGCGGCTGATGAGCGTGCCCGGCGGTACCTTGTAGGTGACGTCCTTGCCGCTGCGTCCGGTGCACTGCGTGGCACCGCCCTTGGCGCCGTCCTCGGCGAGCAGCTTGTGGTTGAAGACGTAGTTGCGCAGGCTGTCGGTGCTGGGATCGACGAGAAGGATCACGTTCCCGCCATTGCCACCGTCGCCGCCATCAGGGCCGCCTTTGGGACGAAATTTTCCACGATGGAAGTGCGCGCTGCCATCGCCGCCTTTTCCGGCGCGCGCATGGACTTTGATTTGATCGACAAACATGGGGGGCGGAGTTAGCCGGGGAAGCGCACGGGAGCAAGGGTTTGCTTCGAGCTGAAGCTACTGCCCCGATGCGGTGCTGACCTCGGCGGGCTCACCTGCGTGGCGGGGATAAAAAAGCTGCATGGCACGGCGGATCTGCGGGCTTTTCAGGCTGGCGGCGTAGATCGCATCGGGAATGCCACGGCTTTTGGCAAAAAGATGGTAGGCGCTGAGTGCCTCGAAACCGGCATTGAGGGCCCCTTCCATCGGCAGGTAGCTGCGACCATCGACATCGAGGTTTTCGACCATGCCCCAGGGCGGGAAGTAACCGGCCTTCTCCATGCGCTCGAGCAGTCCGTACACCTCCCGGGTTTTCGGGCGAAGCGTGGAGGACATGAGGATGTAGTGCGGATGGATGAGCTTTTGACCGGGCAGATCGACACCACCGACGTAGTAGCCGTTGCCTGCGCGGTTCTCGCCGGCGGAGAGGCCGTAGATGCCGTTACGGGCGGCCTGGGAGTTCGGCCAGTACTTGGGAATATAAGCACGCTGGGCGCCCAGCA
>NZ_JAGRPF010000047.1 GCF_020439865.1 Prosthecobacter sp.
ACGTCTGAAAGAGTCGTTTCACTCCGCCGATTCCTTGTTCCATGCCCATCCTTGACCGCTTCAACCTCACCGGCCGCCGTGCTTTGATCACCGGAGGCTCGCGCGGACTCGGTTTGGAAATGGCGCGAGCACTGGGTGAGGCCGGAGCCGAAGTGGTGATCTCCGGATCGAACGCCGAACATCTTCACAAGGCGTGCGAGGACCTATGCAGCGAGGATTTGCACGTCACCTCGGTGCAGGCTGATCTCTCGAAGCCCGAAGAAGCCGAGCGCCTCAGCGATGTCGTGCTGAACGAGCACGCGCCCATTGACATCCTCATCAACAACGTCGGCGGACGCCGCATCAACACGCCCACGGAAGATCTCGCGCTCGAAGACTGGCAGCGCATTCTCGATCTGAACCTCACGCAGGCCTTCATCCTCACGAAACGCATCGGCGCGGCGATGATTCCGCGAAAATGGGGTCGCATCATCAACATCTCGTCCATCAACGCCCTCTGGCCCGGCAAGGCCATGCGTGGCCGCAGCTACGAGACCTCGAAGGGCGCGCTTACCATGTTCACCAAGGCCGTCGCCGCCGATTGGGCCGTGCATGGCATCACCGTCAACGCGATCGCGCCCGGACCATTTTTGACCGACGCGAACAAGCGCTGGATCGGCGAGAAGCCCGCGTTCGAAGGCGAAGTCGCCGACAGCATCCCGATGGGCCGATGGGGCCGCCCCGAAGAAATCGGCCCGCTCGCTCTCTACCTCGCCAGCGATGCCAGCAGCTACATGACCGGCAGCGTGCTCGTGATTGATGGCGGCAAACTGCTGTGGTGATTTCTTTTCCGATGACGACTCCCAAACATGAACTCCGCGGCGTGCTGCCTGTCTTCCAGACGCCGTGGCATGATGATGAAACGTTCGACCTCGACACCCTCGAACGCGAGATCGCCTGGCTTTATGACTGTGGCGCGAACGGCATCGTGATGGCGATGGTTTCCGAAACCCTGCGTCTCGACAGCGAGGAACGCGAACAACTCGCAGCTGCTGCGTGCCGCTTCGGCAAAGATCGCGGTGCCGTCGTCGTCAGCGTCGGCGCAGAGTCATCGAAGACCGCCGAACGCTACGCGAAGCACGCGGAAAGCGTCGGCGCAGATGCCGTGATGGCCATTCCGCCCGTGTCCATCGGCATCGGCGAGAGCGAACTGCTCGCGTATTACACGCGAATCATTCAGGCGATCCAGATTCCCGTCATCGTGCAGGACGCGAGCGGCTACGTCGGTAAACCGATGCCCATCGCGATTCAGGCACGACTTCTCGACGAGTTCGGACCCGAGCGTGTGCAGTACAAACCCGAGGCTTCTCCCATCGGCCCGAAGCTCTCCGAACTTCGCGACGCCACGAAAGGCCGCGCCCGCGTCTTCGAGGGCACCGGCGGCATCGCGCTCGTCGATTCCTTCAAACGCGGTGTCGTCGGCACCATGCCCGGCGCCGATTTGATCCGCGGCCTCGTGCCACTGTGGAAAGCCCTCGAAGCCGGCGACACCGAAAAAGCCGATCGCATCCACGGACCGCTCTCCGCACTCATTTCGATGCAAACCAGCCTCGACGGTTTCCTCGCCGTCGAAAAGCATCTTCTCGTCCGCCAGGGCATCTTCAAAAACACCCTCGTGCGCGGTCCTGTCGGTTTCAAACTCGACGCGGAGACAACCCGCGAAGTCGAGCGGCAGTTTGACCGCATGATTGCCGCGGCTGAATGATTCAAATCCATGATCATCGACGTCCATTCCCACGCCTGGAACTTTCCCGCTGACTTTTCGGATGACTTCCTCCTGCAGGCAGGTCGTGCTCGGCCCGGCGTGAAGGTGGACATGAGCGCGACCTATGAGGCGTATCGCGCATCGGCTTCGGAAGACACGACGACGATCGTTTTCGGTGGAAAGGCAAAACTGAGCGGCTTGTGGGTCGATGACAAGACGGTGGCGGATTACGTGGCACAGGATGCAAAGCGGCTAATCGGTTTCATGTCGATCGACCCGACGCAGGATGGCTGGGAGCGTGAAATGCGTGTGGGACACGAAGAACTCGGTCTGCGCGGCATCAAGCTGCTGCCGATGTATGCGGGTTTCAGTCCCGATGATCCAAAGTTGGAGCCACTGTGGCAGTATGCGGAGAAACACAGCCTGCCAGTTCTGCTGCACATGGGCACGACCTTCATCGCGCAGGCACCGCTGGCTTTCACCTTGCCGCGTTTGATCGAGCCCGTTGCCGTGAAGCATCCGGGCGTGAAGATCATCCTCGCGCATCTCGGCCATCCGTATGAAGGCGAGTGCATCGTGACGATCCGGAAACACGAAAACGTCTTCGCCGACGTGAGCGCGTTGCACTACCGCCCGTGGCAGCTCTACAACTCGCTCATGCTCGTGCAGGAATACGGCGTGTGGCACAAGGTGCTCTTTGGCACCGATTTCCCCTTCACCACGGTGAACGCGAGCATCGACGGCCTCCGCAAACTCAACGACATGCTCGAAGGCACCAAGCTGCCGCGGCTCGACGTGAATCAGATCGAGGCCATGATCACGCGCGACAGCCTGCGGCTGCTTGGATTGACGAAGTAAGTCGCACGATGCGAACCTAGATTCCCCCGAAAGCCGGGAAACCCACAGGCGTTTATGGCGTTGAACTTCCCCGCCCATGTCCCTGCATCACTCCAACCGCCGCTTCTTCCTCAAATCCGCCGGCGTCACGCTCGCGCTGCCGCTGATGGAATCGCTCGGCTGGCGGGCCTTTGCCGCATCGGCAAACACACGGCCCACGCGCATGGTCTGCATCGGCAACATGCTTGGGTATTACCAGCCCGCCTTCTGGCCGACGAAAACGGGACGTGATTACGATCTCCCGCGGCTGCTGAAGCCGCTCGCGGAGCATCAGAAGGACTTCACGCTTTTCCAAGGCCTCGATCATGGTCACAAAGGCGGGCATTTCGCGATCCACTCCTATCTGAGCGGCGTTCGCACGATGGATGCGAAGGGCATGCCGGATGGCAACATCACGATCGACCAGCGCGCGGCGGAGAGCATCGGAGGAGCGACGCGTTTCCCCTCGCTCGCCATCGGTTCCGAGGACGGCATTCATGGCGGCTGCCTGATGTCGTGGACGCGCAGCGGCACGCGCGTGCCGCCGATTCCCGGTCCACGTGAGCTGTTCCGCAAACTCTTCGTCTCCGACAACGCCTCCGACCTCGCCAAGGCGAAGGACAAGCTGTCGATGCAGGGCAGCATCCTCGATGCGGTGAATGGCGATGCGAAGGATCTCAAGAAGGGCCTTGGCAAGCGCGATCAGGAGAAACTCGACGAGTACTTCACCTCCGTGCGTGATGTGGAGAAGCAGCTCGAACTCAGCCGCCAGTGGTCCGACGTTCCCAAGCCGAAGCCGGGCATGCCGGAGCCGCAAAACACCGGCTTCGTCTCCGATCTGCCCGTGCTCTACGATTTGATCGC
>NZ_JAGRPF010000006.1 GCF_020439865.1 Prosthecobacter sp.
CAACAAGGACCGTCCGTTCTTCGCCTTCTTCTCCTTCTATTCGGTACACACGCCGCTCATGAGCCGCCCGGAACTGCAGGCCAAGTATGAAGCCAAGCGGCAGAAGCTGGGCCTCGAGCCAAAGTTTGGCCGCGAGGAGCCGCGCGATGTGCGCCTCGTGCAGGAGCATGCGGTTTACGCAGGCATGGTGGAGGCGATGGACGCCGCTGTGGGGAAGGTGCTGGCCAAGCTGGACGAGCTGGGGCTCGCGAAGAACACGCTGGTGATTTTCACGTCCGACAACGGCGGTTTGAGCACGAGCGAAGGCTCGCCCACCTCGAACCTCCCGCTTCGCGGTGGCAAGGGCTGGCTCTATGAAGGCGGCATTCGTGAGGCGCTTGTCGTTCGCTGGCCGTCGGTCGTGAAATCTGGTGCGGTGGTGAGCTCGCCGGTGTGCAGTCCGGACTACTTCGCCACGCTGGCCGAGGTGACAGGCTCCAAGCCCGAGTCGACGATCGACGGCGTGAGCCTTCTTCCGGTGCTCGAAGGCAAGGGCGATCTGCCCGAGCGCCCGCTGTTCTGGCATTACCCGCATTATGGCAACCAAGGCGGTGCACCGGGCGCGGCCATCCGACGCGGTGACTGGAAGCTCATTCTTTGGTATGAAAAGCCGGACGTGCCCGAGCTTTTCAACCTGCGCAATGACATTGGCGAAACCAAGAATCTGGCCGCTCAGGAACCCGAGCGCGTGAAAGCACTGCTCGCCGAACTCAAGACCTGGCAGAAGGATGTCGGCGCTCTCATGCCCATCCAGAACGCCGATTACGACCCCGCGAAGCCCAATGGGCGCGGAGCCGGCGGCGGTGGGAAGCCCAAGGCAGCCAAAAAGGCAGGGAAGTAACCTTCAGCAGGCGCCATCTGGCAGATGCTCCTGATCCGCCGCGCATCGCCCGTGGCTGACCGGGACAGCCGTGCCCGGAACCCTCTTCAGGCCGCGTTTTGCCGATGCTGAATCGAGCAGGCGCTGCCCGATTGAGGTCCATAGGAATAAAGCGGCTGGGCTAAACCTCTCATTGGCAGTGCTGCAGGGCGAGATTCGACAGAGGGTGAATAAAATTAGACAAAAACTGTCAAAAGTTCGACAAAATGGAAACAAAACTTTGACGAAACCCATCTTGTCGCAATTATTCGCTTTGTCAGTCACCCCTTACTCCTCATGAATGCATTCGATCAAAAAGCCGAAGTGGATCCCAACGTGGTTGAAGACATCCGCCTCCTGAAGCGCATCGCCGAGCGCGACGCCGCCAGCTTTCAGGCCTTCTACAAGAAGTACAGCGGCCTCATTTTCGCCTCGATCTCCAACGTCCTGAATGACCACCACGACACCGAGGACGTCATGCAGGAGGTGCTGGTTCAGGTCTGGAACAAGGCCCACCTCTATGAGCCACGCAAAGGCAAGCCGCTCACCTGGCTGACCACCTTGGCACGCAACCGCGCCATCGACCGCATCCGTTCCAAGCAGCGCCGCTCACGCCTGAACGGCGATTTCGAGACCGAGAACAAGAAGGACCAGTTCGAGTTCGAACCTTCCGGCCACGAAAATCTCGAAGAGAAGGAGCGCGACGGAATCCTGCGTCAGGCGGTCTCCCGCCTTACTCCCGACCAGCGCGAGGCCATCGAACTTACCTACTTCAGCGGCCTCACCCAGGCCGAGGTGGCTGAGCGATTGCACGAGCCTCTTGGCACGATCAAAGCTCGCATTCGTCGCGGCGTGAACCGCCTTGAGACGCTGGTGAAACCGCGGCTCGCTTGATTTTTTTCACCCCAAAACCGACGAGGGAGGCGGACTTCGGTCCGCCTCTTTCTTTTATTCCTTCGCCCGTGAGTCGATGCAGATCGTCACCGGGCCGTCGTTGATGAGCGCCACCTTCATGTCCGCGCCGAATACGCCGCGAGCCACCGGCTTGCCCAGTTCCGTCTCCAGCATCAGCAAAAACTGTTCGTAGAGCGGGATCGCGATCTCTGGACGTGCGGCGCGGATGAAACTGGGGCGGTTGCCCTTCTTCGTGCTCGCATGCAGCGTGAACTGGCTCACAACGAGCAGGCCGCCATCAATGTCCTTCACGGAGAGGTTCATCTTTCCCTCTGCATCGCCGAAGATGCGCATCTGCGTGACCTTCTGCACGAGCCACGCCGCATCATCGACCGTGTCGTCATGCTCGATGCCTGCGAGAATCATGAGCCCCGTGCCGATCTGGCCGGTGATCTGACCTTCAATGGTGACGGAGGCTTCGGAGACGCGTTGGATGACGAGGCGCATGATTAGTTGCGTTCGATCCAGCGATACGCGGCCAGCGAGTTTTTCCAGAAGTACTTCTCGCAGGCCTCGCTGCCTTTGGAGCGGAAGTATTCGTCCACGATCTTGAACACGACGTCGTAGGGCGCGCCTTTGTCGGAGACGGGCCAGTTGCTGCCGTAGATGAGGCGGTCGGGGCCGAAGCTTTCCCACAGATGATCGAGAATGGGCAGGTAGTAGGCGGTGTCGCGCGGCGCCTGGTCGGGTTCGCACTTCACCTGCTCGACGAGCGCCGAGACTTTCATGAAGGTGTTCGGCTGCTTCGCGACCATACGGATGTTTTCCTTCCATTCCGGACGCAACGCCTGCGGATCTCCTGAGGCACCGAGGTGGTTGATGAGAACGCGCAATTCGGGCACATCGGCGGCGAGCTTGGCGGCGTGCGGCAGGTAGTTCGGGCCACCGTTCAAATCGAGTTCGAGGCCGTGTTCCGCGAGCAGTTTGGCGCCGGCGAGAACGGAGTCATGCTTGGCCTCATCGAGCAGAAAATTGCCGCTCCAGCGAATGCCACGAAAGATCGGATTGGCAGCGAAGCGCTTCAAGTTGGTGGCAAACTCGTCCCCGGGATCGAGATGGCCGACGAATCCAACGATGGACTTCTCCTTCGCCGCGAGGTTGAGAATCCACTGATTGTCCTCCACCAGCAGGCTTGCTTCGACCACGACGGTTTCCTTGATGCCATGCGGCGAAGCGACTGCCAGCCAGTCAGCAGGCAGCACGGTGCGGTAAAGCTTGGAGCCCTTCGCTGGCCACGGCACACCGCCCGGACGCGTGGGATCGTAGAAATGCGTGTGCGTGTCGATGATGCGCGTCGCAGGTGGCGCGGCTTGCGTGATTTCGGGAAGCAAAGCGGCGGCGGCGGTGGACTGGAGAAAACGGCGGCGGTTCATGAGAGACAAACGTCAGATTATCTCGATGTGCTGCGGCAAAACGTCGAGCGCATGATCGAGTGTTCTCTTGGTGCGGGCGTGGACGCGCAGGAGCACATCGCCTGCGTGAACGTGAGTGCCGGTTTTGGCGATTTGATCACAGCCGACGGCGAAATCGACGGGATCGGCAGCCTTCGAGCGACCGGCGCCGAGTTCGAGGATGACGTAGCCGAGGCCTCCGGCGTCCATCCGCGTGAGCATGCCGCTAGCGGGTGCTTTGAGTTCGGCGATGAACGGGGCGCGATGCACGGAGGTGATTTTTTCGAGCGCTTCGACATTGCCGCCCTGTAATTCGACCATCTGCTGGAACTTCACCCACGCATCGCCGCGACGCAGCATCTCCTGCAAATCGACACGCGGTGAAACGGCAACGGCGGAGGCGAGATCGAGCACGATGTCCTCCAAATCCTGCGGGCCCTCGCCTTTCAGGCAGCGCACGCACTCTGCGACCTCGAGCGCGTTGCCGGCGGATTCGCCGGTGGGTTCGTTCATCGCGCTCAGACGCACGCTGGAACGCACACCGAGCGCTCGACCGACGGTGACCATGCTTTGTGCGAGCTGGTGCGCCTGCTCTTCGGTCTTCATGAAGGCGCCGCTGCCGTATTTGACGTCGAGCACGAGGCGGTTGAGACCTTCGGCGAGTTTCTTGCTCATGATGCTCGCCGTGATCAGCGGGATGCTCGGCACGGTGCCGGTGACATCGCGCAGAGCGTAGAGTTTCTTGTCCGCCGGGCAGATGCCTGCGGTCTGGCCGACCATGACGCAACCGACCTGGTCGATGACGTTGTGAATTTCGACCTCGTTGAGCTGCGTGCGGAAGCCAGGGATGCTTTCGAGCTTGTCGAGCGTGCCGCCGGTGATGCCGAGGCCACGGCCGGAGATCATCGGCACCCAGACGCCGTCACAGGCAAGCAGTGGCGCGAGCACGAGCGAGGTTTTGTCGCCAATGCCGCCGGTGCTGTGCTTGTCCACGCGCATGGGATCGTGTTCGTTCCAAGCGAGCATGGTGCCGCTGTGCAGCATCGCATCCGTGAGCGCGGCCGTTTCCTCCGGCGTCATGCCGCGGAAGAAGATCGCCATCGCGAGCGAGCTCATCTGATACTCCGGCATGTCCCCGCGCGTGAACGCGGCGATGACGGCGTGGATTTCCTCATCGCTGAGGACGCCGCCGTCGCGCTTGCGCTCGATGAGGGTCGGGATGTGCATGGGCCATGCTAGGTTCGGCCATGCCTTGCTGGCAACAGCGAACCTTCAGTCATCGTATGATGCAGGCTCATGTTTCGCCCCGCTCTTGTTCTTCTTTGCCTGCCTTCTGCGCTTCTCGCGGCGGGGATCGACTTCTCGCGCGACATCCAGCCGATCCTTTCGGACAAGTGCTACTTCTGCCACGGGCCGGATGCGAAGGAGCGCAAAGGCGACCTGCGGCTCGACGTGGAAAAGGAGGCGAAGGCGGTCAAGGACGGCGTGGCGGCCATTCTGCCGGGCAAGAGCCACGAGAGCTCGCTGATCGAGCGCATTTTCAGTGACGATCCCGATGAGGTGATGCCGACGCCGAAGAGCAATCGCAAGCTGACCGAGGCGCAGAAGCAATTGTTGAAGCAATGGATCGACCAAGGTGCGAAATGGGGTACGCACTGGGCCTTTGAGCGCATTGAGCGCCCGAAGGTGCCGGCAAACGGTGCGAAGAATCCGATCGATGCGTTTGTGCGGGCCAAGCTGGCGGAGAAGGGGATGAAGCCGTCGCCGAAAGCCACGCCGGGAACCTTGCTGCGGCGTGTGTCGCTCGATTTGATCGGACTGCCGCCTGCGCCGGACGACATGAAGGGAGATTATGCAAAGGCCGTCGAGCGCTTGCTCGATTCGCCGCAGTTCGGCGAGCGATGGGCCTGGGACTGGCTGGATGCGGCGCGGTACGCTGACACCAACGGTTATCAGGGCGATCCCGAGCGCACGATGTGGCCCTGGCGTGACTGGGTGGTGAAGGCGATCAACGAGAACATGCCATATGATCAATTCACGATCTGGCAGCTCGCGGGAGATCTGCTGCCGAATGCGACGAAGGAGCAAATGCTGGCGACCGGATTCAATCGCAACCACATGATCAACGGTGAAGGTGGACGCATTGCTGAGGAGACGCGGGTGGAGAACGTGATGGATCGAGTCGAGACGACCAGCACCGTGTGGCTGGGGCTCACGATGGGCTGCTCGAAGTGCCACGATCACAAATTCGACCCGCTGACGATGCGCGACTACTACGCGCTCTACGATGTCTTCAACCAGACGAGCGAGGACGGCAAAGGACGCAGCGGCCAGGCCGCGCCAGCGATGGACATCTCCACGCCTGCCGAACTCGAGCGTGCGAAAAAGGCGGGCGAGAGGGTGAATGCCATCGCAGCCGAGGTGGAGGCGTTTGAGCTGAAGAAGTTTCCGCGGCCTGAAGGGAAACCGCTCACGGAATCGGACGCGATCAAGCTTCCGGGCAACCTGCCGGCCTACATCGCCAAAACAGAACCGAAGAAGCGTGGCGTCGATACGCTGCTTGAGGCGGTGAGTTATTTCAAAGACAAGGACGCGGAGTATTCGAAGCTGCTGCAAAAGCTGCTCGCCGCCGTTCGGGAGAAGGTTTCAGCGACGACCAACGTCACGAAGGTCATGGTGATGGACACGCTGGCCCAGCCGCGTGAGACCTTCATGCTGGAAAAAGGCGCGTATGACAAGCCGACGACCACGAAGGTGAGTTTCACCGTTCCTGCGAGTCTGCCGCCGATGCCCAAAGATGCGCCGAACAATCGCCTCGGTCTCGCAGAATGGATTGTGAGCCGCGATAACCCGCTGACAGCACGCGTAACGGTGAATCGCTTCTGGCAGGCGTTCTTCGGCGTGGGACTGGTCAAGACGGCGGAAGATTTCGGTGTGCAGGGTGAATCGCCTCTCCATCGAGAACTGCTCGACTGGCTGGCGGCGGAATTCATCGAGAGTCTCTGGGATGTGAAGGCGCTGATGCGCTTGATCGTGACGAGCGAGACGTATCAGCAGTCATCGAAGGTGATGGATGCGCAGCTTGATCCTGAAAACCGTCTGCTGAGTCGTGGACCACGATTTCGCATGCCTTCGTGGATGATTCGCGATCAGGCGTTGTTTGTGTCCGGCTTGATGAAGGAGCAACTCGGCGGGCCGTCGGTGAAGCCGTATCAGCCCGAGGGCATCTGGGAGGAAGCGACGTTTGGGAAGAAGAGCTATGTGCAGGATCATGGCGATTCGCTTTACCGCCGCACGCTTTACACCTTCTGGCGACGCATCGTCGGACCGACGATGCTTTTCGACAACTCGGCGCGTCAGGTGTGCACCGTGAAGGCCACGCGGACGAACACGCCACTGCAGGCGCTGGTGACGATGAATGACATCACTTTCGTCGAAGCCGCGCGTGCGCTGGCGCAGCGGGTGCTGCTGGCGAATCGTGGCAATGACGATGCGGCGATGGTGCAGGCGTTTCTGTTGGTCACCTGTCGAGCGCCTGCGGTGGCTGAGATTGCTTTGATGAAGACACAGCTGGCCAAACTTCGGACAGAACAGGGCCGTGATCGAACTGCGGCTGTGAAGCTGCTCACCGTGGGCGAGTCGAAGCGTGACGAGTCACTCGATCTAGTCGAGCACGCCGCATGGACTAGTCTTTGCCTCATGCTGCTGAACCTCGACGAGGCGGTGACGAAGGAGTGACCCATCTCAGAAGCTGATATAGCTGGCCGGCACGGAGGATTCGGGTTTGACCATGAAGTCACGATCCACCACACAGGGGACTTCGCTGATGGCGATAATTTCCTTGGCGAACTTTGCATTGCTGTCAGGGCTGGCCTCCACAAAGAGGATATTGCCGGCGCTGTCTCGGACGATCAGAACGTAACCGAGGCTCTTGACGCCGTAGTTGGCTCCAACGCCCTGACTGTAAGTGAGGCGGATGGGCGTGGTGGAGTGCACCATCTTGGACTGGGCCCGGATGTTGACCTCAAAGAGCTCCTTTTGCAGTACGATCAAATCGCTGTCGGACCCCATCATGTTCCTGCCCAAGGTGATCACGATGCCCGTGGCATTCTGCAGGTCACGCTGAACCTCGCGGTTGTTGAGGTTGAAGTTGTAGGAGAGTTCGATGACGCGTTCGCCACCTCCGGTCGGACCACGGTTGCTTTTCGACGGGAGTGTCTGGCAGCTGAGGCTGAACTTTTGCACCGGCACCGGAGCAGGATCAGTGGTGAGAGCCCCAGTTGCTTTGTCAGGGTTTTGCTCGATCCAACGGGCGATGTAGGTGTTGTCCTCCTTGCAGAGCGTTTTGCGGTTCACGACCAGGGACTGGTCGTCGCTCTTGCGCTTCAGGGTGATGTTGTCGCCGTTGGTTTCCGTGATCTCGGCCTCCAGAAGCGTGCCGGCGAGACTGACGAACACCCGCGTGTCCGCCGAGGCCTCAAGGCCGGCGAGCATGACTGACAACAACAGGTGACGAAGACGCATGTGGCTGGTACGACGGGTCTTGGGCAAAGCTAACACCCGCTCAGGCTTCGCGCAGGAGAATGGCATCAACGTTTACACCGTCATAAAGCGCATCACTGAGAATGACGAGCGGATCTCCGGGCTTGATGAGATTGTCACGACGCAGGAGGTCAATGGCGTCGCGAATGCTCTGCTCGGGATTTCCTTCTTCAAATGGGAGCACAACAGGGTGAACGCCACGTGCGGTGACCAGCGTGCGGGAGACGTGGAGATTGGGCGTGAAGGCAAAGATGGGTGCGAACTCGGGCCGCTGGTGTGCGAGCAGATGTGCCATGACACCGCGGATGGTGAAGACGAGAAGCTTGGAGCCGGGGATGCTGTTGGCGAGCAGGATGGCCGCCTTGACCGTCTTGTGCTTGTTGGTCTTGAGCGGGGCGTCACTGGCGAAACGGCCTGAGGGATATTTTTGCTCGATGCGGCTGATGACGGTGTTGAGCACTTCGACGCATTTGTCGGGATAGCGGCCCACGCTGGTTTCACCGCTGAGCATGACGCAGTCCACCTGCTCGATGACTGCGTTGAAGATGTCGGTTACCTCGGCGCGGGTGGGCACGGGGTTCTCGATCATGCTTTCGAGCATCTGCGTGGCGACAATGACCTTCCGACCGTGGTAGGAGCAGCGTTCGACGATCTGGCGTTGAATAAGCGGCAGATCCTCGATGGGGCACTCGCTGCCAAGGTCACCGCGGGCGATCATGATGCCACCGGAGGCCTCCACGAGGGCGTCGATGTTGTCGATGGCCTGCTGGTTTTCGATTTTGGCGATGATGCGGGCCTTGCTGCGCTTTTGTTCCAAAAGAAGCTGGAGATGCTGCAGATGGCCCGGCTCACGGGCAAAGCTCAACGCAAAGAAGTCCACGCCCAGTTCGACGCCGAGATCGAGATCGGCGTAGTCCTTTTGCGTGAGCGGCGGCAGGCGCACGGGGACGCCGGGGAGGTTGATGTGACGGCGTGATTTCATCTCCCCTTTGGTCATGACGGTGCCGATGACGCGGAGAGTGGAGACATCGGTGGCCTTGATCTGAATCATCCCGCCATCGACCATGATGGTGTCACCGGCTTTGAGGTCCTTGCCGAGTTCGGGGTAATTGACGCTGACGGAGTACTGCGTCGTGCCGGGAGCCTCTGCCTTGCAGCGAAATTCGACAACGTCCCCCACCTGAAGCTGCCAGGGCTGCTCGAGATCGCCGGTGCGGATGCTGGGGCCGGTGAGGTCCATGAGCACGGCGATCTCACGCTTGCTGGCGGACGCGGCCTCCCGGACACGCGAGTAGACAGCGCGCACCCAGTCATGCGAGGCGTGGCTCATGTTGAGGCGAATGACGTCGGCTCCCTTGGCGATCAGACTGGCAATGACTTCAGGACTCTCCGTGGCAGGGCCGAGAGTGCAGAGGATTTTGGTTTTGCGCATGGTTGGCATATTGAGAGCAGGTGGCGGGCCAGCGGTGGCCCCTGTCTTGACGCATGGCAAGACTCAGAAGGCAAAGAGTTTGGCGTAGTTGGCGGCAATGACATCCTGCAATTCCTCCACGAGCATGCCGCGGATGCTGGCGAGGAGTTCATAGCTGACACGCAGATTGGCCGGGTGGTTCAGAGAGCTGCCATCGGCGGCCTGCAGCGGATGTGGGTTCAACTCATCCGGCGGCCGCATGTCCGGCGCATCGGTTTCGGTAAGGAGACGATCGAGGGGCACGGATTTGAAGACGGCGAGCTGGGCAGCCTTGCGGGGATGGCCGAAGTAGGGCGAGAGTGAAAAGCGGGCGCCCATTGCAGCGAAGCTGGGAATCATCTCAGCGGGGCCTCCATAGGAATGCAGCAGAAACCCTCGCCGTGGCAGCGGACAGGCGCGCAGCGTTTCCTCCAGCAAACCCCAGGCACGCAGGCAGTGGATGGTGGCGGGGCGATCAAGTTCGACAGCGAGGGCGAGCTGCGTCCGGAAACATTCGAGCTGGGCGTCGATGGCGGGATTCTCGATCCAGCGGTCGAGGCCGATCTCTCCCACGACGGCGTGGGGGTGATCGATCAAATGCTGGCGGAGAGTTTCAGCCCATCGCGGCGAGCGCTCATTGACATACCATGGATGCAGACCGAATGCCGGGCGGATCCACGTGTGTTCGCGGGCAAGCGCTGCCACGGCGGGCCAGTCTTCCTCGCATGAGCCGTTCACGATCATCTCCGCGATGCCGGCCTGCGGCAGCGTGGCGATGATTTGATCCCGCCAAGGATCAAGTCGTTCGTCCTGGAGGTGATTGTGGGCGTCGTAGAGCACGGAGGGGGTCGAGTGGTGGAGCACTGAAGAGATGCCGGGAATCCAATACTCCATTCCTCAGGCACTCCAAGGCTCCTTGCCCGCTTCAGGCATGAAAAAGCCCGCGCACACCGTCTGGCATGCGCGGGCGGAAAAAACGTTCGCGGATCAGTTGTTGTCGATCATGAGAAGCATGGTGTCGCCTTTGCGCCAGACGCGGAGAAGGATGGTCTTGTCACTCTTTTGTGCGAGGGTGCGGGCTTCAGCCGTGTTGTTGACGGGCTTGCGGTTCAGCTGGGAGATGACGTCTCCTTCTTCGACACCTCTGGCGGCTGCACGGCTGTTGGGGTCGACCTTGGTGACGATGACACCGTTGACATCTTTGGGGATGTCGTGCCGCTCACGCAGCGCCTTGGTAAGTGTTTGAATCGTGACGCCGCTGACGAGCTCCTCCACGTTTTCCTTGGGTGCGCCGCCGCTGCGCGGGATGCCCCGCAGTCCGGAGCCGCCTTCAGTCAGCGCTTCTTCAGGCAGGGCGCCCAGAGTGACATTTACGGCGGTGCGTTTGCCATTACGAATGATGTCCACCGGAACCTGCGTGCCGGGCTTGGTGCTGCTGACGATGAGGCGAAGACGGCTGCTGCTGTCCACCTTCTGTCCGTTGATGCCGATGATGACGTCCTCAAGCTGGACGCCGGCCTTTTCAGCCGGGGAGTCTGCGCCGACCATGGTGACGATGGCCCCAGACTCTTCATTAGCACCAAGGAGGGAGGCTTTCTCCGGTGTGAGGTCTTCAATGCCGACACCCAGGAAGCCGCGCTGGATCATGCCGTCGTCCAAAAGATCTTCGACGATGTGGAGGGCCATGTTGATCGGGATGGCGAAGCCGATGCCCGCATTCATGCCGGTGCGGGAGAGGATCGCCGTGCTGATGCCGACGACGCGTCCCATGGCATCGACGAGCGGGCCGCCAGAGTTGCCCGGATTGATGGAGGCATCGGTTTGGATGAAGTCTTCATAGCCCTGCACGCGGCCGCGGCCGACGATGCCTCCGTTGCTTCGGCCCAGCGCACTGACGATGCCCTGGCTGACTGAGCGGCTGAGTTCCATTGGCGCGCCGGCGGCAAGAACGATGTCGCCCACTCGAAGCTGCGAGCTGTCTCCCATCGTTGCGGGTTTGAGTCCGGTGGCATCGATTTTGATGAGCGCGACGTCGGTCAGCGGATCGGCGCCGACGATCTTTGCCTTATAGGTTTTGGTGCTGCCGTCGATGTCCACCGCCACATCGATTTTTTTGGCATCGGCGACGACGTGGTTGTTCGTCAAAATATAACCGTCCTGTGTGATGATCATGCCGGATCCGACGCCGTGCTGCTGATTCATTTCATCATCTTCTTCGGGAAGCTGCCGGGGACGCTGAGGCTGTCCGCGGCGGCGTGGATTCACCGGTTCATCGTCTTCATTCATGCCGAAGTCGTCGGGTACGCCGAAGAAACGGTAGAAAAACGGACGGAGCTGCGGCGGGATCTGGTCCACGTCCGGAGTCTTGACCGGCGTAGAGGTGGAGATGGTGACAACGCTTGGGAGGATCTTGTCCACCACGCTGGCATAGCTCATCTGGAGCTGGCCGTTGTTGGGCAGGGGGGAGGCGTCCTTGAGGATTTTGGCCTGGAATTCCTCCGGAGAGCTTTTGCCTGGTGCCGGTGTTTCAGCAAGCGCCAGGGGAAGTCCTGCCGACAACATGCCGGCGCAGGTGAACGCGATGCAGAGGCGAGGTGGAGTTGTCATGGTGGTGTTTGGGGTTGGGAGCTTTTTGATCGGCCAGGAAGGCCGACCGACTTAGAGACGGACTGTCGCCGGAAATGTTGAACAATTCTGACCGAATGAAAGGGACTCTTTCAGTTCTCAAAACACGCACACAACGTCGCCGAGCAGCGACGCTTTCACCTGTCAGCCACCCGTTTGCCCGGTGCCGGACGTGATCACTTTCGCGCCTCGGCGAGCGCCTTGTCCATCACTTCCTTGATGGTGACCTCGGCGCCGTCGCGGCGTTTGCTCTCGTCCGCGGCCTCCATGAAGGCGTAGATCTCGATCGTTTCCTCCGGTGAGACTGGAGCGACGCCGGTGCGGAAGAAGTGCACGACGGAGTAGAGCAGCGGATCATAGCCATCGTAGGTGCCGACTGCGGCCTCGCCCTTTTCGCCGATGGCCTTGCCGCCGTAGCCCTTGCTCTCGGTGTATGTGCCTTTGCGTCCGCCCTTCCAGGTGCCGGTGACGGTGATTTTGCCTTCAGCGGTGGTGCCACGCTTCACGCTCTCGCATCCGGTACCCATGACGGTGAACAGGGACTCGACGCCATGGATGCCATACCAAAAAAGATCGGGATGGTGCTCTTCCAAGCTGGCTGGGCTGGTGGTTTCCGCTTCTTTCGCCAAGCCGATGCTGCCACCGCGCACTTCCTGCGTGCCCTTGCCGAAGCGCAGGGAAGAGGAGGAGAAAACAGGGATGCTTGCGGCTTTGCTGGCGTCGAAAATCTTGATCGCATCGACGAGGGTGCCGGCGATCGGCTTGTCGATGAAAACCGGCTTGTGTGCTTCGATGCAAGGCAGGAGCTGCTCCAGATGGACGCGGCCGTCGTTCGATTCGAGGAACACGACGTCCACCTTGTCGAGCAAGGCATCAATGCTGGGCACGATCTCCACGCCCAATTCCTTGATTTTCTCCGTGTATTCCGGCACGCGCTTCGTGCTGGATTCGATGTCCTTGGAACCCTGCGGATAGGCAGCCACCAAGCGAACCCCCATCACCTCGGGCTTCTGCGGCGTCGCGTTCAGCGTCTTGGTGAAGGCCAGCGCGTGGGACGTGTCGAGTCCGATGATGCCGGCGCGGATGTTTTGGGCGGAGGCGTTGAGGGAAAACAGCGTGAGAGCGCTGACGACGAGAAGCAGTTGGCGAATCATGGGCGATGACTACGCGGCGAGTTGCGCGGCCTTTCGGCATGACGCGTTCTTACTTCGTGCCAATGCAGTAAACCGCCTTGTTGCTGCGCATGAACAGCTGGTTGCCGCTGACGGCCGGGGTGCCGTGGAAGTGCGAGTCGTCCAGCTTGAACTCGTTGGTTTGGAGAAGTTCGTACTTGGGTTTGGCTGCAATGACAAACGTGCCGTCTCTGCGGGAGACGCAGACGAGTTTGTCGCCGATCAAAACGGGTGAGGCGTAGAACGGTTTGCCACCGCCGCGTGCGCCCATCAGGACGCGCTCTCGATAAACGTCTTTTCCTGTCGCGGCATCGATGCAGGTTGCGAATCCCTGGTCGTTGACGACGTAGAGATGGCCGTCTTTGAGAATGGGCGTTGGGACGTAGGAACTGGTGTTGCTGCTCCAGAGGATCGCATCGGCGGTGATGTCGCCCTTGCCGCCGAGTTTGATGGCGGTGCTGCGGGTGGCGGGAAATCCGCCGAAGACATAGGCGATGCTGTCGCCCAGAACGACGCTTGGAGAGACGTTTCCGTTGAGTTCGTGCGCGGCATACCAGCGCAGTTTGCCCGTTTCAGGATTCAAGCCCCATAACTCCTGCGGCACGGCGATGACGAGATCGGTCACACCCTCGTGTTGAAACACATTCGGCGTGCCGTAGGCCATGCCGAACTGGCCCTCGGCCTTCCACAGGACTTTGCCTGTCTTCTTGTCCAGTCCGATGATCGCCTGCGCTTCGTCGCTCGCGTTTACGACGAGAACATCGCCGACGAGCACCGGGCTCGCGGCGGAGCCCCAGCGCATTCGGCCGGAGTCGGTGCCGCAGGAGTTCTGCCAAAGCTGTCTGCCCTGCATGTCGAAGGCCAGTGCACCGCTCTTGCCGAAGAACACATAAACCCGTTCACCATCCGTCACGGGCGTATGCGTGGCATAGCCATGTTCGGTGAGATAGCCTTTCCATGGATTTTCCTCGACGACGGAGGGCACCTTGGCTTCCCACACAATTTTGCCGTCTGCGCGGCTGAGACAAAGCAGATGCCGCGTGAGCTTGCTCATGTCATTTGCACCCTCTTTGTCACCGTAACCAGTCCAGCAGGTGACGAACACTTTGTCGCCGAAGACGATAGGGCTCGAGGAACCCGGGCCGGGCAGGTCTGTCTTCCACGTGAGGTTTTCCGAGTCGCTCCACGTCAGCGGCACCTGCGAGTTTGCCACGATGGCCGTGCCATGGGGACCCAGGAATCGCGTCCAGTCGGTGGTGGCGGCGTGAAGCGTGCAGGTGGCAAAGGCGAAAGCGATAAACAGGTTCATGGCCGCAGAGAAACCCGGAACGCCTGCGAAAGTTACGCTTGGCGCGACGGGCTCAAGCCGTTGCCGTGGCAGGCTGAAAGCGCTCCATCGAGAATCGTTTCACGAGTGAGCCGGAGGCCACAAATGCGAAGCCACCGAAGAAGAGCAGCAGGAACGGGATCGATCCCCACTGGCCGCGCTGCGCCGCGAGCGCGATCATCCAGCCGAAATAGCCGGCGAGTGCCACCTCCAGCCAGAGCGCGATCGATTTGCCGGCCTTGTAGTGCGTCTTCTTCTTCGCGGCCTGCTCCTGCGTGGTGATGCCGTATTTTGGCGTGCGCACGAATTCGCTGTCCTGGTTGAGCAGGGCTTCGAGGACGGCCTTGCCATTGTTGATGCTCATGCCGATGCCAAGTGCGAGCAGCATGGGTACGTAGGGAAGGGCCTTCAGCCAGCCCCAGCGCGACTGCGAGCCCTGTGCCGTCATGTAGAAAACCACGACGCTGACGGAGGCAAAGAAGAACACCGGAACGTCAACGAAGACCGCCTTGTGCCACGAACTGCCCATCACGAAGTTGGCCGGATACATGAGCACCAGCGTGCAAAGCGTTAGCAGATAGGCGAAGTTCGAGGTGAGGTGCGCGGTGGCCTCGAGTTTGACGGCCAGCGGTGCGTTGCTCCGCCACACATCCGCGAGAATCTTTTTGCACACTTGGATGGAACCCTTCGTCCAGCGGTGCTGCTGACTCTTGAAGCCGTCCATGTCCGGCGGCAGTTCAGCGGGAACGACGACATCCTTGAGGTAGATGAACTTCCAGCCGCGGAGCTGGGCGCGATAGCTCAGATCGAGGTCCTCGGTCAGCGTGTCATGTTGCCACCCGCCGCTTTCGACGATGGCCTGACGGCGCCAGATGCCGGCGGTGCCGTTGAAGTTCAAGAACTCACCGTGACGGCTGCGGGCGGTCTGCTCCAGCACGAGATGACCGTCAAGAAAGAGCGCCTGCAAGCGGGTGAGGAGGGAGAAATGCTTGTTCGCATGTCCCCAGCGGGCCTGAACCATGCCAACTTTTTCGTCCGTGAAATGGTGGACGAGTTTCTTGAGGTAATCCGGCTGCGGCTGGAAATCGGCGTCGAAAATGCAGATGAATTCGCCCTTGGCGGAGACCATCGCCTCGTCCAGCGCTCCGGCTTTGAAGCCATGCCGGTTTGTGCGGTGTTTGTACTCCACGTCCAGACCTGTGGCGGCGTATTCTGCGCTGAGCTTTTCGGCGAACGCCGCAGTTTCGTCTGTGGAGTCGTCCAGCACCTGGATCTGCAGTTTCTCACGCGGGTAGTCGAGGGCGCTGACGTAGCGCAGCAGGTTCTCCACCACGTCGTATTCATTGAAGATCGGGAGCTGCACGGTCACCACTGGCAGCTCTTCAAACTGGCGCTGAGGCTCGGGTATGTCCCGGCGGTGTTTCCAGAAATGGTACAGGACTTTGATCCTGTGGGCGCCGAAGGCGGACAGGGCGATGAAGACGAGGATGTAGCTGGTGAACCAGAAGAAATTATCCCACACAATCATATCGGGAAGGGCAGCGGGCACGGGGGCGCAATCAATCTCCACCAGTTACAAACAATCAAGCAGCATTTCGAATGCCACCCGTGGCGTGTTTTTTGATCCTTTCTGTGGTTGATGTCGTTACGGGGTGGCGCGGAGCCGGGGATTCGCCATCGTGCGCCGGATGCCCCCCGAAAAGCGCGACTGGTACGACACCCCCCTCTATTACGATATCATCTTTGATGACGGCACCGTGCAGGAGGCGGACTTCTTGGAAGGCGCGTTTGTGAAGCATGGCGACGGCAAGGGCAGGCGCCTGCTCGAACCCGCCTGCGGCAGCGGAAGGCTGGCGCTGGAAATGGCGCGCCGGGGCTGGGATGTGAGCGGTTTCGACGGGAATGCGCACATGATCGAGTTTGCGACGAAGCGTCTCGCCGGTGCCGGGCTGAAAGCACGTCTTTGGGAGGACTGGATGCAGAGCTTCGCGTTGCCGAAAGGTGTGAAGGGCGGCTTCGACCTCGCGCATTGCCTCGTCAGCACGTTCAAATACCTGCATACCGAAAAGAATGCCGCCGAGTGCCTGCGACGTGTCGCGGCCAGCCTGCGACCCGGCGGTTTGTTCTTCCTCGGTTTGCATCTGACCGATTACGACCGCGGCGGGGCCGAGCACGAACGCTGGGTGGCGAAGCGCGACGGCATCGAGGTCGTTTGCAATACCCACACCTGGCCTGCGGATCCGAAGGCGCGACTGGAGGACCTGCGCACGCGGCTGAAAGTCACCGATGCCGGTCGTACCCACGTGCAGGAGACGCGCTGGCAGTTTCGCACCTACAACGCCGCGCAGTTGAAGGCGCTGCTGCGCAAGGTGCCGGAGCTGGAACTGCAGGAGTGCTACGACTTCACCCACGACCTCGCCGCGCCGCGCCGTTTTGACGACAGCTATGCGGATGTGCTGCTGGTATTGCGCAAGCAACAGCCTTGACGGTTTTCCGGGTCTTCTGATAGCATTTCGACCCAATAGCCAAAAAGAGCGAACCGACAGCCTAACAGGGATGTCTGCGAGTTCGTTTGGCCCCGTCTCCAACCATGCGTTTCCGCCTCCTGCTGGCCTTTGCGGCCGCTATTTCTCTCTTTCTTCTTTTCCGGCCTGCACCGCAGGAACGACTTCAGGCCACGGTGGTGACGCAGAGGACCGACCATCGCGGGACGGGATCCAGGCAATCAACAGAGCAGACACCGCCGACGGGTCCCTCTATTATGGCAGGACGGGAGATTCAAAAAGTTCCCACGACTCCTGTTAACGACTTGATGGCCAGTTTTGACGCGTGGACCGAGGAGTATCTGAAGGCAGATGCCGCCGGGAAAGCCGCTCTGATCGAGGAAGGTGTGAAACTGGCCGCTGCGAGGCGTCCTCTGTTTAAACAGCTGATCAAGGACGACCCGCGGTCGGCACTGGCGCGTGCGGTGCCGATGGTGGTGCGGCAAAAGCTGCCAGCAGAGGTTCTTGCCTTGCTGGAGACGCGGATCAACCAGCGTGCGGTCGTTTCGACGTATCAAGGTGTGCCTGCGGAGGGTGATTCACTGCCTTTGCCGGGGCAGACGTTGACTCATCGCATCGCGCAAACGAAGGGCGATGGTGCCTTCAACCTGCATGTCTTCGGGCGCCGCGCGGAGATTGTCGTCACCGTGCCGAACGCTGCGATCAACGGTGTCGGCATTGATCGTGAAATTGCTGCCAGCGAGAGTCCGGTGCGGGTGCTTGAAGTCGGTGAGGTGCCCGATTCGACGAAGAAGCAGGTGGCGGTGTGTCCGGTCAGCGGCTTGAAAACCGCCAGCGAGGACCAGATTGCCGAACCCATCACCGCCGAACAGGCCGAGACGGTGATCGAGACGCCTGAGGAGGTGATTCATCTGTGCGGCGGTTACCACAAACCCATCGTCGAGGAGCAGTACATTCAGGGCGAAGGCACCACCGGCGGCCCCGTTTTGCTTACGGGCGTGCTGCCAGCCCCGCCGACACCGGCGGTAGGGCAGTTGAAGGTGCTGTACATCCCGATGACGTTTCAGGATCAGAACGACCGCCTGCCGACGGAATCGAAGAGCTACGAGATCATGCGCAACGTGGCGGACTACTATTCCAAGTCGTCGTTTGGCAAGCTGACCACGCAGACGACTGTGACGCCGCATGTGAAGCTGTCGAAGAACGAGGCCTGGTATGTGCAGCGGGACACGTCAAACGGAGGGGACATCGATGGACTGAGCCTTGAAATGGCCCATGCGCGTGAGGAGGCGAGGAAGCTGGGATTCGACTACAATGACTACGATGTGACGGTGCTGCGCTTGATTGGCGGGGCGCGGGCCACGGGTGGCTGGGGCGGCGGCGGCAATGTGTGGGTCTATGGTGACAGCGTGGGCGTCACGGCGCATGAGATCGGGCACACCTTCGGGCTCGCGCATGCAAACTTTTGGGACACGGCAGGCACCAGCGCCATCGGTCCGGGGGCGAATGCAGAGTATGGTGACAGCTACGATGTGATGGGCGGCGGCGGCGTGCCGAACGACCACTACAATGCGGCGGCCAAGGTGCAGGTGAAGTGGCTGCCGCAGAGCTACGTGCAGAGTGTGACCACCAGCGGTCTTTACCGTGTTTATGCCTTCGACCAGCCGGTGCTCGATCCGCGCAATCGCTATGCGATGACGATCACGAAGGACTCGCAGCGTACTTATTGGGGCGAAGTGCGGCAGCTTTACAACGGCAGCGCATCGCGTCCTTGGGCGGACAAGGGCATCATTCTCGGATGGAAGTATCCCAGCGGCAGCGGGAGCAACATCCAGCTCATCGACACCACGCCGGGCTCTCCCTACAACAAAGATGACGCTGCGATCGCGCTCGGGCAGACGTTTGGCGACACCGAGGCCGGCATTTTCATGACCACCATCGGCGTGAGCACGACGACGCCGAAATACGTCGATGTGCTGATCAACATGGGTGACTTCAGCGGCAACACGCCGCCCACTTTGTCTCTGGCGGCTTCTGCCAATGTGGTGCCCAAAAACGCGACGGTGACGTTCACCGCCACGGCGGAGGATCTGGACGGCGACACGCTGGCCTACCAGTGGCAGCACTGGGGTGACACGGCGGTGAAGATCGTTTCGCCGAATTCTCCCGTCATCACTCGGACGTTTTCCACCGAAGGCAGCTATGTGGTGAGTTGTACCGTCAGTGACATGAAGGGCGGCAGCATCACCCGAACCACCTTGATCACCGTGGGCAACGGCGGCGGCAAATACACGATTAGCGGTCGTGTCACCGCAGGCGGCGTGGGGTTGCCGGGAGTTTTGCTCACGGCCAACGGCACGAACCCGACCATCACCGACTCCGAGGGGTGGTACACGATCGCCAATCTCGCGGCGAACACCTACAGCGTCACACCGCTGCTTTACGGCTACTCGTTTGGCGAGCTGTTCAACAACAGCATCACCGTGGCCCCCAATTTCGCAGGCGCCGACTTTGAGGCGGAGGGGTTGCCCATGGTTTCTCTCACCGCCATCGATGCCAGCGCCACCGAAGACGCGGCCGGGGAGACCGCCACCTTCCGGCTAACACGCACCGGCGACACCGCAGTGCCTTTGACCGTCAACATCAATCCTGCCATCGGCACCGCCGCCGTTGCCGACTACACGCTGGCACCGGCATTGATCACGGGCACGGGCGGTTTCAGCACCTTCATCATCCTGGCAGACTCCAGCACGCTGGACGTGGTGCTCACGCCGAACACGGACACGGCGGTGGAAGGCCCGGAAACGGTGAAATTTGCCCTCGCTGCAGGCAGCGGCTACTTGGTCGCACCCAATGCGGGCAGCGCGCAGGTGGTCATCGAAGATAATGACACGGTGTTGCCAAAGGTCAGCATTTTGGCCACGACCGACACTGTGGACGAGGGTGTTGCAGCACCCGGGGTTTTTACGGTCAGCCGCACCGGCAGTACGGCGGCGGATTTGACGGTGAGCTATAGCGTCGGTGGTTCGGCGGTGGCAGGAGCGGACTATGCGACGCTCAGTGGCAGCGTTTTGATCCCTGCTGGAAGCAGCTCGGCGGTGGTGAATGTCACGCCGCTGCAGGACACGCAGGTGGAGCCGCTGGAGACAGTCACACTGACCCTCAGTGCGAATGCTGGATATGTTCTGGAGCCGACAGCGACGACCGCCACGGTCAGCTTGTTCGACGACGATACCAATGTGGTCACACTTTCCGTCACCGATGCCACCGCGCAGGAGGTGGATCTCAGCGTGCCGGGGAGTGTGGCCGACACGGGCACGTTTCTGGTCACTCGCAGCGGGGATTTGAGCGCTTCGCTGACGGTTTACTATTCCGTGGCCGGCAGTCCGAGCACGGGAGTGCCGGCGATTCACGGCGTGGATTATGAGGCGCTGCCAGGAGCCGTGCAGATCCCCGCAGGCTCGAAATCGGCCGCGATCACGATCGTTCCGCGCTGGGATGGCTTTGGCGAAACAGCAGAGCAGGTGCTTCTCCAACTCGGCGCGGGCCCCACGGACTATCGGCTGGGTGACACGACCTCCGGCACGGTGACGATCAATGACAGCGCCGCATCCAACGCTCCCTACGTCGAGGTGGCAGGCCAGACGAGTGCTGTGGAAGGCGGAACTTCGGGTGTGATTCGTTTTTCGATCAAAGGCAGCATTGCAGGCACAGTCAGCGTACCTTTCAGCCTCGACGGCACGGCCGTCCGCACCACGGACTATACGGTGACGCTGCCTTCGTCCCCTGCCGGCAGCACTTTCGATGCGGCCAGCGGGACGGGCGTGATCGTGATGAACAGCAGCGGCAGCACCGCGTCCACGGTCGATCTCACGTTTGTGCCGGTCAATGATACGGATTTGGAGGACATCGAAAGCATCATCTGCACGATCACTTCCAGCCCGTCGATCTCCACCTACGCGCCGACGAGCAGCGCCAGCATCTGGCTGCGAGACAATGACCAGCCGACGGTGTGGGTGGACTCGCAGGTGGGCACGAGTGCGCTCACCATCAATCGAATCGTCGAAGGAGCCACGACCTCGCCGTTCAAGTTTTACGCGTCGCGGACCGGTTCCACTACTTCGGCGCTCACGCTCAATTTCTCGCTGCAAGGCACGGCGACGCCCGGGACGGACTACAATGTCACCACCAGTGGCACGCTCACCTTCAACAACGGCACGCGCACCGGCACGCTGACCATTCCTGCCACCGCCTCGGGTGCGGACGTGACGCTTAACCTTACTGGCACGAACGACACGGACATCGAGGGCACGGAAACGATCATCCTTCATCTTGAAGCGGGAAGTTACTCCAGAACTCCCGATGCCACCATTTACCTGGACGACAACGACACCACGACCCAGACCGTTGCTTTTGCGAGCAACGGTTCTTCGGGCGCGGAGAGCGTTGCAACAGTCAATGTGCCAGTGACGCTCGCCTCGCCATCGGTGGGCATCACCACCGTGGATTATTATGTCGATTCTGGGGCGCGTGCGTCTGTCACCGGGACCACCACTGTTCCGACGCTGCCGTACTGGACGCGTGTGGTGCGCGCGGACAATGTGCTGACGAGTTATGTCTCCTCGGACGGGGAGCACTGGCAGATGGTCAGCACGCCGCAGACGATCAGCCTCGTCACCAATGGATACACAGTCGGACTGGTGGCCATGTCATCGTCCTCCGGCGTCAGTTGCACCGCCACGCTCGACAATTTCAGCATCACTGGTCTTGATGCTGGTGGCGCGGCGAGTGCGTCGACTTTTGGCAGCATCGGCACGACCAATCCTGCCAGCAGCAGCAGTGAAAGCGGCGGCGTTTTCACACTCAATGCCGGAGGGGCCGGCCTTAGCACGAGCAGCACTTCTGACACGTCCTGCTATGTGTCCCACGTCATCACCAATTCCACCAACTGCATCGTCACCGCGCGTGTGGTCAGCATCGCCAACGGCAACAACACCTCGCGTGCCGGTGTGACGATCCGCGACAGCACCGCCACGACCTCCAAGCACATGGCCATGCTTGCCGAGAAAGCGGGCACGGCGCGCACCATCCGGCGCATCTCCACGAGCGCCAGTTCGGCCACCACGACCATTGTGCGGCCTTACTGGGTGCGGTTGCAGCGCGTGGGCTCGGTGTTCAGCGCGTGGGCTTCGCCTGACGGCGGCACGTGGACGCAGACCAGCACGGATCAAACCATTCCGATGGGCATCGACGTGCAGGCGGGCCTGGCGGTCAGTTCCAGGTCGAACGGCACGCTTTCCACGGCCATCTTCGACAACGTCACGATCAACAACGTGCCTGCCAGCGGTCTCACCGGTCGGACGATCGGTTTTGTGAACGCGCAGGGATCAGACAGTCTCGACGCAGGAACCTACACGGTCAGTGGTTCAGGGGCTGCCATCGGCGGCACCGGAGATGCATGCCACTTCGTCGCCACCACGCTCACGGGTGATTTCAATCTGGTGGCGCGGGTCATCTCGCAGACCGGCGGTGCCACCACTGCACAGGCGGGGGTGATGGTGCGCGACAACCATGGTTACCGCGCCATGTCCGCCTACCATGGCGTGGTGGCCAATGCGCGCACGGAGTTCATCTACCGCAACTCCACGGTGACGAACGCCTTTGGCACAGGCGTGGATTTCTCGCTCGCAAACGGCACTCTCACCTTCAACAACAACGAGCAGACCAAGGACATCGTGCTCAACATCACGGACGACACGATTCCGGAGCCGAATGAGTCGGTGACCATATTCCTGCGCAATCCAACTGCCGCGATGCTTGGCTCGCAGACCTATTTTACCTACGTCATCAACGACGATGACACGCCGCCGGTCCTGCCGCTTGTCGGATTCGCACAGACGAGCAGCAGCGCGGTCGAGGCGGCGGCCGGCACGCAGGAAATCGCCGTCAGCCTCAGCGCGCCTGCGGATTCCGCCATCAGCGTGGACTTTACCGTCGGTGGAACTGCCACCAGCGGGAGCGATTTCACCCTCTCCGCAGGCACGGTGACCTTTGCTCCCGGAGAGACTGTGCAGACCATCCCGCTCGTCATCTATGATGATGCCGTCGTCGAGTCGAACGAGACCGTGGTGCTGACCCTGACGAATCCCGTCGGCGCAGCCATCGACACGCAGGACACGCACACCTTCACCATCACCGATGACGACCTGCCCGTCGTCAGCATTGTCGCCACGGATGCCAGTGCCTCGGAAACTGGGCCCGATCCGGGAGTCTTCACGATCAGCCGCACGGGTGCCACCACTGCGGACCTCGTCGTTTCCCTCACACGTTCAGGCACGGCAGCGAACAACACGGACTACGCTTCGATCAGCACCACCAGCACGTTCAATTTCTCGATTCCCATCGGGCAATCCTCCGCCACCATCACGATCTCGCCGCTGAATGACTCGACCAACGAGGTGACTGAGACCGTGATTCTCACGGTGAACTCCTCCGCGGGTGTTTATACCGTGGGATCGCCTTCCGCGGCCACCGTGACCCTTTTGGACAACGACCGCAGCACCGTCACGATCGCCGCCACGGACGGCATTGCCTCCGAGAGCGCGGGAAACACCGGCACCTTCACCATCACGCGCACCGCGCCCACCACCGGCACGTTGAGCGTGGCCTTCACCGTCACCGGCACGGCTCTCAGCGGTTCGGACTATGCCGCGCTCACCTCTCCCTTCACCTTCAGCGCCGGAGAGGTCAGCCGCACGTTCACCATCACGCCGGTGGACGACTTGCTCACGGAAGGGGATGAAACGGTCCTCATGCAGCTTTCCAGCGGCAGTTACGACATCGGTGGAGACGGTTACGACGAGGTGGCGATCCAGGACAATGACTTCCCGCCGGTCGTTTCCATCGTCAGTCCGACCAGCGACGGCAATCTGGTCGCCAGCGGCCAGGGTATCATCGTTTCCGCCACCGCCACGGACGATGGATCGCCCGCAGCGCTCAGCACGACGTGGAGCCAGGTCAGCGGACCGGGCACGGCCACGTTTGCCGCGCCTTCCGCACTCAGCAGCGCGGTGACGTTCAGCGCGGACGGCGTCTATGTGTTGCAATTCTCAGCCACGGACACGCAGTTCACCGTCGGCACACAGGTCACGGTCATCGTCGGTGCCGACATCGCCGCGGAGGAATGGATTGCGCAGGACATGAGCCCCACCACGAAGCAGCGCGGTCAGACGGCGAAGGTGGGATTCAGCCTTCTCCTCACCGGCATGGGCGCCGGATACACTGGCACCACCACTGACGCCGCGCACATCATGGCCAGGCAGGTCACGGGAAACGGCAGCATCATGGCGCGCATTACCTCGCTCTCAGGTCCGGCGGCCACGCCGCTCGCGGGCGTCACCATTCGCGACAGCCTGAATCGCAGCGTGCGTCGTGCCGTCTTGGGCTATTCGAACGGCACGCTCCAGCTCCGCATGCGCACATCCGTGAGCACCAACGACACGGCGGTCACGCAGTCCGGCATTACGCTGCCGGTATGGGTGAAACTGGAGCGCGACAGCGCCAGTCAGCAGATAACCGGTTCCTACGCGTCCGATTCCGGCGGCACGCCTGGCTCTTGGACGGTGATTGGCAGTCCCACGGTGGTTTCGATGCTCAACGACGTCACTGTGATGGGTCTCACGGCCACCGGCAACAGCGCCACCGCCGGGCAGCTTTGCACCGCTGCCTTCGACAATGTCACGCTTACGCCCGCTCCCTCCGGCCCGGCTTTGCTCACGGAAAATTTTGGCACTTCTCCCTCCACACAGGCTACGTTCGCCTTCGACGGTACCACCTACACCATCGGCGCCGCCGACAGCATGGATGGAAACGGCGCCTTCTACGGCTGGCAGTATCAGGGGGACCTCATGGTCACCGCGAAGCTCGTGGACGCCAACAGCGGCGCCCTCAACGCAAAGTCCGGCATCATGATCCGCGAGAGCATGGACAACGGCGGCTACTCCCACGTCGGACGCATTCCCACTGGTTCGTTCAACGGCTACATCTGGCGCAGCGTGGCGGCTGGCGCAACGGGCGGCGTGCCCAGTTTCACCGGCAAGATCCGCTGGATGCGCCTCATCCGTGAAGGCAACCGCATCACCGCCTTCCACGCCGCGGATTCTGGCGGTGCTCCTGGCACGTGGACTCAGCTTGGTTCCCCGCGCACCATCATCATGACCCCGCGGGTCTTCGTCGGCTTCGCCGTGGACAATGCCGGGGGCACGGCGGGTGTGCTGAATGTCGCCAAGTTCTCCAATCTCACCGTCGTACCGCTCAACCGCGCCCCGAACATTCTCCTCGCGAGTGTGGGGGACATCTCGCCCGTCTCCCTTGATGCCACCGTGTCCGACGACAGCTTTCCGCTTCCTGTCAGCCTCACCACGAATTGGAGCCAGACCGGCGGGCCCTCATCACTCGTCTTTGGCAATCCATCCGCCATCGACACCACCGCGGCGCTCATGTTGAACGGAATCCATACCGTGCGCCTCACGGCGGACGACAGCGCGATCAGCAGCTTCCGGGATCTGAGCGTCACCGCCTACACCAGCCCCTTCGCCAAGTGGCTCGTCACCACCAGCACCGGCGATGGCGACAACAGCCTTGCGGAAGCCTCCGCTGACTCCGATGGCGACGGGCTCGTAAATTTGCTGGAGTATGCCGTCGGCACCAATGGTGCGATCCAAAACGGCAGTCCGCAGGTTGTCACGCTCTCCCCCGTCAGCTCCGAGCGGTACCTCCGCATTGCCATTCCGAAGAATCCCGACGCCACTGATGTCATCTTCACGGTCCAGGCCACCAGTGACATCTCCCAGCCTGCCAGCTGGTCCTCCGCGGGCCTGATCATCGAGTTGGACACCTCCTCACAACTGATCGTGCGGGACAGCGTCCCCGTCAGCTCCGGCCAGCCGCGTTTCATGCGGGTCAAAGTGGAACGCCAGTAAGAGGAAGACGTCGTTTGCAGGCTGGACAATCCGCGCCCCATCCGCTCAAATGGCGCCCGCATGAATTTGAAACCCCTTGCCGGCCTTCTGGCGCTCGCGTGCGCCGCCATCTCTCCTGCACAAACGCCGGATGATCCTGCCGTGGCCGTCGCACCGCCACAGCCGAAGACTTTTGAATTCAAAGACGGCGATCGCCTTGTTTTGATCGGCAACACCGTGCTGGAGCGCGAGCAGGACTACGGCTCCTTCGAGCCCCGTCTCGATCTCGCCCTCGGTGAGACGAAAGTCACCGTGCGCAACCTCGCTTGGAGCGCGGACACCGTCTTCGGCCATGCACGCTCTTACTTCGGTCCGCCGGAAGAGGGCCTGCAGCGTCTGGCAGGGCATCTCGAGATGCTCAAGCCCACTGTCGTTTTGCTTTGCTACGGCTCCGAGCTTGCCTTCGAGCGTCTTGGCGGCCTGCCGGACTTCCTCACGGGCTATCGAAACCTCATTGAGCTCATCCGTGCGAAGTCTCCCGGCGTGCGCATCATCATCGCCTCCCCGCCGCCGTTGGAGACACTGCCGCCGCCGCTGCCGGATCTCAGCGCAGGAAACCGAAACCTCTCCAGCCTGCGTGATGCGCTGCACCGCTTCGCGCTGACGCAAAATGCGTTCTTTGTAGACTGGTTCGAGCTCATGGGCGGTCTGCCCAAGCCCGGCATCATCCGCAAGCCGCTCACCGAAAACGGCGTGCACTACACCCGTGAGGGCTACGAAAAGCTCAGCGCGAAGCTCATCGAAGGCCTCGGTCTCAAGATGCCTGATGCTCCCTCGCCTGCGCTGGAAAACCTTCGCCGCGCCGTCATCGCCAAGGACACGCTTTTCTTCAACCGCTGGCGTCCGCACAACGAGACCTACCTCTTCGGTTTCCGCAAACACGAGCAGGGCCAGAATGCGAAAGAGATTCCGATGTTCGACCCGCTGATCGCCCAAGGAGACGAAGCCATTCAGAAGCTCAAAGAAGAGGCGCTCGTGCAGGCCCGCAGGCCGTGATTTGAGACGCGTCCTGCTTCCATCAGTAAATGTACGTCAGGCCTGTCATCACCGTCCAGCCGCTCAGATCCAGGCTGAACTCCGTGGGACCCGAGCCGCCGTGCAAGGTGCCGGTGTAGTCGTAGCGGCCAGCCAGCATCGCATACCAGCGTTCACTGATCTGCGCGGCCAGATTTGCCTGAAGGTAAAAGCCCGGCAGCACCTTGCTGCCGCTACTGTGGTAGCCCCATGCGCCCAGTGAGCCGCCGCCGCGCGCCAGCAGGGTCTCCACAGTGTCCACGTTCCAGAAGGCGAAGTTCACTGCCAGACCGGTGCTGAAACCGGCTTGAAAGCGGCCGTCCGGGCTCTGGTAGTTCAGGTGCGGCCCCAGCGAAAGCGTGTGCAGATCCAGTCCGAAGGAGCGGTTGTAGGCGCTGTCCACCACGATGGCGCGCATCACTGTCACCGTGTCCTCGGTATGAGCGATTGGCGCGATGGGGATCGTCGCCCCGCCGGCAGGACTGCCCGTGTAAGTGGAGCCCGGGCCCGGCGACACGCCGAAATCGTTTCCGCCGTAGAGATCGGAGATCGTCGTGGTGCTGATAGTCTGCGTCACGAGGCCCGCGAACGCCGCACGGAGCTGTGAAAGTCTCATCCCCGTCAGCGAGTAGCCAAATTCCAGCGACAGCTCCCAGCCTCCGTTCTTCCAGAGGGCGGGGGACTCCAGTTTGATGAAAAAGCCCGGGCCGTTGAGGCGGTCTGAGGCGCCGCCCTGCTGGCTGGCGAAAAGCGTCGCCGTGTTCGTCGTCGTAACGTCCGTCTTCAGCAGTTCAAATTCAAAGCCCTCGTCTTGAAACACGTCCACAACGGTGGTGGCGTCCCAGCCGAAGTTTGAGGTCGTCACGCCGTTGTTGAGGTTGTCTGGCAGCACGAACCCGTTGTCGTACACGCCCGGCGGCAGGCCGCTGAAGGTCGTCGTGCCGTTGATCGTCACCAGACTCTGGGATGCGCCAGGGTTCCAGTGCAGCCGGCCCACTGACCGCCACTGCGGCCCCGAGCTGATCCGCCACCCAGACGATGTTGTCGTTGAAGACGGCATCTGCGCCTGCGCCCGAACTGCCGCCAGCGTCATGCCGACGAGCACGACGGTGGAAAGTATTCTGGAAAGCTTTGGGAGCATGAGGCGCGTGGGTAGCTGCTGTTTGGGCAGACAACCGCCTATCAAAGCGTCTGTCACAGAAAAAGGGAATCCTAAGGCTGTAAGAAGAATGTGATCGGCTGCGCCTCCTCCCTCGCCACATCTCCCTCGTTCCGCAAAACCATCCTGCTCCGCTCGTGGAGCTGCAATGGACAGGGACCCAAGAACCACCAGGATACTCCTTGGCTCAACGCGTTCGCGGGCTAGCATCCGGCCTTCATGAACTCACCGACGCCGCCCGCATCCCGTTCCACCGGCGTTCTGTGGTTTTTGTGGATCACCTCCTGCGTCGTCGGTCCTGCGCTCGCCTTCCTCTTTGCCGCCAGCAGTGGGTTTGCGGGGAACACCGCACTCACTCTCTCCGCCGTGGGTGTTTTTGTCACCTCGTGCCTGATCGCCAGCCGCCTGACTTCCCGTCTTCTGCCTTCCATTCTTCTTAGCCTCGCTTTCATGATTGGCGGCATCGTGATCGCCTGCGCCGCCTTCTTTGCCACCTGCCTCGGCAGCGCGGTCGTCCCCTCCGGCCTGCACTGACGCCATCCGCACCTGCGCCAGTTGCGACACCACGGCAGGGATGATGGGAGGGCAGGGATTCCGTCCTGCCGAAGTGGGCAACGTAGGAGCGTTAGAATGATCATGCGCATGGCTGCTTCGACCCTCAACGTCTGCTTCGCGGCCGTGGGAGTGCTGCTGACGATGGGAATGACGGCGGCAGTTTGGCGTTGCCGCAGGAGCCGGGGATGCTGTCTCGACGTGCGAAGCACCTGTTGACCACGCCGTAACGGGACTCTACGTCGGCGCATGGCGCTCAAAGCAATCATCTACAAGGCGGCGGTTTCGTTTTCGGATCTGGACCAGAATGTGTACCGCGATCACACACTGACGCTGGCGCGGCACCCGTCTGAGACGGAGGAGCGGATGATGCTGCGGCTGCTGGCCTTTGTGCTGAACGCGCCGGAGAACAACGACCTGGGCACGCTGGAGTTCGGCAAGGACATGTGGGAGGCGGATGAGCCGGCGCTGAGCCAGCATGATCTGACTGGGCTGCTGCTGCACTGGATCGAGCTTGGTCAGCCGGACGAGAAGCGGCTTGTGCGCGTGTGCGGGCGGTCGAAGCGGGTGACGGTTTACAGCTACGGAAGCTCGGTGCCGGCGTGGTGGATGGGACTGGCGGGGAAGTTTGCGCGCGTGAACAATCTGACAGTGTGGCAGATCCCGGTGGCGCAGAGTCAGGCGCTGGGAGCGCTGGCGCAGCGGTCGATGGATCTTAACGTCACGCTGCAGGACGGCGTGCTGTTTGTGGGAGAAGGGGAGCGGAGCGTGGAGATCACGCCGGTGCGGTTGTTTGGCGCGGAGTGATGTCGAAGGGCGCTGCGGAATTCCAAAAACGACAAAGCCGCGCGGGTCGGCGCGGCTTTGCGTTTGGGCTGTTGGAGAACAAGAGCGGGTCAGGTCACGGGGTGCTGATGGAGTCGACGGTCTCGACATTCTGCTGAGGAGCATAGGTATAGCCGGAGAGGGTGATGCCGGTGACCGTGAAGGTGAAAGTGCCGCGGTTTTTGGTGCGGCCGGAGGCGAAGGAGGCGGTGCCTTTGCGACTGGTGGTCTTGACTGAGGTGCCGCTGGTGAGGCCGCTCCACTGGCCGGTGACATTGGCGCCGGAGACGACGGTGCCGTTCTGATTCTTCACGGTGACGGTGGCGGTGGCCTGATAGCCCTGCTTGGAACTGCCGAGGCTCATCTGGATGCTGGCGACGTAGAGGACGTTGTTGCTTTGAACGACGATGGTGACGGTGTCCGCGGCGGAGGAGAGGCCGCTGTGGTCGGTGACAACGAGGGAGGCGGTGTAGGTGCCTGCGGTGGTGTAGGAGTGGACGGGATTGGCCTCGGTGGAGACGGTGCCGTCACCGAAGTCCCAGCTGTAGGAGGCGATGCTGCCATCGGGATCGTAGCTGCCGAGGCTGGAGAAGTTCACGCTGAGGGGACCTGTGCCGGTGGTGGGGGCGGAGCTGTCTGCGACGGCGATGGGGGCCTGTCCGTTGACGGGGACGACGCTGCCGGTGAGGCTAAACTGGCCTAGGCTGCCGTAGTCGTTGTAGGCGGTGAGGGGATCGCCGGTTCCGACGCCATCGACGGCGAGGTAATAGGTGCCTTGGGCGAGGGTGGCGCTGAGAGTGGCCCCCAGGGTGGAGGGATTGGCGGAGCTGACGAGGTTTCCGAGGCCGTCGTAGAGCGCGAGCTGGATGTCGAGGTTCGGTGAGACGGGGGCGGGGGTGGCGGTGAAGCTAACAGGGCCGGCGCCAGTGGTGAAGCCGAAGAGGTCGATGTCGGTGCGGCGCTCGATGATGCCGCTGGCAGTGGGAGAGGTACCTTCAAGCAGGGTGGCATCGACGATGCTGTCGCCGTGCTGGTCGGCACGGTATCCGACGACTCCAGAGATGATTGCGGTGTCGTCCTGAAGGTTGTTGGCGCTGGGGTATTCCCCTTTGCTCCACTGCACGACGTCCTTGTAGTAGCCGACGCCCATGATGGGCGCCCAGTTGGCATGGCCTTGATAGTACTCGGTGATGTTGGTCTGGCCGTCGTGGCTGAGGTTGAAGGTGTGACCGGCCTCGTGGCTGACGGCTTCGGCGGTGTATTTGGCATTTCCGCTGCCGAGCTGGTCGGGGAAGACGAAGGCAGGGGTGTCGGAGTTCCAGGAGAAGGAATTGAGGTATGCGACGCCACCTGCGCCTGCGCCATACCAGTCGTAGCTGCTGCCGCCGACGCAGACGCGAACGCCGAACTGGGTGTCTGAGCTGGAGGTTTTTCGCAACGCCTCGAGGCCTGGGTCTTCTGTGGTGACGTCAACGTCGAAGGGGGCATAGTCCTCCGCGACGCGCTGCCAGATGGAGTAGATGTTGTCGAGCTCGGTGACGGTGTAGGTGGTCTTGTCAGAATCAGCGCTGTAGGGAGGCGTGACGATGTTTGCGCCGCCGGTAAAACCACTGTTCCAGTAGGTGCCGGTGGTGGTGTGACCGTCGAAGTCGAGATAGATCGTCTTTGACGCTCCCGGCCTGCTGTGGAGGAGGAAGGTGTCGGCGACGGAAAGCGTGCCTGAGGGCGAGGTGGAACCCGAGGCGGTGGCGCCTTTGACGACGGCGTTTTGCAGAGGCAGGAGCCCCTCACAGGCGTAGTGGAGGTGCCCCTGACGGTCCATGCGCAGGGTTTTGTCCTTCTGGCAAAGGTCCCTAAGTTCCTGGTCCGAGTGCTCATACCAAGCGGCGACTTTGGAAAGACTGGCGCCGAGCGTGGCTGGGATGGCGGTGCTGCGGGTCGTGCGGCCGAAGTTCTGCAACGGGAAGTTTTCGCCGCGGTGATTGGTTTGAGCTTGGGCGACTGCGGACAGGCCAAAGAAGACTCCAAGGCGAACAGCGAGGGGAAGGAATGCGAGGCGCATGATAATATTATTTTGCTATAATTACCATAATTTGGCCAACCAAGTCAAGTGGGTAGCCAGTTCAGGTGCCGAGCTTGAAGGTAGGCACAGGCGGAATGGCGAGCCTTCAGTCTTGTTTGGAGATTGACTGTGGATGGCAGGTTCCGCTAAACCAGCTGGATGCGTGGTGGGTGTTTACAGGTACTCTTGGGAATGGCCGTTGTGCTGGGGTTGGCGGCTTGCTCGCCGATCAAGACGGTTACGATGTCGCCGCACTCGGCGCGGAACTGCCTGAACAACACCGTGGATTTCGGCCATGATGGCGGAGTGGTGCGACCGGATGCACTGCGTGCGATGGGCGTGGAACTCATGATTCACCGGGCAACGGCGGGCGGTCATGCGGATGTGGACTATGCGCGACGGGAGCGTGTGGCGCGTGCCGCAGGTCTGAAGTGGGGCGCATATCATTACATGAAGAAGCGTATGAGCCTTGAGGGACAGCTTGGGCAGTTCATGAACACGGTGGCTGCGACGGCGCGGCGCAATGGGACGACGGCCTATCCGCTGATACTGGTGCTGGACAATGAGGGCGCAGACCGTGTGTCATGGAGCGAACTGGCGCGTGCGGCGCGGATCGTGCAGTCACGCACGGGGGCATGGCCGCTGCTCTACTGCAGTGTGCCTCTGCGAGGCATGGCAACGTTTGACCAGCAGTGCCGCGAACTGGAGTCGCTGACCGCCGACGACCGCCGCGTGCTGCGCACCTGCGGCCTGTGGATTCCGCGCTACGGTGAACAGCCGGGAACGCACGTGCACTTCAGCGTGCCGCGCGTGTTTGGCAGTTGGACGTTCTGGCAGTACTGCGGGGACATCGGTGGCCGGCCAAAGTCGCCGTTCTTTGATCCGGAATTCTCCGGGAATGTAGGCGCCGGTTTCACACGCAGCGGCGGCGGTTCATCGCTGCGGCATTTTTGTGATCGCAGCGTGTTTCGCGGATCGCATGCAGCGTTCGAGCGTTTCTGCCACGAGCATGCGTCGGCGGTTTTGCTGTGGCGGTGATTTTAGGTTTGATTTCGCGGAGAGAATGCTTGCCAAAAAGCCTGCACAGGGCCGTAATCTGCGGCTCCTCTCTTATGATGACCCGCCTTGCCCTGATTCTTGTTGGTTCGATTGGTTTTGCGCACGCTTCGCAGCCGACTTCGCTCGCTGATCTGCCGGATGCGCACCCAGAGGCGGAGCTGAAAGCGTTCGTGGTGCCGGAGGGCTTTGAGGTGAATCTGTTCGCAGCGGAGCCGATGATTCAAAAGCCGGTGCAGATGAACTGGGATGCGCAGGGCCGCCTGTGGGTGGTGACGAGCACAACCTATCCGCACATCAAGCCGGGCGAAGAGGCAAAGGATCAGGTGGTGGTGCTGGAGGATACTGACGGCGACGGCAAGGCGGACAAATCGACGACCTTTGCCGAAGGTCTGCACATTCCAACCGCACTGGCACCGGGTGATGGCGGTCTCTATGTGGCGAACTCGACTGAGGTCTTGTTTTTGAAGGACACGAATGGCGATCTCAAGGCGGATGAACGCACTGTCCTGCTCAGCGGTTTCGGCACGGAAGACACGCATCATTTGCTGCACACGTTCCGCTGGGGCCCGGAGGGAATGCTGTACTTTTTGCAGTCGATCTACATCCATACGCACATGGAAACGCCGTATGGCGTGCGCCGGCTGATGGGCGGCGGAGTGTGGGAGTTCCGACCTGAGACGCGCCGCGCAGAACTACTGAGCAAGGGATTGATCAATCCTTGGGGCTTCGAGTTTGACCGCTGGGGCCAGAGCTTCGCCTGCGACGGCGCAGGTGGGGAGGGAATCAACTTTATCTTTCCGGGTTCGGTCTTCGCAACTTCACCAGGAGCGAAGCGCATCCTGCATGGTCTTAGCCCCGGCCAGCCGAAGCAGTGCGGACTGGAGATCATCGAGGATCCGCATTTCCCGGCGGACTGGCAGGGTACGTTTGTGCTGAATGATTTCCGCGGCAATCGGGTGAACCGCTTCCAACTGACGCCGAGTGGCAGCAGCTACATCGCGAAGCAATTGCCGGATCTGCTGGCAAGCACGCATCGCGCGTTCCGCCCGATCGATGTGAAGATGGGACCAGACGGTGCTCTCTACATTGCGGACTGGTACAATCCGATCATCCAGCACGGTGAGGTGGACTTCCGCGATGAGCGTCGCGACCACCAGCACGGCCGCATCTGGCGTGTGACGGCGAAGGGCCGCCCGCTGAGCCCGAGGCCGAAGATCGCCGGAGCCTCGACGGGAGACCTGCTCGAGATGCTGAAGAGCGACCGCAACTACGTGCGTCGTTTTGCGAAGCGTGAGCTGCGCGATCAAGGCGCGGTCAAAGTAACGAAGGAACTCGATGCATGGGCTGCGAAACTGGATTCCACGAAGGAGGCGGATGCCCATGCGCTGCTGGAGGCCGCCTGGGCTCGCGAGGGCGTGAATTCCTTTTCGCCCACGATCTGGCGCAGGCTTTGGGAGAACGGTGATTATCGCATCCGCGCTGCGGCGCTGCGCATCCTGAGCCATCGCTGGAAGGAATTCCCCGATGCGATGAAGGTGCTGGACAAGGCGGTGGCCGACGAGAATGCGCAGGTGCGTCTGTGGGCGCTGGCAGTGCTGGCGGACATGCGCAAGACGGGAGCGATCAGCGTGGCACTCAAGGTGCTGGATCATCCGATGGATGAGTCGCTCGACTTTCTGCTGGAACTGACCTGCCGTGAGCAGGCGGATGTCTGGATGCCCGCCGTGGTCAGCGGAAAGTTGAAGCTGGACGAACGTCCGAAGCATCTGGTCTATGCGATGAAGAGCACCGGGCGCAGTGATGCGTTGCCGCCTTTGTTTGCAGCACTGAAAGGCGGTAAACTGGGGCCAGAGGATGCGGCGGCTGTGCTCGGCATGGCCGGCGATGCAGCTGACGTAGCACAGGCGAAGGTGATGGCCGGCATGGTCAATGATGCGGCGATGGCGCCCTACTATATCGGTTTGCAGGACGCGCTGGTGAAGGCGGCCACGGATCGCAAAGTGATTCCCGAAGGCGCCAAGGACACCGTGATGGCATGGTTTGCCCGGCCCGAACCACATGTGGTGCATCGTGCGGCGATTCTCGCAGGACATTGGAAGGTGGAGGCCGCACGTGAAAAACTCGTGGCGCTGCTGACCGACGCCAAAACGATCCCGGCCATCCGTGATGGTGCCATGCGCGGTCTGACCGCCCTTGGTGGCGTCAAGACACGCGATCTTTTCGACAAGCTTTTCGTGGACTCGCAGGATGCCGGATTGCGCGGGCTGATGATCGACGGTCTGACCACCGTTGGCCCCCAGTTGGCGGCGAAGCGCGCCGTGGAGTTTTTGGCTAAAGCTGATGTGGAGGCGGCAAAACCCGTGCTCACCGTGTTTTTGAAGAACAAGCAGCTGCCAGGCGTGTTGGCGAAGGAGCTGGCGGGCAAGACGATTCTTGACTCTGTGGCGGTGGAAGGCATCCGCATGGTGACGTCCCGCGGCATTCAGGGGCCGCTCGTCGATGCGCTGAAAGCCGCCGGCGGAGTAAAGCAGATGGACCGGCCGCTGACGGGGCCTGAAATGGCCGCTTTAGTGGAAAAAGTGCAGAAAAATGGCGATCCTGCCCGAGGTGAGGCGGTTTATCGCCGCCAGCAGATGCTTTGCATGACCTGCCACGCCATTGGCGAGTCCGGTGGTGTTCTGGGGCCGAATCTGGTGAGCATCGGTGCCAGCGCGCCGGTGGACTACCTGATCGAATCCCTGCTGGAGCCGAGCAAGAAGATCAAAGAAGGCTATCACATGGTCATCATCAGCAAAAAGGACGGGGGAGTCGTCTCTGGCGGTCTCGTGAACGACGGCGCTGAGGAGTTGACGATTCGTGACCCGGCCAATCAGATCGTGAAAGTGGCCAAATCGGCCATCGCCAAGCGCGAGATGAGCCCGGTGAGCATGATGCCGCCCGGTTTGACCGCCAGCCTGCGCGAGGACGAATTTGTCGATCTGGTGCGCTTCCTGTCCGAACTCGGACGGGAAGGAGCCTACAAAACGCAGCCGAATCGCTATGTCCGCACTTGGAAGACCATGGCCAAGATGGAGCAAAAGGACGTCGATCACGTTCGCCACGTGGGCAGTTTTGCACTGAACGACGAGACCTATGCCTACCCTTGGCAGATCGCCTTTAGCAAGGTCGATGGCAATCTGCCGCTGGCCGAACTGCCGGCTGCGCAAAAAATGTACCCTTGGTTTCCGAAGATCGTGCAGTTCGGTCTGAAACTGGACAGCGGGGGTAAAGTAAAACTGGGCTTTAACACGGTGAAGGGGATTGTGGTAGCCGTGGACGGTGCAGAATTGAAGGAATTGAACCCCCAGCAGGGGTTGGAACTGACCGCTGGAACTCATCGGATCAGCATCCTGGTGACCCGTGACGCAGGTGATTTGGCGGATTTACGAGTGGAAATCCTAGATGGTGCCGCAGTGGTGGTGCCATGAAGCTTCGCAAAGCTGAAAAGTGGTATGGTCGATGTATTTGCATTGACGTGGCAAGGACGTTTTCGCTATTCTGAACGCAAAGGCCACAATCCATGTCTTACCCTGGCATGTATTGTGGGCTCAACTATTCCTTTGCGAACACATGAGAAACAAACCCATTCACCTGACAGATGTCATGAGCGTCGGCTCCTCGAAATGCTGTGGCTTTTTTGCGTGCCAGGCTGGTGAACGTCTGTCGCAATTCGAGTGTGTCTCATGCGCTGAGTAAGGCGCGGTCTTTGACGATTTTTTTTCCTTCTCCCCCATCTGCAATTTCCTTATCCTTTGATGAAAACACTTCGCCATCATCGCCTCTTCCTTGGCTGGTTCATGACGCTGCTGATCTTTGTTCAGCCTGCGATGAGCCTGCAAGCAGCGACCGTCTACTGGGGGGAGCCTGGAGATGTGGGGAATCCCCTTTATGACGGCGACTGGAACACTTCTGACGCCACCTGGTATCCAACGTCTGCCGTGGATAGCGGCGGCGACGTGTGGCAGGACTTCGATATTGCTTCGTTCGGAGATCCTGTGAACGGCGGGCCAAGCTTGGTGACGTTGACGGAAAACATCACGGCAGGCGGTTTGCGGTTTGCTTACAGCGATCTCACCCTGACAGCGGCGGATGAGTTTACCCTGCTGACCCTTGATGATGGCGATTCGAATCCGTTGACGGTGCCGAAGATAACCCTGGCAGGTGATTCGGATGCAGGAGACATTACAGCAATCCTCAAGACGGGTCTGGCAGGTAATCAAGGCGTGGTGGTGGAGTTTGAGGAATTGGGCGCTGGTGGCGGAGTGTTTGGTGGCCGGCTGGTTCTGGGAGACTCGGATTCGTTCGCCAACCAAATGACCGGTGGAATTACACTCAAGAACCAGGTCACGATCCAAGCGATTGTATCGTCTGCGAACCCCAATCCGCTGGGCACCAACGCCCTTACACTTGAAGGCGGGTCAACTTTGGAGATTCAGGGTTTTAGCAATGCCCTCACCGGCTTCTCGGGGCGTTTGTTTAACACCACAGGCACGGGAGACTCTAGTCGCGTGGATTTCACCCAGACCGCAACAGGTTACACGCAGCCTCTGCCCGGCACGGTCAATTTTCTTTCTCTGGCGACGACTCCTACGCTTGAAATCAGTGCGTTGGACGGTTCGCAGGCCACGTCGCTCAATTATCAAAACCAGGCCAACGTGCTTACAAGAGCCACCAACTATGGGGTGCAGTGGATCGGGCAATTCGATGTCATCACCGGAGGAGAGTATTCATTCTTCGCAGGCACGGATGACGGCTCACGGATTTTCATCGACGGGGTGCTTGTCTTGAACAAAGACGGAAGCACAGGCACGGTGGCCAGTGCGCCGGTTCAATTGGCGTCCGGCAAGCACGAAATCCGGGTGGACTATGTGCAAGGCGGGGGCGGTGCTTCGATTAGAATTGACTGGTCTGGACCTGACACCTTTGGCCAGGAAACTGCGGCGCCGTTTGAGTTCTACAACTTGCGGCAGGTGATGACAGGCGTCACCCAGGCCGAGACCAACACTGCTGCCGGTGCCAGCAATGCGATTTATCTGGGCAACGATGTGCATTTGACAGGTGATGCCAGCATCAACTTGGTGGGCACCAATTTCGTGGCTGCAAAATTGGGCGCGCTGAAATTGGACACGGGTGTGACATTGTCGATTGCGTCGATCGATGTCCCTGGTCCGATCGGTATCGTCAGCAGTGAGATCACGGGCAATTCTGATGGTTTTGGTCAGACATTGCGGTTCGGTGGTACAGTGGGCTCGCCGACACTGTTTGGCGACAGCACGAACGGGCCGGGCACGGTGACGATGGCTTCCAACGCAAACGTGGCTATTGACGGGGTGGTCTCAGACGGCGGTCAGAATATGACCATTCTCAAAACGGGTGCAGGTCGTTTGTATTTCGGGGGCACTCAGGATGCGAACTCTCTCGGATCTGGCACGACGATTGAAATTCAGGGCAGCAATCTGGTTCTGGTGGGCAGCACGGCGGCGGGCGCATACAATCCCATTGGTCAGGCGTCCATTGTCTTGAATGGTGGCGGTTTGGTTCTCGACTCGAAAGGGGCCACGGTGACAGGGACGGGACCAACGTTTGCCAATTCGATCTCGGTGCAGCAGAACACGACAATCCAAAGTGTGGTCAATGCTGCCACCACCACGTTGGGTGGCACCGGCAAAACTCTGTCGATTGATGCAGGACTGAAATTGACCCTGGATGCCATTTCTGCCGGCCGATCCACCACCGATCCGGCGGCCACCCTGTTGATCGGGAGTGCGATCACTGGCGCTGCTGACACGCAACTGCTGATCCGTTCCACCCTGATGAACGCGGGAAGCCTGCTGGGGGTCGAGGCGACCAGTTTAAATGGTACGATTCCTGCGGCAGCGATCGCCAATTTTAGCTCTACGGTCACGGTAGCCAACACGGAGGGCCTGGCGCCTGGCGTGACTGTCACGGGGGTGGGCATTACCGCTGGCACGACGATTGTTTCCGTCGACAGCCCCACCTCGTTCACGATTTCCCAGCCTGCGACCGTCACTGACACGGTGGCATTGACCTATGGCTTGGCTAAACCTTTGCTCAACTTTAACTTCAATACATCGGCACGTGGTATTGTAGCGTTGCGTGGAGACAATTCCGGCTTTTTGGGGGATGTGGACGTTGGCGCTGGCTCGATCCTCAGGGTGGAAGGGCCGCAGGGGCTCAATGGCAACAACGTCCTGTTGGGCAGCAACGGGAATTTGGCGCTGAGCACCGACGGGAATGGTTCCGCAGGGAATGAAACTTTCGACTACAATCTAAAAGTTACAGCTCTTGGCAATGCCACTCTGACAGTGGGCCGGTTGGGATCAGATTTTGCGCCCTACTACACGTTGGCCGGCAACAAGCTTTCCCAGATCGACACGCTCTCCCTGCAGACTGGAATTGTTCGGGTCGTGAACAACAATGCTTATGGTTTGGAGGTTACTGGAAACACCACGCTCGGGGGCGCCCCCACATTCATTGTCAACAATGCCACCACCTCGAATCTGCTGCCCGGACTGGAACTCAGCGGAGTTGTCTCGGGCGCGTCCACCTTCGTCAAATCCGGAAGCGGCACCTTGGCGCTGACCAATACGGGTAACAATTTTGGCGGTGGCTTCAACGTGAGCACCACGGCAACCTCGGGCACCGCTCTGTTGAAAACTGCGAGCACGGCTTCGCTGATTGTTGGGCAGAAGATCAGTGGTGCGGGCATTCAGTCGGGTTCTGAGATCACCCAAATCGTTGACGCTACCACCTTTGTCATCAACAAGACCATCACTCAGGCAAATCCCACCATCACGGTGACTCCTCTCATTGATGTTTCCCAAGGTGTTTTGGCCGTGGCCAGTGACCAGGCATTGGGTGACGCGGCCAACCAGATCCGGTTGAATATTTCCGCCACCTCCAATGCGGGCTTGAGAGCGATCGGGACATTTGGCACCAGTCGCACGATCATTCTGAACCAGATTAACAATGCCGTCGATGTCACTGCGGGAAATACGCTGACGATGAACTCGGCCTTCACGATTCCGTCCGCTTCAAACAATCTGCAGAAAAACGACCGTGGCACCTTGGTGCTCACTCAGGCTCAGGCTGCCACGACCGGTGCATGGACCGGAAACCTGACTGTGGCCCAGGGGGTGGTTCGACTGCAGAACGCGGGTGCGTTGGGTGGTGCAGGATCAGGGGTGGGTTCGTTCAATTTCTCCAACAACACTGCGACCGGGGCCACGCTCATTGGCAATGTGGGAGCCGCGCTTGAACTGACGGGCGGTATCTCCGTGCCGGAGATGCTGGTGTTCACCCCTGGCAACAACGTTACCTCTGCCGGTATCAACGATGGCGGTGCCCTGCGCAGCGTGTCTGGAAACAACATCTCGACCGGAATTATCCTCTTCAATGGCGAGACCAGCGCAGACAACAACTCACGTGGAGCTCTGATTTCCGTGGATCTGGGGTCCCACCTGGACATCCAGGGCACCATGATTGGGCGAGTCGGCTCAAGCGGGACCGGACGTGATTCTTGGTTCGCTCTGGGCGGCGAAGGGAACGGTACCATCAGCGGGACCATCCTCTACAATGGCAATTTGGCCAGCGGGGTCTTCTCCTTGATCAAGGTGGGCACCGGCACTTGGGAACTGACCAATCTCAACGCGTTCTCCGGGCAGAACATTCATGTCCATGAAGGGACGCTGGCGGTGAACGGTGCAGGCACGCTGGGGGCTGGAAGTGGCACCGTTTTTGCGATGCCTGGTGGAACGGTCAAACTCGACAACACTGGCACCAACACCATTAACCGTCTGGCCAATCGCTCGCTGAATCTCTATGGGGGCAGGCTTGACATTCTTGGCAAGAGTTCGGCGACCAGCCAGGAAACCACCACTGGAACGCTGACTTTCAACACGGGGCAAAGTGTCATTACACTGACCGTCGGCGCCTCGGGGCAGTTGGATTTTACGACGGGTGCGGTTACACGTGGTTCTGGCAGCACGGTGCTCATTCGTGGCAGCAATCTTGGATCCGCAGCGGGAACAGGAGTCGCCACGATCCAAGCAACTGGCGCTGGCTATGCTTTCATTGGGCAGATCGGAGCCGCCAGCACTACCAACAAGGGCATCCTGCCTTATGCGATCATTGATTCCACCATTGGCGGCTTGGGAACTTCCTTTGCCACCGCGGACAGCGTGACGGGAATTCTGCGCGCCTTGACCCCTGCTGAAATGATCACCACCCTGACCAACAATCAGAGTGGTGTGGCGACGCCCATGAACATTTCGTTGTCCACAGATCAGGGATTTGGCGTGTCGGTGGCAGGTAACAGCATGACGGTAAACTCGCTCACCCTCAATAGTGGTGGCGGCGTCAGTATTACCACAGGACAAACGCTGGTGTTGGACAGCGGTGGCGTGCTGGCCTTTGCCGGCAATGTGGGTATTGATGGTGGCAGGCTCACCACCACTTCCAACCGCGAGATGATCGTCCACTCCTTGGGAAATCTGAACATCACCAGCACCCTGAGCACCTTCTCAGGCGGTCTGACCAAGGCTGGAGCAGGTGTTCTCACTCTAGGAACTCAGAACTTCTACAACGGCATCACCCGGGTGAATGAGGGCAGGCTCAAACTGGACGGCGGTACCAACACCATTTTCTGGAACAATGACTTCATCCTCCAAGGTGGGGAACTCGATCTTAATGGCGGCGTTCAGGTGCTGAACCGGCTGCGCATCGATGGCTCGTTTGCACGCAACGCCAATCTGATTGCTGACACGGGTGGCGTGGTGATGAACAGCTTGATCGGTCCGGCAAACGTGGCGACTTTGGGCTTGGTCAACACGAACGGCAGCTTTTCTGGATCGATTTCCGGCAATGTGGCCATGGTGCTCTCCAATTCGGCAAACGGCTTCCAAGGTTGGAACATCTACTCCGGCAACAATTATACCGGTGCCACCATCATCAATGGCGGTCGTCTCCAACTTCTGGGAGAGGGGACTCTGAGCGGCACATCCTTCATAGAGATCAGTCAGGCCATGCTGCTGCTCTCGAACAACAATGCCACTTCGGTCATCAACCCTCAGATTGACAACCGGATCAATGATCTGGCGCCGATTCTCCTGCGTGGCGGCGTAATCCAGTATCGGGCGCGCAACGCGATGGAGGGTTTCGAGAATTTCGGGGCGTTGACGCTGGCGGAAGGCAACAGCCTGATCGACGTGGCGGAGCCTGGCTCTGGAATCAACAGTTCCACCGCCACTTTTGCCAGCCTCGTCCAGGGAAATCACGGCACACTACGATTCTTCAATGTGGACGGCACGCTCGACAATTCCCGCGCCAGGGTGTTTTTCAACACTCTGAACGGGGTCGCCACAACCAATGTGGGGGATGGTCTGATCAACAACATCATCGGGGGTTGGGCGGTGATTGACCGAGACTTTGCCAGCTACACTCCGGGCACCGGGGTTGGTGCTCTGAATGGCGCAGGATATGCGGGCTACTCTCCCAATACCATTCATAATGGCACGGTCACAGACAACATCCGGATGACTTTCCCAACCATCACGTCAATTGGCGTTGTGGGAAGCAACACTCTGACGGTGTCCAGCACGGCTGACTTGAGCCCAGGGGACCCTGTCTTGGGCAACGGCATTGCAGCTGGTGCGCAGATCGACCAGATCCTCAGCCCGACGCAGTTTACCATCACGACCACGCTCGGTGCGGCCAATCCGACCCTGACGGTGCCTAGAACTGAAACGCTTGTCGAAGATCGCACCGTTAACAGTCTTGCGATGGTCGTGTCCGGCCGGGCCACTCTCGATTTGGGTGGGCACACACTCAATGTGAACAGCGGAGGTCTCATTGCTTCCCAAGGGTTCGATCTCAGCTCGGCCACGGCCCAGGTGCTGAGCAGTTCGACTTCCAGTTCAGCAGTGGTACTCGGCAGCGTGCCCAACACCCTTGTGGTGGGTTCGACCTTGCTCGGTTCGGTTGTCACTGCCGTCAATGGAAACAACGTGACATTGGCGGGGAATGCGAGCGCCAATATTCTGGCGTCTTCGGTTGAGACTTATTCTACCTCAACGACCGGTTCCGTGTCAGTCACGAGCAGTTCGACTGGCAGCAAGGTGGTCAGCGTTGCCAGCGTGCCCGGCACACTGACGATTGGATCTACCCTTCTTGGAGCTACGGTCAGTGCCATTAACGGCACTACGATCACTCTGAATGCCAACGCCAATGCCACCATCTCTTCACCTTCGAGTCAGCCCTACAACACAGACATCAGTTCGGCCGTGACGGTGTCGGGCAGTTCCACCGGGAGCAAGAATGTCACGTTGGCCGCCCCCCCTCCGGGATCGCTTATCGTGGGTTCAACGTTCATGGGATCAACTGTTGCCAGCATCTCTGGCACTACGATCACCTTGGTGGACAACGCGTATATCAGTGTGACTGGACTTTCGAACCAGGCGTTTGTCAGCAGTCTTGAAATGCCGATCAATATCCAGAACGGCAATCTTACGGCCGGAAGCGGAAATGCCGACCTCTACCTGCATGCAATTGGCTACATCAATGGTCTGGCAAATGTGTACAATCGTGACGTGAACGTCAGTGCGAACATCGTGGATAACGGCACCGGAAACGTGACGCTCGTCATCAACGGCTCGGAGGGCCGTGGCAGCACGGCCGGTGTCAGTGCCTTCCGCACCAATGAACTCACCTTGAGCGGCAACAACACCTACAGTGGCGGCACCTATGTTAACTCGGGCTTTGTTGTGCTGAATTCTGCTGTTGGAAGAGCATTTGGTCTTGGTGATGTCACCATTACTGGTGGCGCCAGCACACTTGGCACCACCTTCCAGGAACACAGCACCACCGTGGTGTTGGGTCGTTCAAGCCAGATCGCGGACACAGCCACCGTTTCCCTTTTGGGTGCAGCGACGCTGGAGCTCAATGGATTCAACCAGACACTTGGTGGTTTGATCTTTAACAACACCGGCGGCAATACCCCGACGTTGCTCGCAGGCACAGGTGTCTTCACGCTCAATGGGAACATCGACGCCAGTTCGGCAAACTTGGGGAGCACCTCGACAATCACCACCGGGCAGCTTGTCACCAAGATTGTGAATGGCAGCAACGACATCGTCGTCGGCAGCAGCGCCGGTCTGTCCCTGGGAACGGTGGTGACTGGTTCGGGCATTGCTTCAGGCACTTACATCACGGCCATCAGCGGCGATGGCAAAACGGTGACGCTCTCCGCTGCAGCCACATCAACAGGGAACAGCCTGTTGACATTCGGGACTCTTGGAACGGTGGATCTCGGTTCCTCGGATCGCACGGTCAACGTCAATCCTGTTCGTGTGACTTATGATGGAGGCAGCACTTATGTGAATCTGGCGCCGTTGCTCCCAGGCTTGAACATCACCGCCAATCTGACAGGTGCTGCGGGCACAGGTATCATCAAGACCGGTGACGGACTGCTGCAACTCGGCGGGGCCAGCACCTTTGATGGCGGGGTGGATCTTCAAGCAGGTGGCATTCTCTTTGGTGCCAGCAGCGTCTTCAACTCCGGCACGCTTGGACAGGTCTCTTCAGGTCCTATTGGTACCGGCATGCTGACGATGGCAGCGGGAACCTCGCTCCTGGCCAATGGCAACTGGAACATCGGCAACGATGTCACTGCCAACGGGGATTTTGCATTCGACAGCATTTCTCCCACAGGCAACAACCTGACACTCAGCGGCACCGTCACGCTGCCAAACACCGTCACGATCAATGTCATCAATCCAGGCATGACCGCCGCACTGAGCGGCACGATCCGGCGTGCTGGCAGCGGTGCCATTGTGATCACCAAAACGGGATTGGGCACCTTGTCATTGGGCGCGCTCGAATCCGGAGATACAATCACCTTGAACCTCAATGATGGAAATCTGGCGCTGCTCAACGACGGAAACGGCACGGGTTCGAAAGAGGTGCTCGCCACGGGTATCACGCTGATTCCTGCCGGCCCGGTCAATGTTACCCTCGGTCGTTCAGCGACGAAATACGCTCCTCTGTTTCTCTCGGCATCAAACAAGACGCTGCAGATGGCCGCCTTTGCCATGAACGGCCCATTGATGGTTACGAACAACAACGGGTATGGATTGGAACTCACCGGTGCAGCCACTTTGGGCAGCAATCAGATGATCAGTGTTGCCAATGCATCGAATTCCAACGTGATACAGGGCCTGACCTTCTCGGGCGTCTTATCGGGCACATCGGATATCACCAAAATTGGCAATGGCACCCTGGCCCTCACCAACAGTGGCAACAATTTCACCGGGACGATCGACATTCAGGCTGGTGTTGTTGCCGTTGACAGCGACGGAGCGCTTGGGAATGGCGCCAATCAGGTTATTCTCGATGTCAACGCAGCGACGGGAGTCGGCCTGCGCGCCACCGGCAGTTTTGGAACAAGTCGGACGATCAAGCTGAACAAGGCTAGCAATGCGATTGAAGTTAGTTCGGGCAATACGTTGACCTTGAACACCGCCTTTGCTTTTGGATCGGCCAACAATGCGTTGCGCTTGAATGACAATGGAACGCTGGTCCTTGCCGCCGCCAACAGTGCCTGGACTGGCGTGATGACTGTGGGATCTGGTGCTGTCAAAGTGACGAACATCAGCGCGCTGGGCACGACCGCCGGTAACACGGTGGTAACCGGCACAGGGGCTGCACTGCAGATTGCAGTGGTTGGAACAAACACGATAGCAGAACCTGTGACCCTGAACGGTTCTGGCATCAATGGTGCTGGAGCGCTACAGGCTGTTTTGGGAACCAACACCATGAGTGGTGCTGTCACTTTGGGATCGGCCTCCTACATTGGTGCTGATGCTGGAGCCACGCTGATCCTTTCTGGAGCGCTTAGCAGTGCACAGGCTCTCACCTTCACCGGGGCGGGTAACATCAGCAAGACGAGCACCGGATTTGGCGCAGTGAGTTCCATCACCAAGCAGGGCAGTGGCAACTTCACTCTGGGCGTGACCAGCGGGTCTTTTGGGGGAGGTCTGACGATTGATGAGGGGACTTTCATCATCAACTCCGGCGTGACCATCGGTGGAACCGGAACGATCACTGTTCGGAACAACGGGGTTCTTGATCTCCAAGGTGGGCTGGCTCACATGTCTGGTGCGCGTGCACTCAGTCTGCAGGGGGGCAAACTTACGGTCAGTGGCCTGGCAGGTTCAGCTCAGGTGTTGGGGACACTGACGACGAGTCGCAGCCAGACCAACGTGATCAACTTGGCGGCCGGCACAGGCACAAACACCCTGACGTTCAGCAACTTGGTCCTGAACGGTGACTCCAGCCTCAACTTCACCGGCACGCTCAACAACACCACCAACCGGATTGCCTTCAGCACGACTCCAGGCATGACCAACAGCATCATCCAGCGTGCTTTGGTCAATGGTACGGACTTCGCCACCTACAACGGCAGCGGCGGATCTGGAAACATCCAGGCCTTTTCCGCCTACAATGCCTCGAATAACATCGACAGTCTGGGGACGACAACAAATGCAACGCTGCAGGTGTCGGCTACTCCGACCTTTGCTGGGACCACGAATCGCACGGCCAATGCCATCAAGATCAACGGCAGCGGCATCATCATCGGCAACGGCATCACCACTCAGGGGGCCACACTTTCCCTCACCGCGGGAGCTATTTTGAATGTTGGCGGCAACAACACCTTGGGTGTCGTGAGTGCGACCAGCCCTTTGCGCATTCAGTTCAATGCTCAGGCCTATGTGGCCGTGGCTGGGGGGACGACGCTCACCAGCAACAGTCTGCTCAATGGCACTGGTGGTTTTGTGAAAGATTTGGACGGCACTCTGATCATCAATGCACCTGCCAACCGCGCGGGTGTGGCCAACGTCAGCGGTCAGACGCTTACTGGCAATTTTGTGATTGATGCCGGCACGGTGAAACTCAATGGAGGTAACAATACGCTGACTCCCAACCAGTTTTTGATTGTGGCACCCGGAGCCACGTTGGACCTGAATGGAACGTCGCAGTTTGCGTTTGGGACTCGCGGAGATGGTGCGGCGTTGAAAGGCAATGCAGGAACCTTCACCAATAGCAGTGTCAGCGCTGCAGCTCTCATTCTCGGGGCTGACAATGGTGGTTTCAACTGGGGAGGGGTAATCAAGGAGGAGTCGGGTGCTGGAGCCATGAGTTTCCTGAAAAGCAGCCCGCAACAGTACAACTTCCTCAACGACAACACTTACACGGGTGCGACCGTGTTCGCCGGCGGCAACAACCTCCTCCTGGACGGCGGCAGGCTTTCGGGCACGAGTTCGATTGCTGTTAACTACGCGCTGCTGCGCTTGGATGACAATGTGAACTATGCGTTGGCAAACCGCTTGAACATCAATGCGGACATCACAATGCGTGGCGGCAGCCTGGTCTATGTTGGCCGTGCCCAGACGGAAACATCGCAGTCGGTCGGCAATGTGATTCTCGCGGAAGGCTACAACATGATCCAGTCGGCCAATGGTGGGACTGGCATCAATTCGGCGACGTTGAACATCCTTTCGCTGTCACGTGCGCCGGGATCAACAGCGACGGCGCGTTTCCCAGACAACGGCATTGGATTGATTGGCAGCGTGGGCCGGATTTTGATTGGCGAACTCAATGGTGTTGACACAACCACCAACGCAGTGGGTGCGGGATTGACCAACAACCTGATTGGACCATGGGCCGTGGTGGATCGCGAATTTGCCAGTTACATTCCAACTCTGGGAGTCGGTCGCCTGAATCAAACGGGCTTTGCCGGTTACTCGACCAACTTGCTTACCGGACAGGGCGCCAACGCTCCTCTGGAGACGGACAACATTCGTTCCACGGGAAATGTGGGGCCGTTGTATGGCGACACCACGGTGAACACCTTTGCGTTGGTCAATCCGGGCGCAGCCCAGACTACGGTCGATTTGGGGGGCTATCAGCTGACGCTTAAGGGTGGCGGCCTTCTGTTGGCCCATAGTGGAGACAACCGAGACATCAGCATTGTTAACGGCACCATCACCGGTGGCACGCTCAACACGGCGAGTGATTTGTATGTTCATGTGCTGCCCTATGGGGGAACCAATCGCACGGTGACGATTGATGCGGCCATTACAAACAATGGCACCGGGGCCGTGCGCATGATCATGTCCGGCAGCGATGGAGCTGCGAATCTGACGCTGAACGGTGTCAACACCTACACAGGGGGCACCGTGGTCAACGGGGGGGTGCTTATCATTGGTTCGACCGGTTCGATTGCCGGTGGGGGAATCACCATCAATGGTGGCTTCAATTCTGGCAGCGGTATTCTTGTTCAGAACCTGGGCGGGGTGATCGATTCGAGCAACATCGTCACGCTCAATGGTACCGGTCAGCTGGTGCTCGCTGGAGAGCAAACACTGCAGGGACTGGTCTTCAACGGTACCGGCGGTGGCACCACCGTTCCTACGGTCAGTTCGGGTGAGGGATTGCTCACCATCGGCGCCGGCGGCATTGTTTCGAATCCGTTCAATCCGGCGAATGCGCCGCTGCTGGTGGGACGCATCGATCTAGGCACTTCAGCAAACACGGTCACCGTCAATACTTACGACTTCAACACCTTCACCAACTTTGCACCCACGACGCCTGGCTTGATCATGGGAGGGGTGGTGGGATCATCCGGTGGTTTCACCAAAAACGGTGATGGTGTGCTTCAGATCAATCAGTCCACCTTCACTGGTGCGCTTAACGTGGCGGCGGGAAACATACAGTCCGGAGCCTTCAACAGCGGTTCACGTTTCGCGGACCTGAATCTCGGGAGCGTAACCTCTCTTAACTTGAACGGACAGGCGACTGTCTGGGGGTCTTTGGGGGGCAGCGGTTCGGTATTCAACAGCGTGGCCAACTCGCAAACGTTGTCGGTTGGTTTTAACAACGCCGACAGCATCTTCTCCGGCCAGATCAACCGCTTCAATGATGCCGTGCCGAACTCGGTCAATCTCATCAAGGTGGGAACTGGCGTGATGTCCATAACGGGCACACAGAATGCGCTGAGCGGATCCAGCGGCACGGTCACCATTGCCCAAGGTACACTGGCCTACACTGGTGCGGGGAAGGCCCTGATGCCCACGCAGACCGTTCAAAGAGGTGGCACGCTCCTTTTGGACAACGTCACCACCAATGTTAACAATCGCCTGGCTTCGCCGCTTTCCGGGGCGGTCAATTCCACTCTCAATGTCAGTGGTGGAACGCTGACCATCTTGGGCAACAGCGGCGCCAATACCTCAGAACTGCTGACCACCCTGACGGTGGCCAATGGCGGTGGGGTGATCAATCTTGATGCAAACGCTCTGCGCAACGTGACCTTGACCGTGACGACGCTTTCCGGCATCAGCACAGGAGGCTCTTTGCTGCTGCGCGGTGACATGAACGCTGTGGGAGTTACAGGTGCCCAGAATGGATTTGCCAATCTGGCTGTGGGCAATTTTCAAAACATTGCGGGGCAGGCGACCTCCGCGAATGGCAACGGGACCTTCAAGATGATTGTCCGGCCCGACATCATTGCGGATTATTCCCTCACGGGGCTTGGGACTGCTTTCGCCGTCAAAGACTCGGTGTCCGGTTATGTGCGGCCTCTGGCAAACAATGAAATGCAGACCACCTTGGCGAATGCCTCGCAGGACAATTTCTCCCTTAGCTCTACCGGTGCGATCACCAACGGGTTTAGTTCGAACGTCAACAGTCTGCGCCTGCTGGATGGGGGTGGAATTGGCTACTCCTCATCGGCGGGTTACTCCCAGGCGGCGTTTGGTCTCCAGACTCGTTGGGGTGGAAATATTGTCGCAGGTGGTGGTGGCATCCTCACCGAATTTGTGCGGACGGGGGGCATCTTGGCCTTTGAGGGCAACACTGGGATCACGACTCCGGGGCTCGGTACTTACAGCGGCTGGCTCTACTTCCATACCATCGGTGAGAACACGAATTTGAACGTCGCCAGCACGATCTGGAACGCCACCGGTGGCATTGTCAAAACGGGTGCAGGCACCCTGACGCTGAGTTCCCGTAGCTATCATTTTGGCAACACCATCGTGAACGACGGTACGCTCATCCTTGGCGGAATGGACAACACTCTTGGGGTGATTCGGCAGGATCTCAGCACCACTGCCAACGTTGCCGCTTATGCCAACCTTTACATGAACGGTGGCAAACTCGACCTCAACGGTGGCAGCCAGATGATCGGCACGCTCGGCACCGCCAACGCCCTGCCAGTAGGTGGGGAAATCACAAACAACTCCGCCACTGCGGCCATGCTGACAACCACCACTGGCAGCATCGTTTTCGGCGGCAGCCTGACTGGTAATCTAGGCCTGACCAAGAACGGCAACAGCAATCTGGCCCTGAGCAATGCCAACACCTATACCGGCGCCACCATTGTTCGCGCCAACACTCTTACACTTCAAGACAGCGGAACGCTTTCCGGCACGTCCTCGATTTCGGTGAACTACTCTCAGTTGCAGTGGGAGAACCGCGGGCTCAATCCGCTCGACAACTCAAACCCAGTTCGTGTGGCGGCAAGCGTTCCGCTTTATCTGCAGGGCGGAACATTCACCATCCAAGGTGGTGGCTCGTTCGACACCACGGTGGCCTTTGACAACGTGACCATTCAGGGGGGCGGCAGTATCATAAATGTGTTCCCCTCTGCGAACGCCGGCAGCGCGGTGGAGCTTTCCATCGGCAACCTGCTGCGTGGCACCGCAGATCACGGCGTTGTGAATTTCGTCTCCAATGTGGGAATGGGGGGCACGGGCAACAACAACAATGCCCGGGTGCTCATTTCCGCCGTCAATGGCCAAGGGTTCTCCGCGTCGCAGCTTACGAACAAGCTGATTGGTGGGTGGGCTGTGGTGAACGGAGACAGCTTCGCGACGTATCTCGACGGTGTGGGCGTGGGCACGCTCGGCAGCATCGTGGGTGGCAATGTATTTGCGGGAGGCAACCGTTTCGCCTCCTATGATGGCGGTGACCTCACTGCTTCCAACACGCAGTCCACTTGGAACATCAATGACAGTTCCAACCGGACACTGACTCTGTCCAAAACGCTGAATTCGTTGAGAAGAGGCGGTGGCACTTTGACTCTGGGTAATTCAACCTCGGGAGGAACCATACTCACCCTCACGACCGGCCTGCTCACCAACGCAGGTGGCAGCACCACCATAAATTCGTTCAATGCAGCATCGGCTCTGACCTCGGACAGTTCCGAGTTTTTCATCTTCACCAATCAGGCCACCACCACTCTTAACACGCAAATCACTGGCAGCTTTGATCTCATCAAGAGCGGTGGCGGCACGTTGACGCTGGGAACAACCGCCGGCAGCCTTTCCAACAACTACACTGGCACCACCTACGTGAATCAGGGAACGCTGACCCTGAACAAGAGCGCGGGGCAGATCTCCGTTCCAGGAAATCTGGTCATTAGCAATGCCACGGTGTCCATGAACACCAATGCTGGTCAGATCGTCTCCAGCAGCAATGTCACGCTTAATGGTGGAGCGGTTCTCAGCTTCGCCAATTACTCTGGTGCCACCACCACCACCCTCGCCAGCCTGACCTTCAATGGCGAAGGCGGCACGACTCAGCCGGATGTTCGATTTAATGCTCCTGGTGCCCTTCACACACTGAATCTGACCGCCAATAATGCCATCAACGTGGTCAACAACAATGCAGGGACAACCCCGCGTATCACCGCAGCCACCAATGCCGCGAACCGCTCGCTGGTCAATTTCAGTGGCGCCGCGCCGGTCATCACCGTCTCTGGTCTCTCTCCCGTGGGGCTGGTCATCACCTCGCAGATTTCCAGCACCAGCGCCGCCATTTCCAAGGAGGGAGACGGGGCGCTCGCTCTGTTTGGTGCCAGCACCTACTCGAACGGGTTCAACCTGCGGGACGGCACCCTTATCTTCGGCATTAATACGCTGGGAAGCCCTGGGGCGCTGACCAATGGAGCAATCGGCACCGGGGTGCTGACGATCGGTGGCGGTGCTCCCGGCAGCAAGCCAACCATTCAGGCGGCAAACCGCCTGGCGGTTGCTACTTCGACTACCAACAACACTCTCAATGTCACCATCAATGGCACCAACACCGCTTCCGGGTTGGGCCTGACGGTTGGTCAGGCATTGGTTGGCAGTGGGATCCGCACAGGGACGTTCATCACCAGCATCGATCCAGGGAATAAGATCTTTACCATGAGCCTTCCGGCTTTCTCCACGAACACCGCCAACACCTTGCGATTTACCACGGTCGTCGGCAATGCCGTTACTCTTGCGGGCGACTTTGCTTTTGGCGGCGACAGTCCGACCTGGTATTTGAGCTACGACCTCTCGCTGACGGGTGGTATGAACCTTGGCGGCGGATCACGCACGATTTCGGTCAACAGTCCATGGGCCACCGGTTACATCAGCGGCCAAATCACCAACGGGGTGAATTTTACCAAGGACGGCGCGGGCATCCTGGTTCTCACCAACAGCAACAACTCGTGGAGCGGATCCACCAACATCAATAACGGCATCCTGGTGCTCGGAACCTTCGCGGCAGGCACCAATGACGGCGTGCTTCCTGACGGTTCGGCTCTTACCATTGGCGCCGGGGCGATGCTCGACATGGCCGGCCGCAGTGAGAGAGTGGGATCACTCGCTGGTGCAGGCGTTGTCACCAACTCGCATGATTCGAGGACCGGCTTCCCCAATCTGGTCTCCACCCTGACCGTGGGTGGCGACAACACCAGCACTGAATTCTCCGGGGTTCTGACTTCGGTGTCGTCCCAGTTGTTCTCGTTGGTCAAGGAAGGCAGCGGCACACTTACCCTTAGTGGTGTGCTGAGCAACTACACCGGTGTCACGACGATCAACGGAGGTGTCATCAGCATCAGCACCTTGGGCAATGGTGGCGCAGTCAGCGGCATCGGAGCTGCCAGCTTCGCGGCGGGCAACATTGTTCTCAATGGTGGTACACTGCGCTATACAGGCGCCACCACCAGCACCAACCGCTCTCTCACCATCGGCGCCGGAGGTGCGACTGTGGATGCCTCGGGTTCGGGTGCGCTCACCATCACATCCGCCAACGTCGCAGGTCTTGGCTATGGAACGGCCAATCAGGCCCGCAGCCTGACATTGACGGGAACGGCGAACGCCACGCTCCTCAACGCGTTCGGCAAAATCATTGCCAACAACACCCAGGCCACCACGGTGACAAAGAACGGCACCAACACTTGGGCGTTGACCGCCGCGAACACCTACACCGGAGCCACTGCGGTCAATAGTGGTACACTGGCTGTCACCACGGGCTCACTGGCCAACACGACCATCACTGTGGCGAACGGTGCGACTTTCAGTGCGCTGACCACCGGCACTTATATTGCGGGAAATAACGGAACGGCGGCGGCTGGAGCCATTCTGAACCTGAATGCAGGGTCGAACTTCAGCATGGCAAACAACAACTCGGCGGGCACTTTCAACCTTGTTCAAGGTGGTTCTGTGACCGCAGGCCTGATCATCGGCTCCACCAACAACGCGGACCCGACCGTGCGCATGACTTTTGACATCGGAAGCGGCGCCAACAGCACCGACACGATCAATGTCACCCGTGGGGTCACCTTGAATCAGAGCGGTGCCACTGTCGCCATCCTGCCGCAGACCGGCATTGGCAGCCTGACGGTCGGCCAGCATGACCTCATCACCTTCCTCTCGGGCGGCCTGACGGTCGCGGGATCTTTCGCCAATGATTTTGTCCTGCTCAATGATGCCATCATCCTCGGGGCGAATCCTTACTCTCTCGACTTGATTCAGCAGGCGAACAAAATCGTGTTGAACGTGACTGCCGCCAGCTTCCAGAACGCCTACTGGAAAGGTGCTTCCAACACCTCTTGGGACACCCCGGACAACTGGTTCACCACGGCGGGTGGCGGCACTCTCCTGGGTGGTATTCCGGGCTCGTTTACCAATGTGTTCTTCACCACAGATACCGGGGCTGGGAACTTCAACACTTCGCTGCTGACGAACCGCCAGATCGCCAGCCTCACCTTCCGCTCTGGAGCGACCAGCGCCATCACCATCTCGAACAACACCCTGACCATCATTGGTTCCGGTGTCACCACCGAGGCAGGAACAGGTGCTCACGTGATCAACAGCGCCGTCAATCTGGGGTCACACCAGTCATGGACGATCAACTCCGCCAATGCGCTGACGGTCAATGGCGCGGTCGGAGACAATCTTTTCGGCTTCCGCCTCACCAAGGCGGGGACTGGCACGCTGGTGCTCGACAACGTCGCCAACACCTACTCCGGTGGCACGACCATCACCTCAGGGATTCTTTCCGTCCGGAGCTTGGCCAATGGTGGAACCGCCAGCGGCATCGGAGCTTCTGGCGACGAGGCGACGAATCTCGTCATCAACGGCGGCACGTTGCGCTACACCGGTGCGACGACGAGCACGACCCGCATCTTCTCCATCGGATCTTCGGGTGGTACGATCGAGGCATCCGGTTCGGGCGCGCTGACCTTCGCCGGTGTGTCGGCCATGGGCTTCAATGGTGACACCAGTGGCTCGCGAACCTTGCATCTGGGCGGCACCAACACCGGGCTGAACACCCTGGTGGTGGCTTTGGGTGACTCGGGCGCTCTGGCGGGTGACAAGACCTCACTGACCAAAGAAGGTGTCGGAACCTGGGTTTTGGCTCCCAACAACGCCATTGTAGGTCTGTCCGGCACGATTACGGGAGCGGCAGCCAACATTGTCACCAACACCAATACGGATGGTCTCCTCGTGAATCAGTTGATCACCGGCGAGGGCATTGCTGCAGGAACCTATGTACTCTCCATTGGGGTCGACGGTGCTGGCACCTTCCGGTTGAGCCAGAATGCAGTGGTCCCCAGTTCGGATGTTCTGACCATTCAAGGCGACACCAGCGGCCTCGTGGTGAATACCACCAAAACCGACGCCGATGGTACGGTCAATCCTTCAGGAGCCTACACCGTCATTGATATTCTTCCTTCGGACACGATTACTGCGCATTGGGATGGTGAGACTGTCGATGTGAGCGTCGCAGACGCCAGCATCCTTACGGTGGGAGACAAAGTTGACCGCAATGGCAACCTGGATGCCCAGGGCATTTACACCGTTGACAGCATCGACATTGATGCGAACAGCGCCGTCATCAGCACACCAGCGGCGACCATCACCATTCAGGGAGTGACTACCAATGGATTGATGGTTGGCACGATCGTGGATGCACAAGGAAATCCTGACCCCGAAGGGCTTTACACTGTGGAGTCGATCCTGGCCCCGGACACCTTTGTTATCAGCGCCCCTGTCACTGAGCAGGTGTTTGCGCTGAACGCTGCAGCTGGCAATGGCTACACAGGTGTCACCACCATCAGCGGGGGCATTCTTAGCGTGAGCGATTTGCAGAACGGCGGCATCGCGAGTGCGCTCGGTGCTTCGAGCAACGCGGCATCCAATCTTGTGATCAATGGAGGCATTCTGCAATACACGGGCGCCGGGGCCACAACTGACCGTCTCTTCACCTTGGGAGCCGGTGCCAGTGCGGGCGGCTTGGATGCCTCAGGCACGGGAGCCGTGGTCTTTTCCAACACGGGTGCCATCGCGTTTACAGGTGCGGGCGTCAGAACACTTACCCTGACCGGCACCAGTGATGCCTCGATCATCAACGTACTGGCGTCCTTAATTGGCAACAGTGGCGCGAACGCCACGTCCTTGTTGAAAACCGGCTCCAATACCTGGCGCCTCAGTGGAAACAACACCTACACCGGTGTGACAACCATCGCGGACGGCACCTTGCTGGCCGCGGACATCGTGGGTGCAGGCAGCAACATCGGCAGCGCCACCACCCCAGTTGTCCTGGGGGATGCCACGCACAAGGGAACGCTGGCCTACAGCGGAGGCAACGACACCTACACCCGTGGGCTTACCGTCAGCGCAGGCGGCGGCAGAGTCGATGTTGTGAACAGCAGCACGGTTCTGAACATCAGCACCGGAGGGGTTAACATGGCGGCCAATGGCAACGTCACCTTTGGCGGGGCCGGCAGCACCTATGTCAACAGTGCCATTTCCACAGGCACCGGCAGTCTCATCAAGGAAGGCAGCGGCGCCGTGCGGCTTTCGAACAATTCCAATCTCTACTCGGGTGGAACCGTGGTGAACGCGGGCACGTTGCAGGTGGGCCTTTCCGGCACTGGCAGGACCGGCACAGGAGTCACCACCGTGAATTCGGGAGGCACCCTGGCCGGCAGTGGTATGATTAATGGAACTGCTGGTACGGAAGGCGCGTCATTCACTGACGGCACCAACCATGTGATCAACAGCGGCGGCGTGTTGCAGCCGGGGGACAATCTCGGCAACAGCATTGGCACCCTTACCTTCACTGGCAATCTCACTCTCAATGACGGCTCTGCGGCGTTCTTCCAGGTGGCCACCCGGACCTTGCAGGACAATGGAATCCTCACGGCCCTTTTGAGCGGTGAATACGACTCCATTGGCGGCTATCGTGACATCAAGATTCTTGAGACCGGGGGGACCTCATGGAACGGCACAGCTGTTGGGTCATCGCATGACTCGATCTTCGTCAACGGCGAAATCACGCTCAACGCCAGCACGATCACCGTCGTCGATTCCGGTTTTGTCGCATCGGCCGCCAGCGGACAGGTGTTTGACCTTGGTGACTGGCTCTCACTTTCCGGACTCTCCACGTTTGACGTGGGCACCAATTATCGCACCGGCGGCTCGGGCGGGGGCAATCTTATCCTTCCCGAACTCAGCGGCGGCCTTGTTTATGACGTAAGCATGTTCGCCTCCTACGGCCTGTTCACCATCATCACCCAGCCTTCGTCGATTCCGATCCTGATGAACACCTACAATCTTGCTGGCAGCGGATCGTGGAACACATCTGGCAACTGGCGCCCGGCCACCACCCCGAACTCCATTGGTGGCATCGTCAACTTCACCTCAAACATCACTTCCACCGCCGTGGTGACCTTGGATGGCACCAAGAAGGCCGGCATGGTCTTCTTCGGAGACCAAAACAACAGCAATCACTTTGAAATCCGTCAAGGCAGCGGCGGAAGTTTGAACTTCAACAATGGGGAGTATGGCCGCGCCCTGCTGAGCAAGGTCCTGTCGAACTCGAATTCGGTTGGAGTCGATGTCATCAACGCACCGGTTCTGCTCTCCAGCGGATTGAACGTCAATGTCAACTCGGGTGGCACATCCTCTCGCCTGGACATCAGCGGCGTCATTTCCCAGGACGGGGGTGCGCGTGGCATCACGGTCATGGGCAACGGACGTCTTGTTCTCAGTGGTCTTCAGGCCAACGCCTACACCGGGCTGACCACAGTGTTCAGCCGTGGCCGCGGTGACGCTGGCAATCCGCAGCTCGTGCTAGCCAAGTCGGCGTCTCCTCTGGCCGGAGCCAATGTGACGACCACATCCGGCAGCACTACGGTGACGCTGACCAGCGGCAGCACCTCCGAACTCTTTGTGGGCATGCGAGTCAGTGGCAACCCAAACATTCCCGCCAATGCTACGATCAGCAGCATTACCAATGGCACGACGTTCGTGCTTTCGGCCGCTGCGACCGCCACCGGCAGCAATGTGAACACGAAATTCGGCAGCTATTCGGCCACCACCACGGCAGGTTCCTCTACAGTGACCCTCGTAGGCGGCAACACGGCGGGCTTCTACGTCGGTATGGAAATCACCGGCAACCCGAACATTCCCAACGGTGCCACCGTGGTCTCGATCACCAATGGGTCCACGTTTGTCATCTCCACGAACGCCACCGCCGCAGGCACCGGAGTTGTCACCAGCTTCGGCACTGACGTGGTGAATGGAACAATCCTGGGCGACCTCAAGATCGGGAATCGCGGCCAGGGCGGCATCGGCAGCACGGTGGTGCATCTCGGTGGCAACGACCAGATCGCTGACACTTCCATCATCAGCTTTGATGGTGGCGTGGGTGGCTTTGCCACGGGCAACGGCGGCCAGAACCCCTACTTCAAGCTCATGGGGTTCAGTGACACAGTGGGCGGCATCTCCGACTACACGGCGAGCGGGGTCATCGAAAACACCGAGGGTGAAAACCTGCGGTCCGACAGCACGCTGACTCTCAACTCTGCGGCTGGGACGACGAACTTCTTCAACGGCTTCCTTCGTGACCGTGCCAACAACACCGGCTCCGGCGTTCTAAATCTGGTGATCGCCGGCTCCGGCACCCAGGTGCTGGCCCTCGGCAACATTTCCTACAGCGGTACCACCACGATCAACAGTGGCGCCAATCTTGTGCTGCAGAGCACCACCAACTTTGGCAACGGGGTCGGCAGCGCCGCCGCAGCCCAACTGGGCCCACGAACCATCTCCAACAGCGGCACGCTCACCATGCGCATCAACAATGGTGTCACTTGGAATTTCTCCAGGGCGGTGGCTGGCAGCGGTTCCTTCTTCCGCGACGGGGGCAACGGCACGCTCAATCTCAACTTTGCCTCGTCGGCGCTGAACTCGACCTACGCTTCTGGCAATACCACAGTGACCGTTGCAAGCACCGCAGGATTGGTTCCGGGCATGCTGGTGAGCGGTGCCAATATCCCGGCTGGAGCCTACGTCGTGCAGGTTTTGAGCGGCACGACCTACCAGATTTCCGCCGCACCTACCTCGAATGGGACCAATGCGAGCCTGACCTATCGTTCAGGCAATTTCGGAGGGAGTATCGCGATCAGCGAAGGTGGTGCCACGAATTTCAATTCTGCCACTGACGCCGCTGGTTCCTTCACGATCACCGGACGCACTGCGCTGACCACGGCAACTTGGAACCAGGCACTCAAGGTCGGCGGCGGCCTGTCGATAATCGGAACCGGGGACAACAACATCGACGGCGCTGTGCTGAACATCAATTCGGCGAGCACGGTCAATGGCGGTGCAATCAACATCAAGGAAGGGGACCTCAACCTTGCGGGGGGCAATGGATCGCTGCGGGCGTTTGCCGCGCCGATCAATGCCAGCACGGTGAACACCAGCACAACGGTCACCGTGGCAAGCACGGCCGGCATGTATGTGGGCATGGCATTGACCGGAAATGCCAACATCCCATCGGGCTCCAAGATCGTCAGCATCCTCAATGGAACCCAGATCGTGATCTCGGCCGCTGCTACAGCGACCGCAAACAATGTGGCCACCAGTTTTAACTCGGTGATCAATGTTTACGGCACCGGCAACGCCACCACCACAGGGACCAACCTTGTCGGTCTGAAACTGACCAACACTACCAGCGCCAACAATACAAACCGTCTGGATGATGGTGCTGTGATCAACCTGAACTCAGCCAGATTCCAGTTCACCGGCACCGGTTCGGGGGCGGACAATTTCACCGAGACCGTGGGGTCCCTGTCTTTGACTGGTGGTTCCAGCTACATCGGCAGCTTCAAGAACAATGCTTCCACCAACGTGCTGACCTTCTCGTCATTCGGCACTCGTGCGGCAGGTTCCACACTCGTCTTTGACAGCGTTTCTGGCACGACTGACACGGGTGGCACGATCAAAATTACCAGTGGGCTGACCAACAACAATGGCATCATCGGCGGTTGGGCGGTCCGCAACACCGTTGTGAGCAGTGTCTTGCTGCGTGAATGGGCCGTCGTCGGTGCAGGCGGTCAGATCGATGCCCTGGCCACCTACGATACCAGTGGGGCCAATGCCTGGACCACCACATCGAACGCCAAGTCCACCTCCAACCAGACCTTGAGCGTTAACAATACCATTCACTCGCTCAACATCCAGTCCACGGGCAGCACGACGTTGACGATCACACCCGGCGCGCTTCTCACCATCAACAGCGGGGGCATTCTTGCCACACGCAATACGCAGAACATCACCAACGGCAGCGTTACCGCCGGCACTCATGCAGGTTCGCTCAATCCCTATGAGTTGATCTTCCAACTGCCCACCAACACTCTGAACATGAACAGTGTTGTGGTGGACAATGTCGCTGCCACCCAGTCTGTCTCTTTGACCAAGACTGGAAACAGCACCTTGGTGCTCAATCCGAACATCGTCCGCTCCGGAACCGTTATTGCCGGCCAGACGACGGTCAGCATGAATGTGGCTGCCGGAGGTGTGAAAGACATGCAGGTGGGGGCTCCGGTGAGCGGACCGAGCATTCCGGCCGGCACCACCATTGTCGCCATCAACACCGTCAACAACACGATCGTGCTCTCCGATGCGCCAACCGGCAGTGCCACAGGCAACCTGACCGTGACTCTGAACAACCTGTACACTGGCAAGACTTTCATTGATGAAGGAACGCTGCAAATCAGTCACGAAGGGGCGCTTGGCACGGCTCCCAATTCGCTGGTGGCCGATCAGTTGACGTTCAATGGCGGCCGCCTGCTGGCCACGGCGGACTTTGCTCTGGATGATCCGAACCGGGGCATCACCATCAATGCAGGCGACGCCGTCTTCAGCGTCAGCAACAACCGGACTCTCACCATTGGCAGTTCAGCTCCGATCAATGGGGCTAACGGGCGTCTTATCTTTAACGCCGCAAATGGTACGTCCGGCGCCCTTGTGGTCGTTGGCAATCACAACCTCTCCGGTGGTGTTGAGACCTCGGGCGCTTTCTTCGGCACCTCGGGAAGCGTCAGTTCGACCTTTGTGAGCGGAAGCAATGTGGTTAAAGTGGCCACTACCGCCGGCCTGGAGGTAGGCACGGTGGTGACCGGCAACGACCTGAACGGCGACGGTGTGGCGGATGACATTCCTGCAGGGACAACAATTGTCCGCATCATCGATGCCACCACCTTCGAGATTTCCACAAACGCCATTGCCAACGCCACGCGCAATCTGGCCTACGACAGCTTCAACGCCTTGAAGCTGACTGGTGACAATACGATCGGTCTCATCAGGGTCATCGGCTCCAACCTCACTATCACGGGCAACAACACCATCACGGATGACATCCTGATTTCCACCGGGACGCTGAACATCGGCGGCATCAACACTTTCGGGGGCAAGGTTACTATCAACGGTGGCTTCCTTCGTCTGGGCAGTGACACAGCGCTCAGCACTCCGGCTGGGTATGAGTTGGCCCTCAACTCAGGCACGTTTGATCTCAGAGACCACAGCACGGAAGTTTCGCTGCTGAGCGGAACTGGCACGCTGACCAACAACGGCACCGCCACCGGCACCCTGGTGGTCAATCAAAATGCCTCCTCCATTTTCGGCGGAACCATTCGCGACGGCGCGGGTCTCATCGGTGTCACTTCCTTGGTAAAAACCGGCACGGGCACGCTGACGCTGTCCTCGACGCTCAGCAACTACTCCGGCCCCACGGTGATCAACGGCGGCATGATCAACGCGATCTCTCTTAATGTCGCAGGTTTCTCCAGCAGCATCGGTCGTGCATCCAACGCGGCTTCCAATCTGGTGCTCAATGGCGGCGGGCTGCGCTACATCGGCCCGATCAGGGCCTTCACAGACCGTTCCTTCACGCTGGGAACGGGCGAGGATGCGGGCATCCTCGTCGCCGACGGCACGTCCACCAATGACACGCTGCAGATCGGCTTCAGCGGACTGTCCCCGGCCGTGGCGTTCATCGGCGAGGGCTCCCGCACTCTGACGCTGGGTGGATCGAACCTTGGCGACAACAAGTTTAATCTGCAACTTGGGGATGGTGTGGGTGGTGCCACCTCACTCACCAAGATCGGCAATGGCACCTGGGTGCTGGGCCGGGCCAACAGCTATTCTGGAGAGACCTTGGTGCTCGCCGGCATTCTTGCCGCCACTGCAGATGGTGCCTTTGGCGAGCAGGGGGGCGCCGGAGTGGTGATTGGTGGCGGCACCAATGCAAGCAATACGCTCGGCTCCACAAACGCCTCGTTGGATCTCAGAAACGTCGCCTACAATCAAGTCGATCAAATGTTCCTTTCCGGCGGCACGCTTGCCACCACCACGGGCAACAGTTCCTGGGCCGGCTCGGTCTTTGTGACCGCCAACTCAGTCATCAATGTCGGCAAGGGAGCCACGCTCAATCTCAAGGGCTCGCTTGGTGGAGCCGGTGCGATTACTCAGTTCGGCGCTGGTACGCTGATTCTCAGTGGTCAGGCGGAGCCCACGACGCGCAATGTCCTCACCAGCACGGTCGCGCCCAACCACACCGTGCAGTCAGGCACCCTCAGGCTGGACTTCACAACCAGCGATCTCAGCAAGCTTTCCGACAGAGGCGTCCTGGTTCTGGGCGGCAGCCGCCTTGGGGGGGCTATTGAACTCGCAGGGAACGGGATTGTTGGTGTCTTTAACGGCGGCGGGGCCGGAGCGCCTGGCTACATTGCCCCTGAGCATATCGAAGAAGTCCTCAGCGTGACCTTGGGGGCTGGTGTCAACAACATCAGTCGCATCAGTGGCAACGCGATTCTGCGCATGAACGCCATCACCCCGCAGACGGGTGCCGTCATCAACTTTAGCGAAGATGACATTGCGAGCACGGACAGGACTAACAGCAATGGCATTCTCGGAGGCTGGGCCATCGTTGGCGGCACTTCGTGGGCCACCAAGAGCGCCATCAACGACACCAACGGTGCCGTTACCTCCAACCAGAACGGGCTGATCCGCGGTCTGGCATCCTCCTCCTACACCAAGAGCGGCGCGTTCAACACCACGCCGGCCAGTGACTGGACCACCAACGCCAACATGGACATCGTGGGAAACAGCACGCAGAACGGACGCACGACAAACACCATCCGCTTCAACAACACTTCCCCGGATGCAGATCACACGCCGGCGCTCAGCAACACGCCGTACAATGTCGTCCTGAGCGGCACCAATGTGATCCAGTCGGGGGGCATTCTCTTCACGTCCAACATGGCGTCTCACAGCGGCTTTATTTCCGGCCTTGGGACGCTGGCCACCGGAGCGGGAAGCGGCACGAATTTGTTGGTCATCCAGAACAACACTGGTGCCGGGCTGTTGAACATTTCCGCAGTCATCGCCAACGGTGCTGGATCCAACGGTCTCGACAAGCTCGGTGAGGGCTCTCTGGTTCTCTCGGGTCTCAACTCCTACACTGGCGTCACCACCGTCAATGCCGGGACGCTTACCATCAATTATGTCGCCATCGCCGGCAACACCGCCAACCTCGGGCTGAGCAGTCAGAATGTGTCCTTGGGACGTTCGGTCTCGGTGGCCAGCACGGACGGCCTTACCTTTGGTCAGAGTGTCAGCGGTCCGGGCTTCCTGGCGCCGGTTACCATCACCGCCATCAACAGCAACACCCAGTTCACCGTTTCCAATGGTGCAGTCATCACGGCCACCAACGATCTGACTTTTGGTTCAGTGGCTGCCCAATCCGGTTCCATCTCCTCCACCACCACCAATGGCAACGCCACCATCACTGTGGCTTCGACAGCGGGCCTCACTCCGGGGCAGACCGTCTCTGGCGCGAACATCGTGCCCGGTTCTGTCATTACCACGATCATTGACGGCACCCGGTTTACGATCTCACAGAACGCCCTTGGATCAGGCACCTTGAGTCTCACTTATGGTGCTTCGGGCATCACTACGGGCTCGCTTTCTGCAACCACTACAAGCGGCGCCCTTGTTCGTGTTGCCAGTACCTTGGGGTTGACGGTCGGTCAGACGATCAGCGGTGACGGCATCGTTGCCGGCAGCGTTGTTGTGAGCATTCTGGATGATCATCTGGTGGAGATTTCCAATCCGGTCACCAACACCAACACAGCCACCCGCACCTTTGGCCCGAGCGGAACCATCGGTGCCACACTCGCAGCCACCACGGTCAACGGCAGCACCGCGGTGACCGTCACATCCACCACCGGTTTGAGTGTTGGCGAGGCTGTCAGCGGAGTTGGCATTCCTGAAGGAGCGACCATCGCGGCGATCCTCAGCGGCACGGAGATCGTTCTCAGTGTTCCCGCTGTGGCCACGGGTGGCAGCACGCTCGTCTTTGCCAACAGCTTGAGCAATCTCGGGGCTCCGGCCAACATCGCCGCCAACCTCGTTTTCAACGGTGGCGTTCTGCAGTATAACGGGCTCTCCGCCCGGACTGACCGCGGTTATACCATCAACGAAGACGCCATCTGGGATGTGGGCAACGCCTTCACAAGACTGACCGTCGGGGGCACCTACCTGACTCCGAGCATCGAAGATACCTATGCCATCCGGAAGCTCGGCGCAGGCACACTGGAACTTCTTGGCACCAGTTCCGGCGGCTATGGCGTCGAAGTACTCAGCGTGGAAGATGGCACGCTTCGTCTCAAACCTGCTTTCAGCAATCAGTTTGTCCGCAGTGACACCGGTGCATTGGTGCTGGGCGGCGGAACTTTGGAACTCGTCGGCTCTGACAGAGTCAGCTTGGTGCAGAATTTGCCAGGCCAGTTTGTCGTTAATGAAGGTTCATCGGTGATTCGGGTCACCGCGACGAGCACCCTCAACAGCACTCTCAACCTTCACGACGCCAACGCACCGATGGCGGCGCAGTTCAACAAAGGTGGCACAGTACTCTTCTCGGAGAATTCGGTGTTCAATGGCGGGGCGGCGATCATCACCTTTGCCGGTCAGTTCAACGTTGATCAGCAGGTCATCATGCCCCGGGCCGTCTATCAGACTTCCATCGACATCCTGAATCCAGGGGTGAACTATTTTGCCTTCTCCTCGTACAATGGCATCACATTCGACATCGTCGCTTCTGACAACCCTGCCATCGGCGGCAGAACGGAACATTCCTTCCGTTCCGCCCCTTCCACTTGGGACTCCACCCTGCATGTCACGGACGGTGCCATCAGTGTGGATGCCTACTATGGTGCCACCACGGAGACCGCCTCGGTCAACACCATCCGGTTCTTCAACAGCAGCTCCTCCACCAGCGGGATCAGCGTTTTGGGCAGCAATGTCATCTCGGGCATCAATGTCACTCGTCTCGTGGTAGGCCAGGCTGTCCGCAGTGCGGTGCTTCCCGCAGGAACCACCATCACTGCTATTGATAGGCTGGCCGGCACCGTGACATTGAGCAATAATGCGACGCTAGATTCTTTCTCTGAGTTCTATGTGGACGCCCTGGCATCCAGCGTTGTCAATATTGGCGGCATCACCATTACAGGAAACAGCACGGCGAATGATGATGTGATCACCGGTGTGAATGTGACCGGTTTGGAGGTGAATCAAGTCATCCGCGGTTCTGGCATCCCCGATGGCACCACCATTGTCGCCGTGGACGCCGAAAATGGTTCCATCACCTTGAGCAACGCGGTTTCCATCACGGCGGTGGCCTCTTCGTTTGAAGTGATCACCAACAGCGGCACCCTGACTCTGGCCGGTGGCGCGATCCTGCAGACCACCCATGCCGGGAATCACTTCAATGCCATTCTGGGCGGGGTGCTTACCAGCGGCCTGCTCAATACAGATGGCACCAGCGCGGATCTCATCATCCACAACTGGAATCCGCTCAGGGCTCTGAGCATTGGCTCGATCATTGCAGACAATATTACCGCAGGCCGTGTCGTGAACCTTGTGCAGTCGGGGGATGGCACCACTGCGCTCTCTGGCAAGAATTCCTACACTGGTGACACTTTTGTTCAGGGAGGCGTGCTCCGGCTTGACTCTGCCGACGCATTGCCGACGGCCAGCCACCTGCGGTTGAATGGTGGCGTCCTGGGTCTGAATTCGGGCGACTTCACTCGTGCTCTTGGCACGGGGGCTGGCCAATTGGACTGGACCGGCAGCGGCGGCTTTGCCGCCTACACGCTCAACCGCTCGGTGACCATCAGCGGGGGCATGTTGACGTGGGGTTCGAATGGCTTTGTGCTGGACAATGACTCTCTGTTGCTCGGTGCTCCGGATTCGGACCGAACGATCACATTTGTCAACAGCATCGAACTGAGCGGCAAATCACGCATGGTTGAGGTTGCCAGCGGAAAAGGCACGGTGGCGGATGATGCGGTGTTCGCCGGGGTTCTCCAAGGCGAGGGCGGAACCCTCGTCAAAGCGGGGCATGGGGCGCTTCGTCTGGCCGGCAACAACACCTACACTGGCGGCACATCGCTGGCGGAAGGAACCCTCGTTGGAAGCACCAACTCGGCGTTCGGCACCGGAGTTGTTCAGGTCGGAGCCACCACGGACACGCGTTCACCGGGCGAGGCGCTGGTGTTGCAGTTCCTTGGCACCTCTCTCGCAAACAACCTTGAGTTCGGCAGTGTAAACCGCGAGGGCATTTCCGTCTTCCGCTCTTCCGCCAGCTCTGTTGCCGTCACCGGCCAGGTCAATATCAACCGGGGAGTGGAACGCAATGTGTTCTTCGACACCCCGTCCTCGACCACCGTCACCTACAGTGGTTCGATCGCCGGGCCCGGTGGCTTCACGCTTATTGGCGGAGGCACTGTCAATCTTACGGGCACCAACTCCTTTGGCAGCGGCACAGGCACCGCCGGCTCTGCCAGCAACGGTGGAATGGTCATTCGCAGCGGCACGGTGCAGCTGGGAAGCGCTTCTGCCATCAGCGGCAACCTTGCCACCATCGAGCTCGGGGACGTTACGCATGCGGTTGCCAACGTTGCCTATGTCACCAACGGTGCTTCGGTTCTCGGTGTGGAACGCACCATCGACTTTAACTCCGACAACCGCAATGCACTGGGCGGTGTCTTCGTGGGCAACGGCGACGGTACGATCGCTTCCGGCATTGCCAACGCCGGCACCGGCGCCTTCTACAGTGTCAGTGCGACCTTGGCCGGGCACACCTTCACCTCCGCAGACCTCAATGCCCGCATTCTGGTCAAGGACGAGGTGGAGAATCCGGAACGCAACGGCATCTACTACGTGGCCGGCTTTAATGCAGACGGCTCCATGAACCTCGGGCGTGTGACCGATTTCGACTCTGCGGGCGAGATGCTTTACGGCACGCGGGTCACTGTCACCGGCGGAGGAACTTATTTCATGGCTTCACCGAATGTCACCTCCGTGAGCGGGGTGGGCTCAGACCCTGTGGAGTGGCTCCAAGATACGGCGAATCCGAACGTAACACTGCAGATCACCACTGCGGCGGTGACGTCGGTTTCGCAGGCAATTGATGTCAATGCCAACGGCAGTGGCGTCACTTCGATCGTATCTGCGACGCCGGTGACATTCAGCGGCGCTGTCACGCTCCAGGATTCGAGCCCTGGAGTGCAGGAGACCAAAGCCCTTTATTTGAACTCAACCACCTCTTCGGGAAGTGGCATGGCCTTTACTGGTGTCATCAGCGAGGCTTCGGGCGGAGCAGGTGCCACGGATGACGTTCTGCAGTTGTTCAAGTCTGGAACTGGCGTGGTATCGTTGACTCAGGGCAACACCTACCACGGGGGAACCACTGTAACTGCGGGCACTCTCTTGGTGAGCAATTCTACCGGATCCGGCACGGGTTCGGGTGACGTGTTGGTTCAGTCGGGTGCCACCTTCGGCGGCACAGGGACAATTGCACCTGATGCTGGCAAGGACATTACGGTCAGCGCCGGCGCTTCGCTTCTGGTCGGTTCACCCGGCAGCACCTCTGCCCAGACACTCAACATCGCTCTGCAATCGACTGGCGCGACCGCCTCGACACAGAGTGTGTTCACGCTGGCAGGCACGCTCCAATTGGATCTGTTCAAAAACGTCGCAGGCATCACCGACGCGACCGAATCCGACCGCCTGGTGTTCAGCAACACGGGCACTTCCGTGATTTCGCTCACGGGCGCAGTCTTGAGTGTGGGGATCGGTGCCTCCAGTGGTTTGACCCCGGCCAGCTTCAATGTGGGTGACACCTGGAAACTCATTGACTGGGCGGGTCTCACTCCCACGGGCACATTCACCTTCACCAATCTCAACGGAAACTACACCTCAGATTTTGTGGATCTGCCAGATCTTGGTTCGGGCAAGTTCTGGGACATCAGTCAGCTGTACTCTGCAGGGACCATCATGGTGGCAGTGCCTGAGCCCAGCAGGTTTGTGCTGCTGATTCTTGGGTTCCTGGTTCTGGGGTGGCGCCGTCGGCGTAGCCGGGGTGCCTGAACCCTTTAGTCCCTCTCATCGTGATTCGCGGAGGATGGGCTCACCAAGTGAATCGTTCATGGGGTAGTTACATGATCAATACTCTTGTCAATGGGTGGCTAAAGTCATAGCATCGTCATAATTCAGTAAATCGTCTTATGTCGTTACAAATAGGCAAAGGATCACTGTATTGGAAACCAAGCTGAGCTTGTAATTACATAATAAATACTCTTGCTCTCTGGTGTCCAAACTCATAGCATGGTACTAATTCAGTAAAATTCAGCTCATACAGCTTATGAATACCACTCAACTCTCGCGGATCATCAAGACGCGGCGCAAGGGCATGGCGCTCATCATGGTCATTACCACAGTGGCCCTCATGGCCATCCTGATGGTGGCCATTTTCTCGATTACCCAGTCGGAATACAAATCCACCACCAGCTTTGTTTCTGGCCGTTCCGCCAAGCAGTTGGGGGATGAGGCAGTCGCCATCGTTCAGGCGCAGATCCAAAACGGACACTACGATCCCGTTGGGAATCCAAAGGAGTATACCGCCGCTGCAAAAGCGTTTCACGCCACCCAGCCAGGCATGGTGCGTGTTTACAACGCCGACGGCACCTTCCGCACGGCCTACAAATTGTTTTCCAGCTCGAAGATGAAGGCGAACGGGTCGGGAGCAGCTGGCGAGGCGGCTCTTCTGACAGAAGATCAGGCTCCCACGGACTGGAAGAACTACCCGGCGCGTTATGTTGACCTCAATGAACCGGTGGTGCGCATGGGGCTGCAGTCTGGCACTGCGGCCGTTTATTTCCCCGTCATTGATCCGCGTGCGAACTGGAATTATCAGGGATCACAAACCTCCCAAGGTGATCAGGTGGAAGGTTTCTCGTATAGCGAGAAGACAGAGGGTGGTGTCAGCTATGCCAGCGATGTGGTGCTGCCGTCGGAGGCCGCTGGAAATCCTGCGAGATTGCGCCTGCCCATGCCGGTGGAGTGGATGTATCTGTTGCAGGATGGATCGACTGGCACTTTGGACGCCAACAACACCTTCCAGGGAGCCGGGGGTGCGATTCCCTCGGTGGACAATCCCATCGTTGGCCGCATCGCCTTCTGGACGGACGACGAGTCTTGCAAAGTCAATATCAACACCGCTTCGGAGCCCACGTACATGGGGACTCCCTTCTACTACCATGATCGGGACCGTCATTGGGCGCATTACCCTGCCGCCAGTGGCGAGTATCAGCGTTATCCTGGCCATCCTGCCACGGTCGCTTTGAGCGCGGTGCTGGCTCCCAACATTGATCTGGATCCGTTCAGTACCGTTTCGAAAATGAGCCAGTCTGATGTCCTGGACATCAAAGAGTACATTTACGACATGGCCCCGAAACTCGCCCGTGGCGGTTCGCGCGCCGGTACGCTGCCGTTTGTCTTGGATGATTTTTCCAGCAGCTACGGCGAAAGCAACGTCTCGACCCTGGTCGACGCGAGCGCTGTTCGCACGGAACGGCTTTATGCCAGCGTTGATGAAATGATTTTCAAAGATCGTGATTTCTCCCAGCAGAATGGCCGTGCGCCCGCCAGATATCCGATGCCGGGGATGGCGAACCGCGACCTGTTCAGCCGCCAGACTCTCGAACGTTCCCGTTTCTTCCTCACCGCCCACAGTCGGGCGCCGGAGTTCACCATGTTCGGTCTGCCGCGTGTCTGCATGTGGCCGGTGGATGCTGATGAAAGTCCCAACAATCCCCGTCGCACGACTTTTGACAACATTATCGCGCTGTGTTCCTCCATGCGTGGTTCCACCGGCAGCAGCACGTCCGTGGCGAAGAGCTACATCTTCCGTCGCTCCCAGGCCCATCATCCTACTCACGATGTTAATGGTCAGGGAACCAGCAGCGATTCCAGCCTGCGCTTGGAGGATCCGCACGGCGGCCTGAAGCGAAACAGCAGGCTCCTCGAATATCTGGCTACCCAGATGTCGGAACTCACCTGGCCAAAGCTGGACTCGACAGGCGGAAATTCCACGAACTTCAGTGCCAAGTATGGCAGCGACAACGTTAACCAGCTGGCCATTCAGTTCTTTGACTACATTCGCTGCACCAACCTGTATGATGGTGTTCTGGCCCGCGGCAATGATGGCCGTGCCGGCTACAATGTGGCCAATGGCAACGCCTATGGCGGCACGCAGCGTTACGTTCTCCGCGATGGTGTCCGTAAGCAGTTCTATACTTACACCGAACCACGCCTCACGCCGCCCGCCCGTGCCATCCAAGGCAATCAAAACAACAGGGACATCAGTGACAATGCGGGGGTCATGCCGGGGCATGGCCAGGTGACTCCGGCTGTCTGGACTGCCAAAAATGGCAACACCTACCGTGGTTTTGGCCGCAGCTTTACCTTGTCAGAGGTCGGGCTCCAGTTCATCTGCACGGCGGATGGCTTGAACGACCAATTCGCCCTGGAGTTTGGTCCGGGCAAAGTCAAGAGCGGGGGTGGCTCCGCTCCTCGGGTGGACCCCTCCTTTGATATCATCAGCGGCAACATTGGCCAAGGACAGGAATCCAACTGGGTGGTCGCTTATCCTGGAATGACCCCGCCGCCCATCTACACCTCGCAGAATGGGGACAAGTCCGCACGCTGGTACTCCAACTTCCCCCCCTATCCCACCCCGGGTAGATATGGCGATGTGGTCGATTCAACTCACCCGGAGTGGCACCCGTCCAAGCATCCGGGTTACGACCCCGCCAACTGGAACATGACTTTGAAGCAGGACACCCCGCTTACAACATCACAAAAACGAGTTCAGGCCATCTTTCTCATGGAGGCTTTCTGCCCCAGCTTGGGCTGGACGAAGTTTTTCCCCGAGTGGACCATCCGCCTGAACGGAGCCTACATCAGCAACATTATGCTGGGAGGAGAGCGCCTGTTTGAAACCTCGGGCGATGTGATCCTCAAGTCCGATGGAAATATCTTCGAGGTTGGTAACGTCCACTCCGTGGGCGGGCACTCAGGTCCTGCTGGATTTGCCGGTGGCAGGCACGGCCGCGGTGAGGGGCTGCTCCTTGACGACACGGGGTACAGCAGCAACAACCCCTCAGGACACAACACGCTGAACACCTTCGGGCTGACGAGCAAGTTTTTCACAGTGGACCGCGCCCAGAACATGAAGGTGACCTTCCCCTCGGGGCCGCTGAAGATCGACCTCTACGACACCCACTTCTGGGAGAGTGTGAAGGACACTCCCGTTCAGACCTTCTATGTCAACTTGTCCACCGCCTCCACGACTTCGGTTCCTACCCCGGGGCTCGTGGGCGCCTACGACAATCCTGGAAGTGGAGTCTACCCCTACTTGAATATTTCCGAGGACAAATTTGGCCGGAAGACCTATACCCGTTCGCGCCAAGGGCCGCATTATTGGGTGTACAACAACCGCGGCTGCATTGGACAGATGGTCGGTGCCGTGAACCCGAATTATCCTGATGGCGGACTCTATCTTTTTGGCCCGAATCCAGTGGACGCCAACGGTCCGCAATCCCGACTCAGTCAGGCGCTGAAGGGCCGGTTGGACACCACCGCCGCGGCATTCCAAGAGCCGTTGGGCGCCGCTGAGCAACCTTTCGGGATCATTCCAGATGCAGTGAGTGATGTGACCCGCACATTCGTGCCCACCATGGGGGACTACCGGATCGTCGCGGTCGCGCCCAATAATGCGCCCACCACTTACTGGAATCCGCACCCCGGATGGACCACCGGCAGCACCAGCCTGCGGCAAATCCACAGCTTCACGAATTACGACGGACACACCGTGCCTGGGCAGCGGCTCGCTGTGCCACCGACGACCACGGGTAATTTTGGCACCGCGAACACGAGTCTTCAGCTGGTGCAGGGAGCGCTTTACAATGTGGACGCCAACAACAACACCATCCAGCCCACTTCCGGCAGCTACAACTTCAGACAACCCGACCTGCCGGGGGATACCAACTGGGCCAAGGCCGCACAAAGCTTTGGAGATTTCGACACCGGTCTCTCGAATGCCCGTGAGGGCCCCTACATCAACAAGCCGGATGAAGGCAACTACTATGCCGGCTACGATACTCGCTTCAGTACGACGAAATACTACCGGTCCGGTTACTTCTACAATACTTGGAGAAACACAGATGACTGGCGCAGCGGCGTGTACATGACGCCGAATCGCCTGATCAGTTCGCCGGTGCTCTTTGGCTCCATGCCGACGCAGGTCTGGAAGGGGGGCAATATCCCCGCCTCCGCCTCTCCTGCCACCACCGACTACAAGCCCTGGCAGACGCTGCTGTTCCGGCCGCACACAGACTATCCCTCGGTGACCAACAGCAAGTCCAAGCACCCAGGCGAGTACAATCCCAAAGATCACCTCCTGCTGGACATGTTTTTCATGCCGGTCGTGGAGCCCTACGCGATCAGCGAGCCCCTCTCCGTGGCTGGCCGTGTGAACATGAACTATCAGATCATGCCCTTCACCCACATCACCCGTGCCACCGGCATGCATGCCGTGATGAAAGGGGAGTTCATCACCGCCGTCCCGCTTCAGCACGTCACCAAGGCCAAGGCGTTCAAGCCTACCAACGGCGGTTCGGTCTGGGACAACTTCCTGAATGAGAAGGACGATGGCATCTACTGGCACAGGCCCATCGATGTGGAGGAAACGCTCCGTCAGTTCGATGAGAGGTTTGCCAGCAACAGCGGGGTCAACGTCAACTCCCGTGGTCTTTTCCGCACTCCGGGTCAGATATGCGAACTTTATCTGATCCCTGAATCCCGGACCGGTACGCTGACCGTCAACCCCACGAAACCCATGACCAGTCCGGCCACTCGTAAGACCCAGATGGCCAGCTTCTGGGAAAAGCATCGCGTTACGGGGGACAACGTCCGCGAGCGCCCCTATTCAAATCTCTACAGCCGGCTCACGACCCGCAGCAACACCTTCCGCGTCCATGTGCGCGCCCAGGTGCTGCGCAAGGCCCGGTCCACTTCACCAACGAAGTTCGATCCTGCCAAGGATGCTGTGCTCAGCGAGTATCGGGGTTCCACCCTGATTGAGCGGTATATCGACCCCAACGATACGGCCAGCATCCCTGATTACGCCCTGTCCGGCTCCCCGCTGAGTGAGACGCCGCTGGAGTCGTTCTACCGCTTCCGTGCCCTCGAAACCAAGCGCTTCAGTCCGTAACCTCCATGAATACCGGCATGAAATCCTCCCCCCCTGCTTCCGCCCCCGGGTTCTCTCTGGTGGAGGTCACATTGGCCGTGGCCATTGCGGCCCTGGCCATCATCACCTTTCTCGGCCTGCTGCCCCAAGGGCTCGAGATCTCAAGGAAGACGGCTCAGTTGACGTTGTACAGCAATGTCTTGGAGCAGATCGTGCGGGACATCGACAACGCCTCTTGGGACACTCTGCCCACGGGGAACAACGAGCGTCGTTTCTTTGATGACCAGGGGGTGGAGGTGACCTCGGCTTCGGACCGCATCTCAATCGTGGCGCAGATGGACTTTTCCCAGACCACCAGTCTCTCGTCCGCCAACGACCAGCAGCGTTTCCTCAAGAGGGTGGTGGTCAATCTGGCCACCACACCCAACGCCACCTATGAATTCACTCCGAGCGCAAAGAACTTCTCGTACTCCAGTTTTCATCACCTGGTTTCCAAGTCGCGCTCCGCAACCCCCTGACCGTCATGTGTCTGCCATTTGCTTCACGTTTGCCGCACCGGCTCAACAGCCGTAGGGCTTCTGCCTTCACGCTCATCGAGCTGTTGGTTTCCATGACCTTCCTCGTCATCCTCATGCTGGTGGTGACCCAGGTCATCGGGATCGTTCAGCGCACTTGGGTGCGCTCCAATTCGCGTGTTTCCCAGTTTCGTGAGGCCCGCACCTCCTTTGATGTGGTAACCCGCACTCTCACGCAGGCCACGTTGAACACTTACTGGATGAACGATTTCGACGTGCTGAGTTCGGATTCGATCGGGCAGAGTCGCTCCAAGGCAAAAAGCTATGTCAGGCAGTCCGAACTGCAGTTCATCTGCGGTCCTACGCCGACGGTGCTCACCCAGGCGGCGTCCAATAAATCAAATTATCCAGGCCATGCGGTGTTTTTCCAGGCGCCGCTGGGTGTCACCAAACTCGTGACGGTTTCGGCCACTTCCACGACTGAAGCGAGCACGGAGAACTTGGTCAATCTCATGTGCGGTCGTGGATATTTTGTGGAATGGGGCACGGACGCCTCCTTCCGTCCCGCGTTTTTGGATAGTTTGAACACCGTGCCGCTGCGCTCACGTTTGCGGCTCATGGAGTTCAGTCCCACGGCTGAGATGAACAAAATCTATGCCGAGGTCAATCGTCCGCTCGTGGACAACACCACCGGCACCAACAATGGGAAGAAATGGTACAACACCGAGGTGTTCAGCTCCAACAACATCATCTCTTCCAATGAAACGGCACAGAGCCGTGCGTTCACCCGTCCCGTCGCGGAGAACATTCTGGCCCTCATCATCTCTCCGCAGAATGAAAAGCAGCTCAAGACAAGCGGCGGAAGCACGACACCGCTCTATGCGATCGCACCCAACTATATCTGGGACTCGACCCTGACTTCGCAGCCAGGGAGCTCGGCCTCAACCTCCAATCCGCAGGGGACCCAGCACCTGCTGCCGCCGCAGCTCAAGGTCACCATGATCGCATTGGACCAGGCAAGTGGTGAGTATCTCGCGCGTGAGGAAAACAACGAGATGCGCGAGGCTCTCCTCAGTCAGGTTGCCGGTTTGTTTACAACTGCCAGCAAATTTCAGGCCGACCTCAGGGGGGACAATGACGACAAACTGGGAGGGCTGGAGGGGGCGCTGGTTGCCAACAAACTGAACTACCGTATCTTCACCACGACGATTTCCCTGAAGCAGTCGCGCTGGAGCCTCTAAGCTGCGTTTCGAAACCTCGCACACCTCTCCACCATGAATCCACTCGCTTTGTCTCACCGCCGTCAGGTGCGTGCTTCCGCGTTTACATTGATCGAGATGCTGGTCGTGATCACCATCATCGTGCTGCTTCTGGCCTTCTCGACCCCCGCCTTGATGCGCACCATGCAGGCATCCAAGCTGGCGTCCGCAGGTGATTCGCTGATGGGGGCGATTTCAGAGGCTCAGCAAATCGCCTTTGCGCAAAACCTCCCGGTCGAAATGCGCTTTTTCAAGTTTGCTGAGGGGATGGAAACGGAGAAGAATTTTCATTCCTACCAGTCGTTCAAGGTCACCGAGAATTTCAAAGCGGATGGAACCGTTGAGGAGAAGCTTGTTCCGGTGAACAACCTGGCTCGTCTGCCGGATAGCGTGATTGTGGTGCCTGATGTAAGCTTGTCCCCCATTCTTTCGAGCGGAGGGCAGGATTTCGAGGATGAACGTGATGGGACCAGCAACGGTTATTCGGGGGTGAACGGTGCTCGTTACAATGCGCTTCGCTTCATGCCCGACGGATCCTGTCGCTCTGTAGGCACCACCACGGGCGGCCTGGCGACCCTCAGCTTCAGCACTCTACCGCAAAGCTTTCTGACCGTCACCACAGAGAGTGGTCAGGCCGTCAAAGTCGAGAATCTCCCCAAGAATTTCTACACCATTCAGATCGACCCTTTTACGGGCAAGGCGCGGAGCTACAAGCCGGGATTTTAATTCCTTGCTTGCAGGGGCCGGTCGGGTTTTCACAATCGCCAAATTTCCGCATGACAGCCGCCTGATCGCCGCTTGAATGGCGCATGGGTGATCTGCCTTCTCTCGCATTAAGTTTCGACGACGTTCTTGTCCTTCCCGGACTGAGTCAGGTGTTGCCTGGCGACGTCAATGTTTCCACCAAACTGGCCTCCATTGGCCTGAATGTGCCGATTCTATCCTCGGCCATGGACACCGTGACGGAGTCCGAACTCGCCATCGCCCTTGCTCGCGAAGGCGGTCTCGGCGTCATTCACCGCAACTGCCCCATCGACCAGCAGGCGGAGCATGTGGCCCGTGTGAAGCGTTCGGAGAACACCGTCATTCAGCAGCCACACTGTGTGTCGCCTGAAACACGTCTCGGCGAAGTGCAGCGGCTCATGCACGAAAAGGGCGTCAGCGGTTTCCCTGTGGTGGACGCGCAGGGCAAACTCGCAGGCATGGTCACCAGCCGTGACATGTGGTACATCGAAGACGAATCCACTCCGGTCTCGGCCATCATGACGCCACGGGAAAGGCTCTCCACCGGCACACCGCAGACCAGTTTCGAGGACGCACTCAAGATTCTCTACACGCACCGCATTGAAAAGCTTCCGCTGGTGGACACCAACGGTCAGCTGGCTGGCTTGATCACCAAGCAGGACATCGTGAAGCGCCAGATGTTCACCAATGCCGCCAAAGACGCCAACGGTCAGCTCCGGATTGGGGCCGCTGTCGGTGTGGGTGAAGACTGCGTGGATCGTGGTCTCGCCATGCAGGCTGCGGGAGCGGATGCCGTCTTCATCGACGCCGCCACCGGGCACACCAGTCGTGTGATGCAGGTCATTGCCCGCTTGCGCGAGAACCTCGGCTCCAGCATCCCCATCGTCGCCGGCAACGTCGTCACCGCCGATGGTGCACGTGACTTGGTCAAGGCGGGAGCTTCAGCAATCAAAGTCGGTGTTGGCCCCGGTTCCATCTGCACCACGCGAATCATTTCCGGTGTCGGCATGCCGCAGTTCACAGCGGTGCAGGAAGTCGCTGAGGTTTGTCGAGCGGCCGGGGTCACCGTCATCGCCGATGGTGGAATCCGCTACTCTGGAGATATCGTCAAGGCACTCGCTGCAGGAGCTGATTTCGTCATGCTCGGCTCGTTGCTCGCCGGTACCGCCGAGAGTCCGGGCAATATGGTCAAATGGCAGGGGCGCACCTTCAAGGAATACCGTGGCATGGGCAGCCTCAAGGCCATGCGCAAGGGTGCGGGCGACCGTTATGGTCAGAACTCCTCTGGCAAACTGGTGCCCGAAGGCGTCGAAGCGCGTGTGCCTTACAAGGGACCGCTTGCGGACGTCGTCTTCCAGCTCATTGGCGGTCTTCGTTCCGGCATGGGTTACGTTGGTGCCAACACCCTTGAGGAACTCCGCACCAAGGCTCGTTTCGTTCGCATCACGGCCGGCGGCCTCAAAGAAAGCCATCCTCACGACGTCGTCATCACTGAGGAGCCGGTCAATTACGAGCCTCATTGATTCCGGCGTCGTTCGTCATTTCGCATTCGTCATTTCCTTCCATGACCCCTCAAGAAGTCGCCGTACTCGATTACGGTTCCCAATACAGCCAGCTCATCGTCCGTCGCGTCCGCGAGCTCGGATTCGTCTCGCATCTCTATCCGCCGGCCGAACTCGCGAATCTGCAGTCTCCCGGTGCCATCATTCTCTCCGGCGGGCCGCGCAGCACCTCGGATGTTGACGCACCTGACATCGACTACGCCAAGCTCATGTCCTTTGGCGTGCCTGTGCTCGGTGTGTGCTACGGCATGCAGCTTCTCAACATCAAGCACGGCGGCAGCGTCAAACCCGGTGTCACGCGCGAGTACGGCCCCGCGAAGCTGGTTGTCACCGACCATGAGGATCTCTTCAGCGGCATCTCGCACGAATCCCAGGTCTGGATGAGCCACAGCGACACCTGCGCGGATCTCGCCACCACGACCAAGGTGATCGCGACCAACGAGGACGCGGTTCCCGTTGCGTTGAAGTGGTCCGATCGTTGCTGGGGCATCCAGTTTCATCCGGAAGTCACGCACTCGCATGAAGGCACGGCCATCCTGAAAAACTTCCTCACGAAGAGCGGCGCCACACTGGCGAAATTCGACATCGAAGCCTTCAAGGCGCAGATGCTGGATCGCATCAAGGCCGAGGTCGGCAACCGCGAGGTCATCTGCGGTGTCTCCGGCGGCGTGGACAGCACCGTGCTCGCCGTGCTGCTCGCGAGGGCTGGCGTCAAAGTCCGTTGTATTTTCATCGACACCGGCATGATGCGCCTCAACGAGGCCGCCGAGGTGAAGGAACTCTTCGGCAAGGTCGGCGTCCCCATCGAGCAGATCGACGCCAGTGAGATTTTCCTCGGCGCGCTGAAGGGCGTCACCGATCCCGAACAAAAGCGTCGCATCATTGGAACGCTGTTCGTCGAAGAGTTCTGGAAGGTCGCTGACAATGTCGAATTGCTCGCCCAAGGCACGCTCTACCCCGACGTGATCGAAAGCGCCACCAGCGGATCCATCGCCAGCAAGATCAAGACGCACCACAATCGTGTCGATCGCATCATGGAGCTCAAGGAGCAGGGCAAGGTGCTCGAACCGCTCGCCGAACTTTTCAAAGACGAGGTCCGTGCCCTCGGTGCCAGCCTCGGTATTCCGCATCAGGCCCTCTGGCGTCATCCGTTCCCTGGGCCCGGCCTCGCCGTGCGCATTCCCGGTGAGATCACAGCCGAGCGCGTCGCCATCACCCAGCAGGCAGATGCCATCTTCATCGGCGAGCTTCGTCGCAGTGGTTGGTACGAGCAGACCTGGCAGGCCTACGCTGCGCTGCTTCCTGTCAAAACCGTCGGTGTCAAAGGCGACGAACGCAGCTACGAGCAGGCCATCTCATTGCGCGCCGTTATCAGCGAGGACGCGATGACCGCCGAATGGGTCCGGCTGCCCTATGAAGTGCTCAGCAGCACCTCCAACAAGATTCTTAACAGCGTCAAAGGGGTGAATCGCGTGCTCTACGATATCAGCACCAAGCCGCCTGCCAGCATTGAGTGGGAGTGATCTCATGAGCGCAGGATTTCTTCTTTCGTTCGAAGGCTCCGAAGGCTGCGGCAAATCCACGCAGATTCGTCTCCTGCGCGAGCGGCTCGAAAATTCCGGCCGCAAAGTTGAAGTCCTGCGCGAACCGGGCGGCACAGAGGTCGGCGAAAGTATTCGCCACCTCCTCCAGCATGCCAAGGAGGGCGCGTCGATGACCCCCGAGGCCGAACTGCTTCTCTTCGCCGCCAGCAGAGCTCAGATCGTCCGCGAAAAAATCCGCCCGCTGTTGGAAGCCGGGGTCTTCGTCATCCTCGACCGCTTCCTTGATTCCACGACGGTTTATCAAGGCCACGCCCGAGGTCTTCCGCTCGAAAGCGTGAACGCGATCAACCGCTTTGCCATCGGCGGAATGTTGCCGCAGCTCACAATCCTCCTCGATCTCGACACGAAGGCCGCTTGGCAGCGCATCCACGCCACCGGTCGCGAACTCGATCGCATGGAAAGCCAGCCGCCGGAGTTCTTCGAAAAAGTCCGCCAAGGCTACCTCGAAGTCGCACGTGCGGAACCGCATCGTGTGCAGGTCGTCGATGCCTCTGCATCGCCGGAGGCTGTGCACGAATTCATCTGGAAGCTCATCACCGCGCAGACCGATGCCGTTTAAAAGCGACCATGCTCTTGAGCTTATCGCCCGTGCCCGAGACAACGGTCGTCTCGGTCATGCCTACCTGATCACCGGCCCCAAGGAGGCGCAGCATGAGGCCTTCGCGGCCCGGATGCTCGATCTCATCGTTGGAACGAAGATGGGAACGCTGGAGGCGTGGGAAGGACAGGGGGCCATCGTCCTTCGGCCGCAGAGCAAGTCGCGTCGTATTACGATTGGCGACGACGGCGATGATCCGGGGACCGTTCGCTTCCTCGAAAAGATGATTCATCGCACCGCCGCGCCGAACGGCTGGAAGCTCGCCGTCATCGTCGATGCCGAGCGCATGAATCCCCAGGCGCAGAACGCCTTTCTCAAAACTCTCGAAGAGCCGCCGCCCAACACGCTGCTGTTGCTGCTGACCTCGCAGCCAGAGCAACTGCTGCCGACCATTCAGTCACGTGTTCTCGAAATTGCGCTTATGGCTCCCGACGGTGTGCGCATCTTCACCGAGCACGAGGGCAAGCTGCTCTATGTGCTCAAGCAGATGTCCTCCCGGCACAACGGCAGCATCTCCGCGGCGCTCTCGCTGAAGAAAGACTTTGAGGCGATTCTCGAAGATCTTCACGACTCGATCAAAAAGGAGCAGGAAGCCGACTTCGAACGCGAGCAGGACCACTACGCCAAGACGACGGATGGTGCATGGCTTAAGCAGCGCGAAGAACAGGTTGAGGCCCAGATCGAGGCCGACTACATCCAGCAGCGCACCTCTCTGATGGAGTTGCTCCTCTCATGGATGGGCGATGTCGCACGTCAGCAGGCGGGAGCGGAGCATCTCGACTTGCCAAAGTTTCAGGAGGCCACCGCCGCCCTCGCTGCGAAATGGGAATCGGGTGATGTGGCCAAACGCATCCGCGTTCTGCGCCAGCTCGAAAGCCACCTGCATACCAACGTCAACGAAGGTCTCGCGCTCGAAGTGTGCTTCATCGAGGCATTCGGCGTTTAGCAGGTCACACCGTTTCACCGCGTCGCAGATCCGGCATCAGGCGGACAGGATTCGTGCTGGTGTGTCCTGTTTGCACCAGTTCCATCACCAGACGGGACAACCGCTTCGCAAACTTGGCCGCATCAGCGGAGTAGCGCGTGACGCGTGGCACCACATGTTCGAGGAACGCATCGTCATCGCGGGACACGATGGCAAAGTCGCGTGGCAGCCGGTGGCCGCTGCGCAGGAGATGCGTGATCACCGTGAGCGCGTGGCTCGAGCGCGCCACCAGAAACGCCGTCGGCGCCGGTTTGCGTCGCAGCAGGGACTCCAACTGCTCCACGACCTGCTCCGCCTTTTCGTGATGTCGGATGACAACGCTGCCGTCGTCATCGTTGCTGCGCAGAGCCTCGCGGAAACCATGTTCGCTCTCCATGTCGCCGCCATGCGTCGAATCCGGCAGCAGCAGCGCGATCCGTCGGTGTCCTTTCTGTCTCAGCATGATGGTCGCATGGCGGCAGGTCGCCCGGTAGTCGATGTCCACCGATGGCAGTTCCACGTCTTCCGCACAGGATCCGGCGACGACGGCCGCCGACGCATGCTCCGCGAACCAGCGTTGCATCGTCGATGTCGAACGAAACAGCACCCATGCCGCCGCCTGCACCCGTTGCGTGAGCTTCTTCAATCCTCCGGATGGTTTCGTTGTATAGCAGTGCGGACTGGCATGCACCTCGAGTTGATAACCGGCTTCTGCCAGCAGTTCGCGCAGTGTATCCACCCAGAATAACACAAAAGGTGGCATGGCCTGCTGCGGCACCGGAGTGAGAAGAGCGACGACGCGCGATGAGACGGCACCACGACCGCTCATAGGCATGGCGAGAATCTGGCGTCGTTTGTTCTCCACGGCGCTGATCACGCCTTCACGTTCCAGTTGAGCCAGCACAGCCCGCAACGTGGGTCGGCTGATGCGCAAACGGGCACAAAGCGTGCGCTCCGAGGGCAGTTGTCCTGCCCAGTCACCGCGCATGAGGGCCTCACGCAGAAAGTCTGCGCTATGGGTGATAAGGGAAGGCCTGGCTGGGATGGCATGCATGCGATTGGCCAGCATTCTGGCCGTGGTCAGCCCGTTTGACCACGGAGAAATGAGATGCCGAAAACGTTTCATCGCTGCTCATTCGTCATTCCCATTATGCTTCCCCACTCCGACCTCCTTCAACTCAAGCGCTGGAACACGCCCACCATCTACAATGGCTGGGAGCAGATCACGAAGCGCGATCCCGCCGCTGATGCCTTCAATCTCGAAGAGACCCGCGACTTCATGCCGCAGATGGGGCCGATGGTTGGTTACGCCGTCACCGTGGTCATCGAGCCGAGCAACAAAGCGCATCGTGAGGCAAATCCCGACGGCTGGAACGAATACCGCCGCTACGTCGCCAGCATTCCCGGCCCGAAGATCGTCTGCTTGCAGGATCTCGACAAACCTCGCACCATTGGCTCCTTCTGGGGTGAGGTGAACAGCAACATGCACCGTGCCCTCGGCTGCGTCGGCACCATCGTCGATGGCGCGATCCGCGATGTCGATGAAATGACCAACGCGGGCTTCAAGGCTCTCGCACGTCGCCTTTGCGTCGGTCATGCCCATGTGCATCCCGTCCGCTGGAACTGCGAAGTGGAGGTCTTTGGCCGCAAGATCGCCTCAGGTGACCTCATTCACGCTGACAAGCACGGCTTCCTCGTCATCGCACCCGAGGAGCAGTCCAACATCCTCGAAGCTTCGCGTTTCATGGACGCCAACGAATGCCAGACCGTCATCCCTGCCGCACGCGGCAGCGCCGGACTAAGCAGCGAGCAGGTTCTCGCCAACCTCGCCGAAGCTGGCGCGCAGTTCGGCAAGAATGCTAAAGCCAAGTTTCAGCGAGAAGGGGAGTGGTAGGCGCGCCTCTCACTGCGTCTTGCCGGGAGCGGAGTTGGTGTACTCCATGATGCGGATCGCGCGTGGTGGCAGCGTAATCATGAGCGTCTGCCCCGCCGTTGCCGTCTTCGGCAATGAGCCAGCATCTGCGGCGAATGGTGTCGAGACAACATAGGATCTGCCTCCGCTCACGGCGGACTTCGGCAGGCCCAGCGTCCGGTCGAGCACGATAGGAAATTCACGCGTCTCGTCCGATGGATTGTGCAATGAGAGATAGCCTGCGGCTTCGTTCCAGCCGGTGTAGCCATAGACTTCCCCGTGTTTCGGGTCGCCGCCGATCATCCGCGCACGCTTGAAGGCCGGAAACACGCGGTGCACCCACTTCATGCCATCGGCCAGCACGTCCCAGTCGCTTTCGCTCAGCTCGAAGGTCTTGAGGTACAGCTCCACGAGACCCGTGCCACGGGAAAGGCTCATGAGCAGATAGCGGCGAAAAACCTCCGCGTCCTCGCCGGTCGTCGTCTTCTTCGGTTCATGATTGAAGAGCGAGTTCAGGGGGAATTGCGTGTTGTCGCCGGTGGTGGACGCGAGCTTGAAGTAGGCGGCATCGCGATAGACCAGCTCACCGGTGCGGTCCGCGCCTTTGGCGGCGTCTCCGGCATTGATCATCCACACAGCATCGACATGCTGCAGCCACCACGGACTGAGGAAGGCACCGTTGGAGATCACGATGTAGACATTCGGATTGGCCGCTCCCATTCGCTTGAAGATCTTCATCAGCCGCTCCGAGCCGAGTGAAAGGTAGCGTTCCTTCGCCTCATCGTATCGGGCGTCGTTCAGCTCCGCCTCGCTGCCTTTGAAGCCTTCGACGTCAAAGTTGCGGGTGTTGAGATGACCGAAAACGCCATCGAGTTTGAAGTAGGCGACTCCGCTCGCAGCCAGCTCGACCATTCGTTTTTCGAGAGCGTCCATGTAGGCGTCTCCTGTCATCGACATCCATGGGTCGAGCGTCCGCCAGCCCGCCTCGCGCATCTTGGGGATCGCAGGCTGGCCACCAAAGACGCAGCCGGGGCTCAGCCACAAGCCCAGGGCGCTTTTCGCCCGCGCCACCTCCTCTCGGGCCTGGGCAAAGTTGTTTTCAAATTTCGCATTCACCGGCCACACACCGGTCTTCGACCAGTCCTTGGTCGTGTCCTGCCAGCCATCATCGATCACGTAGGCGCGTAGAGGCGGCATTTCGCGACTCGTCACCAGCTCCTCGTTCAGCTTTCGCACGCTCGCGGTGAACTTCGCCGTGTCCACCGCCTTCCCGTAGTCAAACCAGCAGTTGTATTGCGTTTGCAGCCGCAGTGGACGCGCTCGAGTGGCGTCGATGTAGTCGAGGAAGGCATCTTTGATGAAGGTCGGGCTGTCTGAGACGCCGACCATCGATGGATGACTCTTCCACGTCTCGCCTGGCTTGAGCTCCACGCGGGTGAGGTAGCCGCAAATCAGCGTGCCGTCCTTCACCTCGTTGCGCGCCGCGGGGAACTCGATGCCCCACCACGTCCCGCTCGTCCGCGTGTAAACCGGCTGGCCCAGCGGCGGCCGCCATTGCGCGGCACCACGCGCGGTGAATTGGTCGGCTTGGTAGGGAGCGTAGCCATCGGCCACGCCGAGGTGCTCGACTTCAGCTTTGGTGATTTGCAATGGCTCGCGCGCAGTGACGATGAGCTGCTTGCGAATCCAGGGCTCGCCGGGCTTTGCGGAGTAGCGCACCACGACATCCAAGGGCGCGCCATGGCCAGCCAGTCGCACATCCACCGACGAGTCCTCCCGTCCGGGCAGGCTTCCGCTCACGGTGAAATCCGACGCCGTCAGCCTGTGCTCCGTTGTCGATCCTTCGGTGCGCATCGTGATGGCAAACTCGTCCCCTCCTCCGGCACGCACCTCGCTTTGACCAGCGCGATTGGCGATGCTGATGGTGCTGAGCCTGCCGCCAACCCACGAAACCTCTCGCTGGATGAACTCGTTGCCCACTGACGCGCTTTCCGCCGCTGCAAGCGACGACCACGCGAAGAGGACCGCGGCTGCCAAGGAGAGGGAAGATGGGAGGGAATTGGAATTGAGGATGATCATTCGAGCAACAAGCTAAGACGTTCGCATCCAAACGTGCCCATATGGGTCGAATATCGCGACCTTGGCTGAATGGGCGATCCGACATTAGGTGGGAACTAACGAATGGCTTGCTCGATGCTGCTTTTGCATTGAGGGCAAAACAGGGTGAGTGGCGTTGGTCACGTGGCTTGACCAGCAACATCGCAGGTGCTCACGCGTCATTCTACCGTCAATGACTGACATGAAGCCGACCCTCTTCTTTGCCTTGCTCGTCACATCTTCTCTGTGTGCCGCTGATTTCCGCGTCGAGAACAGCACGGTGCTCACCAGTTCGGGCCCGTATCATTGGTCGCAATCGCGGCCGACGGTGCTGCCGGGTGAGCGCGTGATCGTCACCACACAGGAGATCGAGAAGCGCGGTTCGCACGGCTATCGCGATATCTACATCACCGAGACGACCGACGGTGCCAAAACCTGGAGCACGCCGAAGCGCATCGATGCGCTCAATCGAAAGCGTTTTCCTGACGGCATCGAGCGCGTCATGGGCGACATCTGCCCGCAGTGGCACGCAATGTCCGGCAAGTTGCTCGTAACCGGCAAGTGCTTTGGCTTTCTTGCCAAAGCGAAGGACACCGCAGCCAAGGACGACCGCTCACAGGAACGCGTGGCCTACTGCGTGTATTCGCCGGACACGAACCAGTGGACGGAAATGAAGATCATGGCCATGCCGGAGAAGGATCACGCGGGCCATCCGATCATCGAGCCAAATGCGGGCTGCAATCAACGCTGGGACCTGCCGAATGGCGAAGTGCTGCTGCCGGTGCGCTATCGAGCCGACCCCCAGATGCGCGTTTACACGACAGTCGTGGCGCGCTGCACGTTCGATGGTGAGAAGCTGGCCTATGTCGAGCACGGCAGCGAACATACGATCAGCATTCCGCGAGGATTGTATGAGCCGTCCGTGTGCGGTTTCCAAGGTCGTTTCTTCCTCACCATGCGTGGTGAGCAGAACGGCCACGTTGCTCGCAGCGACGATGGTTTGAACTATACGCCGACCGTTGAGTGGAAGTTCGATGACGGCCAACCGCTGCTCAGCGCGAACACTCAGCAGCACTGGATCACGCATGGCGACGGCCTTTACCTCATCTACACCCGCAAAGGCGCGAACAACGACCACGTCTTTCGCAATCGCGCCCCGATCTTCATCGCGCGCGTCGATCCTGAGAAGTTGCACCTCATCCGCGTCACCGAGGAGGTGCTCATGCCCGAGACGGGCGTCGATCTCGGCGGCGGCTATGCGCCGGTCGATGTGAATGCGGGCGAGACCTGGGTCATCAGCAGCGAGATGGCTTTTCCAAAAGGTCGCGAAGACGAGTCCAACCGCGTGCTGCTCGCCAAGATCATTTGGAATCACCCATGAACGCCACTAAAACAGCCGTTGTTGGATTGATCCTGTGCCTGGGGATGGGAGCATTCGCCCAAGGGCCATCTTCACCGACGGCTGAAACGGCCTTCGGTCTCAAGGTTCTCGCACCCGGACCAGACGTCTATGCGGACGAGGTGCTGCAGGCCGCCATCGACAAAGTGGCGGCGGCAGGCGGTGGCGTGGTAATTCTCGGCGCGGGCGATTTCAAACTCTCGCGCAAGAGCGGGGATGAAACCGTGATCATCAAGAGCAACGTCACGTTGCGAGGGCAGGGGCATGCGACCCACATCTACCTCGATCCGAAGACGCCACCGAATGAGCTGCGCTACTTTCCCTTGCGCATCGGATCGGCCAAAGTGCCTGCGAACAACGTCGTGATCGAGAATCTGCGTTACACGGGCAATGACAAGGCGATCGGCGGCGGGTCCATCATGGGATTCAACGCGCGTTTGGACGAGCCGGAGTCAATGTTGCTGTCCTGCGACAACGTTACTGTTCGCAACTGCTGGATCTATGATGCGAAACAGGCCGCAGGCTGCACCAAACCGGCGGAAAGCATGTATCTGGCGAAGCATGTCATTCCTGCCGCAGAAGCTGAGGCGGCGAGCAGGAAGGGCGCGGGCGCGGAGGTTTACACCACGCCGGAGCGGATGGCGTCGCAGTTCAAGAACTGGCAGGTGCATCACAACTTCATCGACACCTGCGGCAACAAGGCGGTCGAACTGGCCGAATGCAACGGCGGCCTCATCACGGACAATTACATCATCAATTGTGAGGACGGTCCGCAGGTGATTTTTGGCTCACGCAATGTCCGCATCTGCGACAATCAGGTGTTCTTCATCCGCACCGGCATCAACATCACCGAGGGCTCCCATCACATCACCGTCTCCGGAAACGTCGTCGAGCCCGCGGTTGGGGTGAAATTGAACCGGTGGGGTGCTTGCCTGGTCTTCCGCACCGAACCGCTGCCGCTGGTCACCACCGTCTCCCACGTCAGTGTTACTGGGAATGTCTTCCGCAATCAGACGACGGAGTTCAAGCACACCCTGCGGTTCGAGACGCGCAAGGAATCACGCGGCTGCACTTATGAGGCTATCACCATGACGGGCAATGTCTTCGATGGTGATCTGCAGTTTCATGATCGCACGACGCCCGCGATGACCAAGATTCAGGACATCTTGCTGGCCGACAACGTGTGCGAAGGAAAGCTGCTGACCGTGCCTGCGGCTGACATGGTCTCACGCCGTATAACCGTGCGCGGCAACATGTTCCGCCACCCAGGCGATCAGGTGCTCAAGAGTAGTGCATGGATCTGGGCGGATAACACGCACACAGCCGGCACGATCGAGGTTGATGCCGCCGCCAAGGGAAACATCATTCGAAACAACGTGACGTCCGCGTCCATACGGGATCGTGGAGTCAAAACAATCCTCCAAGGAAACGAAGTCTTATCCGATCAGCCGTAGTTTGCTTTTGTCCCACACCCAACCATGAACCGCTGCCAACCATGAAACACTTCGCCTTTCTACTGCTGCTTTCGGGTTCCCTCTCTGCCGCCGACCGGTGGATGGACAAACAGGATCTCTTCACCGTCGGCGATAATGTCGCTTACAACCTCTACCACATCCCCGGAATCGTTGTGACCGCCAAAGGAACCGTTCTGACCTGGTGCGAGGCGCGGAAGCGGGCCGCGGGCGTCAGTGACTGGGATGACATTCGCATTCTGCTGCGTCGCAGCACGGACGAGGGCGTGACTTGGAGCGCGCCGAAGAGCATCGCCAACGTCGAAGGCCCGAAGCAGAAGAACCCCTTCGCGATGCGCATGAAGAACGTCGATCCCAACGACGTGACCTACAACAACCCCGTGCTTATCGCCGACAAGGACGGCACGGTGCACATGCTGTTCTGTCTCGAGTATATGCGCTGCTTCTACCAGCGCAGCGATGACGACGGTATCTCTTGGACTAAGCCGGTGGAAATCACGAACACCTTCGAGGCTTTCAAGAAGGACTACGACTGGAAGGTGCTCGCCACGGGGCCGAATCATAGCATCCAGCTCAAGAACGGTCGTCTGGTCGTGCCTGTGTGGCTTTCCACCGGCACAGGAGGCAATGCGCATCGCCCCAGCGTCACCGCGACAATCTACAGCGATAATCAGGGCAAAACCTGGAAGGCAGGCGACATCGCGGTGCCTTGCACAGAGGAATGGATCAATCCGAATGAAACCGTCGCCATCGAACTCAACGACGGTCGAGTGATGCTCAACGTGCGCAGCGAATCGAAGGCGCATCGCCGCCTCGTTACGATTAGTCCTGACGGCGTGACGAACTGGAGCACGCCGAAGTTTGATGACGCGCTGCTCGAACCCATCTGCATGGGCGGCATTGTGCGCTACAACCAGGACGGCGAGAGTCTCATTCTCTTTTCCAATCCCCACAACCTCGACAAAGAGAAGGGCAAGGCCGAGCCCGGCAAAAACCGCGACCGCAAAAACGTCAGCGTGAAACTCAGTCGCGACGAAGGCCAGACGTGGCCGGTGAACAAGCTCATCGAAGACGGGCCCAGCATGTATTCCGACATCGCCGTCACCCACAGCGGCACCATCCTCTGCTTCTACGGCCGTGCGGGCGATGGCAAAGGCACGGCGGCATTCGCCGGCGGTCGGCTCACCCTGGCTCGTTTTAATCTCGCCTGGCTCACTCAGTAGCTTCGATTGGCAATCGAAGCCTCTTCCCAATCCAACCACAATGTTCTCTCGACTCCTCCTCCCACTTTTTCTCTTCATTACGGGCCTTCACGCGGAGCCGCTGCTCGAAAAGACCGATGTCTTCCCCGCTGGCATGAACGGAGTCGCTCGTTACCGCATTCCCGGCATCGTTGTGACGGCCAAGGGAACCGTGCTGGCCTATTCCGAGGCGCGGAAGAACAACTCCTCTGACTGGGGCGAAATCGAGATTCACCTGCGCCGCTCCACGGACGGTGGGAAGACCTGGGAAGCGGGAAAACACATCGCCCACTTCGGCGATCGTCTCGAAGGCAATCCTCGGAAGAAAGAAGGTGGTGAGCACGAGCAAACGGTGAACAATCCCATCGCCATCGTCGATCACGAGACCGGCGCGATCGAGTTTCTCTACTGCATCAACTACGCCCGCTGCTACTCCATGCGCAGCACCGACGACGGCCTCACCTGGAGTGCGCCCGTGGACATCACGGCGACCTTTGAGCCGTTTCGGAAACACTACGACTGGAAAGTCATCGCCACAGGCCCTGGACACGGCATTCAGCTCAAAAGCGGTCGGCTCGTCGTGCCGATCTGGCTCGCGTATGGCGAGACGGGCGATCATTCTCCCTCCGCCGCCGCGACGATCTACAGCGATGACCATGGCAAGACCTGGAAGGCGGGCGATCTCGCCGTTCCGAACGAGGGCGAGTTCAAGAATCCGAACGAGACCATGCTCGCTACCTTAGCCGATGACAGCGTGATGCTCGTCACGCGCAGCGTCTCGAAGCCGAACCGCAAGATCATCACCATCAGCCCGAATGGCGCCACGGGTTGGAGCAAACCCGTCTTCCACGAGCAGCTCTGGGAACCCATCTGCATGGCCAGCATCGTGGCGCACCCGTCGAAGCCGGGAACGCTCGTCTTTTCGAATCCGCACAGCCTCGGTCTCGACAAGGATGGCAAGGAGATACCCGCAGGACGCGGCAAGCGCCAGAACCTCTCGATCAAGCTCAGCCGCGACGACGGCAAGACGTGGCCGGTCAACAAAACGCTCGATGCAGGTCCAAGCGCCTACTCGGATCTCGCCGTGCAGCCAGACGGAACGGTGCTCTGCCTCTACGAACAGGCCGACAACATCGCCTGCGCCCGTTTTAATCTGGATTGGATCACTGCGCCATGAAACATCTGCTTCTCTTTCTCACCTGCGTTGCGGTTTTGCATGCCGATGACATTGCCATGCCGGCACGCGGGCTCTGTGCGCATCGCGGTGCCATGAGCACGCATCCGGAGAATACAATTCCCGCATTCAACGAGGCGATTCGCCTCGGTGCGCAGATGATCGAGTTCGATGTGCAGCTCACGAAGGACGGCGCTTTGGTGCTCATGCACGATGCCACGGTGGATCGCACGACGAACGGCAAAGGCAAGGTGGCCGATCTGACGCTTGCGGAGCTCAAGGCGCTCGATGCAGGCAGCAAGCTGGACGCGAAGTTCGCTGGCACTCGCATTCCGACATTTGAAGAAGCACTGGCGGTGTTCCCGAAGAATGTCTGGCTCAACTGCCATCTGAAAGGCGGTGCCGATGTCGGCGCTGCGACAGCCAAAGTCATCGCACAGACCGAACGCACGCATCAGGCCTTCCTCGCGGCCACTGCGGATGCGGCGAAAGCTGCACGGACAGCCGTTCCTGACATCCTCATCTGCAACATGGAACGTCAGAGCAGTTCGATGGTCTACGCCGAGGAAACGATCGCGATGAAGGCGCAGTTCATCCAGTTGCTCGGCAAGGGCGAGGTGCCTGTCGATGCTGTGAAGCTCCTCAAGAAAGCCGGAGTTCGCGTGAACTACTACCACGATGAATCGCCCGAAGGTCTGCGGCGCCAGTGGAATGCGGGCGTGGATTTCCCGCTCGTGAATGATCTCGCGGCGGCGGTGCCGATTGCGCGTGAATTCGGCATCGAGCCAGTTAAGTAGTCGGGATGAAATCCCTGACCGCCGCGCTGCTCTTATACACTTCTGCATTCGCCATCGAGATCGATGTCGTCATCTACGGCGGCACGCCGGCTGGATTGAGCGCAGGCATCGTCGCGGCGCGCGAGGGCGCATCGGTGGTGGTGATCGAGCCGACGAAATGGATCGGCGGCATGGTCACGGGCGGGCTTTGCCGTTCAGACGTGGGCAAGGAGCAGACGATCGGCGGCTTTCCGCGTGAGTTTTTCACGCGTGCGGCAGCGGCGAAACCGGACACAACGATGTGGTATGCGGAGCCGGGTGTGAACATGGCCACGTTTCAGACGATGGTGAAGGAGGCGGGAGTGAAGGTTGTTACAGCACAGGCTTTGAAAAGCATCACGAAGGATGGCTCACGCATCACCAGCCTGACCACGGCCGATGGCACCACCTATGAAGGGAAGATGTTTATCGATGCCAGCTACGAGGGCGACCTCATGGCAGCGGCGAAGGTCAGCTACATCGTCGGACGGGAAAGCAGTGCGCAGTATGGCGAGCCGCTCGCCGGTTATCACCCGATGGAAATCCGACCGCGCACGGTCGAGGTCATGGAGAGCGACTGCCCGAGCATCGGCGGCACTGGGCCAAGCTACGTCCATGGCACGCCGGCGAGCATTTCCGGCCTTGGCAAAGATGGAAAGCCGATCTTCGGTGTCTATCCCGCTGCGGATTTGAAACCCGGCGATGCAGATCATCGCACGCAGGCCTACAACTTCCGCATCTGCGTGACCCAGCGCCCGGACATCCTCGTTCCGTTCCCGAAACCAGCGAACTACGATCCGTCGCGTTACGAGTTGCTGCTGCGATTGATTCAAACCTTCCCCGGCATCCGCTTCGGCCGCCTGTTTCACGTCGGTTCGACATCTCACGGAAAGTATGACCTCAATGCGCAGGGGCTTTTCTCAACCGACTATCCAGGGGCGAACTTCGACTATCCGGATGGCGATGCCGCCAAGCGTGCGCGCATCTGGCAGGATCACATCGACTTCACGCAGGGCATGCTGTGGTTCCTCGGTCACGACGAGCGCGTGCCGCAGTCACTGCGCGATCAAACGAACTCCTGGGGCCTGTGCAAAGACGAGTTCGCCGACAACAACCACTGGCCTTATGCACTCTACATTCGCGAAGGCCGTCGCATGATCGGCGAATACGTGATGGTGCAGAAGGATCTGCAGACCGACATCTTCAAAGACGATGGCATCGCGATGGGCTCCTTCGTCATCGATTGCCACATCGTGCAGCGCATCCTCGCCGATGACGGCACGGTGCGCGACGAAGGCAGCTTTCAGGACACGCCCGCGCTTCCGTATCAAATCGCCTATCGCAGTCTCACGCCGAAGCGTGCCGAGTGCGAAAACCTGCTCGTGCCCTTCTGCCTCTCCGCCAGCCACATCGCCTACTGCTCGATCCGCATGGAGCCCGTTTACATGGCGCTCGGGCAGGCTTCGGGGCTCGCCGCCGTGCAGGCGATCCATGCGAAACAAAGCGTGCAGGGCATCGACGTGCAGGCGCTTCGGAAGAAACTCCTCGAACAAAACGCCGTGCTCGAACTCGCCGAACTCGCAAACATGCCGCGCTCCGCCAAGCTGCCCGGCATTGTCATGGACGACCAGCAGGCCGAGAAAACCGGTCACTGGACCGGCAGCAGCTACGGAAATCCCGTCGACGGCGCGAGTGTGCACGATGCGAATGCGGAGAAGGGAGCCTTAAGCATTCGCTACACCCTCAAAGTGCCCGCGAGCGGACGCTACGAGGTCCGTGTGTCTTATGCGTCCGCGCCGAATCGTGCCAGCAACGTCCCCGTGCGGCTCCAGCACGCCGACGGCGAGGAGTTGATTCGCGTGAACCAGAAGAAAGCGCCACCCATCGACAAGCTCTTCCTCAGCCTGGGCGTGTTCCGCTTTGAGTCGAGCAAACCCGCCGTCATCACCATCACCAACGGCGACACCAATGGCATCGTGGGAGCCGATGCGGTGCAGTTGATTTCCCTGTAGCGCTTACGAATCGCAAGTTTGCCGTGCTCTTCGTCGGCGTTGAGTCGTTGCCCTCGGCTGAAACAAACCTTCGGACGTCTGCATCTACGGCGGCGCCAGCGGTGGTGTGATTGCCACGGTGGAAGTGGCACGCCACGGCAATAGGGCCGTGCTCATCAATTCCACGCATCGGCTCGGCGGCATGACCAGCGGCGGGCTTGGCATGACCGACGGTGGCTCCACGGAAACGATCAGAGGCCTGCGGCGTGAGTTCTATCAGCGCACCTTGGCGTGGTCTGTGATTTGACGTTCGCTGAGCAGTGGATCAGACACCGACACTTTCGCAAGATTCCGAAATGTGGGTATTCTGTGCAATGTCATCGACGGTATCCATTTGCAACAACCTGGCTGGTGAAAAGCACCCGCCTCGCGGGACCATACTCTCGCCAGACTTGCCGTCCTTCCAGCGTATTATCTGACCGTCAATGAATCGCTCCATTCTGTTCATCCTCACCCTGGTCATCACCGCGTCGCTCCATGCCGCACCGGTGAAGATCGAGTTCAATCGCGACGTGCGGCCGATTCTCTCGGAGAACTGCTTTGCCTGCCATGGATTCGACCCGAAGCATCGCGAGGCGGACCTGCGGCTGGACACCTTTGAAGGCGCGACGGAAGACCGCGACGGTTCGCGTGGCATCGTTCCGGGGGATCTGGCGAAATCGGATGTCTGGCAGCGCATCATCACCGAGGACAAGGACGATCTCATGCCGCCGGAGAAGTCGCACAAGCCGCCGCTCAATGCGAAGCAGCGTGAGATCTTGAAAGCGTGGATCGAGCAGGGCGCGACCTACCAGCGTCATTGGTCCTTTGAACCGTTGATGAAGAGCACCGCCCTGCATCCGCCTACCGCCAATCCCATAGATTACTACATCGCCAAGAAACTGGAGCAAAACGGCCTGAGTCCATCGACGGCCGCAGATGCCACGACGTTGATTCGTCGCGTCTCGCTCGATCTGACCGGTCTGCCACCGACACCGTCCGAAGTGGATGCCTTTGTGAAGGCTTCCGCAAAGAATGCCGACGCTGCATATCGCGCACTGGTGGATCGCTTGCTCAAAAGTCCGCACTACGGCGAGCGCTGGGGCCGCTGGTGGCTGGATCAGGCGCGCTACGCGGACTCGAACGGCTACTCCATCGACGCGCCGCGGCAGATTTGGAAATTCCGCGACTGGGTGGTCAACGCGCTGAACAAAAACATGCCGTTTGATGAGTTCACCATCGAGCAGCTCGCGGGCGACCTGCTGCCGAACGCGAAGGAGAGCCAGATCATCGCCACCGGCTTCCATCGCAACACGCAGATCAATCAGGAGGGCGGCATCGACAAGGAGCAGTTCCGCATCGACAGCGTTTTTGATCGCGTGGCAACGACCGGCAGCGTGTGGCTTGGACTCAGCATCGGCTGTGCGCAGTGCCACGATCACAAGTTCGACCCCATCGAACAGAAGGAATACTACCGCATGTTCGCCTTCCTGAACAACCAGGACGAGCCGGAGATGAAGGTCTTCGATCCGAAGGTGGATGTGAAGGCGCTCACCGCCGAGTTCAAAGACGTCACGAAGCGGCTAACCACGCTCATCACGGACCGCTACGCCGAGGAAACTGCGTGGGAGAAGGACATGGCACCGGATTTTCGCGCCAAACTCTCCGCCGAGGTGAAGAAAGCAGTCGCGAAGCCTGTGGCGAAGCGTTCGCTCGCCGACAATGTCGTGATCTTCTCCGTCTTCACCCAGCCCAGCGATCCGCTGCGCATCCTGAACGACCGCTACAAGGAACTCGACACGCTTTTGAACAAAGGCACGACAACGATGGTGCTCAAGGAGCTGCCGAAGCCGCGCAAGACGACGGTCTTCATCAAAGGCGACTTCACGCGTCCTGCGGATGAAGTGACGCCCGGCACACCGAAGGTTCTGCATGCGTTTGAGACGACCAATCCGCAGCCGAATCGCCTGGATCTCGCGAAATGGATCGTTAGCCCGCAGAATCCGCTGACAGCACGCGTGATCGTGAACCGCGTATGGCAGCAGTATTTCGGTCGCGGCATCGTGGAGACGGAAAACGATTTCGGATCACAAGGAACACTGCCTTCTCATCCCGAACTGCTCGACTGGCTGGCAAAGGAGTTCCTTGCGAAGAAGTGGAGCCTCAAGCAGCTGCATCGCCTCATCGTCACGTCGCACACCTATCGCCAAAGCTCCGCCAACCGGCCCGAATTGATTGAAAAGGATCCAAACAACTACCTGCTCGCCCGTCAGACACGCCTGCGCCTCGATGCGGAGATCGTGCGTGATGTGTGTCTCACTGCGAGCGGTCTGCTTTCGCCGAAAATCGGCGGCCCGCCGGTGTATCCGCCGATTCCTGATGGTGTGATGGGCCAGGGCCAGGTGAAGCGCGTATGGACTGTGAGCAAGGGCGAGGACAAATACCGCCGTGGTCTCTACACGTTCGTTTATCGTGCCTCACCGCCGCCGGAGCTGACGGTCTTCGACGCGCCTGAAGGTTTCAACAGCTGCACGCGCCGCATCCGCAGCAACACCCCGCTGCAAGCGCTCACCTTGATGAACGACCCCGGCTTCTACGAGTTCGCCGGCGCGTTGGAACAGATCATCAAGAAGGAAGGCCTCGCCGCCGCATTCAAACGATGCACGGCTCGCGCGCCCAAGCCCGAAGAGCTCGCAGTCTTGAAGAAACTCGATTCTCTGAACGCGGCCCGCACGCTGTTGAACCTCGACGAAACCGTTACCCGCGAATGAACGCCATGAATCCTCTTCTCCACCAAACTCGTCGTCACTTCTTCAGCCGCTGCGGAGTCGGTGTCGGCTCGATGGCGCTTTCGCAGCTCATGGCACGTGAGGATGCGCTGACGCCGAGGAAGCCGCATTTCCCGGCGAAGGCGAAGAACGTCATCTTCCTCTTCATGGCGGGCGGACCGTCACAGCTCGACATGTTCGTGCACAAGCCGGAACTGCAGAAGCGCAACGGTCAGCCGATCCCGGAGAGTTTTACCAAGGGCAAACGCTTTGCCTTCATGGACAGCAGCCATCGCACCAACTTGCTCGCCACAAGATTCGCCTTCCGTCAACACGGCCAGTCTGGCGCGTGGGTGAACGATCTGCTGCCACACACGGCGTCGATCGCTGATGAACTGGCCTTCGTCCACACCTGCAAGACGGACCTCTTCAATCATGCACCGGCGAAGTTCTACATGAACACGGGCAGCGGGCTGTTTGGTCGTCCCAGCATGGGCGCGTGGGTCACCTATGGTCTCGGCAGCGAGTGTGATGATCTTCCCGGCTTCGTCGTCCTGCAAAGCGGGCCGCGTGGACCGCGTGGCGGCGCTGTGTTATGGAGCAGCGGTGTCTTGCCAACGACCTATCAAGGCGTGCCGCTGCGCAACTCGGGCGATCCGATTGTCAATCTCTCCTCTCCCAAGGACATCGATGCGAAACAGCAGCGCCAGGTTGTGAATGCCGTGCGTGAGCTCAATTTGAAGCGTCTCGTCGAAACGGGTGACCAGGAGATATCCACACGGATCAACGCCTATGAGATGGCCTACCGCATGCAAACCAGCGCGCCGGAACTGATGGACATCCAGGGTGAGAGCAAGGCCACGCTCGATCTTTACGGCATCAAAGACTCGAAGGAGACCACCTTCGCACGCAACTGTCTGCTCGCACGCCGCCTCGTGGAGCGCGGTGTTCGCTTCGTGCAGCTTTACGACACCAATTGGGACCATCACGGCGGCGTCACGGAGAACTTGGAAAAACACATGCCGCTGAAGTGCGCCGACATCGACCGCTCCTGTGCCGCGCTGGTGCGCGACCTGAAGCAGCGCGGTCTCCTCGACGACACGATCGTCGTCTGGGGCGGCGAATTCGGCCGCACGCCGATGGGCGAGGTGCGCGAGTCCACAGGCCGCAATCACCACATCGACGCATTCACCATGTGGTTCGCCGGCGGCGGCTTCAAACCGGGCGTGCAATATGGCGAGACCGATGAGTTTGGCTTTGGTGCCGTTGAGAACCAGGCCCATGTCCACGACATCCATGCCACGCTCCTGCATCAGCTCGGCATTGACCATGAGAAGCTCACCTTCCGTTCCCAAGGTCTCGACTTCCGGCTCACCGGCGTCGATCCGGCGAAGGTGTTGAAGGACATTCTGGCGTGATGACCGCCGCGCAACCTGGCGGTTTGCTCACGGTTGATGCGGCAAAATGATTCTTGCCGTTGCCTATGCCAATCGATTGAAGGCCGGAGACAGCGCGCTGGAAGGCTTGGGTGTCGAAGGCGCGGATGGGAAGCTCACTTGGGCGAAGGCAGAGATCGAAGCTGATCGTGTCATTCTGTGGCATGGCAAGTATTCGAACCCAAGGAGGCGTGCTACGACTGGGCTGCGAATCACAAGGGGAGTCTCGTCAACGGAGATGGTATGACTGCGTCGTGGTTCACGATGGAATGACATCGAATCTGCGACACAATCCGGGCCGTGCCACGTTCACAACCGTCATGCGACATGCGCTTCTCGTCCTCTCTGCCCTCTGCTCTTCGCTCTTTGCTGCGAACAAGCCGGACGTGCTCGTCCTGATCGCCGACCAGTGGAATCCGCGCTATGTCGGCTGGGATAACAAGGATGTGCGGACGCCGCATCTCGATCAGATCGCGAAGGAGGGGATGATCTTTGATTCGTGTTACACCACGTCGCCGGTATGCATGCCGGCGCGGGTGTCGCTGCTTACGGGACTGTATCCGCACAATGCGGGACACGAGATCTGGGGCAATGCGTCAGGCTATTTTCCGAAGTCGGAGGATGCGACGATGTTTCAAGATATCCAACGTGCGGGCCTCACGACGGCGCAGATCGGCAAGACACACTGGACTGCAGGGCCGTCGTGGCACGAGGATTTCAAGAACAGCGGTGCATTTTTCAAAGCGCTCGGCCTGGATCACGTGGAGGACATTTCCGGTCCTCCCGACTCAGCAAAGGGCCGCGATGCCTACTCGCAGCATCTGCGCGACATCGGACAATTGGAGGCGGTGGCGAATGACCTGCACGATCGCTATGTGAAAGGCGAGTTCGAACCGCGGGCGAGCATGGCGAAGACGGAGGATTACCATGACTGGTTCACCACCGGACTGGCGGTCGAGTTCATTCACAAGCAGTCGAAGGAAAAGCCGATGTGCCTGGTGGTCAGTCTGCATTCGCCGCATCCTCCGCTCGATGCGCCGGGCGATTACGCGACGATGTTCGACCCGGAAACTCTCACGCTCCCTGAGAGCGTGCCAGAGCATTATTTGCGCGACGGCCACGCGCTCGATCACGCGAAGACCAAACGCATGCTGGCGAACTACCTCGGCAAGATGGCGCTGGTCGACGATTGCGTCGGGCGTCTGGTCGAAGCGATGAAAGCGCGAGGCACGTGGGAGAACACGCTGGTCATTTTCACCTCCGACCACGGCGAGATGATGGGTGCGCACGGCTATCTGACGAAGGGCCGCTTCTATGAGGAGTCCGCGCGTGTGCCGCTGCTCGTGCGCTGGCCCGGTCACGTGAAAACCGGTCGCAGCAAGGCACCCGTGCAGATGATGGACGTGTATCCCACCATCGTGGAAGCAGTCGAGGGTGAGCTCACGCCGGGACGTTTTGCCAAATCGCTACTTCCGATCGCTACAGGACAGCGACAACTCATTCGCCCCATCGCGGTCAGTGAAATCGGTGACAAGGCACCGCTGCGCATGATGGCGTGTGATGGGCATTTCAAATACTGGGCAGACGAGGAACGCGAATACCTCTTCGATCTCGAAAACGATCCGCTGGAGCAGCATGACCTCGCTGAAGTGCCTGAGCATCGAGATACGCTGAACCAGATGCGTGAAAAGCTGCTCACTCATCTGCGCTCCACGCAGGTGAACCTCTCCGCTGGGTACAAACCGAAAGTCCAACGGCTGCGTGAGGCCGAAGCCAAAAAGAAATCCCGATGATCCCATGCTCCGTTTTCTGCTGACACTTTCCGCTGCTGCGTTCTCGCTTTCGATTTCGTCGTTTGCAGCGCCGCTGAATGTTCTCTTCATCGCCGTCGATGATCTACGCCCAGAGTTGGGTTGTTATGGTGCGAAGCATATCCAGTCGCCCAATATCGACAAACTCGCGGCGAGCGGTCTTTTGTTTGAGCGCGCCTATTGTCAGGTCGCTGTTTGCAATCCTTCGCGTAACAGCCTGCTCAGCGGATGCCGGCCGGATACGACGGGCGTGTTCGACAACCAGCACTTCCTCCGACCAAACATGCCGGATGTCGTCACGCTGCCGCAGCATTTCAAAAACAACGGCTACACCACCCTATCGCTCGGCAAGATTTTCCATCACAGCGAGCGTGAACCGGGTGACGATCCGCAATCATGGAGCGAACCGGCGTGGTATCACGGCGAACCCTACAAGCACTGGCTCACCAAGGAATCGCTGGACTACGTGAAGAAGCTCAAGGCGCTGCCGAAGAACAAGCAGCCGAAACAGTTGCGCGCAGCTCCCTTCGAGGCAGCCAACGAACCCGATGATGTTTATCCCGACGGTCAGACCGCTGTGAAGGCCATCAAAACGCTGCAGCGTCTCAAAACCGATGGGAAGCCGTTCTTCCTTGGGGTCGGCTTTGTGAAGCCGCATCTGCCTTTCACCTGTCCGCAGAAATACTGGGACTTCTATCCGGCGGACACGATCAAGCTGCCGGTCAACTACTACCCGCCGAAGAACGTGCCCGAACCTGCGCTACATAACTGGTATGAACTGCGCAGCTACGGCACCGTGCCGCCAAAGGGCGGCATCCCGGATGAGATGGCGCTGAATCTGATCCGTGGCTATCGCGCCTGTGTGAGCTTCATGGATGCGCAGGTGGGTCGTGTGCTCGACGAACTCGACCGCCTCGGTCTGCGCGAAAACACGATCATCATCCTGTGGGGCGATCACGGCTACCATCTCGGCGAGAACGGCATCTTCACGAAGATGACGAATTTCGAACTCGGCACTCACGCGCCATTGATCGTCTGCCGGCCGCAGCAGAAATCTGCCGGACGGCGCAGCCGGGCGCTGGTGGAGTTCGTGGACATCTATCCGACGCTCGCAGAGCTATGCGGCCTTTCGCTGCCGAAGCAACTCGAGGGAACCAGCTTTGCGCCGTTGACCGACAAACCGGATCAGCCGTGGAAGGAGGCGGTCTTCAGCCAGTATCTGCGCACCGGCAAGCCGCCCTACATGGGCCGCAGCATCCGCACGGACCGCTGGCGCTACACCGAGTGGCATGATTTGAAGCAGCAGCCCGCCGGGATCGAGCTCTATGATGAAATGAACGATCCTCACGAGAATACAAACATCGCCAGCGATCCCGCGCATGCGGAGACAGTGAAACAGCTCGCCGAGCAGCTCAAAGCGGGATGGAAAGCCGCGCTTCCATGAACCGGCGTCAATTCATTCAAGCTGCGTCCGTAGCGGCCGCGTTGCCACTCGGTGCGGCTGACCCGCGACCCAAAGCGCCCTTTCGCGTCATCTACAGCAACGATCTCACGAACATCACTTCCTGCGTGAGTCCGTTTCACGCCGCACGGGAGCCGTTTCGGCCGGAAATGCTCGATGCGTCGATTGATGAGGTCGCGGGCTTGGTGGACGCACATTTTCTCCAGCCTGGACTCGGCGTGGTTCCGCTGTGGCCGAGCAAGGTGATCGATTTGAAGGAGCACTTTGCATGGATCAAACAGCGCTACGGGCAGAAGCCGGATTCGTTCAGCCAGTTCGTGCTCAATGGCGGCGACATCGTGCATCGCTTCATCGACCGCTGTCGTGCGAAGGGTGAGGCGGCCTTCATCTCGCTGCGCATGAACGACGCGCATCACAAAGAGTTCGTCGATCCCAAACCCGGCGACAAACCGGGCAGCAGCATCGGCATGAGCGTCACGCGCTGGTATGCCGAGCACCCCGAGCACCGCATCAAACGTGGCTCGCTACGCGGTGCCGATCTCGTTTTGAACTGGGCGGAGCCCGAAGTGCGTGCGCAGAAGCTCGACATGCTCCGCGAACTCATCAACAACTACGACCTCGACGGCCTCGAACTCGATTTCCTGCGCTTCTACAGCTACTTCCGACCTGAAACGCCCATCGAGCAACGCCGCGTCATCATGACAAACTTCGTCCAAGACGTGCGCAAGCTCCTCGGGCCGAAAAAGTGGCTCTGCGCCCGTGTGCCGTGCTACTTGACCGCCTTGGATGAACTCGGCCTCGACTTGAAAGCGCTCGTCGCCGCCGGTCTCGATATGGTGAACGCCTCCGCACATTACTTCACCACCCAGCAGCATGATCTCGCCACGATTCGCAAGCAGGCCCAGGGCGCGACGCTCTACTTTGAGCTCTGTCACACGCTGTGGAAAGGAGACAAGGTGCAGGCGGGCTACGATGTCTTTCCGTTTCGTCGCGCAACTCGCGAACATCTGCACACGAGCGCGCATCTCGCTTATGCGCGAGGTGCGGATGGTGTCAGTCTCTTCAACTTCGCCTACTATCGCCAGCATGGCCAAGGCGAAGGTCGTGGCGAATTCGGTGAGCCGCCGTTTGAGGCGCTCAAGGCTTTGCGTGACCCGAAGGAGCTCGCAAGCGAGCCGCAGCACTGGTTCATCGCCTCCGGCTGGCGTTCTCCTGGCGCCAAGCCGTTGCCCGTGCCGAGGAAAATCGAGCTGAACAAGCTGGCGAAGTTCAACTTCGACCTTGCCGCACCCACAGGTGGATGGAAGAGCGACGCGCGTATCCGTATTCAAACCGATAAGAGCCTTATTGGAACTGAATGGACGGCCACCTTCAATGGCGAGGCGATTGAGGCAACCCACGACATTTCCGAACCCTACGCGGTG
>NZ_JAGRPF010000048.1 GCF_020439865.1 Prosthecobacter sp.
TCGAATCCGAAGCCGCAATGATCGACCATCTCCTCAAGCGTGGCACGCTGGTGGCCGTGGTGCTGACCATGGTGCTGCTGCTCGGCATCGTCGCCGCCATGCGTGTGCCGGTGCAGATGATTCCGGATCTGGAGACGCGCATCATTTCCATCGACACCCGGTGGCCTGGCGCCACGCCGCAGGACATCGAGAAAGAGATCCTCATCGAGCAGGAGGAGTATCTCCGCAGCCTGCCAAACCTGCAGCGCATGACCTCGCTCGCCTCCACCGGACGCGCCGAGATCGAGCTGGAGTTTCCTTTCGGCACAGACACGAACAGCGCCCTGCTGGAGGTCAACAACGCGCTCAGCCAGGTGCCGGCTTATCCTGAGAACGTCGATGAGCCCGTGCTGCGCAGCGATTCGTTCTCCTATCATGCGTTCATGTCCTTTCGCGTTGTTCCGCTGCCGGGAAATCCGAAAGGGCACGACATCAACATGCTGCTCGATTTTGTCGACGACCACGTGCGCCCGCCGCTGGAGCGAATCGACGGTGTCTCCCAGGTGAGTCTCAGCGGCGGAGCCCAGCGCCAGATCCGCATCTACATCGAGCCGGGGCAGCTCGCCGAAAGGAAACTCAGCCTGGGCGATGTGCGCGAAGCCATCCGCGCACGCAACATCGACATCTCCGCAGGTGATGTGGACAGCGGCAAGCGCCGCTACCTGATGCGCACCATCGGCCGCTATAAGGATCTCGAAGACCTCAAAAACCTTATCATCGCGCGACGCGGCGATGCCATCGTTCGCCTGCAGGACATCGCCCGTGTCGAGCTCGGGCACGCGGAGCTGCGCAGCATTTCCTACTCCGACGGCGAGCCGAACATCCGCCTCAGTTTGATCCGGCAGACGGGTTCCAATGTGATCTCGATTAAGAAGGCAGTTCTGCCGGAGATCGATCGCATCAATGAAGAAATCCTTCATCCCGAAGGCCTGGAGATTGACCTGACGAACGACGACGTGCGCTACGTCGAGAACTCGATCGACAACGTCGTGCAAAACATCGCCATCGGTGCCGTGCTCGCCGCCTTGGTCATGTTCCTGTTTCTCCGTTCGGGATCGGCGACGTTGATCGGCGTGATCGGCATGCCGGTCTGCGTGGTCGCGGGATTCATCGGACTGCTGCTGCTGAACCGCACCATCAACGTGATCTCACTGGCCGGCATCGCCTTTGCCATCGGCATGACGATCGACAACACCATCGTCGTTCTTGAGAGCATCGAACACGAACGACAATCGGGACTCGGTCGCCGCGAGGCCGCGCGAAAGGGCGTGATGAGCGTCTGGGCCGCCGTGCTTTCCGGCACGATGACCACGGTGCTGGTGTTCCTGCCTGTGTTGTTCGTGCATGAGGAAGCCGGGCAGCTTTTCTCCGACATCGGCATCGCCATCTCCGCCTCCATCCTGATGTCCATGGTCACCGCAGTCGCCATCGTGCCGGTGGCCTACGCGAATCTGCCTGACAGCAAGTCACGCCAAAATCGAAAGCCGCACCGCCCGACCGTTCCGGCGTTCATCGACTGGATTCTGCGCGGTGCCGGTCGTCGTCTCGCCTGCCTTGCGCTGACTCTTGCAGTGACCATCAGCGCCTTTCTTTTTCTGACGCCACCCGCCGAGTATCTGCCTGAAGGCGAGGAGGCAAAGGCCTTCTCCACCATGATCGCACCGCCGGGCTATAGCCTGCAGGAGATGCATCGTGTGACGCTCGAGTTGCAGAAGGAGTTTCTTCCGGCCATGCAGGATGATCCGGCGAATTTCGACGCAGGCACCTCCGCGATTCCCGCGCTGAGCCGCATCACCTTCATCGGCCAGCCGGAGTCCATGCGCACCATCGCAGTCACCAAGGATCCCGGTCACATCGATGCCTTCATGGACATCATCAACGAGCGCTTCCGCAAGTTCCCGGGCATGCGCGCTTTCTCGACGCGCGGCTCCATCATCTCCAGCAACGACGGTGGCACGCGTGCAGTCGCGCTGGACGTCAGTGGTCGCGACCTGCCTTCGCTCTACCGCGCCGCCGCCGACATCTACGAGCGTGCCCGCGAAACCTTCGACCATGCGCAGATCAATTCCACGCCCTCGTCCCTGACGCTGGGCCAGCCCTTGCTGGAGATCAAACCGAACTGGGAACGGCTCGCCGAACTCGGCTTCAACACACGCGATTATGGCTTCGCCGTCGCTGCCTTGAGCGACGGAGCCTACGTGGACGAATTCTATTTCAACGACGACAAGATCGACATCTACCTCTTCAGCACCGCCGGTGAGAGCCAGTCGCTGGATCGCCTGTCGGATCTTCCCATCTACACGCCACAGGGCACCGTGCTTCCGCTCGGAGCGCTGGCCACCATCACCGAGAAAGTCGATACCGCCCAGATTCGTCGCGTGGACGGACGCCGCACCGTCACTCTCTACATCATTCCTCCGCGATCCATCGCGTTGGAAACAGCCGTCGCCAAAGTGCGCCAGGACATCATCCGTCCCATGCGTCAAAACGGTCAGCTGCCGGAAGGCGTCTCCGTCTCGCTCACCGGCGCTAGTGACCAGCTCGAAGCCACCCGCGCCTCGCTCGGCAGCAACATGTGGATCGCGGTCGCGCTGTGCTACCTGCAGCTGGTCATCATTTACCGCCACTGGGGCTATCCCTTCCTCATTCTCCTGACCGTGCCGCTCGGCATCAGCGGCGGCATCGGCGGACTGTGGTTGCTGAATCAAGTCGGTGCATGGCTGCCCACCATCGGGCTGGAACCAATCACCCAGCCCTTCGACATGATCACCATGCTCGGCTTCCTCATCCTGCTCGGAACGGCGGTGAACAATCCCATCCTCATCGTCGAACGTGCGATGGAAAACTTCCGAGACGCCGGCAAGTCCGCTCTCGAATCCGTGCGCGAGGCCGTGGCAGCTCGCATGCGTCCCGTCCTCATGACCACCCTCACCACCCTGATGGGACTCGCACCGCTCGTCCTCCTGCCCGGCGCAGGAACGGAACTCTACCGCGGCCTCGGCGCCATCGTCCTGTTTGGCCTCGGCTTCACCGCCCTCATCACCCTGACCTTCCTCCCGGCGCTGCTCGTGACGTTGCTCTCGATCGTCGAACGCTGGCGCGGACGGGCGAAGACAGCGGGTCAAAGTGCAGCGGCCGCCTGACGGAAAGGACTGCGGCTCACGGTTTCACCGCATTGAGCTCACCGAGCATTTCGACCAGCGCGTCCACCATCTTCACCGAGGCGTCGAGTTGGACCTTGTTGACGCCGATCCATGTTTCGTAGCCGCCGAGCTTGTGCTGCTCGGGTGTCGGGAGGTAGCCGTGGGCACCGTTGGCGATGGAGATGTTCATGAGCGGCCGGATCGGGCTGCGCTGCTTCAATTCAAGGCCGATTTCCGCGAACACCTCGAACGGCATTGTGGCCACGGCGAGGTCGCCGATGCGGTGCGTTTGCACGATGACATCAATGGTCGGCGGCATTTCCGGCGAGGCATAAGCGAGCACGGTGCTGTAAGTGCTGTAGCGGCTGGTGCTCATCGGCTTGATTCGTTTGGCCTTCACCGACTCCGCCCACGCGACTTCCTCCTTCGTCGGATAGCGTCGCTCAAACGTCAGCGTGCGTTGCAGCGACGTGAGCTTCACATGATCGTGCCACTTGAGCGTTTTGTGCACATCCATCACTTTGTCCGCGCACAGGTGCGCCACCTCGCGGGCCTTTTCGAAAGGCTGATACTTTTTCTTCGGCTGCGGACCGCGCTTGGCCAGTTCTTCATCGGAGTAGCGCTCCAGATTGTTCACATCGCCGCTGGTGCCGTTGGCCATGATGCCAACGAAGGGCGGATCCTGATGCCGGTCTGCGCCGAGAAGTTCGCCCACGCGGTCGGCGAACATCGCGAAGTAGTCGGCCGAGATCGTATTCGGCGTCACGCCGCCCACGTAGTGCAAACCATAGGAGGCCATCAGCGAGATCGGTTTGCCTGAGGTCGATTTCACCGAAAGGAAAGTGATCTGCGGATCCACGGGGCCGGCAGGCCGCAGCAGGCCTTTGTAGCCGGGGTTGGTATCGACCTTCTCGACGTTGTCGTGCGCGCCATAGACCGGGCCGCGGTCAGGCATCAGGAACCACCGGCGATTGAAGACCTGCGTCGGCTCCTCGGCCACGCCCCAGGCGATCTGCGCCGGTTCCAGTTGGTTGTGTGCCCGCAGCACGCCATCGGCAATCCGCCGGGTGAGAAACGCGCTGTAATCGTAGTAGGCCTGGCTCTTTTCCTCGTCCAGTTTCACGCCGCCCGTGGTGTGCGAGTGCGTGGCCGAAATGACCACGCACTGCGGCGGGATGCCGGTGGTCGCTTCAATGATCTGCTTGGCGTTGGCGGCGACCTCAGCAGAAATGTGCCGCAGGTCGACCACAACGAGCGCCAGCTTCGCCTGCCCGTCATCGAGCACGAGACAGCGGGCATGCAGTTCGTCATGAACGTGGGTCGCAGGTGGACGGCTTGTGCGAATCTTTTGATCGGCACTGATCGACGGCGTGATGTCGCTCGTCGCCGCACCTGCACGAAAAACCGGTTCGGCGGCAGCAAGAGCCAGCGATCCGAATGCCAGACAAAGACCTGCGACAAGAAGCAGGCGACGGGTGCGCGTGGCGCCTGTGCCGGGAGTGTTGGCCGCCTTGGGCAGCTGGGAGATGTTGGAGCCGGGTGTCATCATGGGTTTTCAACGCTCTCGTGCGGGACTTCTTCTGTCCGTTGTGCTTAGGACCGCTGGAATCCGGTGAAATCTACGTGCCACGAGTGGCACCCTTGGTGCTTTCCCCTGTCATGGCCTCAAGGAGGAGCCCCCATTTCCTTCCCGCCAGATGAAAGTTGCCCCACCCCGCCACGTTTACGCGCCACGCATGATCTCACGCAGAAAACTCCTACATCAAATGGCCGCCACCGCAGGCGCGGCTTTTGGATCCCCGTTGTTTCCGAACATCGGTCAGGCCGCATCACGTGTGTCGGGCGGCGGGCCAAAGCGGGTGATCTTCTTCATGCAGAACCAGGGCTTTGATCCGAAGACCTGCATTCCGGCGGGCATGACGAGCAGCGGTTCGCTGGCCAAGGCGAAGCTTCCCGAGCCCATCGAGGCGCTGGAGCCCTTCAAGGAGCGGCTGCACATCATCAACGGCCTGCACGGTCTCCACACCAGCCCGTCGCACAGCGCCTTTTTTGGAGCGCTCGGCGGTTATCGCGGCAGCGATGGCGTGCCGCCCAGCGGTCCGACGATTGACTATGACTTGAGCAAGGTGCTGCCGGAAACGCTGCTGCCGCATCTCTGCATCGGCATGGACTCGATGGACAACATGAAGGCCAAGCCCACGGTCGCGAACCTTTCGGCGAGCGGTGCGGGCCAGCCGATCTTCATGCATTCGAATCCGAACCACCTCTACCAGATGCTCTACGGCGGCATCTCACAGGGGGACATTCGCAAGCAGCACGAGGCGCGCTCCAGCATGTTCGATCGCATCGAGCAGCTCGCCGCCGCGCACGGCAAGGCGCTGCCGATGGCGGATCAGGCGCGCTACGGCCAGTACGTTCAGGGCTTCCATGACATCAACGGTCTCCGGGGACGCCTCAGCGGCGTCTCCGATCATCTGCGCAAATTCGCGCCGAAGGTGGACGATCGCTACACGAAGCCGGAATTCGAAACCGACTGGCACGATGTGCTGCTCGATCTGGGTGTTTCGGCGCTCAAGTCCGGCATCACCAGTGTGCTGACCATCGGCTCGGGCCGCGGCGAGATCTTCGGCTCTTGGAAAGGCATCGGCGTCGAGGAGCAGGGCCACAACCTCGGCCACATGAAACAGCCGGACAATCCGATCTGGATCAAGATCCGCCAGTATAACAGCCGCATGCTCGTGAAGCTGATGGAGGAACTGGAAAGCGTGCCCGAAGGCAGTGGCACGATGATGGACAACACGCTCATCGTTTACACCAGCAACAACGCCGACGCGCAGCACACCAGCGGCGCCACCTGGCCCGTGATGCTGCTCGGCAACTGCAACGGCATTTTCAAGACCGGCTGCTTCACCCAGTTGGACGGCAAGCGCCCGATCAACGCGCTCTACGCGACGATTCTGAAGTCCGTCGGAGTCAATTGCGACCGCTACAACATGAGCGAGAAGATGGCCGCGAAGTTCGACTCCGGCATCGGCCCGCTCCGAGAGGTCTTGGTGTGATTCGGACGTTCCTCCTTTGCTTCTTCGCTCTGGCGACCACGGTCTGCGCGCAGCACTGGCCGCAGGCGTCCGGGCCGAATCTCAATTGGAAAGTCGAAGGGGCCGAGCCGCCGCTGAAGTGGTCGGTCGTTGCTGGTGAAAACATTCTCTGGCGCACGACCCTGCCGGAAGGTGGACAAAGTGCGGTGACGATCTGGGGCGATCGCGCCTTCGTGACGACGCATCGTCCGATGGACGCCACCAGTGACCGGCTTGAGCCCAACATCGTCGGTTACTGCCTCGACGCGAACACGGGCAAGATTCTCTGGACCGTCGATCTTCCCGGAACGGACCCGGTGCAGACGGCGGGCATTTTCAGCGACGCGACGGTGTTTGCGCCGATCGCCGACGGTGAGCACGTCTGGTTTTTCAATCGCTGCGGCTCGATGGGCTGCTTCGACTTTGACGGCAAACCGGTCTGGCTCCGCGAGTTCCGTCCGCGCACCCGCCACACGAACCGCGAATGCGAACCCATCCTCGTCGGCGACAAGATCATCACGGTCGAAGTGCGGAACAAAGAAGCCGCGCAGAAACTGGAGCGGCACAAGCCGGTGCCGGAAGGAATCGAGCCGCGTGATGTCTGGACCTACCTCCATGCGATCGACAAAAAGACCGGCAAAATCGTGTGGATCGAGGAAACGGGAACCTGCGTCCACAACACGCCGATGGCCGGGCAGTTGTCGGATGGACGCTGGGCGATCGCTCACGGTCGCGGCGGCGGGCATGGGCCTTTGGAAAAACCTTATGGTGTGAGCCTGAGCCTGCTCGACTCCGGCAAAACACTCTGGAGCCGAGAGATCAACGGCGACAGCTCCTACAACTCACACTGGAACGCGAAGCATGTGTTCTGGTTCCAAGGATCCAACCACCTCGTGCTCGACAGCGCGACGGGCGAGATTCTGCGGACTCAAGATGTCGCTAAAAACGTGGACATCACCGATGCGCAGACTGGCAAGCGCGAGTCGGGCATCGCTCTGAAAGGTGGCAACCGCATGCCGCTGACGAATCAGACCAACATCGTCGTCGGCGACTGGCACTACTTCCTCGCGCACGACATCACTGCCATCGGCCGCGTAAACATCGAGACCGGCAAGACCGAATATTTGCGCGTTCCAGCGCAGCTTGTCGGCGGACCGGAGCCGAAACGCATCTGGAACATCAAAGAGGCGCTCCCGAACGACACGAAGAACTCGCGCGGCATCGACATTGCCCCGGACAAACGCGCCAAGGGCACGGGCTGGGGCCACGTCTCCGCGGCGAGTCCGATTCTGGTCAACCGCCACCTATTTTTCCCGATCATGAACGGCACGGTTTATGTCATCGATGCGTTTGCGGAAACGCTCGACGAGAAAGCGCTCGTCGCGGTCAACGACCTCGGACCGGCAGGCGAAACCTGGACTCTGGCTTCCTTCAGCTACGCGAACGGCCGGTTGTGGATGCACACGATGAAAGAGGTCCTCTGCATCGGTAAGAACTGACTGCTCCGCGAAGTTTACCACACCCTAGCCACCCCATGATCATCCGGGCCAACACCTCTCCAATGAAAAACCGCATTTCGCTCATTTCGATGATGATCTGCGCTGGTTTTGTCCTGCCTGCGATGGCTGCCGAGACCTACACGCCGGGCGAACCCGTTCGCGCGAAGTTCAAGGACTTCGCGCTGCCATTCCTCGAACAGAATTGCTTCGAGTGCCACGACAACGACACCCAGAAGGGTGATCTCAACCTGCTCGAACTCTCGCGGGTGGATGAGACCAACGCCGCCACCTGGAAGTCCGTGTGGGCACAGGTCGCGCTGGAGGAAATGCCGCCGAAAAAGAAGGACCAGCCCGAAGTTATCGACCGGCTGCGTTTTTCCGACTGGATCGTGGACGAACTGCAACGCGTCATGAAGAACAAGGGCGGCTTCCACGCCCATCTGGATCCGAAAAAGGGCAACTTCATCAGTCACGATCTGCTCTTTGGCCCGCTGCCGGAAGGCATCCAACTGACGCCGACTTCCTCACCGGCACGCATCTGGCGTGTGACGCCGCAGGAGCACATCACGCGGCTCAATGAACTGATCAATACCGAACCCAAATACGATCCCGCGAAGCCGGGCCTCCGCGCCCACGGCGATGTCGTTCCCACCAATCACGGCGGCGAGCTGAAGCTCTACTTTGGCATCGACCGGATCACCAGTGTCGTGGGCGGCACGGTGGCCTACGCCACGGCTGTGAAGAGCGTGCCGGTGGTGCTTTCCTCGGCCCGGAAGGTCGGCCTGAAGAACTACCCCGATTTCTACACGGTCAACAGCGCCGAAGCGACGCAGATTCTCGGCAAGGCGGAGGACATTCTGAAATACATGGCCTACGGGCCGCTCAGCCTGGTGACTTTTCCCGAGCAGATCACGGATGACCCCAAGACCTATGACTCGATCAAGCCCAAGGGCGACATTCGCGGCACGCCCAGCGCCATCGTTTACAACACCAAAGTCGTACGTCCGCTGACGCCGGTGCTCGATCGCATGAAGGAGCCGGAGGTCACTGACGGACGCCTGCGCGCCGCCGTGGACTATCTGTTTGAAGCCCTGACCTTCCGCCCACCAAACAAGCCGGAATCCGACAGCTACCTGCAAATCGTGAAGGACAGCATCGCCAAGGTCGGCAAAAAAGACGGCGTCATGATGGGCCTGTCGTCGATCTTTCTCGATCGCGACGCGTTGTTCCGACCGGAGTTGGTGGAAGGCGGAAAGTCGGACGAGCACGGCCGCGTCATGCTGCAGGATTGGGAGCTCGGCCTCGCCGTGAACCACGCTCTTTGCTACATCAAACCCGATGAAACCCTTCGCCAGTCGATCGTCGATGGCCGCATGCGGACGCGCGAGGATGTGAAACGCGAGGTCACCCGCATGCTCGACGACGACAGCATCCGCAAGCCGCGCGTTCTACAGTTCTTCCGCGACTACTTCGACTACGACCTCGGCGGTTACATCTGCAAAGACACCCGGGCGCTCGCGGCGACCGGTGTCGCAACGCGCGGCGAAAACCACTACCGCGCCATGTTTAACGCCACGGCCAGCACGGATCGCCTGATCGAGCTGGTCCTCGCGGAA
>NZ_JAGRPF010000049.1 GCF_020439865.1 Prosthecobacter sp.
GATTACAGGCCTTTGCTCACAATGTATTTCACGAGATCGACGACTCGGTTGGAGTAACCCCACTCGTTGTCGTACCAGCTCACGAGCTTGAAGAACTTGCTGTTCAGCTCGATGCCGGAACCGGCGTCGAAGATGGAGCTGCTCTGGTCGTGGATGAAGTCGGTGCTGACCACTTCGTCGCTCGTCCAGGAGAGGACGCCCTTGAGGTAGGTCTCGCTGGCCTTCTTCATCGCGGCGCTGATCTCGGCGTAGCTGGTTTCCTTCACGGTCTTCACGGTGAGGTCCACGGCGGAGACGGTCGGCGTCGGAACGCGGAAGGCCATGCCGGTCAGCTTGCCCTTGATCTCCGGAATCGCGAGACCGACGGCCTTGGCGGCACCCGTGGCGCTCGGGATGATGTTGATCGCGGCGCTGCGGCCACCCTTCCAGTCCTTCTTCGAAGGGCCGTCCACCGTCTTCTGCGTGGCAGTGTAGGAGTGGATGGTGGTCATGAGGCCTTCCTCAATGCCGAAGCCTTCCTTCAGAAGGACGTGGCAGATCGGAGCCAGGCAGTTCGTGGTGCAGCTCGCGTTGGAGATCACGTGGTGCTTGGAGGCATCATACTTCTCATGGTTCACGCCCATGACGACGGTGATGTCCTCTTCCTTGCCAGGAGCGGAGATGATGACCTTCTTGGCACCGGCATCGATGTGACCCTGGGCCTTGCTGCGCTCGGTGAAGAGACCGGTGGACTCGATCACGATGTCCACGCCGAGTTCCTTCCATGGCAGGGCGGCAGGGCCTTCACGCACGGCGAGGCACTTAATTTCCTGGCCATCGACGACGAGGATGTCGTCCTCGGCCACATCGGGGCTGCTCTTCTTGGAGTAAACTTCTTCCTTGGCCTTGCCCTGCGTGGAGTCATACTTCACGAGGTAGGCGAGGTTGTCCGCAGGGACGAGGTCGTTGACGGCCACGACCTGGATTTCCTTGCCCAGGAGGCCCTGGTCACAGATTGCGCGAAACACGAGGCGGCCGATGCGCCCGAAACCATTGATGCCGATTTTGACCATATTCTTTTGGGATGTTTTGGATTTTTGAGGGCGGCAGTCCTACCGCGAGGGGGTGGGGGTGTCAACCCCATTGGCAGCAGGAACCGGGCCGCCATGGATCCCAGTTGAAGTCCTTCTGTCGCTCTCTCTGAATGGCTCCCATGCCCCCCCTCAAAGATCCTGACCTCACCCAACGCCTCCGCGAGAACGCGTGGATCGGTGACGCCGTTTTGGAGCTCTACGTCCGGTCCCACATCCTGCGGCAGGAGGGCAAGGTGGATGCGGAGATGAAGATGCGCTTCACCTGCAACCAGTTCCTCTCCTGCCACGGCAATCCGACCGCAGTCGAGGCGGAAATCGGCGTCATTTACCAGAAGGAAGGCCTCGAAGCCGCTTTCGCGTGGATTCGCGACACTTTGGAGCCGCTGTTCGTGAAGCAGGAGGCCAAACGGAAGCGGCTGGGCAAGTGACTCACGCCCGCTGTCCCATCGTCTTCAGCTTCGCCTCACTCTCGCTCCACGGCACGTCATGCGGCATCCGTTTTGTTGTCGCGGCGAGCGCGGCGGTTACGCCGGCGGCCTCGCCCATTGCCACGGAGTTGCCGGTGACGCGGTAGCTTGCGTGCGCGATGAAATCGCCGCTGATGCAGCGACCTGCCATCATGAGGCCATCCACGTCCTTTGCGATCAATGCGCGCAACGGAATGTCATACGGCTTGGTCTTGATGCCACGGTTCGAATAACCGGCTGTTTTGTTGTGCTCGGCACTCAGGGCGTGAATGTCCACGCTGAAGGTCGGCCGCACCACGCCGTCATCGTAGCGCGCCCCGTTGATCAAATCGTCCTTGCTCACCGTGTAACGTCCTGCGATGCGACGCCCGTCGCGCACGCCGATCTGCTCGGCCGTGGCGGCGATCTGCAGTCCTTCCCACGGGCCGCCGAGCTTGCGCAGGCCGTTAACGATCTTGTGCAGTTCCGCGCGGGCCATCACCGTGGCTTCCGTGATCTTCGCGGCGTCGAAACACGGCACGCCATATTGATGATTCATCATCACCAGCAGGAGATTGTCACGAATCTGCCAGAGCGTGGGCTTGCTGTAGGAGGGGAAGTGGCCTGTGCGCTCGATCTCGGCCCGCAGCAGATTCTTCTTGGCCTCGTTCGGCTTGTCACCGGGCGGGATCGTGCCGTAGCGAACGAAGTCACCCAGCAGAGAGACGTCCTTGCAAACGAGCAGCGCATTGAGCGACATCGGCTGGCAGGGGCAGGCGTCAGCCTCACCGTATTCAAACGAGCATCCGGCCAGCGCACCGAGATCACCGTCACCGGTCGTATCGATAAACACAGGCGCACGCCAGGCCTGCCGGCCCGATTTGGACTCCGTCACCACTGTGGTGAGCCGTTTCCCTTCGCGATACGCAGCGCAGACCTTCGTGTGCAGTTGGAACTTCACCCCCGCCTGCACAAACAACTCCTCCAGCAGCAGTTTCATGCCCTCCGGTTCATAGCAGACATCATACTTGCTCGTGCCACGCCGCAGATCTCGCTCTTCGAGGAGCTTCAACAGTTCCTGATTCAAACCCGGCTTGTCGAAATCCAGCAGGTAGCCCAGCAAGCCCGCCGTCCACACGCCACCCAGACAGCCGCGCCATTCAAACACGCGCACCTTCGCACCTGCACGAGCCGCCGTGATCGCCGCCGCGATGCCCGCCGGTCCGGCACCGCATACGATCACATCCGCGTCCTCGACGAGCGGCAGATCATGCGCCGGCTCCTGAAACTGCCCGGCGATTTCCTTTTCCACCTCGGCGGCACTCATCACGCCCGGCGTTACGAGCGCGCCGGAGAAGGCGGCACGAAGGAAGGAACGGCGTTTGAGGTCGCTGGATGGGGTCGGCATGTCCATGATGAAAGGAGTCTGAATCAAGACGTCTTTGGACACGATCTTTTTCTCCTGTCGTGGCCATTGAAATCCTTCCGCCACACGCCACGACTCTCCTATGAAGCGCTACAACGTCCGAAAACTCAGCGGAATGACCGCCGACTTGGAACTGGAGTCCCAAACGACGGACGAACTGCCTGCGGGCTGGAACAAGGCCGATGTGCTCACCAACTTCACCTTCCCCTGGGAGAAACGCATCGCCCCGCCAACCGAATTCCGCGCTCTCTGGGACGAAACGCGTTTTCATTTTCGCTTCGACTGCGTGGACGACGACCTCGTGCTGCCAGACGGTCCCACCGCAAAGGAGCGCGTGCTGGCTGCGGATCGTGTGGAGATTTTCTTCGCACCCGATCTGAGCCTGAAGCCCTACTATTGTTTCGAAATGTCGCCGCGTGGCGACGTGCTCGCCTATGAAGGCCGCTTTTATCGTGAGATGAATTGGGGCTGGCAGTGCGACGACCTCGAACTCACCGTGCACATCGAGGGCAATCGCTACTCCGTCACCGGCAGCATTCCTCTCGACACGTTGCGCCGGCTCAAGGTCCTCCGATCACGCGGGATGTTCGTCGGCATCTACCGCGCCGAGTTCCATCATCGGCCCGACGGCACCGTTCACTCTGGCTGGATGCCCTGGGTGAATCCGCGGACCGAGAAGCCGGACTTTCATGTGCCCGCTTCATTTGGCGTGCTGGAACTGGTGGACTGATCTTAGCCAAACATCGCCTGCACCGGCTGGCCGCGATCGGTGATGGGCACGGGGCGGTCGCCATCGTGGAGTTCCTTGGACGGGTCGATGCCGAGGGTGGCGAGGATGGTGGCAAACAAATCGGGCACGCTGCACGGATTCTCGACGGGCTTCTTGGCGAGGTCGTCGGTCACGCCCCAAGCGCCGTGGTGTTTGAGGCCGCCGCCGGCGAGTACGACGCTGAACGTGCTGCCTTGATGCCCGCGACCGCCGCCGCCGTCGAACTCGGACGGGCGCCCGAATTCGGTGTTCACGACGATGAGCGTCTTGTCGAGGAGACCGTGAGATTTGAGGTCGTTGATGAGCGTGCTGAGCGCCTGGTCGAGATCTTCGATGAGCACGTGCTGTTTGATCTGTCCCTGATTGTGCGTGTCCCAGCCGGTGCCGTTGACGAAGTTGAGATTGTGCGAGACCTCGATGAAACGCACGCCGCGCTGAATGAGACGCCGCGCCAACAGGCAGCGCTGGCCGAATTCGCTGCCGTAGGCGCTGCGCAGCTCGCCTTTCTCGGATTTCAAATCGAAGACCTCCATGAACTTCGGTCCGGCGAGTTGCAGGCTCTCTTCCAAAGCGGTGTCGTATTCGTTGATCATCGGTCCGGCGCGGAGGTCCTTCGCGCTATGACGCAAGGTGGAGAGCAGCTCCTCGCGGCGGCTCTGACGTGGATCGAGGATGTGCTCGGGGCGCTTGAGACCGGCAGGACCGGCCTCGGTGTCGAGGAGGTAGAGGAAGCCGGCTTTCGCGCCGAGGAAACCGGGACCGCGCGAGAAGTTCGGATAACCGATGAGCACATACGAAGGCACGCCTTCGGCGGCGGCACCGCGCTCGCTGGCGATCATCGACCCGAGCGAGGGATACACGGTGGTCCCGCTGACATTGCGGCCGGTGTGCATGCGGTTTGAGGCGGCGGCGTGTTCGTCGATGACATCGTGATTCACCGTCCGCATCGCCGTGATGTGCTCCATCATCTTCGCGCAGCGCGAGAGATGCTCGGTGACTTTCACGCCCGGCACCGAGGTCTCGATGCTCGGATAGTAACTGCCGGGCTTCTTCGCCTTGGCATCGCCGAGCGCCTTGGGATCCCACGTATCGACCTGAGCGGCACCACCACCGAGCCAGATGTGAATGCAGTGCTCCGCCTTCCCCATGGGAAAGTGCGCGACGTGCGCAGCGTCTTTCGCCATCAAGGCGAGGTCGGCATTCGCGGCGACACCGGCCGCACCGGCGAGTTTCAAAAGGGAACGTCTTTTCATGAGTTGAGTAGCATGGGCTTTCTAGCCTGTGGTTTGGAAAATGTTGTATCAGATCAGCACAGCCTAAAAAAGCCATGCTGCAAAAAGCATCACGGCAAATGCACGAACTCGGGCGAATTGATCGTGGCCCAGACCATGTCTTCGAGTCGCTCGCGCCAGTCGGCACGCAGCGCCGTGGTCGGCGGATCGCCTTCACGAGCGCGCTTTTCCATCTCGATCTTGATGCTGTTGGCACCAGCGGAGAGATGGTTCGACCACGCGACATACTTCAGCGGTGGAAGCTGCACGGGCGGC
>NZ_JAGRPF010000050.1 GCF_020439865.1 Prosthecobacter sp.
CTAAGCTGACCTGCAAGTGCGACGGCCTCATCCTTCTCGCTTTGTGGCAGGCTGGGCGAGACAGCGAGCAAAGCGACGACGTTTTCGCTTCCGAGCGCATCCAGCGCTGCCTTCAGCACGAGCGTGCTGTCCACGCCGCCTGAATAGGCGACGGCAACGCGGCCCAAAGGCAGGAGATGAGTTAGCAGCTTGGAGATCATGAATGTGGCATCTCGCCCTTCTGCAGGTGTGGTGCAAGGCTGCGGATCAGTGAAAGGATCATCTTCACCGTGTCCTCGTCGTTGCGGCTGCGTTCACCGCTCTGCTGAGGCGTGAGGTTGTCCGTCACACGCGCCATGACAGAGGGATAGGCCCAGCGGTGGTTGACGTTGCGCAGGACACTGTCGCGCAGGCTGATGAGCTGACGTTCGAGGTTGCTCGGCGTGCTGACATCGGCTCCGACAAACCAGTAAACGTAATGCGCCCGAAGCGGCAGCTTCGATCCATCATTGAGCAGCACTTCACGTTCGATGGCGAGATCGCGCACGTGCAAAAGCTCGCCGGAGAGCAGTTTGATCTCGCGCACGCGAGAGTCGGTGATCGTCCAGCCCTGGCCGTCGAGACAGACTTCGGGACGATGAATGCTGCGGCTGTCATTCCCGGCGATCACGAGCGATGCGTGAGCGAGATCGCGTTTGTCGAGAGGACGACCCGGAGTGCGGTACTCACGTTTGACGATGATCGTGTCGCCGGGCAGCAGGGCCAGCTCCTTTTCACTCGGCGCTTCGCTTTCACCGACGAAACTCCCGGCCACCATCGGCAAATCCGCGCGAATTCCAATTTCATCGCCACCTTTCGGCTGGGGCGAGAACTGGCACAGCAGCATGGTCATGCCACAAAGCGCGAGAAGGATGACGGCGCGGATGATCATGTGACGGACGAGACCACCTGACGTGAAACGATGCGGCTGCGACGGAATCCAAGGCCACCACACAGACGGTTCAGCAGCCAGGAAACCGACTGCAGCAGGAGCAATGCGACAAGAAAGACCACGATGCCGGTTATTTCGTGAAACGCGGATACTTCCTTCTCAGCGTCGCCGATGGCCCACTGCTGACCGAAAATCATGGCCGCGAAGATCAGCACCAGGATTCGCACCATGTTTGCAACGATGGCGATGGGAAGGATCGTGCTGAACAACGCCAGCCTGCGCCACATAACACGCTGGCGGAAGTAGCTGAAAAGCGCGCCAACGACGAACAGTGCGAACAGAGAACGCATACCGGAGCATGGCGCGGCGATGCCCACACTGAACAAATCGCCTGCCTTCCGGCCAAATTCGACGTTCGGCATCGATTGCAAGGCAGTGCCGGACACGAGCGAATCGACGCCGACAGCATTCAGCAAAAAGCCGGTCGTCTTCACCATCATGAGACGCATCTGATAGCCGATGCTCTCCTCGAGAAATGGCAGCGGCCAGAGGAAGCCGAGCATCAGCCAGGCGAAGAGCCGCTTCCTGCCGCGGGCCGTGCCTTCGAGCCACAGGGAGGAGCCGGCGAGCAGCGTCATGACGGCGAGGTAGCCAATGTAAAAGCTGTTGGCGCGATAGCCGACGAAGTAGAGCAGCAGACCGAAAACCACGAACAGAAAGCCCCGGCGCGCGGGGGAGACGGGCAGCCGTGCGACTTCCTCCCGGCGCCGCCATAGAAGATAGCCGACGATGAAGGGAATCAGCGCCCCATGCTGCCAGGTGGGATCCTTCCAGCGCATCATCATTTCCTGCAGCATGGAGCGCTTGAACGCACCGTAGCCTGCGGCGTAAGGCATCCAGGCCACGAGCAGCACCGCCGCGCCGGCAAGGAGAGTCGCGATGAGGATGCGGGACTTCATGAGACAAGCGATTGCACCGAACGGGCATGTGCGGCATGGGTCCGTAACGCATGACGTTGGTGATTTTCAAAGTGAACCAGTTGGGGGACAAC
>NZ_JAGRPF010000051.1 GCF_020439865.1 Prosthecobacter sp.
CGTAGGTCTCCTGATAGACGACGAGGCCTTCTGCACCCGCCTTGACCATACGCTCATACTCCGGCGCCTCCATGGGTCCGACCTCGATGCCGATCGTCGGCACCAAGTCACGCAGCGCACGGATGCACTCCTCGAGATAACCTTCGCTGACAAAGCGCGGATGCTCGCCCGCCACGAGCAGGATGTTGCGGAAGCCCTGCTCGACGAGATGCTTTGCCTCGGCGATGACCTGATCCACCGTCAGCGTCACGCGCAGGATCGCGTTGTTGTCGCGCGAGAAGCCGCAGTAGCTGCAGTTGTTCACGCATTCGTTCGAGACATACAGCGGCGCGAACAGCCGCATCGTCTTCCCAAAATTTCGCCGCGTGATGATCTGCGACTCGCGCGCCATCGCCTCGATCTGCGCCGGTGCCTTGGGCTCCAGCAACGCCGCAAACCGCTCCATCAGCGGCGATTTGCGCGCCGGGAGGGCATCAAGCGTGGGAATGAAGGAGGTTTGCATCGGGGCTGCTTTGAATAATCCGCAATCCGGCCTCTGCAATCCACAATCACCCAACATACTGAGTGATGAACACCTCGTTCCCCTCGGCATCGCGGAAGACACCCAGCAGGATCGGTTCGCCTTCGCGCTGCTGGGGGGATTGCAGGATCTTGGCGCCTGCCCTGGCGATCTTGTCCGCCATCGCCAGCACGTCCCCGTATTGAAAGCTGAGTCCCGTCGGATTTCGCGAGCCGTCGTGGCCTCCATGCAGGGCGATGATGGCATCGCCGTGACGAAGTTCAGTCCAGAAATCGCTCACAAAAATCTCGTCGAGGCCGATCACATCACGGTAAAAAGCCACGGCACGCTTCATGTCGGCGGCCATCAGCATGAACTTCACTTTCTCGGGTTTCATGGCGGCGAATTAGAGCCGTTCACCGAAGTTCCGCAATTCCCGGCTTTCGCCGGGCTTGGTCCTATGTCGTTTCCGGTTACAATCAGCCCATGCTGAAAAACATCATTCTCATGCTGCTGGCCTCCGCCCTGGCCGCTTTGCTGCTGCTGCGTCGCGAGGTTGTGCCCGTGCCTGCGCCCCCGGAGCCACCAGCACCGCGTTTTCCTGAACTGGCGTCGTTGCTGAACGAAGCGCGTGCGAATCCGGCGCTCGCCGGAGCTGCCGTCGGCTTCTGCCTCATCGACTCGAAAGGCGAGGTGGTGGAGGAGGACCATGCGGAGACGGCCTTCATCCCTGCGTCCAGTCTCAAAACACTCACCACCGCCACCGCACTTGAGATCCTTGGCCCGGACTTTCATTTCTCGACCACGCTCAAAGCCACCGCGCCCATCGAAGCGGGTGTTCTCCGTGGTGATCTCGTCATCGTTGGTGGAGGTGATCCGATGCTGTCGATGGAAGACTTGGAGACGTGGGCGAAAGAACTGAAGAAGCGCGGCCTGCGCATGGTCACCGGTCGTGTGCGTGGTGATGCCCGCATCTTCTCCGGCAGTCTCTACGGCGACTTTTGGAACTGGGGCGATATCGGCAACGGCTACGGCAGCGGCGTGGCCGGTCTCAATCTGAATCACAACCGATACGCGCTCGCTTTTCGCGCAGGCGAAACAGTCGGCTCACCGGCAACACTGCTGGGCATCAGTGTCGACGTGCCGGAGGTCGATTGGAGCAACGAAGTCACCACCGGCGCCAAGGATTCCGGTGATGGTGTCGTCATTCATGGCGGTGAGAAAACGAACGCGATTCACCTGCGCGGCACCGTGCCGCTGGGTGCGGAGAAGTTTGGGGTGAACGGCGCCGTGCCTGATCCCGTGCGCTTTGCCACGCATCAGTTCAGTCAAATACTGGCTGCCCAAGGTGTTCAAATCGGCGGGGGCAAGGTCAGCGAGGCCGAACCCAAGCACGAACTCATCAAACACGATTCGCCGCCGCTGATTGAAATCATCAAAAGCATCCACGCCACTTCCGACAACCAAGAAACCGAATGCGTCTATCGCATGCTCGGCGTGAAGGCTGGCAAAGCGCCCGATGTGGTGATTCGTGAGCATTGGAAACCTCGCGGCCTCGATTTCATCGGGCTGCGCATGGAAGACGGCTGCGGCCTCGCACGTGCCGATTTCATTCGCCCGCTCGATCTCGCCCGTCTGCAGTTTCTCGCCGGAACCGGGCCGCAGGGTGCTGCGTACAAGGACTCGCTGCTCGCGAAAGACGGCCTGCGCTGGAAAGGCGGTGCCATGTCCGGCATCCGCACCTACACCGGCTTCGCGCAGAGCAAATCCGGTGGGGAATTCTGCTACGCGCTCATGGTGAACCATTACCTTGATGGCAAGACAGTCTCCGAATTTAGCCAGCGCGTGATGGATGCGATGACGGGGCTGTGAGGACTACTTCAGTTCCTGAATTCGCAGGTTGCGGAACTTGTAGGTCTGCCCTTTCTCGCCGTGATGCTGGATGGCGATCACGCCGCTGGCGTCGACGTCGTCTTCCACGCCGGTCGTCAGCACGCCGTTGACGAAAATCTTGAGGCTCTTGCCGCGGCACTCGATGCGGTAGGTGTTCCAGTCATTGCGCTTGAATGCATCGCCCGCACGGGCACGGAAGGCGTCTTCGCTCTCCTTGTTGCCCTTGATCGGGCTGATGAACCACATGCGGCGGCCTTCATCATACAAACCGCCGCTCCACTTGCGCTTCGGGTCGCCGTCCACCTCGGCCTGATAGCCGAAGACCTTGTTCTTCTCAACATGCGCACGGAACATGAAGCCGCTGTTCGCCTGGCCTTCGGGCAGCAGGATGTCGGCTTCAAAAATGAAGTCGCCGTAGGTCTTCTCGGTCACGACAAAGAACTTCTTCTCGCCCGTTAGGTGAATCTCGCCGTTCACGACTTCGATTTGTCCCCAGTCATACGGATTCTTCCAGCCTGCCATCGTCTTGCCATCAAACAATGACACCCAGTCCTCCGCGAGGGCAGGAATGGAAACGGCGAGGGCGAGAGCGGCGAGGAGGAGATGCTTTTTCATGTTGGAAGCTGGATCAAAGCCACACATGAGGCTGCGTCAATGTATCCTGTGTCGCTTGCTTTACTTGATCCTAGGTTCCGCCACGAAGGGTTCCGGCAACCTTCGGGATGGCCATTTTGGTGGAGTTTCCTGAGCCGCTGTCACGATTGTAGCCGCCGCCCAGAGCTTTGTATGCCTTCACATAGGCGCTGAGCTGCTGCTGCTTGAGTTCAATGAGATCGAGTTTCGATTCGAGCGCGTCACGCTGGGTGAACAGCACTTCGGTGTAGTCCGCCCGGGCGTTGTTGAAGAGCTGCCCGGCGATCGAGATGGAGTCATAGAGCGCCTGCACCTGCTGGCTCTTGAGGTTGAAGCTCTGGCTGTAGTTTCTGATTTGAGCCATCTGGTTCACGACCTCGACGTAAGCCTTGAGGACAGTCTGCTGGTAGGTGTAGATCGCTCCCACCTGGCGCGCGGTAGCGCCGTTGTAGGCTGCTTTGATGGCGCTCCTGTTGATCAGCGGAGCCATCACGTTCGAAGCGGCACCATAGATGACGGATGCCGGCGCATTGAATGCGGATCCCAGAGTGAAGGAGTTCAAGCCGAGTGCAGCGGATATATTGAGAGACGGGTAGAAACGCGCGGCGGCGGCTTTTACCTCCAGACCGGCTGCCACCAGTTCCATTTCCGCCTGACGGACGTCAGGTCTGTTCCGCAACAACTCCGCCGGCAGTCCTGCATGTACACCGGTCAACATCAGGTTGTCGAAACCCGAGGTGCTGCGTTTGACCCGCTGAGGATAGCGACCGGCGAGGTAATTGAGCTTGTTTTCCGTCACGATGATCTGCTGCTGAATCTTATAGAGACGGCTTCGGTTCTTCAGCACTTCGGCTTCGAATCGTTTCACTGCGAGTTCAGTCACACGCCCGCCCGCCTTCTGCAGTCTCACCGCTTCAAGCGCGCTTTGCTGGACCTCAATCATGGATTTGAGAATGGCCAGCTGGTTGTCCAGTGCGAGCAGCTCGTAATAAGAGTTGGCGATCTCCGCGACGATGTTCGTCACCATGAAGTTCCGCCCTTGCTGGGTGGCAAGGTAACGCAGAATCGCCGCGTCCCGCTCATTGCGGAGCTTTCGCCAGATATCCACCTCCCACTCGAAATCTGCACCTAGTGCAAAATTGGGAAGAGGAGAAGGGATCTTGCCGCCCGGCTTGATCTCATTGTTGATGTTGTCTTCGACTGCTCCGTCACGCGTGTAGCGTCCCACCTTGTCCAGGCCGGCGCTGCTGCCGAAGGTGAGGAATGGGAAAATGGCCCCCTTGCGTCCCAGCACCTCGCTCTTGGACACTGCGATCTCCTGCAGGAGGATGTTCAGCTCCTGGTTGTTCTCCAATGCGGTGCCGATGAGGGAGGTCAGGTTGGGATCTTTGAAGTACTCCCGCCAGCCTACCAATGCGGTGTTCTTCGAAGCTTCGGCGATGGGGTACTTGGCAGGCAGGGGCGGGTCACTCATCGGCAGGCCGCCTCGTTTGAGTGAAACACACCCCTGGACCGTCAGGAACAGGCACATGGCACCTGCTGTCAGAAAACTCTTTTTCATGGATTTGATCTTCATTTTAAAGTGTCAGTCGTACTCTCCTCGTTCACTCAGCGGTGTTTCGGACTCGTCAGGGAGGAGTTTCCCTCGGGAGGCGATTGTTCCGAAAATGTAATACAGTCCGGGAACCACCAGCAGGCCCATCATCGTTCCCAGGAACATGCCGCCGGCCGCCGAGGCACCGATGGTTTTGTTGGCGATGGCTCCTGCACCGTGCGCGCGAAGCAGCGGAACCATGCCGGCGATGAACGCAAACGAGGTCATCAGAATCGGCCGGAGCCTCACCCGGGCGCCTTCGATGGCCGCCTCGAGGATGCTGAGCCCCTCTTGATGCCTTTGCTGGGCAAATTCGACGATCAGGATCGCGTTTTTGCCCAGGAGGCCCACAAGCATGATGATGCCCACCTGCGCGTAGATGTCGTTGTTCAATCCCATGCCTTTCAAAAGGAGGAAGGAACCCATCACACCGATGGGCAGCGAGAGAATTACAGCCATGGGCAGGGTGAAGCTTTCGTACTGGCCCACCAGCACCATGTAAACGAAGGCCAGAACGATGATGAAGATGTAAATGGATTCGTTCCCGCGCGCGACTTCGTCAAAAGACAGGCCGAGCCAGCCGATGCCAAAGCCGCGCGGCAGGACTTCCTTCGCCGCAGCCTCGATCGCCTTGATCGCATCGCCGCTGCTGTAGCCGTCAGCGGGAGCACACTGAATGGTCGGAGCCGGGTAGACATTGTATCGGGTGATCTCATTCAGGCCCTGCTTTGGCACCAGTTTCATGAAGGCTGAATAGGGAACCATCTCGCCCCTGTCGTTGGCGACATACAGATCCTGGAGATCCTTCGGCAGTTTGCGGTACTTGGGCTCGGCCTGCACATACAGCTTGAAGAACTGGCCGAACTTGATGAAGCCCTGCTCGTAGGTGCTTCCGATCATGATGCCAAGATTGTCCATCGCCTTGCCGATGGAGACGCCTTTTTGCATCGCCACCTTGTTGTCGATGATGATCTCCTGCTGTGGATAGGCTGAGCTGAAGAACGTGAACACACCGCGCAGCTCCTTGCGCTTGAGCAGCGCCTCCATGAACTCGTTGGTCACCACCTGCAGCCGGTCGTAGTCGCCGGTGTTGGTCTTGTCCAGCATTCGGAACGAAATGCCGCCGGCCGCGCCGTAGCCGGGCACTGCCGGAGGTTCGTAGAACTCGAGGTTCACACCGGCGATCTCTTTGCACTTCTCCTCCAGTTCAGCGATGATTTCAGGCGCTGTTTTTTTGCGCTCCGACCAGTTCTTGAGGTTGATCAGACAGGTGCCGGCGTTGGAACCACGGCCTTCGGTCAGCACTTCGTAACCTGCGAGGGACGTCACAGACGTCACGCCCTCGATCTGCTTGGCGATCTTCTCCAGTTCGACGGACTTTTGATACGTTCTCTCCAGGGTTGATCCGGGAGGAGTCTGTAGAATCGCATAGATCATGCCCTGGTCTTCCGCCGGGATGAATCCGGCGGCGAGCTGCTGGTTGATGAAATAGATGGCCGCCGCCGCCGCTCCCAAAACGCCGAACGTCAGGATTCGGCGATGAACGATCCGTTTGAGAAGCGCGACGTAAATGTCGGTGACTTTCTCGAACACGATGTTGAAGCCATGGAGCAACCACCCGATCGGCCCTTTGGGGCTGTGATGATGGTCCGGCTTTCTCAGGATCATGGCGCACAAGACCGGCGTGAGTGAGAGTGCCATGACGCCCGATAGTACAATCGCCACCGCCATGGTGATGGAGAACTGTCTGTAGAAGACACCCACAGGACCGCTCATGAAGGTAACTGGAACGAACACGGCGGTCATGACGAGCGTGATCGCGATTACGGCACCGGAGATTTCGTGCAGCACCATCTGTGTCGCACGATACGGCGACATGTCGGTTCCATGCATCTTGGCGTGCACGGCCTCTACCACGACGATGGGGTCGTCCACCACGATGCCGATGGCCAGCACCAGCGCGAAGAGCGTGATCAGATTGATGGTCACGCCGAACTGCTGCATCAGGAAGAAGGCGCCCACCAACGAGACCGGCACGGCGAGGGTCGGAATGAGAGTGGAACGCCAGTCTCCCAGGAACACGAACACCACCAGAGCCACGAGGACGAATGCCTCGATCAGCGTGTGGAGCACCTGCTCAATGGATGCGTCGAGGAAGTTCGACACGTCATAACTGATCTCGTAGTCCATGCCCGGAGGGAACATGTCCTTTTTGAACTCCCCGAGTTTCTCCTTGAGCTCCTTGATGACCTCGTGGGCGTTGGTGCCAAAGCTCTGTTTGATCACGATGGCGGCGGAAGGATGACCGTCGATATCTGAATAAAGATCATAGAACTCACTGCCGAGTTCGACTGAGGCCACGTCTTTGAGGCGCAGCAGCTCCCCTTTCTCAGTCGCCCGCAGAATGACGTTTTCATACTGCTCGGCCTCATTGTATCGTCCTATGTAAGTCAGCACATATTCCAATGACTGCGAGGTCTTGCTGTCTGCTCGTCCTATTCGTCCGGGAGATCCGATCATGCTCTGCTCCTTGAGCGCCTCCATGACCTCCTCTGTGGCGACGTTGTAGGCGCGCATGCGGTCCGGCTTGAGCCAGATTCGCATCGCGTACTGACGTGTGCCCAGGATCTTGACGAATCCGACCCCGCGGGTGCGCTGCAGCTCCGGCACAAGGTTGATGTACCCGTAGTTGAACAGGAACTTCATGTCCGCGTTTTTGTCCGTGCTGTAGAGGTTCACGAACATCAGCATGTTCGGAGTGAGGTTCATCACGATGATGCCCTCCCGCTGAACCAGCGGGGGAAGGCGGCTCATCACCTGGTTGACGCGGTTCATCACGTTCACCGTCGCCTGGTTGGGATCGGTGCCCATGTGGAAGATGACCTGAATGGTCGCCTCGCCCGCGCTGGTGGCGTCGGAGGTCATGTATTTCATGTCCGGCACCCCGTTGATGGAGCGCTCGAGCGGAATCAGGCACGACTCTTCGAGCACTTTCGCGCTCGCGCCGGGGTAGTCCAGAGTCACCATGACCACCACGGGGGCCACGTCAGGGAACTGGGAGATGGGCAGCGTGACGATCGAAAGCGTGCCCAGGAACAGGATGATCAGCGAGATCACGATGGCCAGTGCAGGCCTGTGCAGGATCTTCGTAAACATGGTCAGATGGGATGGTTATTCCGCCCGGAGCTTCAGGTGCTTGATGGCTTCCGCCGGTTCCTCAAATTCATACTGGGCCTTCTCGCCGTTTCGGGCGTGCCTCAATCCTTCCAGGACGATCTTGTCGTTCTCGTTCAGACCGTCGCTGACGATGAAAAGATCTTCCAGTTCCTCCTCAATCTGGATGCGCTGCTGCGACACGATGTCGTCCTTGTCCACGACGAACACATAGTGGTGGTCCAGGATTTCATAGGTGCACTTCTGCGGGATCAGCAGCGCACCTTTGACCAATTTTTTCATCTGAATGTTGCCGGTCTCGCCGTGTCTGAGAAGACCTTCGGGATTCGGGAAATCGGCCCGGAACATGATGGTGCCGGTCTGGTTGTTAAACTCCGCCTCGATCGCGTTGATTTTTCCCCGGTGCCTGAACGTCGCGCCGTTGGCCATGACGAGTTCGACGGCCTTTCTTTCCTCAGGCTGTTCTTGGGAGACATAGTCCAGATACTCGGCCTCAGGGACGTTGAAGTAGACCCACATCTCGCTGTTGTCGGACAAGGTGGTCAGCAGGTCGCCTTCTTCCACCAGGCTACCCTGCCGCACGAGCAGGCGGTCAAGCAGTCCGGAAAACGGAGCTTTGATGTTGGTGAAGCCCAGATGTGTTTGGGCCAGGTTCACCTCCGCCTGGGCCTTCTCCAGTTCGGCCTTTGCGATCGCCAGTTCCTGCTCGGAAACCACCTTGCTGTCCGCCAGTCGTTTTGTGTTCAGGTATTTCACTTCGGCGACACGGGCCTCAGCTTCCGCCTTTCTCAACTCGGCCTGGTAAACAAGCGGCAGAATCTTGAACATCGGCGCGCCTTCCTTGATTCGTTGGCCTTCTTTGACGTGGGTTGCGTCCAGATAGCCACGTTCCAAGGCTCGAATCTCAATGTTTTGGATGGAATGGATCTGGCACACGTAGTCACGCGTGACGATCGTGTCCTTTTTCAGTGGTCGGGTCACGATCAGCTTTGACTCTTCCTCGTCGTGCTCATGCACCTCCGCATGTCCCTCATGACATCCGCTCAGTAAAACAGCGGACAGCATGCCGGTGAGCATCAACAGTTTCCAATTGGCGGAGTTCGGTGTTTCGGTCTTTTTCATCATGGTAAGATCACGCTTTCGCGCGGTTGAGGACGCTGTTGCTGCAAAGATCAAATGCCGACGATTCGGCGAGGTGATTGACGGGCCGCTTAAGTTTGCGGTTCATCAGTGCTCGGGTGAGCAATTCTTCAGCGGCAGTTGTCCGGACAGGACTGCTGTCACTTGAGCGAGGGTGATGTGGGGCTTTCATGCGGTTTTATTCAGCACACCCTTCATCATTCGTGTGATGAATGACGCAGTAGTCTTGTGCATGCCTTATATTCGCTTGTGCTTGCAGCCGGCCATGTCCCCTCTGCGGGGTAAATTGCGTTGTGCCCTGAGGGGGGTGAGGCGCACATGTGTGGATTGATGTGTTCAATGTGGCTGAAAAGAAGGCAAAGGTTCCCCTCATCAGTTGCGGTCTTCGTTGCATCCTTCACGGCGCCTTCGGCTTTCGTTCGTGTGATTGCGAAGACGACCGGCATGATGGGGCGCTTCTTGAGGGTGTTTGCAGGACCATTGATCTGGTGGCAGCTGCATTCGATCCAATGCATATTTTGGCGGAAATCGTTCGTTTGGATCAAAGTGTTCTCGTGAGGCATTCGACGTGTCGCTTGATCACGTCAGCATTCCTCCCCTTTGCTGCGAGAGGATCACGAAACAGCCCTGGAAGTCACCCAAACCACAGAAATACTAGCCGCCTCGGCTGGGTTCGGCACTCATGGTCAATCGTGGGCTGTCCGCCACACGCCTTCGGTCATGACAATCTTGGGCGAGTCAGGAACGCCTCGCTCGTTTTGCTGATACTGCGTCACGAGGAGATCGACGGCGGCGGCGCCGAGAACGCCGGCCTTCTGGTCGATTCCGGCAACCTTCGGTTCGTCGGAGCGCCAGGCCAGCGTGATGTGGCGCGGTCGGCGGTTCTTGGGCACTGCTTCGAGCCAGTTTTTAACTACGTGACCTGCGTCGATCACCACGTCAGGTTTCGCGACATCCAGCCATTTGAGGAAGTCCGCGCGTGAGGTGGTTTTGCGCAGGGCCAGCAGTTTGCCCGGATCAGTCATGGGGTGATGCGCCAGAAAGCTGGCCGACCACGCGCGGAACATGCGTTCGTTGATTGTGCTGCCGCAGTAGAAGCCGATGCGTTTGTATCTCTGCTTCTTCAGCATGCGCAGCGCTGTCATCATGCCGAGGTAATGATGGTGATGAACGCGATGAAGTTGCGGGCGCGCAAAGCCGAGGCCGATGACGACGCTGCTGAATTTTTCCCAGGCCATCGAGACATGACCGCGGCTGCGTGACACCAGCGGCGAAAGGATGAAGCCGGGAACGCCGCGTGCTTCGAGAATGCCGGACAGGCGGCGCGCCGTCATTCCTCGTGATTCCAGATGAAACTCCTCAAGCTGGAAGCCGAGTTTTTTCGCCTGTCGGTGCGCCCCGAGCACGAGTTGCTGCGACCACGATGACTTCGCAATTTCTCCCGGCTCACGTTCCGCCCAGATAAAGGCGAGCGTGCGAGGTGAGGCGGCCTTGCGCACGCGCCGCATGTGCGTCATGAGCTTGGCGATTTCGGGATCCGGCTGGTAACCGAGCTGGGCGGCTGTTTTGACGATTCGGTCCCGCAATTCGCCCGACACGTGCTTCCCGCCGCGCAACGCGCGGGAGACGGTCATCTTTGAGACGCCCAGCTCACGGGCGATGTCGGCCAGGGTGGGGCGGGACATGGCTGTTACCGTAACAGAAGCGAATTGATTGCGCCAACAGCCTGTGTTCGTTTATGGCTGCCCGTCTCACCCAACCCCGACCGTCATGAAACACGTCCTTTTTGCCTCCCTCCTCGCCATCTCTGCTGCCGGCGCGCAGCCGAAGTGGATCGAAGCCGAATCCTTTGCCAATCCCGGCGGCTGGGTGCTGGACACGCAGTTCATCGACATCATGGGATCGCCCTACCTGATGGCACACGGCATGGGCAAGCCGGTGAAGGACGCGGAAACGGAAGTCGAACTGCCGGCAGGCGAATACACGCTCTGGGCGCGTGTGAAGAACTGGGTGGGACCATGGGATGCAAAAGGGACGCCGGGACGTTTTGAGATTCTCGTGAACGGCGAAACGCTGAAGCACGAGTTTGGTGTCACCGGCAAAGACTGGCAGTGGGAGAAGGCGGGACCGGTGAAGGTGTCCGGCAAAACGAAGATCGCGCTGCATGACCTCACGGGCTTCGATGGTCGCGTCGATGCGCTCATTTTGAGCAGCGATGCCGGATTCACGCCGTCGAATGATGTTGCAGCGACGAACAAGATGCGCCGCGAGCTGCTCGGCCTGCCGGACAAGGCGCCGGAGACGAGCGAGTATGATCTCGTCGTCGTCGGTGGTGGTTATTCCGGCATGGGCGCGGCGATCTCGGGAGCACGTCAGGGATTGAAGGTGGCTTTCATTCAGGATCGCCCCGTGCTGGGCGGCAATGGATCGAGCGAGATTCAGGTCTGGGCACAGGGCGGCACGCGTCGCGGCCTGTATCCGCATCTGGGCGAGATCGTGGAGGAGTTCGCCGACCGCGCCAGCAACAGCCCGGCGGCGGATCCGCAGGAGTTCAATGACAAGCTCAAGGAGGACACCGTGCGTGCGGAGAAGACGACGGACCTTTTCCTCAACACGCATGTCTATGGCGTGGAGATGGCCAAGGACGGCAAGAACATCCGCAGCGTGATCGGTTTGAACACGAAGACCGGCACGGAGACGCGGTTCGTCGGCAAGCTGTTCGTGGATTGCACCGGTCACGGCACCGTGGGCGCGCTGGCGGGGGCGGAGTTCATGATGGAGGAAAAAGGTCGCATGGGCATGAGCAACATGTGGGTCATGAAGAACCTGCACAAACCTGTCTCATGGCCGAAGACGCCTTGGGCGCTGCCTCTCACGTTGGAAGACTTCCCGGAACCGAAGGCGATGGCTCCTGTCGGCAAAAAGAATGCGGCGAACCAGTCCGGCTTCGATCTCGGCTACAATCCGGTGCCAAATCCCGAGGAGTACGTTCACGGTGAGTGGTTCTGGGAAAGCGGCTTCGACAAGCACCCGATCAATGATCTCGAACTCATCCGCGATCACAACTTCCGCGCAGTCTATGGCGCGGTGTCGGCGTTGAAGACGCTCAAAGCCGACAAGTATGCCGATTACGATCTCACCTGGCTCGCGTTCATTGGCGGCCCGCGTGAAAGCCGCCGCATCGTCGGTGACATGATCCTCAACGGCGAGGACATGGTGAAAGGTGTCATCTATCCGGACGGCTGCGTGCCGACGACTTGGGATCAGGACCTTCATTACCCGAAGGAGCAGTATGCGAAGAACTTCCCTGACAATCCCTTCATCAGCCGCGCTGAATTCGGCAAGCACACGGATCGCAAGAACGGCTATCCGGTGCCCTACCGCTGCTTCTACTCGAAGGACATCGGCAACCTCTTCATGGCCGGTCGCACGATCAGCGTGGAGCGTCATGCGCTTGGCTCGACTCGCGTCATGCGTACATGCGGCATGATGGGAGAGGTCGTCGGCAAGGCTGCCTGGATTTGCGTGCGCCATCACACCACACCGCGCGGTGTTTATGAGCAGTATCTCGACATCCTGAAGGACCTCATGAGCCAGCCCGGCGCGATGCGTCGCGACACCCTCGAAGGCAATCTCTACATGCCCGCTAATGCGAAGAAGTTGCCCGAAGTGGCGCAGGACGGTATCAATCCCGCGAAGCTCGTAGGCATCGTCATTGACGACAAAGAGGCGGAACTGAACGGCAAGTGGGCCCACGGTGAAGGCCTGAAGCCTTTTGTCGGCGAATACTACAGCTATGGCAGTGAAAAGGGCGCCAGCGCTCGCTTTGCCTTCAGCGTGAAGCAGAGCGGCAACTACGAGGTCCGCATCTTCTTCCAGCCGCATGAAAATCGCGCGAAGGCTGCGCCGGTGACCGTGTTGAGCGCCGACGGTGAGAAGACGCAGACGGTGGACCAGACGAAGAAGGCTCCGCTGCCTCAGGGCGCTTACAGCCTCGGCACTTTCAAGTTCAATGCAGGCGAAGAAGCCGCGGTCATCTTCCGCACCACCGGTGCGGGTGGCAATGTGCATCTCGACGCAGTGCAGGTGCTTCCTGCGAAGTGATCAAGGAGCGGGGGACTCTGTCCCCCAGTTTGAAAACCAGAAGGGGGACGGAGTCCCCCAATCCTTGGTGTTACGCCACACTTCCTCGTTTGCTGAACAGGCCGTATTTTGGACTGAAGATGTAGGCGAGGAGGAAGAAAGAGCCGAGCACGATGACGATCGTGGAACTGGGGCTCCAGCCGAGCGGATAGGCGAGGAAGAAGGCGATCATGGAGCCGAGGGCACCCAGGATGCCGCCGCCCCAGAAAAGGGCGCGGGCGTTGTTGGTCAGCAGATACATCGTGGCGGCCGGGGCCACCATGAGGCCGACACTGAGGATGCAACCGACTGCCTGCAAGGATGACACGAGCACCAGGATCGTGACGGCGAAGGTGGCGTAGTTCAGCAGTCGAACCGGAACACCAAGGCTGGCGGCAATGTTGGGCTCGAAGAGGTAGATAATCAGCGGTCGTTGCAGCGCGGTGAGCGTGATAACGGCGATGGCGCTGATACCGAAGGCGATCCACAAATCCGAGTCGGCCATGCCGATGATGCTGCCGAAAAGCCACTCATCGAGTTTCTGACGCACGTTCAAACCTCGCAGGATCTGCAGGCCGACCGCGAAGGCTGTGGTGTAGAGCACGCCCATGGCGGTGTCCTGATCCAGTCGCGACGTGCGTGAGAGGAAGATCGAGCCGAGACCGACGATGAGCGCGGCGAAGATGGCACCGACAAGCGCGCTCCATTGCGAAAGACCGGCGATCAGGACGGCGACGGCGAGGCCGGGAAGCAGCGAGTGCGAGATGGTACCGATCTTGAGCGCCGACTTGCGTAGCACGACGAAGGCGCTGACGAATCCGTTGGCGAAGCCGATCATCAAGCATGCGAGCAGCGCGCGCTTGGCGATGGGTTCAGCGAGGAAGTCGGTGATCGTGGGCAGCGGCATGCGGGTCTAGTTTCGGATTGCCTGATCCGGGTTGTCGTAGGCGCTGGCGACGTTCGCGGGCGTGAATGCCTCGGCGACAGGGCCGAACACGATTTGATGACGGCGAATGAGCAGGACGTCGTCGAAGTTGCCCTTGACCGTCTGTAGATCGTGATGGCTGGCGATGAGGAGTCGGCCTTCGGCGGTAAGTTCCTTGAACAGGCGGCTCAGATTTTCCTGCGCCGGTTTGTCGAGACCGGTGAAGGGTTCGTCCAAAAGCAAAACGTGAGCTTCCTGGGCGAGCGCACGCGCGATGAAGGCGCGCTGCTGCTGGCCGCCGGAGAGCGCGCTGATCTGGCGGTCCTGAAGATCGCGCAGTTCCATGCTGGTGAGTGCACGCTCGACGATGTCGGCATCGTGGCGCGAATACTGGCGCCACCAGCCGAGGTTCGGATAGCGTCCCATTTCGACGAGACCGCGCACGGTGATGGGAAAGTTCCAGTCGATGTCGCCCCGTTGCGGCAGGTAGGCGATTTCATGGCTGCTGCGGGTGAGCGGTTTGCCACGCCAGAGGATCTTGCCGCTGTCGCCGGCGATGAGCCCTGCGAGAGATTTGAGCAGCGTGCTTTTGCCGGCGCCGTTCGGGCCGATCAATGCCATGCTGCGTCCGCACTCAGTGGCAAAATTGATTTTTTCCAGCGCCCGCACCTCCTGATACTGCACACCGAGATCGATGACCTCGAGGCGATGGTGTTGCGTATGCTTGCAGCCGCCGCCCCAGCAGACGTGCTCCTTGGTATGGTCATGGGAGGCTGCGGCACTCATTTCCAGGAGAAGGTGATGACTTCGTCGAAGGTTCCTGCTGAAGACCAGCGCGTCTCGCTGCGTGAATCAAGGCCATCGGGTTCGATCTCGAGCGTGACGGCGGTGTCGGGCGTGTTGTCCGGCCACGTCGCGTTCAGGAAGACGTCAAAACCCTCCTTGGGTGAAGCAACCTTCGCGTCGATTTCCATGGGAGACTCGCCAATCTCGGTGATCAGTTCCTTATCGTCGATTTTGAGGCTGAGCCGGGTGGGACGATGGGCATAGCGCAGACGCAGGAGCGCCTTCACCGTCAGTTCCTCCTTCTTCTCCGGTCTGGCGACCGGTTTGACCGGCGCATTACCCGTCAGATGACTCAACGGCACGGCCAGCACGATGAACGTTAGCACGAGCAGAAAGATCTGAATGGGAGGAAATCCGCGCATGGTTCAGTTCGCGGAGGCCGGGGCCAGGGCGGCGACGATGGCGCGCACATTGTGGGCGAGCATGGTCTCAAAGGTGTGCGCGTTCTTCGCCGTGCCGTCGGCGATGAGCGGGTCGCCGATCTTCACGCCTGTGCTGCGGGCGATTTCGGCGAGCACCTTGGGATTGGCCTGATCTTCGGGGAAGATGGCCTTGATGCCATGCTCGCGGATTTCCTCGATCGTTTCGGCGATGTGGCTGGATGAAGCGTCATCATTGCGGCCGATGCCGAGCACGGACATGGATTCAAAGCCGAACTCCTTGCAGAAGTAGCCGAAGGCGGCGTGCGCGGTGACGAGCTTGCGATCCTTGCGGTCGATTTTGGCGACTTCCTTCTGGGCCCATTTTTTGAGTTCGTCGAAGCGCTTGGAGGCCGCTTTGGCTCCGGCTTCGTAAGCAGCTTCGTTGGCGGGATCGGCGGCGCTGAGTACATCGGACATGATGCGTGCGGCGCGCTTCATGTTTTCGGCGCTGTGCCACCAATGCGGGTCGAACTCGCCGTGGTGATGATCGTGCTCGGCATGGTCGTGCTCCTCATGGCAGACGAAGGGGATGGAAGGAATTTTTTCGCCGACCTCGACGAGTTTGACACCGCTGCCGAGGCTGTCGCGCAGCTTGTCGAGGTAGGTTTCGAGTTCCTTGCCGGAGGCGAGCAGCAGTTTGGAGCCGCGCATCGCCGCGATGTCCTTGGGCGCGGGCTCGAAGTGATGGATGTCGCCGCCGGGTTTGAGAATGTCGATGACCTCGACGTTCGCACCCCCGACCTGCCGAGCCAGATCTGACACGATGGGGTGCAGCGAAGCGACTTTGAGCGGGGCGGCCTGAAGTACGGCGTGGCCGAGTGAGAACAGCAGCGCAAGAACTGCGAGGGTGGTTTTCATGGCGGTGACTGGTTGGGGACCAGTAGCCGTCAACCGTTGTTGTTGCAACTTGATTGCGAATTTGGCCTTCAGCGGGTTACTTTCGCCTACTTGTCTTCTTTTCCAGTTTCAGCCCCGCCTCAATGATCTGGCTGCGCAGCTTTTCCAAGCAGGCCTTCCAAGTGGCCGGGCTGATCGGGAGGTAGCGCTCGGTGCCGTCGGGGAAGCGTTTGGTCTCAAAGATGTTGCTCGGCTGCTGGATGAGGTCGTCGTAGAGGCCGTGGATGAAAAAGGTGCGCGCGTCGGCGCCGTCCGGCCATGGACTGGGCTGGCCTTCGGCCTCGCGAATGGCGGCCTCGATGGCGCTGAGAATTTCGACGGGATTGAGCGTGATTTTGAGCGGCGCGCCGGATTGCAAGTAATCGGCGATGGCGATCTGCACCTTGGCGATGACGGTCTGAATCTGACGCAGGTCGGCAGTCGCTTCGCCAGCGATGAGTTGCTTCAACTCAAGCTTGGCGCGCGTGGCTTTCTTGGGACGTTTCGTGGCCATCCCCAGCAGTTTGCACCGAATGTCCGCCAGGCCAAGAGCGGGACAGCATTTCATGATGAAATTCGCAACCGCGAGGATGGCGGCAGCGCATCTCTGGGGTAAGTGCTCTCCTTTCATGCCCGCTTCTTCTGACCCCTCTTCTCCGCCAACCGGTTGGCGCTTCGATCACTCGTATGCGCGGCTGCCGCAGGCGTTTCATGTGCGGATCGATCCGACACCGGTGCCTGAACCGAAGATGGTGGTATTGAATCGCCCGTTGGCGGAATCGTTGGGTTTGAATGCCGATGCCTTGGACGATGCGGCGGTCTTTGCAGGCAACGAACTGCCGCCCGGTGCCGAACCGCTGGCGCAGGCTTATGCAGGCCATCAATACGCTCACTTCACGATGTTGGGAGATGGGCGCGCGATCCTGCTAGGCGAACAAATCACGCCAAACGGCGAACGGTTTGACATCCAGCTTAAAGGGCCTGGGCCAACGCCGTTCTCGCGTCGTGGTGACGGTCGCGCTGCATTAGGGCCGATGCTGCGCGAATACATCATCAGCGAGGCGATGCACGCGCTGGGCATCCCGACGACGCGCAGCCTTGCTGTGGCAGCGACCGGTGAAAAAGTCTGGCGGCAGGATGGGGGACTGCCCGGTGCCGTGCTGACGCGTGTGGCGGCCAGTCACATCCGCGTGGGCACTTTCGAGTATGCGGCGGCCCGGGGAGAGAAGGAGGTGCTCAAGGCGCTCGCGGATCACACGAGGCAGCGTCACTACCCGGAGATCGATGATGGATACGACGCCTTGTTTGAAGCTGTGATGGAACGCCAGGCCCCGCTGCTCGCGAAATGGATGCACGTAGGCTTCATCCATGGCGTGATGAACACGGACAACATGGCGCTCAGCGGCGAGACGATCGACTATGGCCCCTGCGCCTTCATGGACGCCTATGATCCGGCCACGGTGTTCAGCTCGATTGATCGCAACGGACGCTACGCGTATGGTAACCAGCCACACATCGCGCAGTGGAATCTCGCACGGCTTGCCGAGGCCATGCTGCCGTTGTTCCATGATGATGAAAAGCAGGCCGTCGAAATCGCCAACGGCCTGATTTCGAAATTCGAGGGCCGGTTCAAACATCACTGGCTTGCTGGCATGCGTGCCAAACTGGGACTCTTCACGGAAGAAGCCGATGACACGGAGTTGATCCAATCCCTGCTTGAGTGGATGCGGGATACGAAGGCCGACTTCACCAACACTTTTCGCGATCTGACGAATGGTCGCCTAGAACCGATGGAATGGCATCAGCGCTGGTCCGAGCGGCTCAAACGACAGCCGCAATCACCCGAGGAAGTGACTGAGCTGATGCGACGCAGCAATCCCGCCTTCATCCCGCGGAATCACAAGGTCGAGGAAGCGCTGAGCGCCGCCTCAGATCATGGCGATCTGAATCCCATGCAGCGTTTGCTGACGGTGCTCGCCGATCCCTTCGATCACGCGCAGGACATGCCTGAATACAGCCAGCCTTCGGAGCAGGAATCGTATCAAACGTTTTGTGGAACCTGAGCGACTCAGTCACCCGAAGTCATGTGACTTGACGCTTACACGACGTGTTTCGTCGTAGCGGTAGGCGATGATAGTTTGGGCGAGCACAGTCGTGGTGCCGTCCACGCGCTGGAGTTTGCCCGTGATCTTCAAAAATGGCTCCTGGGTGATGACAAGACGGCGTTTTTCGAAGAGTTCACTCGGTACGAAGGCGTTCGCGATGCCAGTTTCATCTTCGAGACTGATGAAGCAGTGCCCCTTCGCCGTGCCGGGGCGCTGGCGGCAGATGACCATTCCGATGATCGTCACACGCGGGCCGTTGCGCATGGTATTCAAGCCTGCGGCTGTCACCGCACAAGGAATCTGTGAGCGGACGAGTGCCATGGGATGTGGTCCAACGGTGAGCGTGGTGGTTTGATAATCGCTCTCCAGTCGGTCGCCGGGGGTCATCATCGTCAAGGGGGGCTCGCATGAGCCTTCGAGGCCGTTGAGAAGGTCGTCATGCAGCGGTGCTTCGACTTCCCACAGAGCACTGCGACGATGATGGCCGAGAGCATTGAGCGCTCCGGCCTGCGCAAGCACGCGGCGTTCGTCCTTGGCAAGGGCGCATCGCTTCAGGAAGTCGTTCGTGTGTTTCCATGCCGCCTTTTTTCTTTGCTCGATGATTTGTGTCAATGAGGCACGACTCACACCACGCAGTTGATTCAAGCCAAGTCGAAGCGTTTCATCGTCTATGACGGTGCATTCGATCTCGGAGGCGACGACGCACACGGGAAGGATGCGCAGGCCGTGCTGCTTCGCATCACGCACGAGCGTGGCGCTGGAGTAGAAGCCCATCGGTTGGCAATTGAGCAGAGAAGCATAGAACTCTGCGGCACGATGCACTTTGAGCCACACGCTGGCGTAGGCGAGCAGGGCGAAGCTGATGGCATGACTTTCCGGGAAACCGTAGAGGGCAAAGCTGCGAATGCTTTTCACGATGCGATCCTGAATGGCGGGATCGACGCTTTTGCGAGTCATCGCGGCGGTGAGTTTGTCGAGCGCCTTCGTCATGCGCTCCTCGCTGCGGTGAAAGCTCATCGCGCGGCGAAGTTCCTCCGCTTCGCTGCCGGAAAAGTCGGCGATGATCATGGCCATCTTGAGCACCTGCTCCTGAAACAGTGGCACACCGAGCGTGCGACCGAGCACAGGCTCGAAGTCGGGATGGATGTAGTCGATGGGCTCCTTGCCGCTGCGGCGGTTCAGGTATGGGTGCACCATCTTGCCGACGATGGGGCCGGGCCGGATGATGGCGACTTCGACGACGAGATCGTAGAAGCACGCCGGCTTCATGCGCGGCAACGTGGCCATCTGTGCGCGGCTTTCGATCTGGAAAACGCCCACGGTGTCCGCCCGCTGCATCATCTCGAAGGTGGCGGGATCATCCTTCGGGAGTTGAGCGAGATCGACAGGTCTGCCGCGTGAGGCGCTGACTTCGATCGTCTTTTCTATCGCCGCCATCATGCCGAGGCCTAGCAGGTCCACCTTGATGATGCCAAGATCCTCGCAGTCGTCCTTGTCCCACTGCACGACGACGCGTCCCGGCATACTCGCCGGCTCCAGAGGAACTATTTTGTCCAAACCTGCGGTGCAGAGAACCATTCCGCCGCTGTGCTGTCCCAGATGGCGCGGCAGGCCATAGGCGAGGTGGTAGAGCTTGATCAACGCAGGCAGGCGTGGGTGTCCTTGTGGCAGACCGGCGCGGCGGATTTGCTCATCGAGCTTCAGAGTGTGCGGGAAGTCTCCGTTCGCATAGAGATCGCTGAAACGCTCGATGACGTCTTGTGGGAGGTGCAGCACCTTGCCCATCTCGCGCATGGCGCTGCGGCCGCGGTAGGTGATGACATTTGCCGTCATCGCGGCTCCATGCGGTGCGAAGCGGCGATACACTTCCTGGATGACGCGTTCACGCTGATCGCCGCTCGGAAGATCGAGATCGATGTCCGGCCATGAACTGCGGCCTTCGCTCAGGAAGCGCTCAAACAGCAGACGTTGAGCGATGGGATCGACATTCGTAATGCCGAGGCTGTAACACACCGCGCTGTTCGCCGCACTGCCGCGGCCCTGCACGAGAATGCCGTTCTGTTTGGCCCAGCGAACAATGTCCCAGACGACGAGGAAGTAGCCGCTGAAACCGAGCTTGGAAATGAGCGCGAGTTCGTGGTCCAGCTGCCGCCGCACCTCGGGTGTGATTTTTTGATAACGTTCACGTGCGCCGATGTCGGTGCGTTCGCGCAGGAAGCTGTCCTGCGAATGTTCCGGTGACGTGGGATACTGTGGGAACTCATAGCCGAGGTTTTCGAGACTGAACTCGACGCTCCCGGCCACACGCAGCGTGTTTGTGATGGCATCCGGCATGTCCGCAAACAGTTCGCGCATCTGCGCAGCGGATTTCAGGCAGCGCTCGGAGTTTGGTGCGAGAAGGAGACCTGCTTCATCAAGGATGGTGTGATGTCGCAACGCGGTGAAGGCATCCTGCAGCATGCGTCCATCAGGTTTCGCATAGAGTGGCGCGTTAGAGGCGATCACGGGCAGATTTGCAGCCTGCGCGAGATCACAGAGCCTGCGCACGCGGATGTTTTCGCGAGGAACGCGGTGGCGTGAGATTTCGACGAAGACGTGCTGTGCTCCGAACAAGAGCTTGAGCTTCTCCAAGCTCTCCAGAGGTTCGTCTTGATTCAAAATGCCATCTTCATCACCGGTGAGTACGGTGAGACCGTTGGCGAATTTTTCCAGCGCAGACCACGAGACGCGGCTTTCGCCCTTCGCGGCGCTCAAATGTGCCTGTGTGAGGATCTGGCAGAGGTTTTGATAACCGGTCCGCGTGCGCACGATCACGGGCAGCACGCAGCCGCATTCCATCGTGAGTTCGCAGCCGACGATCGCCTGAAGGCCAAGTTCTTTTGCTTTATGATGTGCGCGTGCGGAGCCGTAAACGCCGTCGCGATCGGTGCATGCGAGATGTGTCATGCCCAGTTCGACTGCGCGTGTGACCATCTCCTCGGGTGACGAGGCACCCCGCAGGAAAGAGAAGGCGCTGCGGGCGTGAAGTTCGACAAAGTCAGGCATACATGCCCTCCACACGCCATGAGTGATGATCGCGCACGAGCCGGTAAAGCGTGCCGTCCTCCGTGGACGCATCCCAAATTTCATGCTGCCAAGCCTGCTGGACATCCCACCACTCGCCGGAGAGAAACCATGGGCCGCTGGCGGCGATGAGCGGCATGGTTTCATGATCTAGATGCAGTGTCACCGGACGCTGATCATGCCAGAAAAGCCGCACCGGCTTTGGCGGTCGAAAGCGCAGCAGGGGAGGGCTCTTTTGCAATTCAGGAACGGGTGTTGCGGGAGCTTCGAGGAAATTCACCACGCGAAACGCATCCGTCCGACGCGACGGCAGCAACTCGGTGCGACCGACACGTCCTTTGCCGAGCAGTGCTTCTATGGCGGAGAGTGTTTCGGCGAAACGGTTCGGGTCGCGCAGGCCTTGATCGAAAAGGCTGCCCTGGCTGGCGGAAGCACGCACGGGTGTGATTTCCAATGCGACGAAGACAACCGGGGCGGCGGCCTTGAGGCTTTCGAGCGAGGTTTCGAGAAGACGCAGCAGGACGGCTTCATCGCGAGTGGGTTCTGCGATGCGCAGATGCCGCTCATGCATGCTGCGATCATCAAAACGCAGATGCAGCAGCAATGCGCCCGCAACACGCCACATGCCGGCGAGACGTGTGCAAAGTCGCCCAATCATTCCGCGCAGGAGGTGCATGAGCGGTTCCAGGCATTCGATGGGTGATTCGATTTCGGCTTCTTCGCGGAACAACACCGGCGGGCGGACGAGACGCAGCAGGCGGTCTTTGCCACCATGAGCGAGGTCGTGCAGCGCGAGACCTTCGGTTCCGAGACGGCGGGTAATTTCACTCTTTGGCAGAGCCACGAATTGTCCCAGCGTGCTCATCCCCCACAGGTGCAGCAGGTGAAGGAGATCAGGATTTTGGCAAAGAATCGTTAGAGGCAGTTCACGCAGCGCTTCTTTGCCATCGTGAATCACGCGCACAGGATCGGCGATGTGTGCGGCGAGCACGGCGAGATCGGCTTTCTCCGCGAGACCGACGCGCGCTTCATTCGTGATGGAGATGACGTCGTGGTGCATCTGCAAGCCGAGATCATTCCAGGCGTCACGCAGGCGACTGTGCGTGAGATCCAGCACACACAGGCCGGGCCTGGTGGATTCGTAATCGGGCGTCCAGCTTTCGGCGAGGTGAAGAAGGCGGGATTGCAATTCCTGCTCCGCCTTTTCATCGCGATAAAGCAACCGCAGCCGCGGGCAGCGTGCCTGCGCTTGGGAAACTGTCATACCAATCCGCGCGCCTTCATTTTCGGCTGATGCCGAGACGTCGAGCAGTCTGGCATCATCAGGACTGTCACGTTGCAGTGCCAGGACGGCGGTGCGCTCGTGCTGGATCACACGCAGCGCCTGCAGGACAAATCTTGGAAGCCACCAAGCGGCAAACATGATAAGGCACGGGTGAAAGCTGCGTCATGCTGCAAGTCCGATGGATGCGGGAGAATGTCTGCCATCCGACATCCAGCGTTGCGCTGCACACGCGACGATTTTGCATGGCGAAAACACCGCCACCGCAGCACCACCACGCTCGGCGAGCATGCGTAGGCGGTGCCAGACGCTGGAGGGCAGCGCGAAAAGCTCACGTTGCGGCAGCAGTCGCAGATCTATGAGTACGATCGGCAGATTGCCGTCCCGTAGGAGCAGATCGGCGGCGCGAATCGCCTCACTGGCCTTGCTGCAGCGGATCCAGAGCAGGCGCAGGAGGTCCGCAGCATTGAGACTGGCAGGCTCGAAAGCATCCGCACCATCAATGAGGGCGGCTTTTTGCCCATGAAGGAACTGCTGTATTACCAAGCTGGTGGCCAAGCCCACGATTTCCACGAGCCTGCCGGGGACCAAGGCGGGGCAGGAGCTTGCGAGCTTAGAATGGTGAAAAACAGGAGCTGCATTGGGAAAGCGTTCGTGAAGGAGTGCTCGAAGTTGAAGTGTAGATACTTTCACGTGTTCATAAGAACACTTAAAATAAGAAGAGTCAATGAGGGTGGAGGTTCGAATTGCGTATTAAATACAAATTAATTGCAAGAGTAATATTGTTGCAATAAAGAGCAGCAATGCTTTTCACGGATGACCTTCTAAATCGTCGCTTGGTTTTGTTGCTGGTTGTTTTTGGCCTGAATTCGGCCAAAACAGCCGCCCAAGAACATCGAGACTTCCTCCTTCATCAGAACGAGGAAGGGATCGTGATGGATGAGATGGTCATCTCAGCACCTCTTGCCCCCCCCTTGGATCAGTCAGCGTCGGCCTTGAGCGGGCAGGATCTGAATCTCGCCATTGAGCCGACCTTGGGACAGACGCTGGCGCAGATGCCGGGCGTGAGCAGTTCGTATTTTGGTCCTGCGGCGAGCCGACCGATCATCCGAGGTCAGGATGGCGACCGTGTGCGTGTTTTGCAGAACGGACTGAACACACTCGATGCCTCGGCGGCCAGCCCTGATCACGCCTTGAGTTTTGAACCGGCCAATTTGAAGTCGGTTGAAGTGGTTCGTGGTCCGGCGACGCTGCTTTATGGCTCCAATGCCATCGGGGGAGTGGTGAACGCAATCGACGGACGCATCGTAGATGAAAAGCTGGATGGTACGATCCGTGGTTCGATGGGCGGGCGCCATACCTCGGTGGACAACGGTTATCAGACCAATGTGATGCTCGAAGGGGGCTGGGAGGGGTTGGCATTTCATGTGGAGGCCTTCACGCGAGCAGCCGAGGATTTTCGCATCCCGGGCAATGCGCGGACGGTGGGTGAGCAGGAGCTTAATCCGCTGCCAGCCGGCACTCCGGAACCGAACAAGGTCATGCCGAACAGCAATCTACGGACAGAGGGTGTGTCCGGTGGTCTGAGCTATGTTTGGGATGAAGGCTTCTTTGGATTCTCCTGGACGGAATATCACAACAACTATGCCTCACCCGCCGACAGCGATGTATTCATCGACATGAGCCAGACGCGCCTGGATGTGCGTGGTGCGTTTTACCGACCGCTGCCGCGCATCAAGGAGATCAGCTACCGGTTTGCCTGGTCGGACTACGAGCACACGGAGTTCGAGAGCGGCATGGACAACACCGAATTCAAAAATGACGGCTATGATGCACGCGTGGAGGTGAAGCATGAAAAGATCGCAGGTATGGAGGGCGTGGTGGGTCTCCAGTCCGAACGCAGCGATTTTTTCGTTGGTGGCGCGGAGGCTTTCATGCCGCCGACGATCACCGCCTCGAACGCGATGTTCTTCTTTGAAGAAGTCACACGAGGAACGTTGAGCTTCCAGTTCAGCGGACGGTATGATCACGTCGGTGTGGAGTCCCGGAGCAATCCTGTTTTCGGTCCGGCACAAACACGTACGTTCGAAAATCTGAGCGGCTCCGTTGGCTTTGTTTACACGCCGAATGATGAGTATTCCGCCGCCTTCACGATCACCCACGCGGAGCGTGCGCCGACGAGCCAGGAGCTTTTTGCCAATGGCAGGCATGTGGCCACCGATTCGTTTCTGGTGGGAGATGCCGGTTTGGGAGCGGAGAGTTCGCTCGGGTTCGATTTGAACCTGCGCAAGCGCACGGGCTGGGTCACGGGGAGCCTGAGCGGCTATCACACGCGGTATCGTGACTTCATCGGCCAGTTTCCCACCGGAGTCATGATCGACACCGATGGAGACCTGATCGGAGACACACCGGAACAACGCTACCGGGCCACGCAGGCGCAGTTTCTGGGAGCTGAACTGGAGACGACATTTCACCTGCTGCATCCCATCACGTCGGAAGAGCAGCAGGCGTCCACCAATCTGCACTGGCAGGTCAAGGCGGACGTCGTGCGTGCGCGCGATGCCAGCACCGGCCGTTCGCTGCCGCGCATTCCTCCGTTTCACCTGACGAACGCGCTGATCTTCGAGCATGGGTCGTTCGGGGCCCGTTTGGAAGGCATCTACGCCGCCCCTCAGGACCGGCTGGCCGCCAATGAGTTTCGCACGCCCAGCTACTTTCTGGTCAACCTGAGCCTGACCTATCGGATCATCCAAGGCCGGACGACCATGGATCTCTATGTCAAAGGCATGAACCTCACCAATGAGGATGCACGTGAGCACGCGTCTTTCCTCAAAGAACGCGTGCCTCTTCCTGGCCGCGGTTTGGTGGCGGGTCTGAAGTGGAGTTTTTGAAGCCAACACAAACCCCCTCTTCGTGGAGATCGGAATTGGCCAGATGAGGCAGAGAAGTTCCACTTCTGGGCAACCGCTACGATGTGGCCGATAGGATCTACTTTCTCACTTTTGATTGTCTTGATTGAATATTTTGATCAAATCCAAGATAATTTTCATACTATTATATTGCGATCGGGTGATAATTGCTATAATTTAGAGCATCGAATAAACTGTTCGCCATGGAAGCCGCAAATGTTGATCCAGCCATCCTAAACCCAAGTTCTGCGTTCCAAGCGCTGGAAGCCCGACGCACATGGCGTGAAAAGGAGTTTTTGTCCCCCCATTTCTGGGTGCTGGTCAGCATCTTGGGGGACTTGGTGATGGCCATTCTTGCGGCCTATGCGGCCTACTGGCTGCGGTTCCACACGTTCCTGCGAGATTTCGGCAACTTTGACGCCATGACGTTCCGCCAATACGGCGGTCACATGGCATTGGGCAGCCTTTCGCTGGTCCTGGTTTTGGGATGGCAGGGCATTTACCATCAGAATATCCTCCTGCGCAGCCGCTGGGTGGCTTCCAAAATCGCCAAGGGTATTCTGGTTTGGACGGCTGGATTCCTGGCCATCACCCTGACATTGAACCTGCAGCCCAGCATCTCCCGCGTGTATGTGGCGCTCAACGGTGCCACCGCACTGCTGCTGATTTTGGGCTGGCGGATGATTTTCATGCAATACCTGCGTGCTCCGGGGCGCATCGAAGCCCTGCAGCAGCGCACGTTGTTTGTCGGCTGGAACGCGGAGGCGGTCACTCTGTGGAATACCATGAAGCGTGACCAGGCCTGTGCCTTTGATCTCATGGGCTGGGTCAGCACCGGCGGTGCGGAGGAGAGCAGACCGGCGGAGGATGTGCTTCCCTGCCTGGGAGATCTTCAAAGTGTGGAGCGTCTCGTCAGCACTCACGCCGTGGACATGATCGTCGTGGCGGATCTCCACGGCCCTCGTGAGCAGATGGTCGCGCTCGCCAACCTCTGCGAGCGTGAAATGATCCAGTACAAGGTGATCCCCTCCTGCTTTCAGGTGTTTGTCTCCGGCCTCACGCTCGAAACCATCGCCGGCACGCCGGTGCTGGGCGTCACGCGCCTCCCGCTGGATGACACGTTCAATGTGATTCTCAAGCGCGCGCTCGACGTCGTCGGTGCCTCCATCGGTCTTCTGCTCAGCGCTCCGATCATCGCGATTTTCAGCGCCATCGTCTGGCTGGAGTCCCGCGGTCCTGTCTTCTACCGCCAGCGCCGCTGGGGATTCAACGGTGTGCCCTTCGACATCATCAAGATCCGCTCCATGAAACTGAACGCCGAACAGGCCACGGGCGCAAAGTGGTGCGTGAAGGACGATCCGCGTCGTCTCAAGATCGGCGCCTTCATGCGCAAGTGGAACATCGACGAGCTGCCGCAGTTCTGGAACGTGCTCAGCGGAGAGATGAGCCTTGTTGGCCCGCGTCCGGAGCGCCCCGAACTCATCGCGGGCTTCAAGCATCAGATCCCGCATTACAACGCCCGCCATCATTCCAAGCCCGGCATGACCGGCTGGGCGCAGGTGAACGGGCTCCGTGGTGACACCGATCTCGGCGAGCGCATCCAGTGCGACCTCTGGTACCTCGAAAACTGGAGCCTCTGGCTCGACCTGCAGATCATGCTGCTCACCTTCTTCAAGCGCGACAATGCGTATTGAGGGGTAGGATTGCAGAAATTCGAGGTGGCATCCGGCCACGGCTCAGGCATCCGTCATACATCCCATGCCGCTGTTCACGGTCTACACGCCCACCTTCAATCGCGCACACACCCTGCATCGTGTGTTCGAAAGCCTGCAGGCGCAGACTTGCCGCGACTTTGAGTGGCTGGTGATTGATGACGGCTCCACCGATGACACCGCCGCCCTGATGGCCCGTTATCAAAGCGACGCCGCCTTTCCTGTGCGGTATTTGCAGGAGCCGCATCGCGGCGCGCATCACGCGCACAATCTCTCCCTGCGTGAATCCCATGGCGAACTCTGGCTCAAGCTCGACTCCGATGACGGCTGCCTGCCCGATGCGCTCGAACGTTTGAAGCATCATTGGGAAAATCTCCCCGCCGCGCAGCGCGATTCGTTCTCCGGCATCACCAGTCTTTGCCGTGATCAAAACGGCGCGCTCGTCGGTTCGCGTTTCCCGTCCGATCCGCTCGACTGCTCCGCCGCCGAACTCGAGTACCGTCACAAGGTGCGCGGGGAGAAGTGGGGCTGTCTGCGGCTCGATGTCCTGCGCCAGTTTCCCTATCCCGAGGATGTGCCGGGCAACTTCATTCCCGAGTCCTACATCTGGTGCCAGATCTCGCGGCGCTGGAAGACGCGCCACATCAACGAGGAACTGCGCATCTACTGGACGGACGCACCCTCCCTCGTGCATGGCCGCTCGAATCCGCGCACGAACGCCGCCGGCCACCGGCTCATGTTCAAGATGGTGCTCGATCTCGAGAGCGGCTGGTTCTTCACCGCGCCGCTGCGTTTGTTGCGTGCCGCCGTGCAGTACAGCCGCTTCGCCTGGCTCAGCGGTGTGGGCGTGTTGCGTCAGTTGGGCGATCTGCGTTCCCTGGGTGGCCGTCTGCTCTGGCTGATGGCGCTGCCCGGAGGCTGGCTTCTCTGGCTGCGTGACTGCGCGCAGTTTCCGCTGCCATGAGGCGGATCACCGCCGCACCAGCGCCGGTTCCGGATACTCAAAGGTCCTGCCCTCGTAGTTGCGGATCACCACGCGCTGCTCGTCGCGCACCAGCACGTAGTCGGGATTCAGCGGCACCTTGCCGCCGCCGCCCGGCGCGTCGATGACGAACTGCGGGATGGCATAGCCCGTGGTGTGGCCGCGCATCTGCTCGATGATCTCGATGCCGTCCGCCACGCTCGTGCGCAGATGGGAGCTGCCCTGGATCAAGTCGCACTGGTAGAGATAATACGGGCGCACGCGGCACATCAGCAGCTTGTGCATCAGGCTCTTCATCACGTCCGCGTTGTCGTTCACGCCGCGCAGCAGCACGCTTTGATTTCCCAGCGGCACGCCGTGGTTCGCCAGCAGCGCCAGACCGTCACGCACTTCCGTGGTCAGTTCGCGCGGATGATTGGTGTGGATGCTCAGCCACAGCGGATGATGTTTTTGCAGCATGCGGCAGAGCTCCGGCGTGATGCGCTGCGGCAGGAAGATCGGCACGCGGCTGCCGATCCGGATGAACTCGATGTGCTTGATCGCACGCAGGCGTGTCAGCAGCCCGTCGAGCTTCGCATCGGAGAAGAGCAGGGGATCCCCGCCGGAGAGCAGCACGTCGCGCACCTCCGTGTGGCGTTCCAGATAGCGGAACGCCGCTTCAAACTCCGTGTGCAGCTCCTGCTCGCCCACGCCGGACACCACGCGGCTGCGCGTGCAGTAGCGGCAGTAGCTCGCGCAGCGGTCCGTCACCAGAAACAGCACGCGGTCCGGATAGCGGTGCACCAGTCCTGGCACCGGCATGTGGCTGTCCTCACCGCAGGGGTCGGCCATTTCATCCGGGTCCTCCCACGTCTCCTCGATGCGCGGGATCACCTGCCGGCGGATCGGGCAGCCCGGGTCCTCGGGGTCGATCAGGTTGAAATAATGCGGCGTGATCGCCATCGCCAGCTTGTTGCCGGAGAGCAGCACGCCCGCGCGCTCCTCCTCCGTCAGCGTGAGATGTTCTTCGAGCTGCTTGAGCGTCGTGATCCGGTTGCGGAGCTGCCAGGCGGCGTTGTTCCAGTCTTCGGCGGGGATGTTTTTGTCGGACCAAAAGCCAGGAGCAGAGGAGCGGAACTCTTTCTCAGGCAGCGTGGGGGTGTCGTGCATGTGCTGCGGGTCGGTGGGGCGGAGGTTAGGCGCGGGCGGGTTCGAATGTCAAACGTCCCCTGCACCTCTTTGGGTGCATTCGTCCCGGCCCTCCCCCGGTAGGGACGCGCTGCGCCGCGTCCCACTTCTTGGGTGTCACGTTCCCTCTGGGACTCAATTCTTCGGACCCGACACAGCGGGTCCCTACCGTCTGAGCGCATTGATCAGCTCATCGAGCTTGTCCGCCAAGGCCTGCACTTCGTTCTGCGTCGGCGGACTGCTGGCCACCAATCCCAGCGTCGCCACCCCGTTGGTGTTGCTGCTCGTGCCGGAGATCGCGTTGCTCAGGTCCATGTTGCTGATCTCACCCATCGGCCCCTGCGGTCCTTCCGGTCCCGGCGGACCGTCGTTGCCCTGCGGCCCGGCCGGTCCTTCCGGACCCTGCTGGCCCTCACTGCCCTGAGGACCGGCGCTGCCATCCGCTCCGGTGTCCCCCTGCGGGAGGCCAAAGGTGAAGTGCAGCGTGTCGCCGCTCACCGTCACACTCACCGCCGCCGGAGTTCCCGGCGGCAGCGTGTTCACACCGTCCACCGTCGCGCTGCCGGTGGACTGGATGGCGTCGATCAGCGTTTTGAGGCCGCTGAACTGCTCGCGGAAGCGGTCCGCGTCGATGTTCTGGCCGTTCTGCGGCCATTGGGGATCGTAAGGCATGGCGTTTTGAAAATGGGGAAAGTTGGAGAAGAGGAGACTTGGAGAAGAGGAGCGCGGACACTCCTGTCCGCGCTCCCTTCATTGCCGATCAAGGAACGACCACCTCCACCACCGGCCCCGGCGCACTTTCACCCGCGCCGTTCACGGAGGTCACGCGCACCCGCACGGTGCTGCCGCTGGGCAGGCCGCTGAGCGTCGCATCGCTGTCCGTCACCGTTTCCTCGGCATGGAAATCACTGTCCGTGCCCACGATGAAGATCCACACGCGGTAATGGTCCGCGCGCAGCGCATCATCCCAGTCCACATGCAGGATGCCCGCGCCGCCGGGCGTGGCGGTGGTGAAGCTCGGCGCCTCCGGCGTGGACTCGTCCGCCGGGCGGTTCAGGCCAAAGGCATGCCAGAGCGGATCATCCGGCCCCAGCAGCGTGTCCAGTTCCGTGATCACCCCGCGCAGGCGCTTGCGCAGGTTCGCCTCCGCCGTGTCCCGTGCCGACTTCGCCTGCCCGGCCTCCGTCACCTTCTGGTCCAGCGCCGTGCGCGCATCGCTCACCGTCGTGTGCAGCGTGGCCGCCTGCGCCGCCGTCACCCCCATGTCCGTGCTTTCGTGGGCGGGCGTGCCGGTCAGGTAGGTGTTCAGGCTGTTGAGCAGATTGAAGCGCTCATCCTGCGTGCCCGGCACGCCCGTGGAATTGTTCGGCCAGCCCGCCGCGCCCCACTCCGTGTTGTAGCTTTCGCCAAAGAACATCGACAGCCGCTTGCGGGCGTTGAGGAGGAAGCCGCGCGCCGTGGTGTCCGCCGCCGTCAGCGTGGCGCTGGCCGTCTTCCGCGCCACCTGCGCCGTGCCGTAGGCCGCCTCCGCCGCGCGCGCCGCGTCCAGCGCCGGCCGCACCACCGCCTCCATGTTCTGCTTGATGCCGACGCCGGCTTCGTGGGTGTGCAGACCGTCGCAGATGTCATCGCCGAGGGCGAAAAGGCGGTCACGTTTGTCGGGCAGTTCGTTCGAGGCCATGGACTTTCGTTTGTGGGTGGTGCGCGGCGCGTCCTGCGCTCCGAAGCGTGAGCCGTCTCCGAAAAAAGCTTGTCCGAATCTGGCCACGGGGATCAGGAGGGAAAGGAGTGCCGCAAGGTGGTTGGAATTCCTCCCCTCGTCAGGCACGGCGCCCGATGAAATAAAGGACGAATTCACCTACGAATAAAAAATCACGCGGATAATCACAAGGCTTTTGGTATAGGTCGTTTCTTCGTTTTTACCTAAACGGATCACGTGGCACCGCTGAACGCTTCCCGCAGTCCCCTGCCGGGACTCCCGCGGCTCCAGCCCCCTCGTTTCCAGCCCTGCCGCCGTCGCGGCTGCCCTAAAATCTTCGTTTCCAGTCCTGCCGCGTTCCCGGCTGCCCTAAAATCTTCGTTTCCAGCCCTGCCGCGTTCCCGGCTGCCCTAAAATCTTCGTTTCCAGCCCTGCCGAGTCCCCGGCTGCTCCAAAATCTTCGTCTCCAGCCCTGCCGCGTCCCCGGCTGGCCCAAAATCTTCGTTTCCAGCCCTGCCGAGTCCCCGGCTGGCCCAAAATCTTCGTTTCCAGCCCTGCCGAGTCCCCGGCTGCTCCAAAATCTTCGTCTCCAGCCCTGCCGCGTCCCCGGCTGGCCTAAAATCTTCGGCTCCGGCACCTTCGTCACCGCATCCTGCAGCGTGCCGCAGGTATCGCAGCAGGTCGTCGAAGGAACAGGCTCTCCAGCACACTCGACGCCGGGGGCGGCGGCGTGCTCCTCCGGCGGGAGGCCATGGATGAGCAACGGGAGCGTCGGGACGGGTGCGCATGATGCGCATGATGCGCATCATGCACGTGCGTCCCAGCGGTAAATGCAGACTCTCGCAACTGCCGCCAGACTCCTTTCCACCCCGCCACGAGGCCTGAGTTTTCCGAGCCACCACCTATTGATTCACCACCACCCCGCATCCTCATGAAAGCATTATCTGACTTCATCCTCACCTGTCTCAGGATCGTCACCTCCTGTCCCCCCGCCAACCTGCTGGCCCTGGGGGCGATGGTCACGATGCCGGTTCTTGCGGTCACGGCTCCGGCCGCAGCCGGAAGTTTGTCAGCCGTGGCGGCGGTGGCAAAATGGATCAGCCTGAAGCGAAATGAAAACAAACCCGCCGGCGGGGAATAGCTGTTTCCCGTTTCCTTTGGTGTTGTCGAAGTTTCGGAATGCTGCGGACCCGGAGGTCCGCGCTCCCGCAGAGCTAAGCCAGGTGGCCGAGGGCGCGGAGGGTGGCGAGGATGGCGGTGATTTGATCCGTGCGCTTTTTGTTCTTGCGGCCGAAGCAGGCGCTGAGGGTTTCGGCATCGGGGCCGGTGGCGGGCAGGAGCTTGCGCACGGCGGCGACCTGGGCGGGCAGTTCGGCGGGCCAGTCGAGCTGGGCGGCGGGGGCGGTGTCCGGCGTGTCGTCGTCTTCGCCGGTGAGGCCGATCTCGGACTGATGGCTGGCGGCGGTCGCGGCGGCGCCGGGGGCCTGGTAATCCGGGCGCAGCCAGCGGATGAGGCCGCGCTGCTCTTCGGCGGCACGCTCGTGGTTGAGGGCGACGAGGCGGGTGAGGATTTCCTGCTCGATGGCCTCGGCGTGGGCGTTTTTTTCCGCCAGGCGGTCGGCCAGCGGAAAGGGGCCTTCGAGATCGGGCACCCAGCCGTAAGCCTCCAGCACGGCGGCGTCGAGCTCGTCGTGGATCTGTTTGAGCACGGAGACAAGGCCCTGGTCGTGGGTCACGCGTTCCTTGGGCGTGAGGGCATCTCCGGCGCGGAGTTTTTCGAGGACGTTGTACATCCCGGTGAGGGTGAGGTCGGGATGCAGGGCCTGCTGGCGCTTGCGGTGCGCATCCAGCCGCTCCCCCAGCTCCCGGATGCGCTGCTTCAACGCGCCTTCTTCGAGGGCGGGGAATGGGAACTTGTTGAAGCAATAGGCGTGGTTGTAGTTCAGGTCATTTCCAACGCCCATGCGAACGCCCGTTCGCTCCGCCCACAGTCCGTGAACCGAACTGGACAAGACTGAGAGGTAGAAGATGTCGTCCAATGCGATGGCGACGATCTTCGCGTCGGGAACCGTGTTGCCAGCGAGGAATGTGAACAACCGATGCTTGGCGGTGCGACAGGTCGCGATGTAGCGGGGCAGTCCAGCAAGAGCAGGACGCATCTTTTCTCTGGGCTTAGCGAACTGCCACCAGCGGTTGCCGTAGTCTAAAGTGTCTTTGTTGTTGTCCTTTTTCGCGAGTCGCTCAGGGCGCACAGTGGTCATCACATGCTGGAACAACTCTGGGTAGAGTTTAGATGCGTCATCTTCCGAGAGGGGATAGAAGTCGATGATGAATTTGTTTTCCCACCGCTGAACGATGTCGCGACCAATCGCATAGGGTTTCACCACAGGGTGGGTTTCACCATCTTGGACTCTCAACGCGGGAAGGTCATCAGCGACCAAGCGGAATCCAAGCCCGAGTGGGGTAACGCCTTGGTTCGCAAGCCCTGAGTTTGCAAGAATATCCACGGTGCCTGAGACATCCGCTCCAAGCTGAAGGTTTGCTGCGATGCTACCGATGGCAGTGCTGAGTATTACCTCGTGTGCGTCGTCACCTGTCTCCCTCTCCTCCAAGACGGACGCCAATTCTCCTTCTGATTTTCCGGCAGCACCCACTGTTAGGGCAATGCGAACCGCAGCGCCATCGGTCGAATCGACCCATGGGTGATCGGAGATCGCATAGGCGAGATGCAGGGGCTTTTTCTCGTCTGTTAGAAATGCCTCGATAGCAGTACGGTTGAACGGCTGTGTGATCGAGTTGGTGGTGATGAAGCCGAAGCGCTTGCATTTGCCTTCGCTGGTGAGTTCAGCTGCTTTTTGCCACCAGAACATGACGAAGTCCCAACCATTTGATTTCGTCTTCTTCCACGCCTCGCGGAGAGCTTCAACGTAGCCGTCGCCGAGTCCGTCACGCATCCGCTTGTTTCCAAGGAAGGGAGGATTGCCGACGATGTAGTCGGCCTGGGGCCATTCGGCGCGGCGGGGGTTCTGGTAATCGTAGAGGGGAATGCGGGCGGATTCGTCGGGGACTTCTTTGCCGGTGATGGGGTGGGGCTTCGTGCTGTGGCCGTCCCAGATCGTGAGGGGCTCGCCGGTCTGGGGATCGAGGCGTGGGACGCGCTGGTCGTAGGCGAGGACGGCGTCCTGCTCGAAGATGCTGCGGTCCTTTGGCAGCAGGGGGCGGTCGCCCGTGTCGGCCTTGCCGGTGGTTTTATGCTGCCACTGGAAGTAGCCGATCCAGAGGACGAGCTGGGCGATGGCGACGGCCTGCTGATTGATCTCCAGGCCGATGAAGTGCTCCGGGCGGACGCGGAAGCCCTGCATCTCCAGGCTGGCATTGCCACCGAGGGCGGCGATGAGCTGGAGCACCTCTGACTCGAGGCGCTTCATGTGCTCCATGGTGACGTAGAGGAAATTCGCGGTGCCGCAGGCGGGGTCGAGCACGGTGAGGCCGCAGAGGTGGTGGTGGAAGGCGATGACCTGCGCGAGGGCGGTGGCGTCGTTCTTCTTGGCGTCCTTGCGGAGCTTCGCAGCCTCGGTGCCGAGCTGCTTGGCGGCGTCGTTCGCGCCTGCGGCGAGTTTGGCTTTGGCCTGAATGTCCAGCGCATCGGCCTGGGCCTCCCACTGGTCGGCCTCCTCCTGCAGGGTGGCGGCGGCGATGCGGACGGCGTCCCATTCCTCCCGCAGGGGGCCGATGATGGTGGGGCGGATGAGGCGCTCGACATAGGAGCGGGGGGTGAACTCGGCGCCGAGCTTGTGCCGCTCGCGGGGATCGAGCGCGCGGACGAGGAGGGTGCCGAAGATGGAGGGCTCGACGCCGGACCAGTCGGTGGCGGCGGCATCGGCGAGCATGTCGATCTGGGCGGCGGAGAGCGGGAGGGCGGTGGTGTCGGCAAAGAGGCCGCCATTGAAGTGGGCGATCTCTTTGAAGAGAAGCGCGGAGTAATGGGTGCCGGTGGCCATCTCCTTCCACAGGCCGGAGACGAGCACGGGAAAGCCGAGGGGATTTTCTTTGGCGCGGTCGAGCAGGGTCTTGAAGCCGTGCTCGGGCAGCAGGCCGACGTCCTCCGCGAACATGGTGAAGAGGCTGCGCTGGAGGAAGCCGGCGATGACCTGGGGCGCGTGGCCGTCGGCTTCGAGGGATTTTGCCAAAAGGGCGAGGCGTCCGGCGATGTCGCGGGTGACTTTGGCGGCGACCTTCGAGGGATCGAGCGAGAGGGGATCAAGCCAGACTTTGCGCAGTCGCTCTCTGATCTCCGGGCGGTGGAGATCGGCCAGGGTGATGCGGTAGGAGACGGGATCCGGGAAGCGCTCATACTGGCCGCCGGTGCAGGTGAACTCGGCGTAGAGGTCGATGCTGTGGCCGACATCGCAGACGATGAGGAAGGGCGGGCGGCCCTCCTCCGCCGGGAGGGCGGTGATGTAACCGCGTGCCTGGTGGTAGGCGCGCTCGAGGGCTTTATCAAAGGCGGCGGTGCCGCGCTTGCCATGGCCGGTCTTGGTGGCGGCGGGCTTGGCGAGGTCATCGGGCGTGGCGTCGGCCGTGAGGCCCTGCTTGGTTTCGTTGACGAAGCACCCGGCTTTGTAGAGGTCGATGTAGTTCGTGGTGCTGCTGCCGTCCGGGTGGGTGCGGGTGATGGCGCGGTCGAAGACGTAGAGGTTCCGCGTGGTGTCCGCAGCAGTGGGGTCCGGGCGCGGGACGCCGATGACATCGCAGAGCTCGGAGAGGAACATCTGGTAGTTCGCCCGCTCGGCGGCGCCGGAGGATTCCCAGCGGGAAATGAAGGCGGTGATCTGCGCAGGCGTGGCGTCGGGCATGGTGCGCTGCTTTTCGCGGAAACCGGGCGCGGGGTCAAGGACGGAGCGGCACGGTAGGGGGGAGACGGGGAGATGGGATCGGTGGCGCGTTGCGCTTGGCGCGCGGCGCGCTAGCCTGACCGGGCCTCATGCTGAACCTGCTCAAAGAAGTGCTGCACTCACCGGCGCTGGAGATCCTCCAGCGCCTGAAGTGCTCCACGGGCCTGACGGTGACGGAGCTGTGCACGGCGATGAAGATGAGCTACATGGGGGTGAAGCAGCACTGCGTGGAGATGGAGAAGGCGGGTCTGCTGGACACCTGGCGCCGGGCGAAGGGCTCGGGACGCCCGGAGAAGCTCTACCGCCTGACGCCGAAGGCGGACGGGCTCTTCCCCTGCGCGGGACCGGCGCTGACGCTGGACCTGCTGACGACGGCGGAGCGCGTCTATGGCGAGACGGCGCCGCCGAAGCTGCTGTTCACCTATTTCCAGGCGAAGTCCGAGGTGCTGGCGGCGAAGCTGGAGAAGGCGACGACGGTGGAGGAGCGGGCGAAGCTGCTGGCACGCCTGCGCACGGCGGACGGCTGCCTGAGCGCGTGCGAGACGGATGCGCAGGGCCGTCTCATCATGGTGGAGCACCACCGCCCGCTGCGGGAGCTGGCGGCGCGCTATGCGATCGTGGATGAACTGGAGTGCGAGATGATCGAGCGCCTGCTGGGCTGCGAGGTGCGACGTTCGGTGGAAGAAGTGTCCGGGCTGGTGCGTGTTACTTTTCAAATCAAGACTCGAGAATGACATCAGGGAACGAAGGCAGGACATTGGCATGGATCAGCAGGGCGGCGGTGACGGTGGCGGGCATGTGCCTGATCACGGCATGCGGGAGCGCGCTGGCCCCGCTGAAGCCGGCCTGGCAGCAGGATCCGAATCTCTACCATCACGGCGTGCCTGCGCGGCCCTCCCAGACGGCGACGACGCCGCACATGATCGCCCGCGTGGTCTATGCGGCACCGGACCAGATCGTGGACATGATCGAACGGCAGGGCGACGTGCCAGACCGGCAGAACGGTTTTGCCCGCATGGGGGATGGCACGGTGGACCTGGCCTTTCAGGACGTGGCCACGGGGAAGTGGCTGGAGTCGCACCTTTGCGGCGGCATTCTGTTTGTGGCCGGGCTGCCGAACCAGGCCTACCGCATGGTTTTGAAAAACCGCTCGCCGATGCCGCTGGAGATCGGCGTGGGGGTGGACGGGAAGGATGTGCAGACGGGAGGCGCCGCCTCGCTGCGCCGCGGCAGTCTGCGTCTGGAGAAGAAGGGCACGCTGACGTTGGATCACAACTCGCAGGGCGCGCTGCTCTTCAAGCGGGTGGAGGGGCATGGGGCGTTGTTTGACACCAGCCCGCAGGGCCGCACGGGACTGATTCAGATCGCGGTGTTTCTGGCGGCGGATGCGCCGAGCATCGGACCGGAGAAACTGCGCGCCAGCCAGATCGCGCCGTTTGGGCTGTTCCCGATCGGAGCGCCGGAGCAGTATCGGTAAAGCGGCGGGGTTCCTTGTTCTTGGTTCTTGGTTGTTGGTTGGCTCGTTCGCGCCTCACGGTCTTCTCATTGCGCAGACGGGCCTGCTTGTTGCTTGTGAGTGCGGGTGCGCCGGTTAACTTGGCGATGTTCTTCATGTTTCGCTTTTTGCGTCGTCTTCTGCTGTTCGTGACCGCCAGCTTTGTTCTGGCGGGCGGCGTTTATCTGAGCACGGAGTCGTTTCGGGAGCGCTGGCACGGGTTCGTCACCGGGGAACTGGCGCAGCATGGTGTGTTTCTGGATTTCGATCATCTGACGATCAATCCCTTCGGCGGGCTGGTGGCGCGCGGCGTGAAGGTGTTCAACGACAGCAGCAAGAAGCTGCTGATCGCTTCGGTGGACCGGCTGAATCTCGACGTGGACTTCGGCTCGCTGATCGAGGCACGGGTGCAGATCGACGCCCTGGAGCTGCTGCACGCGAATGTGGCGCTGCCGGTGGACCCGGAACATCCCGAGATGACGGTGGTGGAGATGAGGGATCTCAGCGCGCGCGCCTTTCTGCAGGGGCGGCAGCTCGACATCCGGCATGCGGAGGGACTGCTTTCCGGTGGGCTGCACATCTCGATCAGCGGCGTGGTGGAACTGCCGGAGCCAAAGCGGGATCAGGCAGGGCCAAGCGCGCAGGAGCGCCTGAGCATGATGCGGGAGCACCGTGCGCAGATCCAGCGCGGGCTGGACTGGCTGGCGCGTTTTCGTGCGCCCCATGCGCCGACCTTGAGCGTGAAGGTGTCTGGCGCACTGGACAAGCCGCAGGAACTCAAGGCGGAGCTGCTGTTTCAGGCGCAGGGGCTGGCGTTTGAAGACTATCTCTGGAAGGAGCTCGTCGCGGAGGCGGAGTACGACGGCGGATTCATCGACCTGAGGCGGCTGCACCTGCAGGACCATCTCGGCACGCTCGACGGAACCGCTACTTGGCACATGGGCGGGGAGAAACTGCGCTTCCGCCTGACATCCAGCGCCGATCTTCCCGGTCTGGCGCGCGCTTTCTTCGACATCGATCAACTGCGCGAGGTGGTGTTCTACGAGGCGCCGCAGCTCGCGCTGGAGGGCAGCCTCTACGTGGGCAAGGACAAGCCGGAGGGCTTCATTCCCGCCGAGGTCACCGGTCGGCTGGACTGCGGGCGTTTCGGCAGCCGCGGGGAGATTTTCAATTCGCTCAGCCTGAGCCTCGGCGCCAATCCAGAGGGCATCTTCGTGCGCGATGCGCTGCTGAAGCACAAGACCGGCACGCTGGGGCTCGATGTGATGAACCACCGTGAGCTGGGCTTCAAATACAACCTCACGCTGCGGATGGATCCGAATGTGTTCCTGCCCTTCGTGCAGCAGCAGAAGACCCGCGAGATCATTCAGCGCTTTGGTTTTGATGACACCTCGTTCATCGACGTGCATCTGGCCTGCGCCGGGCCGTCGCCCAAGCTGCACGACTGCCCGAGTTCCGGTCACGGGGTGCTGCGAAATTTCAGTTACAAAGGCGTGCCGTTTGAATCCGTCGAACTGGATCTCGCGCTGTTCGGGGACATTCAGAACTATTCCAATGTGCGTCTTCGCCGCGCTGACGGACCCGCTGAGGCAGAGCTGGTGTTTGTGAACGACGACGATGACGCAAAGTGGCTGCGCCTGGTCAACGTGCGTGCCGAGGCCGACGCGGCGGGCATCGTGCGCGCCTTTGCGCCGAAGGCTGCGGACCAGATTGCGCGCTACCGCTTTTCCACCGGCACGGAGGTCACCGTGAACGGCACCCTCGGCTACAAGAACAATCCGCAGTTCAACAACTACAAGGTGGCGTTCAAAAACGCGGTGGGCGGCGCGCACTACGTGCTGTGGAACGAGGACTACCCCATCAACGCACCCTACGGGGATGTCCGCATCGTGGGCGACGTGCTGAACTTTGACATCCGGGGGCGGCTCTTCGGCGACACGCTGCGTGCGAAGGGTGCGGTGAATCTGGCGCCGAATGTGACGAACTACGATGTGGAAGTGCAGGCGGGCCGCTTCCCCTACGAGGTGTTTGGCGAAAAGTTGCCATTCGAGGACGTGCGGGCCGATGTCCGAAATCGGGATGGCAATGTGCGGTTTGACATCGCCGCCGACGTGCTCGGTGGCGCCATCACCCTGAAGGGCGGGCTGAACGAAGACCGCGAGCCCAATCCCTATGAGGGCGAGCTGCGCATGAGTTCCATCAGCTTCCAGCGTTTCGCGCAGGTCTATTCTCCTGGCAACGAAAGTGAAGGGGACATCACCGGACATTTCAAATTCACCGGCCGCATGAACGACTGGAAGGCGCTGAAGGGCGGCGGTGCGCTCACCATTCTCAATGGCAACCTGCTGGCGCTGCCGGTTCTCGGGCCGCTCACACCCATCATCGGCGCCATCCTGCCCTCACCGATCAAGGGCTACAACGTCGCCAAAAAAGCGGACTGCACCTTCGAGGTCGCTGACGGCTTCGTCGTCAGTGAAAACATTGAGGCCGAGTCCGGCGCATACCGCATCTTCACCCGCGGGAACATCGACTTCATCCGTGACGACATCGACTTCAACGCCGAGGTGCGCCTGCGCGGCCTCGGCATCCTGCTTTTTCCTGTCACGCAGCTCCTCGCCTACAAGGGCTCCGGAACGGTGGGAGATGCCAAATGGTCCCCGCGCATTTTCGGCGGCGGGAACAAAGACGAACGCAAGCCGCCCACCAAGGAAGAACTGCGAGAAGCCCAGAAAATTGGCGGCAATCCCTCCCAGCGGATGAGTGAACCGCCGCCGCCGAAACGAAAGCCGCTGTTTGGCAAATAGGGCGGGGGGAACGTGCTTTCGTCAGGATTCGCTGTCTTGCCGGCCTGTCGTGTGGCACAGGGCCTGCCTATGAAAGTGGAACGACTCAAGTATGTGATCTGGGCGGCGGACATGAACCGTGCCGTGAACTTTTACGCCACCGTCTTTGGCGGCACGATCCTCAAGCAGAACGACATCATCAGCGAAGTCTCCATCTGCGGCGGTGTCATCGGCATTCACGGCGGAGGCGAAGGCGCCCGCACCTGGACCGGTCTCAGCTTTCAGGTGCCCGATGTGATCGAAGGCGCGCGTGAAATCGTCGCCGCCGGCGGCCAGCTCACCCGCGAGCCCGAGCCTGAAAACGGTGAACCACCCCATCTGGCCATGTGCGTGGACCCCGAAGGCAATGAGATCATGCTCACACGCAAACGGGCGCATTGAGGGGGTGGCCAAACGCGTTGCAATCGCCCTCGTTTAGGCCATTCATTCTGCCCCCCCATGACCCCCAAGATCGACCCTGCCCTGCATCGCGACAAAAAACCGGACTGGATCCGCGTGACCCTGCCGCGTGACCCGAAGTTTTGGAGCACCAAGGGGCTGATCACGGACCTGAAACTGCACACGGTGTGCGAAGAGGCCCAGTGCCCGAACCGCTGGGAGTGCTGGAGCCAGGGCTCGGCGACGTTCATGATCGCCGGCGATCGCTGCACACGTGCCTGCGGCTTCTGCGCGGTGAAGACGGCCAAGCCGTTCGCCCTGGAGGCCGACGAGCCGCAGCGCGTCGCCGAGGCGACAAAGCGCATGGGATTGAACCACATCGTGATCACCGCGGTGGCGCGTGACGACGTCAAGGACGGCGGCGCGGATCATTTTGCGCGGACGATCGAAGCCGTGCGCGAGGCGGTGCCGACGATCACGATCGAGATTTTAGTGCCCGACTTCAACGGCAAGGACGATGCGCTCGAAGTGGTGATGAAGGCGAAGCCTCATATCTTCAATCACAACCTCGAAACCGTGGAGCGCCTGACGCCGCTGGTGCGCAGCCGGGCGATGTATCACCGCAGCCTGCATGTGCTGAAGCGTGCCAAGGAGATGGCCGCAGAGCTCGGCACGAAGTGCGCGACGAAGAGCGGCCTGATGCTCGGCCTCGGTGAGACGGAAACCGAACTGTTCCAGGCGATGGACGATCTGCGCGAGCATGACGTGACCGTTTTGACGCTGGGCCAGTATCTGCGCCCTTCCGCGCAGCACCTGCCGGTGATCGAATACATCCACCCGGACACGTTTGAGAACTACAAGCAGATCGCGCTGAAGAAAGGCTTCCGTCATGTGGCGAGCGCGCCTTTGGTGCGCAGCTCGTATCATGCGTCGGACTTCAAGCCGGAACTGGATCTGGAGTGACTAAGTCTTTGGGCCTCGGCTGAATTGATTCAGCGGAGCATTAGGCGTTGTTGAATGGAAGTGGCATGATGGGCCGGAATGCGGGTTGCGTGGATAATAATCCGCTCCTTCTTCGTATTTCCCCAACCTAACGTCATGTCTATCCGACCTCCCGCTGAAGCCTACGAGAAAGTTCCGACCGTCATTTTCCCCGATTCCGCGCAAGCTGCCAAAAAGCTGGCGCAGGAGGTGAAGCAGCTGATCGAAGAGAAGAACAAGGCGGGGAAACCCGCCGTGCTGGGCATGGCCACGGGATCGACGCCGGTGCCTTTTTATCGCGAGCTGATCCGTCTGCACAAGGAGGAGGGGCTGAGCTTCAAGAACGTCATCACTTTCAACCTCGATGAGTACTACGGTCTGAGCGCCGATCATCCGGAGAGCTATTCGATGTTCATGGCGGAGCAGCTTTTCGATCACATCGACATTCCAAAGGCGAACATCAATCTGCCGAGCGGAACGGTGCCGGGGGATCAGGTGTTCGCGCATTGCCGCCAATATGAAGAAAAGATCCAAGCCTCGGGTGGGATCGATCTGCAGATCCTCGGCATCGGCCGAACGGGCCACATCGGCTTCAACGAACCGGGTTCGAGCCGCGACTCGCAGACCCGCCGCATCACTTTGGACCGCGTGACGCGCCAGGACGCGGCGAGCGACTTCCGCGGTGAGCAAAACGTGCCGCATTTCGCGATCACGATGGGCGTAGGTTCCATCCTGCGGGCGAAGAAGCTGGTGCTGATGGCCTGGGGAGAGAACAAGGCTGTGATGGTGGCCAAGGCTGTCGAAGGTCCGATGACGGAGGCGATTTCTGCCTCGTTCCTTCAAGATCATCCGGATGCACGGTTCTTCATCGACACGGGTGCCTCCCGCGAACTGACGCGGATCAAGCTGCCGTGGCTCGTTGGTCCCACCTCATGGACGCCGCGTGAGACGCGTCGGGCGATGGTGTGGCAGGCGTTCAAGATCCAGCGGCCGATTTTGAAGCTTATTGATGAGCACTACAATGAGAATGGCCTGTCCGACCTGCTTTCCGAGCAGGGACCCGCCTACCAGCTCAACATCCGCATCTTCAACCAGCTCCAGCACACGATCACCGGATGGCCAGGCGGCAAGCCGGACGAGGATGATACTTATCGCCCAGAGCGTGCGCGTCCGTATCCGAAGCGCTGTCTGGTGTTCAGTCCCGAGCCGCAGGATGCCATTACCGGCATGGGTGGGACGATCGACCGCCTCGTTGAGCAGGGGCATGATGTTCGATTGATCGCGCTGACCTCTGGCAGCCTGCGGGTGCCGGACAGCGAGGCGGACAAGTTTGCTGAAACGCTTTTGGAACTGGCCTCCAATGCGGCCAAACCAGATGCATGGGGACCACAGGTGGCTTATGCACGCGAAGCGCTGGCTCTCTTGGAGGAGAAAGGTGAGTTTGGTGAGGATCCGCCCGTGATCAGGCAGTTGAAGGGACTCATTCTGCGCGGCGAACTGCGTGACGCCGCTCATACGGTGGGTCTGGCGAATGACCGCGTTACATTCCTGGACCTGCCGTTCTACGAGCATGGCCGTTACCGCCGGTTCGTGAGCACGTCGGAAGACACTCTCGCGCTCACGCGTCTGTTGCAGGACCACAAGCCTCATCAAATCTACGTCACGGGCGATGCGGCAGACCCGTCGAGCGTTTCCGGCATCTGCTTCCGCCTGCTGGTGGCGGCGTTGCAGGCCTGCGCAGGTGAAGAGTTTGCCGGTTCCTGCAGTGTGTGGCTCTATCGCGGCAAAGAGCGTCCGCTGGAGCCGCACGAGATCGATATGGCCATTCCGATGAGCCCGCTGCAAATCGAGCGCAAGGCGAACGCCCTGTCACGCTATGGTGCCCTGTCTTCGTTGGAAAAAGAGGCGCCGGAAACGAACCGGGAGAACGCGCGTCTCTATGACGCGCTGGGTCTCGCGGAGTATGAGGCGATCGAGACGTTCCAGCGCTGGCGCAGATCCTGAGCAGGGAGGCGTGAACCGCTTCAGCCAGCGGTCGCGAGCTTTGCATCCCGATACTTGCATTTGCCGAGGCGGCTCAGTTCGTCGCAGTGAGCTTCGATGCGCATGCTCTTCATGCTGGGCTGGAATCCGAGGCGGCGTGTAATGCAGTCATGCAGCAGAGCGGTGTGCTCGTCTTCAAATTCGACCACGCGGTCGCAGTCCAGGCAGATCAGGTGATTGTGCTGGGGCTTGTCGAGGAAGTTGGGATCGTAGTAGGTCTGATCGCGACCTAGATCGACCTCGCGTAGCAGCCCGCATTCCACCAGCAGCGTCAGGGTCCGGTAAACGGTGGCCCGCGACACGGTGCTGTCGAGTTTGCGGGCTTTCTCCAGCAGCTCCTCGGCTTTGAAGTGATCATCTGTGGCAAAGGCTGCCTCCACGATGACATCCCGTTGCTTGGTGCGGCGCAGGCCTTGACTGGCCAGATGTGCGTCCAAGCGTTGAGTAATGCGTTCGTCCATGTGCGAACGAGGTTAGCCACGGCTTCCCCGTGACGCAAGGCGGCGCTTGGGTCAGAATGGATTAGCAGTCCATGGTTTAAGACAACGGAGCGGAAAAGGGACTTGGAAACAAAGGCCATGTTACACGTAAATAGTTGATAAACAAAAGATTAGACGGTGTTGAACGAGTGATGCCGAGTGATGAAAACCGCTCGAAACGACTGTAGAAACAAACTGTCTATTCAAATTATTTTAAAATAATTATGGATTTTATTGTTAATATTGATAAAATTACTACCATTGCCTGATTCCAAACATGCCTTTACCGTTTTCATTTTCCACACAACGCCAAAGCTCTGAGGTCGAAAAGCCTGCAGGAATGGTGCCAGTTGGTGTATCCGAGAGGGTGATGGATCTCGCACCTGGGCAGGTCAGCACCGAGCCCTTGCTGGGGACTCCTGGAAACAGCTTTACCCCACCGCTGGCTGAAAATGGCCCTCGGGTAGCCGTGGAATCTCTTCGGGTGACTGCCAGCCAGTTGCCTCCCTCTGCTTCGCCGAATCAGCGTCGCTCCACCGGTCGGGACTCGGTTTCCTCTGATCTGGTGTCAATGGCGACACAATTCGTTCCTAAACCAGCGTCTGCGGCGGCTCAGATGGAAAACTCCACCAGTTCCGACTGGTCGGTGCAGATCGAACAGCTGCGCAATGATATTTTCGGCATCGCCATGAGCGTCAGTGCCTTAAGTGACCGCATTGACCGCCTGGAGCAACGAGTTCCTCAGGGCGGTCAGTCAACCCAGGAGGGTCTTGCGATCCTGCGCGGCGAAATCGAAGCCTGGTTGGAGAATCACCTCAATTCTGCCGTCGAGCACTGCATGCATCGAATTGTCAGCCGCACTCATTCTGCCGCCAATTGACCCCTTTTTCCAACCTCACTCCCTCGACATGTTATGAACTCCCTGCGACTACGCATTCTGTTCCCGCTCTGGCTGTTTGGCTTCTTGCCGGCCATGGGAGCCACCCGCATGATGGGCCAGCCTCTGGACTGGTTCTTCGGCCTCACGGGTGTTCTGCTTGGCGGTGGCGTCTTCCTTGCCGCTTATCTGATCTCCGGCTGGCTGCTCAAACCGACCACGGCGGTGATGAAGGGCACCACGGCCGTCCTGCGCGGTGTGCCTCCTGACGCCCAGTCCGCCGAATGGCTGCCGGAAGATTTCTGGAAGCTGCGCTGCGACATCAACATGATTTTTGCCAAACAGCGTCAGGCGCTCAATGCTGCCGAGCAGCACGCCTGCCAGAACGCACAGCGCCTGCTCAATGCCGAGCGCCTGCTGCGGGAGGCCTTTACCGCTCTTCAAGGCCTGTTCGCCGCGAGTGACGAGGGGGTTTTGGTGGTCGACGCCCAAGGTTCCATCATCGCCTCCAATTCAAAGCTGGATGACTTCCTCGGCAGCGCGGTGGAAGAAATTGCCGGTCGGGACGCCTCGCGCGTTCTCAATGCCCTGAAGGAGCGTTTTCAGGAAAAGGCGGCCATCTCCACCTGGATCGAAAACACCACCGGCAATCTTGAGTCACAGGACGAAATACCTCCGCTGGCGACGACCGACGGCCGGGTCTTTTCCCTGCGCTCGAGCCCAATGCGTACGGATGCCGGCGAGGTGATCGGACGTATCTGGATCGTTAAAGACCGCTCCGAACTGAGGGTGCTGGAAAACCAGCTGCGTGAATCGCAGAAGATGGGAACCATCGGCCAGCTCGCCGGCGGCATCGCCCACGACTTCAACAACCTCCTCACCGCTATTCGCGGCAATCTCACTCTCGCTGAACTCACGCCCGCCACCAACCAGGCCGGCGTTCGGGACAAGCTGCAAAACGCCAATCATGCCACCACGCGCGCCGCCGAGCTCGTCAAATCGCTCCTCGGTTACTCACGTCGCAGCACCGGCACCTCTATTCGCAAGGTCACCAACCTCAAGCGTCTGCTCGCGGACGTGCAGAATCTCCTCAAGCACAGTGTCGATCCGCGTGTCACGATTCAGATGCGCGGCGGCATGGACGCCTCCTACGTCAACGCCGATGCCACACAGATCGAGCAGGTGATGCTGAATCTCTGCCTCAATGCCCGCGACGCGCTGCCAGCGGACAAAGGCGTCATCGAAATCGCCGTCGAGAACGTCACTCATCGCAATCCTTCGGATGCCGTTGGCACTGACGCCTCCGATTTTGTGATGCTCGTGGTTCGGGACAACGGTCACGGCATTTCCGAAGAGCACCGTCATCGTGTCTTTGAGGCGTTCTTCACAACCAAAAAGGGTGGCTTGGGGACGGGACTTGGCCTCTCCACGGCTCAGGACATCGTGCGTGAGCATGGCGGCTGGATCGAATTTGACAGTGAAGTCGGACGTGGCAGCGAATTCCGTGTGTTCGTTCCTCGGGTGCTCAATCCCGACAAGGTCGAAGATGAGGACACGGTCGACCATGGCCCGGCGATCAACGCTCCAGCGGGCGGTCAGACCACCATCCTGGTCGTCGATGACGAGGCTCCGGTGCGTTCGATCGCCTTGAACATGCTCGGCTTCCTCGGATACCGGGTTCTCGAAGCCTGCGACGGTCAGCAGGCGCTCGACATTCTGCTGCGCAGCAATGAAAAGGTCGATGCCGTGCTGCTCGACATCTACATGCCCAAGCTCTCCGGCCGCGACACCTTCAAAGAACTGCGTGCCGTCGGCAACGATGTGCCCGTCGTCGTCTGCAGCGGCTTTGTCATCGATCCGGACGAGTTCATGATCCTCAGCCAGGGACACCCGCCGCCCGTGGACATTATGCTCAAGCCCTACTCGCTCGACGGCTTGAGCAAATCGCTCGCCAAAGCGGTGAAGAAGCCGGAACAAGACCCCGCCTTCGACCTCACCGCCAGCCGCTCGTCGCCACCTACCGCGGCCATGGCGGCCTGATCTCCACGTGCCCGACCAAGATCGCCCCCGGAGCAACCGCTTTCGGGGGCGATCTTTCTTCTTTCCGCAAGCCGCAAAGGGGTTAGACTCCGCGCCCCCATGATCAAAGTCGGCCTCGTCTCCCTCGGTTGCGCGAAAAACCTCATCGACTCGGAAATCATGATCGGCCACCTCCAGCAGGCGGGCATGGTCATGACGCCTGAGCCCGATCTCGCGGACGTGCTCATCGTGAACACCTGCTCGTTCATCGACATGGCCAAAAAGGAGAGCGTTGGCGCTGTGCATGACGCTGTGGACGGACGCGCGGGCTCGAAGAAACGCACGCGGCAGAAGATCATCGTCGCCGGCTGCCTCTCGCAGCGCTTCTCGCAGGAACTCCCTGGCCTCATGCCGGAGGTGGACGCCTTCATTGGGCTCGACCAGATCACGCAGGTCGCTCCCATCATTCAGAACCTCGTCGGCACCAAGGATCACGAGCAGGAAAACCTCGTCACCAAGCAGCCGCAGTACATTCCCGACTACGACACGCCGCGCTTCCGCCTCACGCCGAAGCACATGGCCTACATCAAGATCGCCGAAGGCTGCAACCATCCCTGTTCCTTCTGCATCATCCCGCGCATCCGCGGCCGCCACCGCAGCCGCACGCAGGAGAGCATCGTCAAAGAGGCGCGCCAGCTCGTCGCCAGCGGCGTGAAGGAGATCAACCTCATCTCTCAGGACACCACCTACTTTGGCATGGACAAGTGGGAAGGGGAGCGCCCCAAGCCGCGCAGCGGCGTCGATTCCAGCAAGGGCGAATCCCTCTCTACGCTTATCCGTGAGCTCAACAAGATCGAAGGCGACTTCTGGATACGCCTCCTCTACACGCATCCCGCGCATTGGAGTGACGACCTCATTCAGGCGATCGCCGAGTCGCCGAAAGTCGCGCGCTACATCGACATGCCGCTGCAGCACATCAGCGACAACATGCTCAATCTCATGAAGCGCGAGACCGACGGCGCTTACATCCGCGATCTCATCAAGCGCATTCGCGCCGGCATCCCCGGTATTGCCATCCGCACCACCTTCATCGTCGGCTTCCCCGGCGAGACCGAGGCTGACTTCAACGAACTGCTCCAGTTCATCGAAGACACCAAGTTCGAGCGTGCCGGCGTGTTCAACTACTCCAAGGAGGAAGGCACCCGCGCCGCGAAGATGGAGGACCAGATCCATCACATGACCCGCAAAGCCCGCTGGAACGAGGCCATGCGCGCCATCCAGCGCAGCATCGAAGGCTTCAACACCACCCAGGTTGGCCGCAAGGTGCGCGTCCTCGTCGAAGAGCCTGGTGTCGCCCGCAGCGAGATGGACGCCCCCGACATCGACACCACCGTCTTCGTCAACAAGAAGCTTCCCGTCGGCTCCTTCGCTGAAGTTACCGTCAAGGAATGGCGCGGCTACGATCTCGTGGCCGCATAAAAGCAACCGGTGACTGCGTACTGGTCTCCACCATGACACGCACCCTCCTCGCCATCGGCGCGCATTATGACGACTGCCCTTTCGGCATCCCCGGCACGCTGTTGCGCGCGGTGCAGAAGCATCAGCGTGTGGTCATCCTGAGTTTGATTGGGGACTACACGAACTGGCCGCCGGTGAAGGGCAGGGAACAGGGTCTGCTGGATCTCTCGAAGCAGCTGGCCGCCGAGCGCGGCATCGAAATGCGCTTTCTGGGATGGAAGAGCCTAGGCTTCGAGCCGTCGCTCGAGACCAAGCGCGCCGTGGCCGAGGTGGTGGCCGATGTGCAACCGGACACCGCCTTCATGCTCTGGCCGCGTGATCGCCACCCGGACCATGAGGCCGCCAGCGCCATCTGCCACGCCGCGCTGTATCAGCCGGCGCGTCTGCTGGGCCGCGATGCCGTGAAGTCGCCCTCACGCGTTTATTGGTATGACAACGGGCCGGGGCACACCATCGGCTTTGAGCCGGACACGTATGTGGATGTTTCCTCAGAATGGCCCGCAGCGAGCGAATGGCTGGGCCGCCTCATGGCCTACGTGCGCAAGGAAGACTACGATCCGGCGAAAAATGATGCCGCGATGGACACCAAGACGGTGCTGGCCCGCTATCGTGGTCTCGCCTGCGGTGCCGGATACGCGGAAGCGCTCAAGAGCGTGCGTCCGGTGGTCAATCCCGACCTGTAAAACAACCATCTCACTTTTGGAGTGGTACCCCCGGTAGGATTCGAACCTACGACAAATTGATTAAGAGTCAACTGCTCTACCAACTGAGCTACGGAGGCATGTTTGGGAACCAAACGGCGTTGGAGGGCGCGAGTTTTAATCGAGTCTGCGTCCTGTGCAAGCGCGTTTTGCCTTCAGTGGGAAACTTTCAGGTGCTGCAGGAGGAACTGGACGGCGTCGGGCTTCGGTTCGGGAGCGTCCTGAGCGACGATGCAGAGCACATGGTCGGCAGTGCATTCCTTTTGAACTTCCCGAGCATGCTGGATGCAGTGCAGCCATTCGCCGCGGTTCGTGGGCGCTGAAACCACCTGCGGATTGCTCAGGAAAAGCGGCGGATCATCTGCGGAGATCCATGCCAGCATGTCGCATTCCTTCAGCACGGATTTGCCTCTGTCCGTGGCGAGATCGGCTACGGATGGGAGGTGATAAAACAGGGCTCCCTCGGCTTCGCTGGTGTTGAACTCGGGTTTCACCGGTCCCAGAAACGATTCCCAGCGCGTGAGGTCGTAGGTGGCCTGGGTGGCATTGCACACGGCGCAAGTGAGGCGGGTGGATTCGCGCAGCACGGGATCTTCGGCCTTCGGATCAGCCATGTCATCATGCGTGGCCAGCCAGAGGGAGGTTCCCGCTCCGGCGGAGCCACCCATGGAGGCGAAGCGTGTTTTATCGAGCTTCCACTCGCCGGCTTTCGACCGCACAAACTGCACGGCCCGCGCGCATTGCCGCAGAATGTCCTGGATCGGCATGCTGTCGAGGAAAGGGTAGTTCACCGCCACGCACGACACGCCGCTGGCGAGGAGCTGGTCCGTTTGCTTGTCGGATGCCCAGCGGCTCTTGTCACCGTTGCGGAAACCTCCGCCGTGAATCATGAACACCACCGGCGTCGGCTGCTCCGACTTGGCGAGGTAGAGATCGATCTTGTTCCGTTCATGCGGACCGTAGGCGATGTCAGCGAAGTCGGGCTTCAACGCATTGGCCTTTGGCTTCGCGGCCTCCGCCGGCTTCTTCTTCATCTTCTGCAGGAACGCCCTGCCTTCTTCGAGCGTGAGGATGCCGTCCTTGTTCGTGTCCGCCTCCGGAAAACGCTTCAGGCCTTCGCGGAGCTGGTCATTGTTCTCCGAAGTGACCTGAGCGAAGAGAGACGATGCAAGGGTGAGTGCGAAAAACAGAATGCGGCGCATGGCGGGGAGGTGGTCAAAACTCAATTTCGTCCTCAAGGTAGCGGCGAAATGCGAATTTTGTGAAACTCGGTTTTGCCCTTGGACCACCAGTCGCCGCCGCGGAACTGCAGCGTGCTAACCTCGCGGTCAATCTTCGGACCATCGCAGATTTTTTCACCATCGACGAATAGCTCGGTCTTCTCCGCCAAGGCCTTCACCGTGATGTGATACGGCTTGTTGCGTTCATAGGTGAACAACTTCTCGCCTTTGACCTGAGGATAAAGTCCGAAGGTGGTCTTGTAGGCCTCGTTGGCAAATTTGACGTTGCCCATGACAAGGCGCGGGCGCAGTCCTTCGAGGACCTTGATGTCGAAGTCGATCTGGAAGGGCGGCGTGCGGTTGAATTCGTAATACATGGTGCTGTCGCCACCGCCGATCAGCTGTTCAGCCGTGCGTGTCCATTCGCCGGCGATTCGCTGCCACTTGATCTGGTTGGAAGCGGCCAGCGGCTCTTCGGGACTGTTGTTCCGCGGCGCCTCAAGCTCGGCTTCGACATAGAGCGTCACCTCCTTGGCTTCCTGGGGATCTTGAGCGTTGGCCTGCAGTTTGAGCGCCTTCGTTTTCCACGCGTCACGCGCCGTGGCCAGTCTGGCGCTCAAGCTGGCGCGATATCCGCGAAGCAAGGTGGCCAGCGATTCCTCGTCCTCAGCGGGAACCGGCATGTCTTCCAGTTTGATGCCCTCACCGCGCTTTAACTGCACGCCGAAAGCGGCGGTCTTTTCGGATTCTCCGGCTCTTCCCGCCTGTTGGAGCTGCTTCGCCAGTGTTTCAGCTTCGACCAGTGCACGCTCATTGAGATCTGCGATGGTGCGCAGACGTTCTGCGTCGAAGCCGGATCGCAGTGCTGTCAGACTGGCCGGAGTCGTGTCTTCCTTGTCGATTTCTTCGGGGGGATCCAGACTGCGGATCTTGATGTGGCGAATGTGCGTGTGGGATTTCTCATCGAAGAAGTGATTGAAAAAGCCGATGACGGAATCTTCGGGCATTTCGAAAGGATCGCTTCCCTCGTAGGCGACGCGATGACCGACGACGATGTCACGGTGGTTGAGCCGGTAGGTCACGGCGCCGTTGCGGCAGACGATGTGAAATTTGTAGACTTGTCCGTTGATCGGCGGTGTGACGCGTGGTGCAGGTGTGGTGTAAAATTTTCGCAGCATCGAGGAGACGGCGATCAGATTGGAGTCGCTCCATTGGGCGCAGGAGATCCAGTCTTCAGTCTGTGCGCGGGGCTGGCTGTGATAGCCGAGAATGATGCAGAGGCCCTGGGCCTTCGGGATGTCCTTGACCTCATACTCTCCCATCAACTCGAAGTTGGATCCGGTGCGTCCGTTGTGCAGCATGAAAGCCTGCGCATCGATGCCGTTGTTGATGAGCGTGCCTTCTTTCGTGCCGCTCCAGGAGCCGCTGAGACGATGCCATTCCGCCATGTCAGGCAGGGCTTGAATGGGCACCCACTCACCCGTGGCGAGCGCCTTTTCGAACTTACACGCGGCGATGCGCTCCATCAGCACGCCTGGAGGCTCGCCCTGAAAGCGCGCCGCGATGTCCTGATAGCCCTGCAGCGCATCACTCACCTTGCGCAGCATGTACATCTCCTCCGCCGCATCCCACTCGTTGTTGAATCCAAATGCATACAGCGCGGACTGTCCGCGCACTTCGGCTTCATTGGCCATCAGCAGCAGCCTGCGCCGTGTCTGCCGCGGAAACGGTTCCGGCACCTTCTGAAAAGTGTCGTACGCAGTTTCGTAATCGCCCACCGCCCATGCCATCACACCCAGATCGGCGAGACGCCAGGGACGCTGCCAGCCACGATACACATAGTCGGATTCTGCCTGCGCCCGGCTGGCCGCCACCACGGTCTTCTTCATCGGCGGCTGCGAGAGGACGGCACGCAGGTCCTCGGTGTCCTCTTTGAGGTAGTCCAGTGTGCGGTGCATTATGCTGGTGATGGCGGTCTCGTGATGGCCTGTCAGAGCGCAGGCACAGTAGAAAGCCTTCATCTGCTCCACGCTGCCGCCCCAGCGCGGGCGCAGCGCCCACAGCAGGTTGTAGTAGGCCGGGTAGTAGTCGAACTGGGCGCCGATCGCGCGGTCGAACCACAGGCGCAGCGTGTCTCCCTGCCTGCCGTTTCCGCATTTGACGATCTCGACCATTTTGGAAGCGGGCGCGGCACGGCCGGGGCGCAGTTCCCAGGCTTTGAGATAATGATCCCGCGCCTTGATCTGATGTTCTTCGAACTGTTTCCAACCCTCCGCCTTGACCGTGTTTGCGTAACCGGTGCCGCGATAGGTCCAGGCGATTTTGTGCTCCAGGTCGCCTTGCAGCATCTCGCGCAGCCACGGGGTGAACTGCGGTGTGTTGCAGAGCTTCTCGAGCTCATCGGCGTGTTCTTTGACGTTGGTGCTGCTGAACACGAACTCCAAATCTTTGAACAGCAACTCGTCATCCTGCGGCCGGTACACATTTGTGTCCGTCGCGCACTTCAGCATGTGCTTGAAGCGCTCGAGGTCAATCTTCGAGGTGACATCCGCAGGCGGACGTCTCATGATGTCCTTGTCCTCCTTTAAAATGTTCGAGGCCACCACGGCGGGGTAGTCTTTGAGCAGCTTGTGACGTTTGGCCTTCGACAAGTAATCGCGTGCGTCGCTGTAGGCTTCACGGTCCTGCCAGACAGCCCATCCGGCGAACCAGTACACAAGCGGCTCATCGACCTTCGCATTGATGAGGGCCACTCCTTCCTTGGCCATCGCTTCCCATGGCCGTTTGGGATCCACATCCGGATGACCGGCATGCACCATCAGGGCCTGCCTGACGAAGCTGCGCGCGGCGGCGGCCTGAGCGGGCCACTTCTCCAGGTGTTTTTCGAACGGTGGCAGGATCACACGCTGCATCCAGCCCCAGCGTTCGCGTCCTTCATCGGATTCGAAACGCGTGCCCGGTTTGATCTCGATGGGGGCGAAGTTCTGCGCCGCCATGAATTCACGGGCCTCCTTTTGCCAATCATCTGCCGCGACGGCGAGGCATGGAAAAAATGCCGCGATGCACAGCAGGGGCGTGAGGTTCAGTTTCATGACCGGAGATGACATCAAGAAGCCCTGCTGCTGTCCAGATGATTTTCTCCCGCCGCGTTCCGGCCTGCGTCGGTCACTTCTTCATGTGCTTTTCGAATGTTGGCAGAAGAGTTCGCTGCATTCAGACCCGGCGTTGTCGACTCAGGTCTGTTGGGAATCGCGTGCCCGGTTTGATCTCGATGAGGGGCGAAGTCGTGTTCCTTCGGAGAATTCCCGTGCCGCCTTTTGTCAGTCGTTTTCGGCGGGGTGGGGATCAGATTGGCCTTTGATACAAGCAGCGGTGGCAGGGACAACCTTATACGCTGTCATGACAACAGCCATACAGCCTGGGCTCGGGCTTGTTTTTGAGCCTCTCATGGCTGGTGGGGGATGAGCCTGAGAATCAATGAGTCAACTGCCCGCAGGTTCGGCTCTAAGCTCAAATCCGAGATGTAATCTAAACCGCAGACTTATGACGCGGCGAGGCGGCAAAAGGTACCCTCGGAAGAAGTGGGATCAGCCATCCAGCCTCCACGGCGGGCGTCCCAATACCGCCACAATCCGACACGCCTGAGCCCAGATTTAAACACGCCAAAGCTCCGCCCTCCAATGCGCTGGGCCCACTCAACCACACCTGACATGACGACGACACCATCTGACACCTCGACGAAACGCTCCCACAGGTTTCATCTGCCATTCCGCGTGCTGCTGGCCGCGTTGCTGGCTGTCGGGGTGCCTGAGCTCAATGCCCAGACGGCGGGCCAGAACGGTGACTGGAACGTGAATGCCAACGGGAACTGGAGTACCGCATCCAACTGGACGGCCTTGGATGCCGGAACGAGCTATCCAAGCGGCGTGGGTGCCACGGCGTTGATCATTCAAAACATCTCGGCCACGCGCACCATCACCCTCGACATCGATCCGACACTCGGTACGCTGGTCTTGGGAGACACCAACAACACCAGCGCCTTTGTCATTGGCTCGGCGCCTGGTGCCGGGACCATCATCTTCGACAATGGTGGGGCGGGAGCCCTTCTCAATCACAACTCGGGAACCAGCGGACTCAGTCCCAGTGGCAGCGACCGCATCGATGCGAACATCACCATCGCGGACACTGCGGGCCTCACCATCGATGCCGACCGGAACCTTGAGTTCCGCGGTGCCTGGAATGGTGGTGGCAATGATTTGACGCTGACCAACACGAATGGCAGCAGCCGGTTGAACGATCCGCGTTTTTACTGGAATGCCTCAAGCACCTACCTCGGCGTTCTCTCCAACGTCGATGTCCTGAACATCATCTACGGCGAGGCACGCTTTGATGGCCTCGCAGGCACGGCCAATTCGCAGTTGATCGGAGCCAACACGATCAATCTGGGCAACGGTACGCTGCAGTCCGATTCGGATGTCTTTCCGCGTCTCTTTCTCGTCAACACGGAGACCACGCAGACCGCCACGCTCAATGTGAACGGTGGCTGGCTGGTCAGCGATCTCGGGACGCTGGCGACGCTCAACGGCGATGGCATCGACATCTGGAGCGGGAACATCAATTTCACGGGCGCGGCGGCCACCAATCTCTTCGATGTGAATGACGCAGGCACGCCGGAGGTGCATTATGTCTCCGGCGTCATCGGCGGCACGGGTGGTTTCAGCAAGATCAACACCGGAACTCTGAACATCCTCTCGGACAGCGACATTGCCGGCAACATCTATATCCAGCGTGCAGGTGAGGGCGAAGCGGCGCTCGTGTCCAAGGGAGGCATCACGTTGTCCGGTGCGGCAGGTGCGCTCTCGGGTGCCAATTCGATTGTGCTCAGCCGTGATGGCAGTCTCTATCTCGACAACTCCTCGAACGTTCTGGACGAGGGAAGCAACGGCGTGGGCCGCGTTGGCAATTCCACTCAGATCGAACTGCGCGCCACGGGCCGACTGCGCATCATTGGCAACAGCGCCGTCGCAGTGAACGAAGACCTGGGGCCGCTGCTGCAGGCGACCGGTTCGGGCAAGGTGAACTTCGATCTCGACAACACCACGCCTCAGCTCACCACCTTGACCTTCGATTCCTACACGCGCAGCGCCGGTTCGATCACGCAGTTCCAGGTGCTGGACAACACTCCGGGCGCCTTTGGTTCTCAGCTTGGCGGCAATGCCCGGCTCTTCATCACCGATGCCGGTGCAACCGCCGTGCTCAAAGGCGGCGGCGGCGCGGATCTTTCAACGAACAAGACCATCCTGGTGGGAGCCTTCGGCGGCGTTAACAACATCTCGAATCACTTCATGGCTTTTGACGCCGACAACACGACAGAGCTCCGGCCGCTGACCTGGGACGGAACGCAGGCGGGTTCCGAATACTGGCTCTCCCGGGACAACACAGCCGCAGGCGCGCACGCCATCACGCTTGCGAACCTCGGCTCGCTCGACCAGAACGTGAACATCAACTTCAATGCTGACGTGACCAATGGCGCGCCAGACGGGGATGTGGACTGGTATGGCATCCGACCGATCAACATTCAGGAAAACCTGGCGATGAACTCGCTGCGTTTCGGCACCAACACGCCCACCTCCACGTCAAACACCCAGAATACCAATGAAATTGGTTCGGCGCTGGTGCTCAAGGCCGGAACGCATGTCTATTTGGGCGATTCTCTCGCGGCGAACACCGGTTTGTCAGGGAACACCGATGGATCGGGCATGATCCTCTTCGGTCGCGACGTGAACGGCACCTCTCCCGGAAGCAATCAATACATTGCCGGTGGCGTGCTCGAATTCGGCAGCCGTGAGGCCATCATCGTGAACGAGAGCGGCAACAGTGCGTTCATCCGCTCAACCATCAACGGCAGCGGCGGTCTCACCAAGGCCGGGGGGAACACCATCTACCTCGACAACTCGAACACCTACACTGGCGACACTAACATCGCGGAGGGCATCCTCGTGCTGCGTGATCAGAACGGGCTGGGTGACTCCACTCAGGTCAGGGTCGAAGGAGATGGCCGGCTCTCTCTATTTGGAGCTTGGCACCAACGTCATTAACTCCGCGACGACTGCCACACCGCCGGATCTGTTCATTGGCATCAACAGCGTTTCGACAACCGTTCTCTACAGCAACGGCCAGAACAATACCTGGGGAGGCGATGTTATCATCGACACGGTGGACAACGCCGGCAACTGGGTCTTCACCCCCTATATCGGAACAAATTCCCTGGCGACGCTCAATATCAACGGCGACATCTACAGCAATGAGGTGCTCAACCCCATCAGCACCGACATTGTCTTGAACGACGCGCGTCTGATCTCCACCGGTGGTCAGAACTCCAACGGGGGTGTCATCAATTTCAACGGTCAGTTCCGTGACAGCTCGACTGGCGGCATCAATGCCGTTGTGACCAGCGACAACGAGAACCAGCTCCTGCGTTTCCAGATGCGCGGCAGCAACGAACTGGTGGTCAATGTCCGCCAGCAGTGGGATGCTGCCGGGCGCATCATGATCGAGCAGGGCATCCTGCGCTACGAAGGAGATGGCAACTTCTACACCGATGCCGCAGCATTCACTGACACCGCCAACGGCCAGAGCGGTCTCGACATGAGCGGCAGCGCAGGCTCCTCTTCAAACAACAACAACTCGACCATTAACACCGCCTTCATCCTCACCAAGGACGGCCAGGTGCTCAACATCGGCCGCATCGACATCGGTGGTGATGGCACCAACAACTTCAACGGCAAAGGTAACATCACCCTCGCCGGCACCAACACATCCGGCACGGTCACCTTCGGCAACGGCACGGATCGCATTGTTTACCAGGGCGCGACCTCCGCCAACGCCTACCGCCGTGACCTCACCGCGTATCAGGCCGGTGGAGGCACCATGGAGTTTAATTTCCGTCTGGATGACACCGACGTGGATGCGCTCACTTCGTTCACCAAAATCGGGCGAGGTGTGGTGAACTACAACAGCGCAGGGACAACGGACGGCGATGTCGAGATCCTCTACATGTCGGGCGGTCTCCTGCGTCTGACCAACTATGGCGTGGCCACGGGCAGGCGTTTCGACACCGGTGCCAAGCTCGTTCTCGCGGGTGGTGGCATTGAAATGGACACGACTTCCGCCATCGCCGCCGAGACCGCGAACTACACCTCTGCAGCGATCTCGACTTGGACGGGCCCTTCGGAAGTTGTCGAAACCCTCGTGAGCGCGGGCGGCACTGACGTGATCGTGACTGCCGGGGCGTTCAACGCGACGATGAACATCGGCTCCGCCACGGTGCCTCTGACCCGTCTGACCGGAGGCACAGTCAATTTTGTGGAGAACGTCACGGGTGCTGGCGCCTCGTCCATCACTCTTCTGGGCAGCGCCGGCCAGATTCAGGCGAATGACACCGCCTACGCCTGGGCGACCTACGGGAACTCGTATACTTACAACGCCGCTGCGGCGAGCTACACGCTCAACGCGCTCGATTTCGCCGCAACGACCGGAACCGGGCTCATCGGTTCGTTCGCCGGACCCACGCGCGAGGAGAATTCTCTGGTGTCCACTTGGGCCACGGCTGGCAATGACCTCAGCGAAAACGGCGCCGGTTTCGACGGCAGCATGATCGCTGCGGCGCTTCCGGTGAACACCCTCCACTTCGACTTTGACGGCGCGGGCTCGATTGACGCCACCAACGGCCTCGAAGTCTCCAGCGGCGGCATCATGGTCAGTTCGCTCGTCACCACCGGCGCCAAGTCGATCGTGAACGGCACGCTCAATGCGGGAGTCGACACCGACCTGATCATCCATCAGTATGGCGGAGGAGACATGACCATCAGTTCGGTCATCCAGGACAACTCCGGCAGTGGTGTGGGCGGCAACGCGTTGGTGAAAACCGGTTCGGGCAACCTGATCCTCACGGGAACCAACACCTACACCGGCGGCACCTATCTCAACGGCGGTCAGTTGACCATCCAGAGCAACACGAATCTGGGCGCCACTCCGGGTGCGGCCGAGGCGGACAACATCTACGCGAACGGCGGCACGCTGCGGGTGGTGTCGGATGTGGATCTCGACGCCAACCGCGGCATGAAGCTTGGCGGCAACGGCCTGGAGATCAGCGTCGGGCCTGGGGCCACCCTGACCTTCAACGGCGTGATCGCATCGGAGGCAAATTCAGTTCCTGGCTACGCGGCCAATCCGGCCGTGGGCCGCATCGACAAGACCGGATTCGGGACGCTGGTCATCACCAATGCCAACAACACCTTCAACGGCCTGACCGAGGTCAAGGAAGGCACCCTCAAGTGGGAACCCGCTTCGAGCGGCAGCGCCACCCGCACGCCGTTCGGTTCGACGAACGCCTTCCTGGACGGCACGATCGTCCGCAATGGCGCCACTCTGGCGCTGCATCCTCAGACCGCGAGCACCAGTTCAAATGCGACCTTCACCTTGCAGGAATGGTTCACCTTCGAAGGGGGCAGCACCTTGGACGTTGCTCCCACCAATAGCTCCACGGCACCCAACACGCCGCACGACTACAATCTGGTGTTGAACGGCGTCCTCCAGTTCAACAACGTCACGGGCGCTCCTGCCGTGACGGATTCGACCGGGATCACGCCGTTGGCGGCGGTCTCGGGCTTTACCGTTGTGAACGTGGCGCGGCGCACCACGAGCTTCAATAACGCGGGCGGCTACATGACCGGCAATGGCGGCATCATCAAGACCGGTGCGGGAGCGCTGGCCCTCAAGGAAAACAGTCCCGAGTGGACCGGTCAGATCATCAACAACCAGGGCATTCTCTACTTGTATGGAGCGGGCAACGTGGCCGGCACAGGAACCGCCCCGATCATCCTCGGCCGGAACAGTGACGCCGAGGCCAATGGCGAGGTTGCAAGCAGTTCCAACACCAGCGTGAGCCTCATCTTCATCGATGAAGGCGGCTATCGCGACGTTAGCAACATCAACCAGGACATCATCATTCGAAATGAAGGAACGCTGTCCAACCAAACCAAGCAGATCGGCGCTCAAAATCTGGCCGATGTCGATGTGGTGAACTTCAACGGGAATATCACCCTCAATGACGACCTGTTGATCTACAACAATGACAACGCCCGTGACTCCACGGCTCAGACAACGGGGAGCACCACCGCACAAGGCCAGAACACGCGCAACGACGGACGCTCCATCGGAGCACTGACCAATTCCGAGACATATTTCATCAACTTCAACGGCAACATCGTCGGCGCGGTTGGAAACGACATCACCACGAATGTCACGCAGAGCGGCAATGGAAACGTCGTCAACGGCAGCATCACCGGAGCGAATGATGACATGGTGCAGCGGCCCATCTTCGGACTGAACGGCGACAACTCGGCCTGGTTCGGAGACCTCATCATGGGCAACACCACCAGTGACGTGGACACGCAGCACATCGTGAGCGTGGGCAATGTGCTGGGCATCTCCGCGAACAACAATGTCACGCTGCGCAACAACGCGACGCTGCAGACCGCCGGCAACAACATCACCATCGGCAACCTGCTCGACTCGGGAACCGGGTTGCTGGACAACTACATTGAGAATGCCAGCACGAGCGCGGGCTCGATCACGATCACCCAGACCACGGATGCCACTGTTGAGGTGTCTCTCCGCGACGGCGTGAACTTCTTCCAGTTGCAGGCGGGTGAAGTCGATGCGGCGCTGTCCTTCGTGAAGGCTGGCTCGGCCGTGCTGACCCTGAAGAGCGCCAGCACCTACACCGGTTCCACGACAGTTGCCGGCGGCGTCCTCGCCGTCCAGCCGGGTGTGCTGGCGGCGACATCCGCCGTGTCCGTGATCACCAACAGCACGCTGGCGTTTGACACTGACGGCACCGGAAGTCTGATGACTCTCGCGACCAACACCAATTTGACCTTGGGCGACGGCGGGTCCTCCGGCGGACTGTTGTTCCAGCTCGGTGCGGACACGTCAACATCCGACCGGATTGCCCTTCAGGGGACAGGCATTCTCACTGCGAATGCAGGCGGCGGCTTGATCAGCGGCATCGATATCGGAACCTTCACAGCGGGCGACTACGATCTGATCACGGGATCGGTCGCCATTGGCAACTTCAGCAATCTGGCGCTCGGCGTCCTCCCGGGTGGCTTCACCTACAGCCTTTCGGAGCCGGTCACCGGCACCTTGAGACTGACCTCGGCGGTGGCTGCGACCGGAGACGTTTATTGGACCGGCAATTCGGTCAGTGGTGTGAACACAAGCTGGGCCACCCTCGCGGGCGGAGACAGCAACTGGTCCACCGCCGCCGACGGACTCACCGAGGCCGGTTTCACGCCGGGCTCCGCCAACACGGTGAACTTCAGCGCCACCACCTCCGGCAACTACTCCACCACGCTCGACAACGTTTACAGCATTATCGGGATCAACATTCTCTCCGGCGGTGGCGCCGTCACCATCGCCCAGGGGAACGTTCTCGGCAGCCTCACCCTCGATACCGGCGGCATCAATGTGCAAACCGGTGCTCCGGCCACCACGACCATCTCCGCTCCAGTCACGGTGGGGGCCGCACAGAGCTGGACGGTCACGGACTCCGGCAGCACGCTGCTGGTGAGTGGAAACATTTCCGGCACGGCAGATCTGACAAAGGACGGTGCGGGCGCCCTCACTCTCTCGGGTGACAACATCGCGCTGACCGGCACGCTGCAACTCACGACAGGCACGCTGAATTTCCAAAGTGCCACAGCGCTCGGAGCAGGCACCTTTTCCATCACCGGTGGAACGATCGACAACACCACGGGCGCAGCGCTTGTCTTGACGGCGAACAATCCGATCAGTTGGGGCGGAGCCTTCACCTTCACCGGCACCAATGATCTCAACATGGGCACGGGAATCGTGACCCTCGTTTCCGATTCCATCGTCACGGTCACCGCCGGACAGTTGACCGTGGAGCAGGTCACCGGCACCGGCAGCCTGACCAAGAATGGAACCGGCATTCTGGAGACTGGACCCAGCACGGATTACTCGGGGGCCACGCAGGTCAACGACGGCGTCCTGCAGGCGACCGGTGGCAACGACTTCAGCGCCAATTCGGCCTACACGGTCGATGGTTCAGGCATCCTGCGCCTCAACAACCAGTCCCAGGCCATCGGCTCACTGGCCGGGTCGGGCACGGTGGAAAACAACAGCGCTGTGGCCGGGTTGGACACCCTGACCACCGGCGGCAACGACACGAGCACGACCTTCAGCGGCATCCTCCAGGATGGCGCGGGTCTAGGCCAGCTCAGCCTCATCAAAGCCGGCACCGGAATGTTCACGCTCTCGGGCACCAACAATGACACGATGACTGGCAACATGACCGTCAATGGCGGCATTCTTGCCGTCACCGGCAGCTTCTCGAACGGTTCCGTGCTGCTCGACACGTTTGTGGGCAATTCTGCGGGCACTCAGGGTGTGCTCTACGTCCCGACGGGCGGCACGTACTCGACTGACAGCTTCAGGGTCGGCGGCAATGCCACCGGTGTGGGTGTCATTGTCGTGAACGGCGGAACGCTTTCCTCGTCCACTCCGACCGTCTCAGACGGGATTTCCCTGGGGGCCGCAGGCTACGGCGGCCTTTTCGTCCAGAGCGGTTCGGTCACGACGCATCGCATTGAGATGAACAGCACGAACGCGGCTTCCAAAGCCGTGATTCGCGTCGATGGCGGCACGCTTGAGGCGGACGAGTACATGATTTTCCGCAACCAGCACTTTGAATTCACGGTCACGGGCGGCCTGGTGGATCACACGCCGGCCACGGCCAATATCTCTCTCGGTTACAGCAACGGCGGTCGTGGCACCATGAGCGTGACGGGCGGCGTTGTGGACAACACGGGTCGGAGCATCTCCATTCGCGAGAATGGAGGTACACCCACGGTGACCATCAATCTCGATGGCGGCCAGTTGATCACGAATTCGATCTACAAGGGTAATGTGGCGGGCACGGGCGTGGTGAACTTCAACGGCGGCACGCTCACACCAGGTTCCGATGGTTCCACGCTCATGAGCAGTAACGGCAACGGTCTCCAAACGATTGTGAACGGCGCCTTCGGATCCTTCGCCGGAGGCGCGGTGATCGATACCGCAGGTCTGAACACCACCATCTCCGCAGCACTTGCCCCGCCGACGGGAAGTGGCGTGGACGCGACGACTCTCAGCTTCACCGCAGGCACCGGCTACATTGGCGCGCCGATCCTGGAGTTCGATGGAGGTGGTGGCACTGGAGCCACGGGCTACGCGGTGGTGGATCTCGATCCCGCCAGCGGCACCTACGGCCAGATCACCGGCGTTGTGCTGACCAATCCGGGTGTTGATTACACCAGCGCCCCCACGGTCACACTCGTCGGTGGTGGCGGCACGGGCGGCTCGGTCACCGTTGGCGGCGTCATCGCCAACACCTCTGGCGGACTCACGAAAAACGGAGCTGGTACACTCACGCTCACCGGAGCCAGCACCTACACTGGCGGCACCACGATCAACGCGGGCACCATCGCCCTCGGCGGCACTTCGGTGAACGTGCTGGAGGATTCCAGCGCTGTGACGATCAACGGCGGCACTTTTGACGTCAACAGTCGCACGGAAACCGTGGGCACCGTCTCCCTCAAGAGCGGCGGCAGCATCACAGGAACCACCGGCATCCTTACTTCGAACGTCGATTTCGACTTCGAGGACGGCACGGTGAATTTCACCTCCACCGGCGGACTCGCCGGAACTGGCAACGTGGTCAAGACCACCAGCGGCACCGTCACTCTCGCCGGCAGCGGTCTTGGTGCCGGCTTCTCCAACGCGGTCAGCGTCAATGGTGGCACCCTCGCGTTCTCGGACGCCGCTCAGTTTGGCGCGGCCAGCGGCATCGGCGTCGATGGCGGCACTCTGAGCCTCACCGATCCCTCCACCGCCACGCTGACCCAGGCGGTGACCATTGGTTCCTCGGGAGCCACCCTCAACATCGACTTCGCGTCCGGCCTCATGAACCTGACGGGCGGCATCACCGCCACCTCGGCGACTTCGGATCTCACCAAGACCGGTGCCGGCAGCGTCACCGTGACCGGCACTACCGATCTCTTGGGCAGCACTGTGACCGTGACTGGCGGAACGCTGAACGCCGGCTTCACCGCCAGTGGCATCAGCGGAGTGAATGTGGCCAACGGCGGCACGCTGAACTTCTTCGACGGCACCGCGGTGACCGCTGCCGTCACCTCGCTCACTTTGGCCAACGGCAGCGCCATCGGCTTTGATCTCGACGTGCCTGGCATCAACGACGTTCTCGATCTCACTGGCACGCCGACGCTGACCGGTACCATCTCGGTCAACCTGACTGATCTGGGAGGACTGGCGGCCGGAACCTATGATCTGATCACTTCCACCGGAGGCGGGTTGAACGGCGTCACCTGGGTCTTGGGACCCACGGCACCTTCAGGTTTTAATTTCGCGTTCGACGGGACTGTTTCCAGCAACACCATCCTGCAGCTCACCGCCAGCCCGTTGACTCTGGTTTACTGGCAGGGAGATCAGGACGGTTCTTGGACCACTGACAACGGACCTGGCAACACGAACTGGGCGAGCGACTCCGTCGGCACCATCGATCTCGGTGCTTTGCCCGTCGCCACCGACACACTCGTGTTCAGCACCACCAATGCGACCGGTCCTTCGTTCAGCACCACGTTGGACGGGAGCCGCACGGCGGACAGCCTGCAGTTCATCGGTTCACCCTCGGGAGTGACCGATTTCACGATTGCCCAAGGCACCGGTGCCGGCACCCTGACCCTGACTCCCTTCAGCGCCAACAACGGCATCTCCGTCGGTGACAACGCTGGTGCGGTCACCATCTCGGCACCCATTGCAACCGGTGCGGTCCAGACGTGGGAAGTGATCGGCACCGGGATCAACGGTTCCTCGCTCACCATCTCGGGCGACGTGACGTTCAACAACGCCGTCACCAAGACCGGCGACGGTGTGCTGACTCTCAGCGGAACCAACAGCGGCGCGGGCGGTCTGACGCTCTTTGGAGGCATTCTGAACATCAACAGCGCCACTGCGCTGGGTACAGGCGTCTTCTCCATCGGAGCAGGCACGACGATTGACAATTCTACCGCAGGCTCCATCACGATCTCGCCTGCTGTGGTGCAGAGCTGGAACGGCAGCTTCACCTTCACCGGATCGCAGGCGTTGAATCTCGGAACCGGCGCGGTCACGCTCGGCAACAACGTGACGGTCACGGTCAGCGCCAGCACGCTGACCGTGGGTGGCGGGATCGGTGACGGAGGCTCCGGTTACGGCGTGATCAAGGCCGGTGGGGGAACCCTCATCCTCAACGGTGACAACACCTATGACGGCCTGACTGACCTGCAGGCGGGTTTCTTGACTCTGACTGGCGACAATTCGGGTGCTGCGGGTGGTGTGAGCATCGCAAGCTCGACAACGCTGAACATCAACAGCGCCACCGCTCTCGGCAGCGGCATCTTTACCATCGGCGGCGGCACCATCAACAACACCTCGGGTTCCGCGCTGACGCTGACCACCAACAACACCCAGGTTTGGAATGGCAGCTTCACTTTCACCGGCACCAGCGACCTAAACCTCGGCACCGGAGCGGTGACCATGGGTTCCAACGTGATCGTGACAGCCAACGGCGGCCAGACCAAGACGCTGACCGTGGGCGGTGTGATCGACGATGGCGCGAGCGCCTTCGACCTCTATATGAACGGCAGCGGCAAGCTGGTGCTCGGCGGCAGCAACACCTACGACGGTGATACGATCATCGGCAACGGCACGCTGATCTACACGGCCAACCAGACCCAGCTCAGCGTCACCAACCGGCTGCTTTTGGGCAGTTCGGGAGGAGACACCTCCACGATCGCTCTCGACCTCACCGCGGCGAGCGCTCATTTCGGCGGTCAGATGTATGTGCAGACCAACAACACCACCTCGCCTGCCGCGCTGATTACCATCGGCAGCGGCCAGACCCTGCAGGTGGACGGGCAGTTTCTGGTGGGTTACAACTCCACGTCAGGAGACGCAAAGCCGACCAATCTGACCATCACGGGAGACACACCGGGCAACGGCACCTTCAGCATCGGCGATGCGAGCACGCCGACCAACGCCAGCGTTTACATCGGCTATGGCGGGACCAGCAACGTCAGCAATCCGACAACGGTGGACATGAGCGGCATCGGCACCTTCTACGCCAATCTCGGCACCGGTACCTTCCGTGTGGGCGACCCGACCAACAGCGCCGGCGGCGCAGGCACGGGCGCGTTCGCTGCAGGAGGATCCACACTCACCCTTGCTCCAGACAGCACCATCATCGCTGCAACCATCACCTTGGACAGTCCGACGGATGATGTCACCCAGGCGATCAAGCTCGGCAGCGGCACAAACAAATTTTACGCGACCAACATCTACATTGGCAGGGCCTCCAACCGCGGTGACGGCAGCCTGGACTTCGCCGCCGGCACCGGCACCCTGGAGTTCCGGAACAATGACGGCGTCAATCGCGTGACCAACTTTTACATCGCCTATGGCACGGCGAACAATGATGCGGACGGCAACGGCACGGTGGACCTCAATGGCCACTCGGTGGATCTTCTGCTCTCCACCATGGTCGTGGGCGGTGTCAATGCCACCAGTGGCAACCGAAATGGCAACAACGTCGGCATCTTCAAGTTCGACACCGGCACCTTGGACGCCACGACATTGTATGTGGGATTCCGGACGACGGACAACATCAACGCAGCCTCCGCGACCGGCACGGCCGAGCTTGGTGGAACGTTCACCATCGGAACCTTGTATGTCGGTCGTAATGAGGCGACCACAGCGACGACCTCGGGGGATGCGACCGGCACGGTCACCATCAGCGGCAGCGGCACCAACACCATCACCAGTGTGAACCTTGGTCTCAGCACCGTCAACGCAGCGACGGACGGCGCCGGATCCGACTCCACCGCCACCCTGAACGTCACCGGCGGTGACACCACGATCACCGCGATCAACATGGGCCAGAACAACACCAATGCAGCGACCGTCGGTGCGACCACCGTGACTTCCATATTGAACATCAGCGGTGGCACGGTGACCCACACCGGCAACCTGCAGATGGCCGACACGACGGCCAACGCTCTCAATGTGGCCACGGGTGAAATCAATATCACCGGCACCGGCGTGCTGATCGTGCAGGGCAACATCCGCTACACGCCCGGCATCGGAACGGAGACCAACACCGTCACCCTCAACGGCGGCACGCTCGACATGGATCTCGGCAACATCGGCGGCGATGGTGTGGGCACCAACGACGGCACCATCACCTTCAATGCGCAGTCCGGCACGCTGAAGAATCTCAATCAGCTCAATGGTGGCGGCACCAACACGGGGGCTGATCTCACCAAGACCACCGCGGGTCTGCTCATCCTCGAAGGAGACAACAGCTACACCGGCAACACCATCATCAGCGAGGGCACCCTGCAGCTCGGCAGCGGCGGCAGCACCGGCACCATGAACATCGTCAGCAGCATCAATGTCGCCAGCGGTGCCACCTTCGCCGTCAAGCAGGACGACACCGTCACGCAGGGCGTGGAGTTCAACGGCTCCGCGATCACCGGCTTCGGCGGATTTGAGCAGGCCGGCACGGGCACCACCATCTTCCTCGCTGACAACACCTACAACGACGCGACGACCATCTCCGCAGGCACCCTGCAGCTTGGAAATGGTGGCACGACCGGTTCGCTGAACACCTCCAGCGCCATCACCGTCGCTTCGGGAGCAACCTTTGCCATCAATCAAAGTGACACCGTCACCCAGGGCACTGAGTTCAGCGGAGCTGCTATTTCAGGAGCAGGCGGATTTGCCCAAGCTGGCAGTGGCACGACCATCTTGAATGCCGCCAACACCTACGATGGTCCCACCACCGTGTCCGGTGGCGTTCTCCAGGTCGGAGACGGCACCAGCGGTTCCCTCAACGGCGCGGGAAGCGTCACCGTCACCGGCGCAGGAACGCAACTCACCGGCTCTGGCAGTATTGGCGGCAGCACGATTCTGGGCAGCGGCACCGTTCTCGCGCCGGGTGTGGGTGACACGGCCACCAGCAACCAGACGCTGACCTTCACCGCAGCTTCCACAGCGCTGGAGGTGCAGAACGGAGGTCAGATCCAGCTTGGCATCACCAACGAGACTTATAACAGTTCAGCCTATGTCGCGGCCATCGGCTCGGGTGCGGCCACCGATGCTCTCAGTTTCCTCACGGGTGTTGGTTCCGGCGAACTCGCCTCGTGGAATGCAGCTCCGGCCGCCACCTCGGACATGGACTTCATCAATCTCACCAACGGAGCGATCTCACTCGGCACTCGCAGCGGCGGAGCCGGCACGGGAGTCATCGCCATCGCCGACCTCGGGTACGTTACCACGGCGGCACAGGGGGACGTGTTCAACCTGATCGACTGGCAGGGCGTCATGGGCGGCACCTTCAGTGCTGGCACCGGTTTTGTGAACGGAGGTGTCCTGGGCGACTTCGACCTTCCGACGCTGGGTGCCGGGCTTGGCTGGGACACCTCGGCATTCACCAGCTACGGCATCGTGGTAGTCGTTCCCGAACCGTCACGTGCGTTGCTGCTGCTCCTGGGTGTTGCAGGGTTGCTGCTGCGCCGTCGGCGTTGAGTCCCTATGCGCTTCAGCCAGGAACTCAACTTCAGCAAAGGTGCAAACTGATCGGACTCGATCGTGGGGGGCTTTCAAAGCAGGCCAACTCAGGCATTGACCTTTCGCGACCCATTCAAGACACTCAGGTTAATTCCAACCTGGGAGTTCATCATGAACCAACCGCAATCCCGCCGCGAGTTCCTTGCTGATGTCGGCAAAGGTACACTGCTCGCCACCATCGGCCCCGCGCTGGCCGCTGAGTTCGGCATCACCACCCACGCTGCCGCCGGTGAGGCGACGGTCCTCAACTTCGGCGACATGGAGTCGCTCGTCTGCTTCATGCAGGAGACGCCCGTGTCGAAACTACAGCCTGCGCTCGCCGCGAAGCTGAAGGAGGGCATGCCTTTGAAGAAACTCGTGGCCGCGGGCGTGTTGGCGAACGCGCGCAACTTCGGCGGCGAGGACTACGTCGGCTTCCACACGCTCATGGCGCTGCATCCCGCGCTGAAAATGGCCGCATCGATGCCGGACAAGCAGGCCGCGCTGCCGGTGTTCAAGGTTTTGTATCGCAACACCAACCGCATCCAGGAATTCGGCGGACGTGGCGACGAGGTGCTGCATCCTGTGGCTGCTGGCGACGACAAGCCGTCTGCCGCGGACCTGCACAACGCCGTGAAAGACAAAGACACCGATGGCGCGGAGAAAATCTTCGCCACGATGATGAAAAACAGCGCGGACGACGGCTTCAACGCGCTGCTGGAATGCGTGCAGGACAATCCCGAGGTGCATCGCACCGTGCTGCCGTATCGCGCGTGGGACCTGCTCGACCTCGTGGGCCGGGAGAATGCCACCACGATGCTGCGCATGGCACTGCGCTACTGCTTGAACAGCGAGAAGTATCGCCGTCCCGAGTGGGATGAGAACGCGAACGCGTTGTCGAAGCTGATCGACGAGCACAAGCTTATGGGCCGCGATCCCGGCACGCGTTCGATGGAGGACAGCGTGATGGAAAAGCTCAGCATGACCATTTTCAGCGGCACGCCTCAGGATGCCGCCGGAGCTGTGGCCGCCGCTTTGGCGGAAGGATTTGATCCGCATGAGATTGGCGAGGCGATCTCACTCGCCGCGAATCAGCTGGTGCTGCGTGATCACGGTCGTCCGCCGGAATGGGAATCACCCGGCAAGCCGCCCGGCAGCGTGCATGGTGACTCCGTGGGCGTGCATGCCAGCGACTCCGTGCATGCGTGGCGCAATCTCTCGCAGGTCAGCAAGGGACGGAATGTTTTCGCATGCCTCATTCTCGGCGCGTGGCAGGTCGCACGGGACCGCGGCGGAAACAGCGTCCAGCATTTCCTCGAGTGGGAGTCCATGCCGTCGAAACGCCAGATCAGCCAGACCACGGATCAAGCGAAGCTGCTCGCCGAACTCGATGACAACATCCGCCAGAACATGCAAGGCCATGCCGCAGGCGTCGTGCATCGCTGCGGCATACAGGGCATCGATCCGGAAGTCGTGTTCAAGGCCTTGCTCCGCTATGCGGTGAGCGAAGACGGTGCTCTGCACGCGGAGAAATACTTCCAGACCACCTGGGATGAGTTTCACCGCACACGTCCCGCCTTCCGTTGGCGTCAGCTTGTCTCGCTCGCCCGCGTCACCGCCAGCGAGTTCGGCCGTCCGGCTCCCGGACAGGCGGAAGCGCGTGAACTGCTCGGTGTGTGAATCGAAAAAAGCACGTGGCGGAGGAGATCATCCTCCGCCACGCGGCAGTTCATGGCTGGCGACATCAGAGTCTCAAGCCGAGGGTGGTGTTGGCATTGACCAAGGGGGCGGAGCGCCGAGGCGCGGGCCCCCGTTCATAGTAGTAGTGGTCGGTGTGGGTGTATCCGGGACGGTAACCGGAATGGTTCACGTGGCCATGGGCATGCCCGTCGACATAGCAACTGGATAGTGTTACCGCAGGCAGCACGATGCTGAGCAATCGAAGGATATGTTTCATAAGCATGATGGGTTGATGTTGACCCATTTTTTGAAGCATCACGGCGGCAACTTGTTCAATGAAGTTGTCATTATTAAGGTCAAAAAAACGCATCGGTCCGAGAAAAAAAGCATCCAACACTTCATCTCCGACGTTGCATGGTTCGCGCGGCGCGACTCTACCGCGTCCGCTTTGGTGCTGCCGTGGATGTCTGTGGCAAGCGACAGAAGCTGGTGGCAAGTGAAACGCGCCGATACGACGCGCTCGTTGTCTGCCCGCATCTAATATTGGCTGTGATCCACTCTACCGCGTCTCCTTCGCGTAGGCCTCATAGGCCTCGGCGATTTTACCTTCCTTCTCGTCGCCTTTGTGGAAGATGAACCGATGGCGGAGCTTGATGCGTTCATCCTGCTTGAGCTCCACGGCGCCGCTCTCAGTCTGAAGCTTCAGCTGGGACAGGCCGAAAGGGTTGGCGGTGAAAAGACCGTAGGTGCGCGAGTGCCACGGCGTGGGATGGCGGAAGCTGCTCGGGTGATTCAGCATGGCGATTCCAAGGTGTTCGCCTTCCACCGGGCCGTTGAAGTCGCACCACTTGGCGCGCTTGCCCCAGGAATCGGCATCCTTGTCACCTTCGCTGTTGATGATCTTGCCGCCTTCCTTGGCATCGACGGACATGCTGTGCGGCACGCGAATGCTCAGGCCGGCGTCTTTCTTGTCATCGACAGTTACTGGGCCCTGTGAAGCGATGATGTCGATGTCCACATCGATCATGCGGTTTTGACCATCGACCTGAAAGGTCATGCAGCGCTCTTCGCTGCAGATCACCTTGCCATCGTGGTCGAGGTAGTCGGACAATGCGTAAACCACGCCGGTCTTGCCGCCGGTCAGTTCCTTGAACTCACGGTGCTTGATGCTGCCGAGATGGGCCAGACGTTCGCTGGACTTCGGGTTAGTGCCGAAACTGGCCTGCTCCGCCCAGTTGTCGTAGCCGCCGATGCTCTCATGGCCGAAGCACAGGCCGCGATGATGCGGATGATCCTGCTTCTCACCTTCGACGTTCTTCATCGGGTAGGAGCGCGTCATCGACTTGCCGTCCGAGTTGTAGATCGGCCACAGGTAGGGCTTGTTCGCCTGGTCCACGACGTATTCGGCGAAGACCTTCCCATCGACCTTCACGATGGCACCACCAGCGGCGGTCTTTTCGACGGTGAATTCGGCGGCGGAGGCCAGAGATGCGAGCAGTAGGGATGCAGCGAGGAGCAGTTTCATGGTGGTTTCAGGGAACGTTGGTGAGGTTGGGTTGCTTTCGTCGGAGATCAATCCCAGCCACGGAAGAATTCGAGCGCCGTGCGGGTCGTGTCGGTGGCGACCTTTTCGACGGGTTCGCCACGCAGTGTGGCGATTGCGCGTGCGGTGTCCGCCACGTAGGCCGGTTCACAGCGTTTGCCGCGATGAGGCACCGGCGCCAGATAGGGCGCATCGGTTTCGATCATGTAACTCCCCGCAGGCACCGCCTTGGCCGTTTCGGCGATGATGCCGGCGTTTTTGAAACTCACGATGCCGGTGAAGGAAATCAAATGACCGCGTTCCAGCAGCGGCTGCGCCTGCTCGATCGTGCCGGTGAAGCAGTGAAACACACCGCGCAGGCGCTCACTGAACGGCAGTACAATGGCCGTCAGGTCGTCCCAGCTCTCGCGGTTGTGCAGGATGACGTTCAGCTTCAGTTCCGCCGCGAGTTCGAGCTGGGCGGTGAGAACCTGCGCCTGATGTCTCTTCCAGCCTTCCAGAGAAAAGCCTTCCGGCGGTGCATGAAAGTAGTCGAGGCCGATTTCGCCGATGGCGCAGACTTTCGGATGCTTGGCGAGCTCACGCAGTTCATCAACCCAGGCTGATCCCGAGACCGAATCCGCATCACATGGATGAATGCCAACCGCCACGCGCACATCCGGCTCGTTCTCGGCGATGGCGAGCAGCTTGCGGGCGTTTTCGATATCCGTGGCAGGAGCGACCATGCGCGTGACACCCGCCGCACGCGCACGCTCCAGCACGGCGGGGAGATCACCATCGAACTGCCTACTGCCGAGATGCGTGTGGGTGTCGAAAAACATGCCCTGCGACTTCGCATCCAAGACTCGGCTGTCAAGCATCGCGAATTAGTCCTTTCATCAGGCGTGGGATGCGTGATAAACGTCCCTCATGTCTCTGCGCCGACTGCTCTTGGTTTCGCTGTGCCTGTCACGGCTGTCCGGCGCCGCGCCGGAGGACTACTTTGGCATTCATGTCATCGACGAGACCACGGGACGCGGTGTGCCGCTGATCACGCTCAAAACGACGAACGCCATCACTCTGACGACGGACAGTGCCGGCTGGATCGCTTTTGCCGAACCGGGCCTGATGAACCGGACCGTGTATTTCCACGTCGAAGGTCCGGGTTATGCGGTGCCGAAGGACGGCTTTGGTTATGCGGGTGTCAAACTGACGCCTGTTGCCGGAAAAACGGCCGAGGTGAAGGTGCTGCGCACGAACATCGCCGAACGTGTGTGCCGGCTGACTGGGCAGGGCATTTATCGGGACAGCACGCTGCTGGGAAAGGAGCCGCCGCTGCCAAGTCCGAACTTGTTTGCGGATGTGATGGGCCAGGACTCCGTGCAGGTGGTGCCGTGGAAGGGACGCTACTTCTGGATTTTTGGTGACACGCAGAGGCCCGGCTATCCGCTGGGCAATTTTCATTCCACCGCCGCATGGAGCGATCCGCCGGACAAAGGCGGGCTTGATCCCGAGAACGGCATCCACTTTGAATACATCACCGACGAAAACAATGCCGTGGCCAAGATGCTTCCGGTCGATGAACCGGGTGTTGTGTGGCTGTTTGGCATGCTGACGGTGATGGATGCGGAGAACCACGAGCATCTCATCGCGCATTACTCGCGCTGGCGTGATCTGGGCAAGCGACTGGAGCACGGACTCGCGGAGCTGGACGAATCCACCGAACGCTTTCGTCGCATTGCGGTGCTGGGGGACGAGTACACGTGGCAGCATCCGCAGGGCAACGCGGTGCGCGTGAAGGGTGAGGACGGCGACTGGCTTTATTTCTCCACGCCCTTCTGTCAGACACGGGTGAAGGCAGACTATGTTTCCGTACAAAACACGCCGTCCTATGAGTCACTGCTGTGGTCGGACGAGCACAGTGATTTCGTGTGGCAGAATTCACATGCCCCCACCAGCCAGGAGGACGAAGAGAAGCTGATCGCCGAGAAGAAGATGCCCAAAGACAAGGCGCGCATGCAGGTCGTCGATGTGCAGACGGGCAAGTCGGTCCACCTTCATGCCGGAAGCGTGCACTGGAACAAGCATCGTGAACGCTGGGTCATGATTGCGGTGCAGGAGAGCGGAGGTGTCTCTTATCTCGGCGAAGTCTGGTATCTGGAGGCAAAGAAGATCGAAGGTCCGTGGCGCAAGGCGGTGAAGATCGCCACGCACCCGAAGTACAGCTTCTACAATCCGAGCCATCACGCGTTCTTTGATCAGAAGGATGGGCGCATCATCTACTTTCAGGGGACGTATGCGGAGACGTTCTCTGGCAATCCGGTTCCGACGCCGCGCTACGATTACAACCAGCTGATGTATCGGCTCGATCTCGATGTTGAGCGGCTGAAGGCGGCGCGGGAGGAGTAGCGCGGGCATTCTTGCCCGCGAAGGAAGCGTTCGACACGGGCAAGAATGCCCATGCTACAAAAGAATGCAGTCTTGCCCTTTGGAGGCCGGCCCGATAGTCTGCGCGGAAATTCAACCAACCAGCCGCCATGTCCGCCAACCTTGCCGAACTCTTCGGCACCATGATTTTGATTCTTCTCGGTGACGGCGTCGTTGCCAACGTCGTGCTCAAACAGACCAAGGGAAACGACGCAGGATGGATCGTCATCACCGCGGGCTGGGGATTTGCGGTGGCGGTGGCGGTGTATTGCACGGCATCGGTCAGTGGTGCGCATCTCAACCCGGCGGTGACGCTGGGTCTGGCATCGATTGGCAAATTTGACTGGGCGCTGGTGCCAGGATACATCGCCGCCCAGATGGCGGGTGCGTTCTTGGGTGGTGTGCTCGTCTGGCTGGCCTACCTGCCGCATTGGAGCGCCACAGATGATCAGGGCGCCAAACTCGCGGTTTTCAGCACCGGACCGGCGATCCGTCATACGATGGGAAATCTGATCTGTGAGATCATCGGTACCGCCGTGCTCGTGCTTGGTGTGCTGGCAATCCTGTCGCCCGCGAATCTGGTGCCAAACTCAGGCTTCGACAAAGGCTTTGCTCCTGCGCTCGTCGGCATGCTCGTGTGGTCGATCGGTCTCTCCCTCGGTGGTCCCACGGGTTATGCGATCAATCCCGCCCGCGATCTGGGACCGCGCCTCGCGCATTTCGTGCTGCCCATTCCGGGCAAAGGCGGTCCCGACTGGGGCTATGCCTGGATTCCCGTGGTGGGGCCGATCATTGGCGGCATCATCGGGGCACTGATTTACAAGGCGTTCTGGCCGGTGGTGTAATTTACTTCGGCGTGTGCGGCACGAGCACATCCGGTGACTCATTCGCCTGCCGTGCGCGTTTGATCATGTCGCGGGCGAAGCGTTCCTGGGAGCGGACGGTTTTGGCGGCGGTGATGCGTGGGAGATGCCAGGTGCCGTCGGATTTGAGGACGCGGCCGCGGGCGGTGTCGGCAAAGTGAACTTCGAGGATGTGCAGCAGGCGTTTGCGCGCCTCCCTGTCTTCGACGGGCGTCAGGAGTTCGACGCGCTTCGAGAGATTGCGGTTCATGAAGTCCGCGCTGGCGATGAACACGGCCGGCTTGCCGCCCTGGCGGAACCAGAAGATGCGGGCATGCTCCAGATAACGGTCGATGATGCTGACGACACTGATGTTTTCACTGATGCCTTTGATGCCGGGGCGCAGGCAGCAGATGCCACGCACATTGAGGCGGATCTTCACGCCCGCTTGCGAGGCTTCGTAGAGGGCCTCAATCATCTGCCGGTCTTCGAGCGCGTTCATCTTGAGCATGATCTCGGCGGCCTCGCCCTGTCGGGCGCGCTCGGTTTCGCTACGGATCAGTGAGTGCAGGCGCTCGCGCAGACCGTAGGGGGCCATGCTGAGCTTGTTGAAATGCACAAAGCGTGAGCGGCCGGTGACGGTGTTGAAGAAGGCGGAAGCGTCGGCACCGTAATCGGCACGGCAGGTGAGCAGACTGATGTCGGTGTAGAGCTTCGCGGTGGCCTCGTTGTAGTTGCCGGTGCCGAAGTGCATGTAACGCGTCATGTGGCCGGACTCGCGGCGCATGACGAGGCACACCTTCGCGTGCGTCTTCAAACCGGCGACACCGTAGATGATCTGGGCGCCGGCGTTGATGAGGTCGTTGGCACGTTCGAGGTTGCGGGCTTCGTCGAAGCGCGCCTTCAGTTCCACGAGCACGGTGACGTGCTTGCCGGCCTGAGCGGCGCGGATCAGGGCGGAGATGATGCGGCTGTTCTTCGCCGTGCGATAGAGGATCTGCTTGATGGCGATGACGTTCGGATCCGCGGCGGCTTCTTCGACGAGGGCGAGGATGGGGTCGAAGCTCTCATACGGGTGATGCAGCAGGATGTCGCCGCGCTTGATCGCATCAAAGATGCTTTCACCGGGTGTGATGGCGGTGCTGGGGTGACTGTCCCATGGTTCGACCTTCAGTTCATCGAAACCGGAGATACCGGCGAGTTGGAAGCACGCGCGGAGATCGAGTTCTCCAGGAATGTCATAAACCTGCGCCGTCTTCGCACCGCAGAGTTCGCGAATGATGCGCGTGTGTTCACGCGAGGCGCCGCTTTCGATTTCGATGCGGATGGCCGGGCTCTTGAGACGGGCTTCAAGAATTTCTTCCATCTCGCTGGCGAGATCGAAAGCGCTCTCGTCATCGACCGTGATGTCCGTGTTGCGGCTGACGCGGAAACGCGCGGGGGCAGACACTTTTTCGGCGGGGAAAAACTCGCCGATGAACAAGGTGACCACGTCCTCGAGGTTTACGTAAAGATGCTGGCCGCCCTCGGGGTCGGGAACGAGCACGTGACGCGGGAGGTTGGCGGGAAGAGGCAGGAGCACGTGGCGTTTCTCCATGTGTCCGTTGTCGCCGCCGGTGACGGTGCAGATGAGGATGATGTTCAGCGCCGGAATGGCGGCGCGAGCGCCCGCGTCATCAATGACAACCGGTGAGAGCACCGGGAAGATGTGCTCGTCAAAGTACTCACGCAGCAGTGTGCGCTGCGCGGGGGAAAGCTCGGTGTTCAGGAGGCGGCGAATGCCGTTTTCCTTGAGCAACGGCACGAGCTGCTGCTGGAGGATGTCATACTGCCGCTCCACAAAGGCGGAGGCATGCTGGTGAACCTGATCCCACTGCTGGGTGGGGGTGAGCCCGGCGCTGTCTCGCGCGCGCAAGCCCTGCTCGCGCAGCAACTGCAGCCCGCCGATGCGCACCATGAAGAACTCGTCGAGATTCGAGGCGGTGATGGCAAGAAACTTGACGCGCTCAAGCACCGGCAGATCACTGCGCGCGGCCTCGTCAAGCACGCGCGAATTGAAGGCGAGCCAGCTGAGCTCGCGGTTGATGAAATGCTCCTCGGTCAGGCGCAGCTTCGGCGGTGCCGGTGGTGGTTCAGGATTTGGCGAGGATGATATCATAACCGTAAATTTCGCGGAAGAGACCGCACTTCACGTCGATGGCGATCTGCTCGACGGTGGTGTCGTCCACTCCCTGGGTCAGCACGTTGAGACGCGAGCCTTCGGGACGGAGCTGAATGGACTTGATGCGCTGGGCGTGGCTGCGGTCCAGAGCGTCCGCGAGACGAAGCAGGGCGGCCAGCTTGAGCACGATCATGCGCTCCTCGCGTGAGAGATCGGAGAAGTGTGGATGATTCGGCTCAGGATTGTAACGGCGATGGTATCGCGCCAGCAGGGCCACCATCACGCGATCACTGGTGCTGAGACCAAAAATCTCGCTGTGCATCAGGATGTAGAGGCTGTGCTTGTGATGTTCACGCGGGCTGATGAACATGCCGACTTCATGCAAGGTGGCGGCGACGCGGAGCACGAGCTCGTATTTGGCGTCCAGTCCGTGCAGGTGCTGCAGTTCGCGGAAGAGCTGACGCGAAAAGTTTGCGACGTGGTCGGCATGCTTGCGGTCCGTCTTGTAGCGCAGGCCGATCTCACACGCGGCCTGCATGACCTCCTCCTGGAAGATCGCGGTGCGTGAACCGGAGGTCATCAGGTCGAGCATGAGCTCGAGCTGGAAGTCGCCCTCCGGCACCCACAGCGCATCGTCACCGAAACGTCGCGCGAGGGCGAGGTTCGTCTGCAACGCGGGCACGATGCCCTCACCGCCGGTGTAGTGAACATGGAGCTCGCGCACGAGTTCGTCGGGGTTGAGGCGTGCGAGTTTGTCGGTGAGGCGGGCAAGGTCGTCCTCAAGTACCCGATGGGCTCCGTGGCGTGCTTTGCCGAGACGCGGGGCCACACTTTGAATCTCCGCGCCGATGGCGACGTGGTGGTCGATTTTCACGTCCGAATAGTCCTGCGCGAGATGATCAACGACGCCGCGGATGTGTTCCTCCAGATGCACCATCTGCTGTCGCGCCTCATCGTCCGGCGAAGCGATGGCCTCATGGGCACGGAAAATGCCGAGGCGGTAGTTGCTGTAGGCTGCGAGGCGGCCCTGCTGGAAGTAGATCGCACGGGTGTTTCCCGGACCGATGTGTGACACGAAGGTGTTCCCCTTGGCCAGAGTCGGATTTCGCAGCAGCATGCGCTGGGCGATCTGATAAACGAGCCGCGTCATGTTGCCGTCATCTATCAGGCTGGGAGCGACGCCGCTGTGCACCTGAAGGCGGTTGAGGAAGATCTCGTGATTGACGGCTTCCGCGAGGATGTTTGAAGTGAACAGGCGGAGCTGCGAGGACGGGATGCCGTACTCGCGCATGGTCTGGAGGTAATTTCTCAGGATCGCGGCCGCCTGATCGACCGTGTTGCGCGAAATGCTGCGTGCACGGAAGATGTCGCGCGCGATGGGGAGCGGGCGGTCAAGGCTCTCGATACGGGTGAACTGGCCGCTTTCATCCTTCCTGCCAATGACGAGCGAAACGGAAGCCGCGCCGACGTAAATGACGGCGTGCTCGGGCGGCGGGGCGGTTGGTGAAATGGCTTCGCTCATCCTCGGGGCTTATTTCGTCTCGTTGCGCATCCACGCCACCGCGCCTGCGGCGACAGCCTGCCCGCCGAGCTTGGCGAGCGAGTATTTGATGCCACGGGCAAGTTCTGGGATGGCGTAGCGGTCCACTTCTTCCTTGAGCAGGTTCAGATACAAACCGGGAAGCTCCTCAACGAGACCACCGCCGAGGGTGATGCGGTCCGGCGCGAGAAGATTGACGACAACGGCGACTCCCATGCCGAGGTAGCGGATGGAATTGCGGAACATGATCATCGCCGCATCATCTCCGCTGCGGAAGGCGGCGGCAAGCGCCTTGCTGCGGATGCTGCGCAGGGCGCCGGCGGTTTTTTTGTCGAGTTCAGGAAGCTGACCGCGATAGCAGGCCAGACCGGCCTGCGAGGCGAGGGCGAGGCGGCTGGTGAGATCTTCGAGCGTCACGACACCGAACACCGGGCTGCCGATGTGCGTGCCGGGCAGTTGCAGATTACCGAGTTCCATCGCCGAGATGGCGCGACCCATGACGAGCTGTCCGTTGTAAACGAACCCTGAGCCCACACCCGTGCCGGGAAACACGCCGAGGAGCGAGCGCGCTCCTTTGCCGGCACCGAGCGCGTATTCGCCATAGGTTCCAGCATCGACATCGTTCAGCACCGCGATGGGGCATTTGAACTGGGTTTGCAGCAGCTTGCGCAGTGCCATGTTCGTCCAGCCGAGATTGGGCGCGAAGATGAGAATGCCTTTGGCGGGATTTACGAGGCCCGGGCAGCCGATGCCGATGCCCTGAATGCCCTTGGGATCCACGCCGGCTGCTTCGATGGCCTCATGGATGGCCTTGACGATCTTGTTCCGTCCTTTGGCGGCGCCGTCGGATCCGTTGGTCGATTTGCGTGCGGAGCCGAGCACGTTGTAGTTCGCATCGAGCACGGAGGCCATCATCTTCGTGCCACCGAGATCGAAACCGATCCAGAAAGGCACGTTTTTGAGCTTCTTCTTCGCGGGCTTTTTGGACGACTTCTTCGAGCCGGATTTGGATTTCGCTTTTTTGGCGGGCATGACGTGGAGAGGACGCCGCCAAGACACACGGGCTTGGCAAAGTCGGCAAGCGACAATGTGCGCCGAATCCGCTCTTACTTCTTCCAGTGCCGCGTCGCGAAATTCAGATACTGCGTCCAGTCATAGTCGGTGACGTCGTGTTTGCCGGTGCGCATGTGATAGCCGATGAAATCGCCAACAGGTGTGTCGATGGCAGGTTGTTCGTCCACGACGACGCCCTTTTCACCGAACAGGGCATAGACGGGGCTGGCGAATTTGCCGGAGAGGAACTCGCCTTTTTGATCGGCCCAGTGGTCTTCCGCGGCGCTGGCGATGTAGACGGGGCGCGGAGCGGCGAGGGCGATGAGCATGTGCATGTCCACCGGACAGGCGGCGGCGTTGCCGGCGTAGCTCGCGTATTTGGGTGTGAACCAATGGGGGAACGCTTTGGTGATGATGGCGGTCGTTTCACCGAAGTCGCGGCGCATGAGCGCGGCACCTCCTTCGCCGGAGTCGTTGGAAATGACGACGCCGAAGCGCGTGTCCTGCATGCCCGCCCAGAGGGAAGTTTTGCCAAGGCGCGAGTGACCGATGACGGCTACGTGCTTTGAATCGATGAGCTTGTCCGTTTCGAGGTAATCGACGATGCGGCTGAGGCCCCAGGCCCAGGCACCGATGGCACCCCATTCGCCGTCTTTCCAAACGGTGTTTGCGCCATCCTTGCTGACGGCGGCGCGCAGGCCGTCCTTCCAGCCGTCGGCATGGTCGGGCTCGATGTCTCCGTAGTAGCAGGTGGCGACGGCGAAGCCGCGACGGAGAATCATTTCGAGCGGCCAGCGGCTGCTGGAGGTTCCGCGTGAGGCTTCGGTCGCGCGATGATCGACGATGCCCTTGTCCTTGCTGTCGCGCATCCAGCGCGTGGAGATGGGCACGTCGTTTTCGGGACTGACCGCCTGATTGCCACCGAAGCTGAGGCCGACAAAGCACGGTGCGACACGGCTGCCGTTGGGAATGTAGAGCATCACGTCCATGCCCTGCCATACGGGGCGTTCTGGCAGCGAGATGTGAATGAATTTGCGCGTTGCGAGACCGCCGAGCGCATCGGTCTTGGTCACGGTGACTTCAAACTTGGGCGTGCCGATGTTGGCGGGCGTTTTGCCGTACACATTGTCCTCAAAGAGTTTCAAAATCTCGGGGCGGCGTTTGTTCGTCCAATCTTCGGCGGTGGTGAGTTTCAAATCGGGCAGCGGATCGTTGCCGACTTTGGCTTCGTCGTAGTTCACGCCGGGACGCGGTGTTTGAGCAAAGACGGAAACGGTGAGCAGGAGAAAGAGAGCGGTACGCATGGTGGATCGGAAGTGAACGTGGTGGAGGGTGTGATTTTAGCCGCTGTGGTGCAAAGAGACGCGGCACCGGGCGAATAGTGCGTGTCAATTTCGGCGAGGTGTTGTTTGATCGGCGAAAATCATGGAATCACCCTCCGCACTCCCGCCTCCTCTGCCGCCGCCTGCGTTTTCCTCCTGTCGTCTTTCCAAGACGGGCTTTGGACTGGCGGTTCTGGTGATTGCTGCCTGCGCCGTGTTTGTCGTTGGCCGGCAGACGGAGCATCGGGTGGAACGCGAAGAGCGCGTGGGGCCAAATCGCATGCTGGAACTGATGGCGCGCTACGCGGTGGGGGTGAAGGGAATGCTGCTGAGCGCAGGCCAGTCGAATGCAGACGTCACGAAGGCGATGCAGGAGGACATCGGCCAGTTTGCACGCACGGATGAAGATGGCCTGCGGCTGTTGATCTTGAAAGGCTGGCTGGCAGACACCTGGCCGACCGCGGCGGATCTGAATGGCTTCGCGGCGAAAGACGAGTCGTTGCGCGCGGATGTTGCGGAGTTGGAAGCCTTGAAGGCGACGCAGGGGAAGGGAGATGATGAAGCGTGGAAGGCATTGAAGCAGCGTCATGGCTGGATCGCGGATCTGGCGCGTGCCCAGGTGCTGGCGGACGATGCTGATGAGCGAAAGGTCGTGATGCAGCAGGCAATGGGAACTGCGATGGTTCTGATGGGGGCCAGTTTTCTGGGCATGATTGCGGTCGTGGCAGGCCTCGTGGTGATGATCATGGCCATCACACGCTGGCGCGCCGGGAAACTGCATCTGACGCTGGCGTTGCGCAGCCGCGTGGAGGGCGGCGTGCTGACAGAAGGATTCGCGATCTACCTGGCACTGTTTTTATTTCTTCCTTGGCTGCTTCGCACGTGGCTGGATCATCTGCCGCACTGGGCTCCCTATGTTCCTGCGATAGGGGCATTGATTCTCGGAGCAGTGTGGCCGCTGCTGCGTGGCATGAAGCGCCCGCAATGGAAGGCGGCACTCGGATTTCACCGTGGGCAGGGAGTGCTTCAGGAGATGAAGGCGGGTTTGCTGGGCTGGGTGGCGGCGCTGCCGCTGCTCGTTGCGGGCATGATCGCGGCGTCGTGGATCATGAAGTTCACGGGTGATGTTCCATCGCATCCGATTGTGGATGTTTTTGCGGGAGACGGCTGGGCCAAGTTTGGCGCGATCATCCTCGCGGTGGTGTGGGCGCCGGTCTCGGAAGAGGTGATGTTTCGTGGCTTGCTGTTTCCAGGGCTGTCAGCGTGGATGCGCTGGCTGGCGGGGCTGTTGTTGAGCGCGTTCGTGTTTGCGGTGATCCACCCGCAGGGATGGGCCGGCGTGCCGGCGATCATGGCGCTGGCGGGCACGTTCTCCCTGCTGCGGATGTGGCGGCACAGTTTGATCGCGCCGATGACGGCTCACGCACTGAACAATGGCATCATGTGCCTGATGATGCTGTTGCTGTGGTGAGCGTTAAACCGATCGGAGTTCGGCCAGCAGCGCAGGACGTGCCTCGAGGATGCCTTTGTAATGGCAAAAGTCGTCGGACATGGTTTCCAGCGCTCGTGTGATGCGCGGTGCGAGTTCCGGCATGGCAGCTAGGTGGTCGAGACGGTGGTTCGTGACACGAATGCCGAAGAGGATCGCGTTTGTGTCGGGAAGGCGGGTGAGAAACTGCTGTTCGAGACGCAGCCACGTTTGATCGAGCGTTGCGCGGGCATCGAGTCGTTTGATGGGATTGGCAGGATGATGATTGAGCGCCGGGTCGGCGCTGAGACCCCAGTTTTCCCGCTCCCACGCGACATGCGGGACGAGGCGCGTGAGAAATGTGCTGATCTGAGATCCCATGCTGCTTTGAAGACCTGGGACCGGAGCGTGAATGGCGTGCAGCGGCCTGCCGATCTTGTCTTCCAGCGCCCAGCTGGACGGAAAAATGACGGCGCCTCCAATCACGGGGTGCGAACGTTCGGCATCGCCAGAAAGCACGATCCAGTCGGGTTCGATTTCACCTGCGGCCTGAACGGGCGGACACGTCGGAGCATTGTCCAGTGACCGGACATAGGCTATGGCTTCGCTCACGGCCTCTTCGCCTTCGGGAAGGATTTGCAGGTAGCGCTGCGGCGTTTGTGCGAGCCAATTGCGACGCTCGGCGAGAACGGTTTCAGCTTCAGGTGAGCGCTGCCAGAACTGTGCAGCATCACCGCGGCGCAGGTTCATCTGCAGACGGTGGTCCGCCTCGGGGAAGAGCCGCAGCCAGTCGGGATCCATCATCTCAGGATGCTTCGGCGGCGGGCATTGCCGGAAGTTCGGAACTCTTGGTGGGGGCAAAGAACCAGCCTTTGACGTCCTCGACGGCGATGTAGCACAGCGGCACGAGGAACAGGGTGATGATGGTGGCAAAGAGGCTGCCGTAACCCATCGCGACAGAGACGGGCGTGAGGAACTGCGCGTGGGTGCTCTGCGCACCGTTGCTGAAAAAGAACGGCGCGACTTTGGCAAGCCAGGTGCCGTCGAAGATGAGCGGGACGAGGCCGAAGAACGTGGTGATCTGCGTGAGGAAGATGGCGCGAAAGCGCAGGAGGCCGCCCTGCTGCACGGCTTCACCAATCGGAACGCCTTCTTCCTTGAGGTGATTGATCTCATCGACCAGCACGAGCGTGTCGTTCACCACGACACCGCAGACCGCCAGCATGCCGAACGAACTCATGATGCTGAGCGGCAGACCATGAAACAAATGGCCGATGACCGCACCCACGACGCCGAAGGGGATGACGAGCAGCACGATGAAAGGCTGGGTGTAGCTGCGGAACGGAATGGCCATGAGGGCATACATGGCAGCAAGCACCAGACCAATGGAGACGAGCATGTTCCAGACGCTCTCCTTTTGTTCGCGGGCCTCTCCTTCAAAACTCCAGCGGATGTGGCTGTGGCCGGCGAGGAGTTCGTTCATGAAGTTGGTGAGTCCGGAGCGGAGGATTTCCATGTCCGTGTTTTTCTTGTCCACGTCGGCGGTGACGTTGATGGCGCGGCGACGGTCCACACGTTTGACGCTGGTGAAGGATTTCACGACGCTTGCTTCCGCGACGCGATTGAACGGCATCTCGAGTCCGTCCGGCAGACGCACGCGCATGGAGTCGAGCGTGGCGAGGCTTTTGCGGTCTTCGCGCGGAAGGCGCAGCATGACTTTGACCTCGTTGCGTCCGCGCTGGATGCGCTGCACTTCATCGCCGTAGAAAGACTGGCGCACCTGGCGTGCGAGGTCGTTCACGGTGACACCGTACTGGCGAGCTTCGGGCTTGAGGCGGAGCTGGATCTCACTGCGGCCCGAATCGAGCGTGTCGTTGACGTCGAAGACGTTGGGCAGTTGAAGCAGGTGTTGTTTGATCTTGTCGGAGAAGGTGAGCATCTCCACCGGATCAGTGCCGGTGAGCTGAATGTTGATCGGATCGCTGCTGCGCATGATCTCGGCGCGGAAGGTGAGCTCTTCGGCGCCGACGATCTGGCCGATGCGGTCACGCCAGACCTTGGACATCTCCACGGTGTCTGCCGCCATGGGGCGCTCTTCCGGACCGAAGGTGTCGATGATGACGGTGCCGAGGTGGGACTGTCCGCTCTTTGAGCTGCTGCCGCGGGATGAAAGCGTGCCGCCCGTCATGGAGAGGATCTGATTGACCACGGAGCGGCCGTCAGGTGTGCTGTATTCTTTTTGAAGCTGCGTGGCGATGTCATAGATCCGCTCGATTTGCGCATCGGTGACCTCGACCGGCGTGCCTTCGAGCATCGTCAGACGGCACTCGATGCGTTCGCTCGGAATGCGCGGAAAGAACGCGGTGGGGATGCGGCCGCTCCAGTAAAAGCCAAACATGAGAAACAGGCCGCCGAAGAGCAGCGCGAGCATGGTGTAGCAGTTCGCCACCGCGAAGCGGATGCTCGGACGATAAACCGAATCGATGAACCACTGCAGCGCGCGGCCGGACATGTGGTGCACCGGCTCCAGCAGATCACCGGCGCGGCCGAGAAACGGATGCGCGAGATGACTGGGGAGAATGAGCTTCGTCTCCACCAGCGCGATGAGCATGACGCAGATGAAGACGATGCCGATGGGCTTGAACATCGAGCCCCAGTCGCTGCCATCGATGGCCATGGGCAGGAAGGCGATGACGGTGGTCAGCACGCCGAAGGTGATGGGCACGGCCATGCGTCGTGTGCCGGTGATGGCGGCGTCGAGCGGTGTCATTCCGCTGCGCCTCAACTGATCACAGTATTCGCTGATGACGATGGCGTCATCGACCACGATGCCGAGCACGAGGATGAATCCCATCAGCGAGGACAGGTTGATGGTGATGTCGAGATACGGCATCAGCGCGAAGGCGCCGAGGAAGCTCATGATCATGCCAACGGCGACCCAGATGACGGCTTCGAGCCGCAAAAACAGGCCGACGCAGATGAACACGAGGATGAGACAGCTCTGCGCGTTCTGCAGCAGCAGATCGATGCGGCCTTTGACGATCTTGGAGCGGTCGTTCCAGTAATCGAGCCGCACGCCGCCGGGCAGGCTCTTGTTGGTCTCCTTGATGTAGTCTTTGACGCGTTCGCCGATGGTGATGGCGTTCTGGTTGCCCTCGCGCATGACCGTGATGAAGACGCAGCGGCGGCCGTTGAGTTTGGCGGCGAGCGGGTTTTCGTTAAAGCCGTCCACGATCTTCGCGATCTCGCCCAGCGTGATTTTGGTGCCATCGGGTCGTGAGACGACGGGGATGCGGGCGTAGTCCTCGCCGGAGTAGGCGCGGCCGCGCGTGCGGATGGAGACATCGCCCGCCTCGGTCTGCACGACGCCTGCCGGAAGATCGACGGCGCTGCTGCGGATAGCGGAACTCAGTGCTTCGAGCGTGAGGCCATACTTGCGCAGGTTTTCCTCTTCGACTTCGATCGCGATTTCATCAGGACGCACACCAGCGAGTTCGGCGTGTGAAGCGCCGGGCAGGGCGGAGAGATCGTCGCGAACCTGTTCCCCGAGGCGTTTGAGATCACGCTCCGCCATGTCGGCGCTGAGAATGACGGAGATGACGGAGTGGAAGGAGTCATCGACCTGGATGACGGGCTTTTCGGCGAGAGCGGGGAAATTGGAGATGGCATCGACGCGGATCTTCACGTCTTCGAGCACCGAACGGGGATCGAGTCCTTCCTGAACTTCGATGAAAACACTGCCGCCGCCGGATCCTGCGGTGGAATTGATGTGCTTGATGCCGCCGACCTGCTGGATGGCCTCCTCGATCTTCAGCACGATCGTTTCCTCGACCTCCTCCGGCGACGAGGCGGGGTAGGGCACGTTGATGGAGATGAAACGTGACGGCACATCCTGAAACACCTCCAGCGGGATCTTGTCCTGCCACAGCGTCCAGGCGCCGGTGATCATGACGGCGAGCATGAGGATGTTGGCGGCGACGCCGTTGCGGGCGAACCAGGCGATCATGAGGGCTGGATGTTAAGGACGGACACGTTGGAGAAACGACGAAGGTCGGTGCGAGGTGGCATTAACTGCCACGAATCCCGTGAGATGCGCACGAAAAAGCCAGAGTTCGGTTCGTCGGCAAGGCTGGACGCGGCGACTTTGGTGGAAGTCTAGAAAAGATGCCAGGCTTTGGCGTCCCACTCCTTTTTCAGAGCGGGATCATCGACGTGGCGGAGGAGATCGTAGTAGCTGTAGGGGTATTTGAAGACGTGGCCGATGTCGACGGCGTGGTCGCCGCGCTTCTGCCAGTATTCGGCGCTGTTGGGGCGCAGCGGGTTGGGCTTGTGCTCGTTGTACTTCTTGTCCTCCGGTTTGGGCCCCTGGCGGACGATGGTGACGTATTTGCGGAAGGAAACGCGGCAGGCCTCGGCCCATTCGACATCGCCCATGGCGGCGAGCTCCACGAGGGCCTGTCCGAAGGTGAGCATGTGACCGGTGAATCCCTGGCCGTAGCCGATGAAGCGGTCCACGGCGGCACTGGCCTCGCGCAGGACAAAGGCTGAGGCGGCGGGCGTGTCGGTGAACGCAGGGGGATCGATTTCCGGGGCAGGCTCGATTTCGTCGCGCCAGGGCTTGATGGCGCGGATGAGCTTGCAGACGCCGTCGATGCGCTTCGGCGTGGCGGCAGCGGGAAGCATGCGGAAGCCTTTGATGGCGAGCATGGCGAAGATGGCGTTGTGGCCGACTTCGCGCAGCACACCGCGACCGTCGGCGAGGGCGAGACCGATTTTGGCGATCTGCGAGGGATCGGGCTCCTCCTCGGGGAAGGGCTGGCACAGCGGGGTGGGCGCCCAGTTCAAATCGAAGAGCTGTCCGATGCGTGCGGTGGCTTTCTCATCGAGGTGATTGTCCGCGCACATCAGATGCGCGGAGATGAGGGCGGCGCCACGATGGCCGTCGGTGAAGTAATTCATCTCATGCGCCCGGGCGAGCGCATTGAGACCGAGCATGACGAGGCGTTTTTCCGCAGGGTCAGGTTCCGGACCGGCAGCGGGAGCGTTTCTGAGCACGGCACTGGTCAGCAGCGTGCAGAGGCCGGACGAGGAAAGTGCGGTGAATTCGCGGCGGGTGAGGTCAGCTTGCATGGCGTGAAGGCGGGTTCCTGACATCCAACGATGAAGTGGAGCTGTTCCATGCAGTCGCATATGAAGCAAAAAAGCCGGGCAGGGGATGAACCCGGCCCGGCTTCGAGAATTGGCAGGGGATGCCTGCGCTGCGGTTAGTGTTCGTAGCCTGCTTCGCCGTGTTCGGCGAGGTCCAGGCCCTGACTTTCCACTTCAGGATCGACACGCAGTCCGACGACCACTTTGACCACCAAGGAGATGATCACGGTGGCGACGACGCTCCAGACGATGGTGAGGCCGACGGCTTTGAGCTGCTCGCCGACGAGGCCGTTGAGAAGGCCTTCAATGCCGGGATTGGCTTCCTTGCTGGCAAACACACCGGTGAGGATGGCGCCGAGTGTGCCACCAACGCCATGCACGCCGAAGGTGTCGAGAGCGTCATCGTAGCCTAGAAGTTTCTTCAGGTAGGCGACAGCGAGGAAGGGGATCACACCCGCGAACACGCCGATGATGACGGAGGAGGTGGCGGTGACGAAGCCCGCACCCGGGGTGATGACGACGAGACCGGCGACGATGCCGGAGCAGAAGCCGAGCACGGAGGGCTTGCCACGCACGATCCACTCGGCGACGGCCCAGACGAAGCCTGCGGTGGCGGCAGCGAGCGTGGTGGTGGTGAAGGCGTTGGCGGCGATGCCGTCAGCACCAAGGGCGGAGCCGGCGTTGAAGCCATACCAGCCGACCCAGAGCATGCCGGTGCCAACGGCGCAGAGCACCATGCTGTGGGGAGCCATCGAGTCTTTGCCGTAGCCTTTGCGTTTGCCGAGGATGATGCAGAGCACGAGCGCGCTCCAGCCGGAGGTCATGTGAACGACGGTGCCACCGGCGAAGTCGATGGCTTTGATGCCTGCATCTGCGTTCAAAGGACCGCACATGAAACCGGTGCCGCTCCAAACCATGTGAGCGAAGGGGAAATAGACGGCGAACATCCAGATGGCGACGAAGACCATGACGGCGAGGAACTTCATGCGCTCGGCGATGGCGCCGATGATGAGCGCCGGTGTGATAATGGCGAAGCTGAGCTGGAACATGGCCCACATGGAGTCCGAGATCCACCAGTAGCCCGCACCGGAGGCGTAAGGGGAGACGCCTTCGAACATCTTGTACTGCAGGTCGCCGATGAAGGCGTTGCCCGCACCGAAGGAGAGGCTGTAACCGCAGGCCCACCAGAGGATGGTGACCAGGCCTGCGATGCCCATGCACTGCGCGATGACGGAGAGGACATTCTTTTTGCGCACCAGACCACCGTAGAACAGGGCGAGGCCGGGGAGTGTCATGAAAATCACGAGCGCGGTGCTGACCATCTGCCAGGCGTTGTGGCCCGGGCCGGGGCCCGCGATGTTCGAGGTCCATTCTTTGTCACCGTCTTTGCCGGCCTGGCCGTTGGTGACGTATTTTTCGAGGTCGAAGACGCGTTGTTCGATGGTGGGGCCTGTGGGGGCGGCGGCTGATGCTGGTGTCGGGGCAGCGTCCTGGGCGAGGAGAACTCCGCTGCAAAGAACGGATGTGGCAAGGAGACCGCACATAAAAGTGCGCCAGAGGGACTGGTGTCGAGTCATTGGGTTGGAATGGGTTGGTGGTGTGCCCGTCTGAAGCGCCGTCTGGCGACACTTTTGGCGGATAGGGCTCGCAAAAGCAGGCGGTGTGCCAATATCAAAAAAAACTCCCCGGCCGCAGAGCGTGCCGGGGAGTTAGAGGAGTTGATCAAACTGCCTTTGGGCAGCCGAAACTTAGTGGTTTGCCTGGAAGTTCGGGTAGGCCACGTTGCCATGCTCGCCGATGTCGAGGCCCTCGGATTCTTCCTCGGGGGTGACACGGAGTCCCATGATGATCTTGAGGATCAGGAGAAGGACGAAGGCGAAGATGAAGGTGAACACGCCGTAGGCGATGACGCCTTTGAGCTGGCTCATGAACTGGGGCATGCCGGCTTTCTCACCGAAGAGACCGACGGCCAGAGTTCCCCAGATACCGCAGACAAGGTGGACGGAGACGGCACCGACCGGGTCGTCGATCTTGATCTTGTCGAAGAAGAGGACGGAGAAGACCACGAGCACACCGGCGATGGCGCCGATGAGCATCGAGCTTCCAGCTGCCATCTGGTCAGCACCAGCGGTGATGCCAACTAGACCGGCGAGGATGCCGTTGAGGGCCATGGAGAGGTCAGGCTTCTTGAGGAAGATGACCGAGGCGAGGGCTGCGGCAACACCACCGGCGGCGGCCGCAAGGCAGGTGGTCACGAGCGTGAGGGAAACCAGACCAGGATCAGCGGAAAGCACCGAACCGCCGTTGAATCCGAACCAGCCGAGCCAGAGAAGGAAGACGCCGATGGTTGCCAGCGGCATGCTGTGACCGAGGATGGGCTTGGTCTTGCCATCGGAGGTGTATTTGCCACGACGAGCCCCAAGGAGCAGGATGCCGGCGAGGGCTCCCCAGCCGCCCACCGAGTGGACGAGCGTGGAACCTGCGAAGTCATAGAAGGGAGTCTCAAGGCGGTTCAACCAGCCGTTGCCCCACTTCCAGCTGCCGGCGATCGGATAGCAGATGGCGACGAAAATGATAGAGAACACCATGAAGGTGCTGAGCTTCACGCGTTCGGCAACGGCACCGGAGACGATGGTGGCGGCAGTGGCGGCGAACATGGCCTGGAAGAGGAAATCGGTCCAGTAGGTGTAACCGACGTTGTAGGCGGAGGTGAGACCGGCGGCGTCCGTCGTGATGCCAAAGCCGGCGAACTTGAACCAGAACTGGGAGTCACCGTCTGCAAATCCAGGATACATCAGATTGAAACCGCAGAGGGCGTAGGTGAGCAGTCCGATGCAAGGAATGAGGGTGTTCTTGAACAGGATGTTCACCGTGTTCTTGGACTGGGTGAGGCCCGATTCAACGCAGGCGAACCCGAGATGCATGATGAACACCAAAGAGGCGGCAATCATCATCCAAAGATTGTTGGTGGTGAAGAGTTCGACCGAGGGGCCGGCTGGCGCTGCTTCGGCAGCTGCAGCGGGGGCCGGAGCGGCGGCTGGCTCCGGAGCGGGAGCAGGTGCCGCGGCAGCAGGGGCTGGTGCAGGTGCTGCATCCTGAGCACGGACTTCGCCGAGGCTGAATGCGAGTGTGGTGATGGCAGCCATTGCCGTGATGGCAAGACCGCTCCAGATTCGTGTTGGTGTGTGTTTGAGCATAAGTCGGTGATTGGATTGAACTCCGATACCAGTGCTAAGCATTGCGCGTGCCAACTCTGGTTTTGATTTGGTCGCCAATGACTGACTCCGCACGAATGAGACTCTCGAAGGAGAAAAGATGCACATGACCATGCGTGCACAAAAAAGGCGAACGGTGTTCCCGTTCGCCTTTTGTGAATGACTCAAATTTGAACAGCGACTACTTCGCAAAGGGGCTGGTCGCGAGCTTTCTGAAGATGTCGTTCAGTTTGGCAACAGCGTCTTTGGGACCTGTGAGCTTGATGAAGACATTGTTTTCTCCAGCCGGAATGATGGCTCCAAGCAGCGTGTAGTCTGCCTTGGGGGTCTTGGCACCCATCGGGGGGCCGTCGTTGTAAGTCCCGGTGGCTGCGACCAATGTGACCTTTGTACCTCCTGCATCGATTTCTTCCACTTTGCTCTCAGCCTTGGGTTCAGGCGCGAACTGGCCGAGCCAGCGGTCTACATTGGCTTTCACCCCACCCGCCGCTCCGAAGCTGAAGAATGCGACTTCGAGCGGTTTTTCCGCCCCTTCCACTTTTGCTTCAAGCGTGGCGACCCGCATCATGCTGGTGGTGGCAGATTTGGTCCAGGCGGAAGGGTATTGGAAGGTGAGGCCTGCGGCCTCGAGAGGAGTGGTATCTTCGGCGAGCGAAGCAGCTGCAGTGCTGATGACAGCAAGCGAGGTGATGAGGAAACGTTTCATGAAGGTGCGCGTTGGGTGTGGAGGACTACTTCGTGACGTGCATCACACCGCGCATCAGCATCCAGTGGCCGGGGAAGGTGCAGATGTAAGGATAGTCGCCGGCATCTGCAGGCGCGGTGAACTCGATGGTTTCGCTCTGGTTTGGCTGCACCAGCTTCGTGTTGGCGATGATGTCTGGCTTTGCCGCTTCAGGAATGTAGCTCTTCGCCATGCCTTGAGGATCGGCCAGCATGGCGTTGGCGAGTGCGCCGACAGCGTCGAGCTTTCCGGGTTTGAGGAGAAGGAAATTGTGCGGCTGCGGTAGAACGCCGCCGGTGTTGTTCAGGGTGAGCTTCACCTTCTGTCCGGCTTTGACTGAGAGCTCGGTGGTTTCATAGGCGAGGGGGGCCGAAGGATTGGTGCTGGGCTTGAGCTCGATGACGGCGACATCAGCATCCTGGGCTTGGGCCGAAAGGGTGAATGCGGCAATGGCGGTGAGTAGGTGGCGGGTGATCTTCATATTTTTATGGGTGGGTTTTGCAGGGAGCCATTAATCGGGCCGTGACGGCGCTGAATTTCAACTACTTTCGCGACGGTGCTGCGGTGTGTTGCATTGTCTGGCACGAAAGTTTCTTCCCATCCCACCGTAGACCACCAAACATGAACGAGTTTCGTGAAACCTCCCTCGCAGCCCATTCTCTCAGCCGCCGCCACGTTTTGCGTGGGATTGGCTCGATGGTTTCGCTGCCTTTTTTGGAATCTTTTGGCACGCGGGCGTTTGCCGCTGCCAAACCGGCGGTGAAACCGATTCGCGCCGCGTGGTTATACATTCCAAACGGGGTGAATGTAGAGCAATGGATGCCGACAGGTGAAGGCGCGAGTTATGAGATGTCGCCTTCGTTGAAGCAAATCGAAAAGCATCGCGATGACTTCATGGTGGTTTCGGGGCTGATGCAGGATTTTGCACGCAGCCACGGCAATGGTGGTGGGGACCATGCGCGTGCGACGGCGACATTTCTCACTGGATGCATGCCAAAGAAGACGGCGGGTGCTGACATCCATCTTGGGATTTCGGTAGACCAGATTGCAGCGCAAAGAATTGGTCACCTCACAAGGTTGCCGTCATTGGAACTGAGCACGGACGGTCAGCGCAGCTCGGGCAAGTGTGACTCCGGTTATTCCTGTGCCTACCAGTTTAATCTGGCGTGGAAGAACGAGACGATGCCGATGGCTCCCGAGATGGATCCTCGCCTGGTGTTTGAGCGCATGTTTGGCATTGGAGCCACGGCTGGCAGAGGGCCGGAGGCGGAGCGTGTGAAACGCATGCAAAAGAGCATCCTCGATACGGTGCTGGACGAGGCCAAAAGCCTGCAAGGCAAGGTGAATGCGGGCGACCGCCGCAAACTGGACGAGTACTTCTCATCTGTACGCGACATCGAGCAACGGATCGAACGTGCAGAGAGGTTTTCAGCGGAAATGCCGGATGTGAAGATTCCGGACGGCATCCCTGACTCCTACGAAGAACACATTCGCACCATGTTTGACCTGATGGTGCTGGCGTTCCAGACGGACACGACACGTCTTTCGACCTTCATGCTTGCACATGATGGGAGCAATCGCAGCTTCCCCGAACTGGGAGTGCCGGATGCGCATCATTACCTTTCCCATCATCAGAGCGATCCGCAGAAGTTGGAAAAGATCGCCAAGATCGACCAGTTTTACCTGCGCCAGTTCGGGTACTTCCTCGATAAGATGAAATCAGTGAAGGAAGGGGACGGCAACTTGCTGGACAACTCGATGATCGTCTTTGGCGGAGGTATTGGTGATGGCAACCGGCACAACCATGACAATCTGCCGATCCTGCTTGCTGGGCGTGCCGGCGGCACGTTGACGCCGGGCAAGCGTGTCGTCCTTCCTGGGGAGACGCCGATGACCAACCTTTACCTTTCCATGCTGGATCGCATGGGCGTCCCCGCGGAGAAAGTAGGGGACAGTACGGGCAAACTCGAGGTGAGTTGAATTGCAAGCCGACCGCATCTCTCCTCACCTTGTTTCAACGTCCTGCGGGAAGCGGACGTTTGATGGTGGGGGGAAGATTGGGATCCGATTTCCGAATGCCCGGAGGAGGCTCGTTGCCTGCAGGCCGGTTGGCGGGTTTGCCGCTGACGCCGTTTTTTGATATTCCCGGTGGCAGTTCTTCATTCTCGAACGCTTTCTGCGGCGTGGAGATCGCTCTAGGGACCATGGGCAGCGAGTACCAGTGCATCTGAGGGACCGCACTCAGTTCGACCCATTGCTGTGAACCAAGTTTCTTCCACTCAAGTTCGACAACCGCCCACACGTGTGTTTCCCAAGGCATGCGCGAGCGAAGCTCCTCGGCTAGTGGTGATTCTTTGTCGAGAAACACGGATGCTTGGAATGAATTGGGTGGAGCAGGGCTCACACGAAATGCGTCCTTGCGGTCAAGGTTTGGCACGCCGTCTTCAAAGTAGTGGTGGCGGATGATGCCGACGTGAAATCGAGCCGGCCCTTCCTGATACGATTGAAAGAATTTTTCAAGCAGGCGGTCTTTGAATTCAACAAACGCCAGCCAGTCCACCTTGAAGCCATCCGGTTGTTCTTCCAGCATCACCGGCACCGGGAACTCCCAGGTTTTGTTTTCGAGGCTGAAGATGCAGTGTTTGCCGGAACCGAGTTCTGGATTCGGATCCATTCGAACAAAGTGGATGCTGTCCACGATCACCGGGCCGTCTGCCGTGCGTGTGTAATAGCGCTCCATCAAGGGTTTCATATGCTCGGCGCCCAAGGTGTATTTTAGGCGTTCCGTGAACGAATTGGCGGCTAGAAAATTTTTGAGCGCATTCACCGCAGGCTTGGCCGCAGGCGGGGCATCGTCCTCTTCGATCACATGCGGTTGTGACAGATTGTCAGGCAAGTCGTTTCCAAGCGTGGATGAAACTGAATTCATCGCAGGTTTGGATGGCACTTCGAGAAGCGTGTCAGCCGGCTGCGCCGGAACAGATGTGGAAGTCACTGGTGTGTCGATGACGGAAGAAGAAGCTCCTTGGGAACTGATGGGATTGGTGGCGGCGATCTTTTCTTGCGTGGCAGGCTTCGCCTTGAGTGCCACTGGTTCTGTGGGATCAAAGCCGACCGCGATTGGAGACGGAGCGATTTTTGTTTCCGTGAGGGGTGGCGCGTTCGTTCCTTCTGAGCTGTTACCTTCGGTTGGTTTGGAAGGTGGAGATGATTGCAGAGGGGCAGATTCCGCCGATAGCAGTGGCGATACTTTTGTAAGCTCCTCGTCACTCGCCTCTTGGCTGACAAGGCTGGGGAAAAAACCCGGGAGATAGTCTTTCAGGAGAAACCCGACCAAGCCGAGGAAGCCAATCAGGAAGATGGCGGCAAAGGCGAGCCGGATGACATTGGTTCCACGGGGAGCACGCAGGCTGTTGAGGCTGCGCCCGGCCGGAACAGGGGGAGACGGCGAATCATGCCCGAGCGCTCCGCCCAGACTCAATGAGGGCAAGCCGACGGTCTGGAGTGGTTGCGTGACTGGGGAAATCGGGGCCGGGGAGACTTCCCTTCCGAGAAGTGAAGACGCTGGCAGCGGATGGTTTAAACCTGCCATGCCACCAGGATTACCTCCTGGCATCATGTTAGGCAATGCGGGCGAACCAGGGATGAGGCGCGAATGATTGGGTAAACCACCTCCTCCTGAAGATGCGTCAGGAGAACCCAATGGGGCGTGGCCCGCTGGTGAAGACGGGGTGGAAGACCAAGGCGCTTGGTTCACAGCACTACCGAGAGTAGTTGAAAGGGGCTGTTGGCCAGGCGCGCGCTTTGGCGGCAAGCCGGAATTTGGTGGTTGAGACGGCATGCTCGCACCAGCCGATTCCCCCATTGAAAGAGATTGGGGGGGGGAGTTCCACGTTGGTGGCGACGTGGAGACTTGAGGCATTGCGGGTGCCTGAGCCCACCGAGTTTCCTGAGGTGCCGCAGGGGTGGGAGAAGTGATTGTTTGCCCACAACTGGGGCATGGGCCAGACACACCCGCCATTTGTGCAGGTACAGTCAAAGTCGTGCGACAAAAGCCGCATTGAAACTGGAGCGTGTCCGGGTTCATTCCATCAAGTAGTTATGGCCCATTTAGACAATTATCATTCAAGTATTAGTTTTGACAAATTGAACTTATGAAAGTCGAGGGTTTCATCAGACAGAACTTCGGCTCGGCTGGAACTCAGGCATATCGTATCATGCCCCCGCCTCCTCCAGTGAATGCCCCTTCCAGCCTCGGGATGGTGTCATCAGGTTCAGGCAGCAGCCATACGAGATTTCGCGTCCTGAGCCGCAGACGATAGCGGATATGGCGAGCTGCGATTCCAAGGATGCCGATTGATGACAAAATCGCAAATGCCCAGATGACGACGATGTGACTGCTCTTTTGAGCATCTGGCGCCATTAGGTCGGGGGCCACTTCGGCCAAGGGAAGGCCTGTGTCTGTTTTGATGGCCGGATCCGCTCCCAGAGCTCTTTGTAACCAGAACAAGCGAGTCGAAAGGTGGATGGCGTAGCGGTGGAGTTGATCGTATGAATCACTAGTCTGCAGGGCTTCATGCAGACATGATTGGAGGGTTTCACTGAGGAATGCAGTGGAGGTTTGATTGTGCACTGACTTGCTTACAAACAAGCGCGCACGCCATGGCTCAGCGAGCGGATAAACGAGCAAACAAGCATCTGTTTGCAGCAGTCGCCCAGAAGCAATCGAGTCCAATCTGGCGCCTTCTGGCAGTTTGCGGTCGTGCGGGATCGTCAGGACATAAAGCTTAATTCGTGCGTCCTTGGCATGGAATTCAAGGAAACTTGTCATGTCGTGATTCTGCATTTCCGGCACCAAAAGGTCGGGGTCGATAAGATACTCCTTTGGTAAAAACCGCGAGCAAGCGGCCATGAACTCAGAAGAGACGTCCCTGAGCGAAGACTCCGGCGTTGGCAGCCGCATGGTGCTTACAGCAGATTGAGTGGGCAGACCAAGGATCGACTCAGGAAGAAACAGTCGCATGTCTTCGGATTTCAATCGCGGGGAAAGCTCGCCATCAGGGGAGGGGAAATAACGGTCCAAACGTGGCGCGTCGGCAACCGGGGTATTAAGCAACTCGTTTATGTCAGTGGATGGCTCGCCATTTGCAGGCAGTAGGGTACCTAGGCTGTCCGGCGATGGGAGACTGTTCCGAAAAGTTTTGAGTTCCTGTTCACTCCAGCGTGGCAGCGGAAGCGTTGGTTTTTCGACTTTCTCCTCAATCTGAGGAACCTCGGCGGTGGCGATCAAGCATGAGAGCGCCAGCATTAGTGCCGGAACGAATTTACGACAGCGTCGATCAAGCTCAATGTGATGAGAAGAGCATGCGATCATGGCTTTGTAGCTGATGAAAAGCCAGCCAACGGTCGTGAACCGGCTCTGTGTCCTCCTCTCAAGGACTGCAGCCCCAGATCGGAGCCCGTGGTCAATATGTCAGGCTGCCGTTTCATGCCATGAGCACACTTCCGTAACACATCTGCACATTGATTGCAGACGACTTCGATTGCCCGGCTTGTAGCACCTCTATTCAGTTGAATACCGGCAGTCTGCAACATGCGAGTGACGGTTTGGGGCGAGAAATACTTTTCGATGGCATATCCCAATGTGATGCTGGCAGCCTGCTCAGCGGGATCAACCACCAGCACAATCCCAAAATCGTTTCGTCGGCTGACGGAATGTGTGACAAACGCTCCTTGGTTCAGCAGCCAGAACCCCAGTTCGGCAACGCTCAAACCTTTGGGTAGAACACCTAGGTAAGCGGCAAAAAACACTTGTGGCAAACTTCGTTCAAAATCGTCCAAAATGATTTCAGTTCTTCTAACATCTTCGAGTCGCAGACAATGTGCCGCGTCAGTAATACGCTCCAGCTTAACCCATTGATTTCCAAGATAACCATTAAGCAATGTGGCTGAAAACCCGCAAGCAGAACAGGCATTTTGTGCTGGTGAGATGCTAGCGAGGCAGCGTGGGCATTTCATGTTTATAGAATATATGGAACATACAATTAATCAAGTTCTATTTCGCCACCTTCGAAACAGAAAAAGTGTTTACATCGCGGGGCATTTGTGGTGTAACTAACAGAGATTCAAAAAAACAAACAGGCGCTGGGTTCTTTTTGTCCAATCAACGATCAATTCATCGCCTGAACGTTCATCAACCGATCATGAAGCTAACCACCTCAATTTTCCTCGCCTGCAGTCTGCTGACCGCCGGTTCCCTTCACGCGAAATGGTCGCGCATACCGATCATCAAGGAAAAGCCGGTGGATATCGCCGTCAGTGGTGCGCACAGTGCAGCCTCGCTTGACAGTTCTTCTGGTTTTGGCCGGGCTGACGCCTTGTTAATAGACGATATTACAGCTCCTGCCACGGTTTCTGCTGGTAAGAGCTTTGTAATTATCAATCTCGGTAGACCGGTTCTGATTTCACAGTCATCCTTCACAAATGATGGCATTGAAGGCCGTGCGATCCTTTCCGCGAGCGCTGACAAGCATGGTTGGGCAGTTCTTGAGGAAAAAGTCTTCTCAGCGGCAGATCGTTCTGTGGACTTTAAGTTTGCCGGAATGCAGGCCAAATTTGTGAAGCTTGAACTGGCTCTGTCGAAAGGCGGAACGATCCGTGCGCTTCACTTCTTTGGAGGTCAAACTGATAAAGGCTATGCTGTAAAGCAATCTCCTGACGGAAAGCAGGGCAAGCCAATGGATTTGATCAACGGTCTTGGTGGTGCGCGAATCATTTATGCAGCTCCGCGTCCTGCCAACGGACTCGATACCGCCGTGACCTACAACAAGTTTGCTTTCCCTGAGTCTGATGAAAAGTATCGGACGATCATCTATGATTTTGGACAATTGCGCATTCTCAATGAATTCGCCTCGGTGCATTCTCCGCGACCTGTGCGTTTTGAGGTTTTTGCTTTCGATAACCTTCCGGAGAAGGAAGACTGGCGCGGACGAATGGCGTTTGACCCAAATGACTTCGACTCGAAGTCTCCTGTTGCGGTGGCTGAAGACACACGTGGTTTGGGAGCATTGAAAGCGACACCTGACAAACCCGTCAAAACCCGTTACTTGGCGCTACGTTGGGAACCTGAGTTCAATCCGCCAGACTTTCAGTGCACGGGGGCAGCGGAGGGCAATGTGCTCAATATCGTTACGACCAATACAATCACGATTCAGAACGCAGATGGAACGACTACCACGGTAACTATTCAAGTGGGAGATGCCCACGGAGCAGGTGCTGCTGAGAGTCCGTTGACTCCTGATAACGCCCAGCAGCAGATTGCGCAAGGCACTGCTGTCCAGAGTGATACCACGGTTATCACCACAACTGTGACCGATGCCAATGGCAATGTGGTGTCGCAGACGACTCAACAGGGTAGCACGACGACTACAGTCAATGTGGATAGTTCGGGGACCACCACCACCACCACGGAAACTTCGAACTCGGATGGTTCTACCACCACGATCACGGAAACCAAGACCGCTGATGGTAGCACCACCACGACAGTGACCAATACAGACAGTTCTGGGCAGCAAACGGGTTCAGCTACGACGCAGGGTTCCGGTGGAAATAATTCACAAACTACGACCAGTAGTGATGGTAATCTTGGTGGTGGTAGTTCACCTGCTCCCAATAGCGGTGGCTCTCAGGGCTCGAGTGGTAATCAGATTACCACGGGTCCAACTTCGCCTTGATCTCTTCCGTCTGTTTTAGAGCCCCCGCGCTGTTTCCGGTGCGGGGGCTTTTTTGCTGTTGAGCTCTCAGGTGCTTGGTCGGGTCTCGTAAACCATCATGGAGAGCAACTCGGACATAGTCCGTAAAACTCCAGTTCATGGTAGAGCTTACGAAAGCCTGACTCCTTTTCGATTTGCTTCTCTAATGCCTCTACGGGGCACTGGATGTCCAACGTTTGAATGCGCCCGCATTGAGTGCAGATGAGATAATCATCGTGGCGTCCAGGCTGGAGAATGGTGTAGTAGGCGCTGCGGTCATGCAGGCCGAGGCGCCGGATCAGGCTCAGTTCGTCCAGTTTGACCAGTATTCGATAGACCGTCGCTTTATCCGCTCCGCTTGTCAGGTCAGGTGACTCAGCAATGTCCGCCAAGGAGAGCGGTTGGTGGGCGTGAACGAGAATCGAGAGGATGTTCTCCAGCGCGTTGGTTCGTCGGAGGCCTGCATCCCGTGCACGTTTCATCATGGTTGTGACCAGTTCGCGTGCCGAATCCGCATCGTGATGCTGACAGGTGGCCGAATGATGGTGATGAAGCATTTTTGTCGGTATTCCTCAGTTCGTAGCTGCGGATTCCTTCCTCTGTCCAAACAGCCACTCGTGAAGATCTGTGCGCGGGTAGACAATGCCTGTGATGCCGTGGCCCGCTCCTTCGAGTTCGGTGTACTTCATCAGTTCGCCGCCTGCCTGTTTTACCGCCTCAACAATGGCGCGTGAGCGCTCCACTGGCACCATGTCATCCTTATCGCCATGAAAGACCCAAAACGGGATCTTTTTCAAAATATCAGAGTTCTTGGTGTCGCCGCCACCACACAAGGGGACGCATGCGGCAAACACCTGGGGAAACTTTGCCGCGATGCTGAAGGTACCGAAACCTCCCATCGATGATCCGGTCAGGTAAATTCGCGTTTCGTCGATCGGCAGATGATCCGCGAGGTCAGCGATGAGCGCGAGAAGATTGTCCGCCACTTGGTTCTTCCAGCCGATGTCGGCGGACGGGCACTGCGGTGCCAGCAGAAAGCACGGCCTTTGTGCCTGATTGTCCTCGGAGGTCCAGATTTTCGGCGCGCCACCGAGTTGAGATTCATTGTCGCTGCCACTCTGGCCTGATCCATGCAGCCAGATGACGATGGGATAGCGCTTTGTGCCGTCCAGTTTGGGGTTGCCCCACAGTTGGAAATTCAATCCCTGTTTCGAGACCCCTTTGACAAATTTTCCAGTGACCTTCTGCGCATAAGCGCCCTCTTTCAGCCCCGCATCACGCCGCTTCTCGCGAAGCAGACTGTGGATGTATTGTTGATCCTCTGGCGAAAGACGGTCCAGAGGCAGTCGAAACTGGTTGAAGTCACTCCGGCGGCGAATCTTGACCTCCTTGTCGGAGAATTCGATGAGGTCACCTTGAAACTTCGACTTCCCGTCGCTGGAGGTCCATTCTCGCGGTGGATTGGCCGCATCCGCGGATGTGGGGCACCACACGCTGAGGGCGAGCAGGGCAAGGCGCAATTTCATGCACTCATGCTATGCTATACGTGCGGTCACCGGCAAGCAATTTGCTCAGCCGGCTTCACAATCATGGGGTGATGCGCGCGCCGGCCTTCTTCATTTCATCGACGAGGCTCTTGGACGACTCGTCTATGGGGTTTCCCTCGATAAAAATCTGGCAGTAAGGCGCCCATTCGCGGGCGCCAACATTGTCCTTCTTCCACATGCGGTGCAGCGGCGCGAGGTCAGTGATCTTGTTGTTCTCCAAAAACAAAAACTGCAGCTCGGTAAGCGGCTCCAGTGGCGTAATGTCTGCCACACCGTTGCCTTTGAGCGACAGCATGGACAGCCATTTCATGCCGCCGATGCCGGCGATATTCGTGACTTGGTTGCCTTCGAGATAAAGCGTCCACACCTTGGGCAGTTTGAACAATGCCGACGCGTCCTTGATCTGGTTGTTGGCGAGGTAAAGCGATGTGAGAGACTGAATCACGCCAAGCGCTGAAACATCCGTCACCTTGTTGCCCGTGAGCTCGACGTATTGCAGCGCCTTACAGGCCGCCAGCGGAGTGATGTCGCTGATCTGATTGTTCGAGACATCGAGGAACTGCAGGCGCTCAAGTCCTTTGATCGGGGCGAGGTTCGTGATCTTGTTTTCCGGCAATGTCAGTGATGCGAGTGCCACACATTTTTCTAGGCCTGTCAGATCCTTGATGCCCGCCTTCTTGCCCTCAATGATGGAGACTGTCGCCACATCTTCAGCGGTGATCACCTCCTGATTGTCACGCTTGGCAAAAACCTGCTTCCGCACGGCGGCCTCGAGCGCTTTGTCAGGAAAAATAGCGACAGGCTTTGGTGGTGCTGGCTTCGTAACTGGTGGAGAAGCAGGTGCGGCGGGTTTTGTCGGCGGCGTAGGGGGCACAGGCTTCTTGGCTGTTGTTGGGGGCGGGGGCGTTGTGGCCGGTTTGGCAGCAGGGGGGGGCGTTGCGGGTTTTGTACTGGTGTTCGCGGGCTTGGCGGCGGGTGCAGAAACCGCAGCAGGTTTTGCTTCGACTTTTGCAGGTGGAGTCGCGGCAGGTGGTGTGACAGTTGGTTTAGGTGTCGCGTTGACCTGAAGTGCCGGAGCCGGTTTCGCAGGTCCGGCCGCCGGCTTGGCCTCTTGGGCGTGGAGACTGAGCGCAAACAGTGTGGGGAGTACAAGTTGGAATCTCATGGCGGTCGGGGAGGTTCCAGAATGATACGCGGAACACGGGTTGCATGTTAAGCAAAAATAGCCTCTCTCTTGTGCTCATGGTCAATGTCATTGTCATTCTTGAGGTCGATCCACCGAAGATCGACGAATTCCTCGCAGTCATTCTCGAAAACGCCGCAGCTTCCCGTCTTGAGCCCGGTTGTCTGCGTTTCGAGGTGAGCCGCGACAACACGCAATCCAATCTCTTCGCACTGAGCGAAAGCTACGTTGATCAGGCGGCATTTGATCTGCACTACACCACGCCTCACGTTGCGAAGTGGCGTGAAAAAGGTCCCGGCTTCGTGCTCAAGCGCTGGGCGGTAAAGGGGCCGGTGTATTGATCATTGCTTGATCCCGACCACCATCGAGTCCGGACCCACAAGGTGCTCCACCCGGCAGTCTTTGAACCCGGTTTCCTGCATCCATGTGATGCAGTCCGTTCCGGTGTAGTCAAAGCCGCCTGGGGTTTCGATGAGCATGTTCAGGCTCATCAGCAGGCCGAATGCGTTCTCCTTTCGCGCGTCGTCGATGATTGAGTCATAGACCACCACTGCTCCTCCTGGAGGCAATGCTGCATGGGCTTTGCGCAGCAGCATTCGCTTTGTGTCCAGATCCCAGTCGTGCAGGATGTGACCAAACAGCAGCACGTCTGCCTGCGGCAGGTCGTCGGTGAAGAAACTGCCGCCTGAAAAGCTCACTCGCTCGCTCAGGCCGTTTGCTGTGATGTAATCCTCGAAAATGGGGCCCACCTCAGGCAGATCAAAACCGATGCCCCGCAGATGAGGCTGAGTCAGTGCAATCTGCGTGACCAGATCCCCTTGGGCCGTGCCGATGTCCGCGCAGCTCTGATAATTCGACCATGGAAACTTCTGAGCGATCGCCATGTTCGCCCCGCGGCTGACACCTGACATCGCGTGCAGGAACTCGCGAAGCTTTGCCGGATCTGCGTAAAGCGCGGTAAAAGGATCGTGTCCGCCTTTCGACTCATTCTGCGCTTCACCCGTGCGCACCGCCGTCGTCAGGCTGCCCCAGAACGGGTATAGGCGATGGTTCGCCATCTCCAAGATGCCACCCATGTAAGACGGCTTTGCCTTGTCGAGAAACAGATCCGTCTCAGGTGTGTTGCGGTAGATGCCGTCGTCTCCGCGCTGCAGAAACTTCATGGCCACCAGTGCATCGAGAAAATCGCGCGCTCCGCGTGGATGCAGCCCCATTCGGCCCTGCAGCGTCGCCAGATCACCTGGGTGCTTTGCCAGTTCGGTGAACAACTCCATTTCCACAGCGCTAAGCAGCGTCTTGGAACTCCAGAAGGCGAGGCCGGTTTGCAGGATGTGGTCAGGCGTCAGATTCATGCGGGCGATTGTGCAGGTGGCGCATCGCCATCGCAACCGGAACGAGCGTCACAGACAGTTTACTTTCCCACGGCACGCTTCAACGCGTGCTGCGCCTTGTTGAAATCCGTCACGGCCTGCACGCGGCTCTGCCTGGCCCGCGTGAGTTCTTCACGTGCGAGGAGGTATTCAAGCACCACGCCGACCTGGCTGGCCTGGCGTTCTTTGGCGAGCTTGGTCATTTCTTCGGCAGCATCGACGGCTTCGTCGTTGATCTTGATCTGATCGTTCGCCGACTGCGCACGCGTGGCGGCATCGACGACTTCGCGACCGATCGCAGCTTTGACCTGATCGGTTTGAAGGGACGCACTTTCTTCACGAGCATCGGCGAGGTTCTGGCGCTGACGGTCAAACAGGCCACCGGGTCCGATCTTCCAGCCGAGGCCGACGTAGAAGTCCTGCTGGCGTCCGAAGTTGCCCCATTGCTGGCCGCCCACGCCGGGACCACCGCCGAATCCGCCCACAGTGTAACCGGCCTGCACGCTGGGGATCATCGGTGCCACACGGGCGCGATCCTTTTCAGCACTCATGGACTGGTGAATCGCCGAGGCCGCCTGCATCTCCGGCCGGTGCTGATGCGCCAGCGAGATCATGGTGGCCACGCCTTTGCCGCTCATGATGCGCACGGGCACGAGATCCGACTTGGCCGGGCGCAATTCGGCCTCGGGTGTGAGGCGAAGAATCTCGGCCAGCCCAGCGGCGGAGAGGTCGCGCGCCTCCTGCCCCTGGCGAATGGCCAGTTTCGCACGGCTGATCTGTGTTTTGACGCGCAGCAAATCGGCGCGAAATGCGGTGCCTGCGGTGACCGCGCCCTCGAGCTGTTTGGCGTAGTCCTCGGTGATGCGAAGATCGTCCTCGATGATCGCAAGCGTGGCTTCGGCAGAGAGCAGGTCGTAGTAACGCTCGACGGCTTGCGTCACGATGTCGATGCGCGCCTTCTCAGCCATCTTCTCGGCCGCCAGCGCACGTTGTTTGGCGGCGAGCGCCGCATAATAGAGATCGCCAGGAGACCAGTCGATCATCAGCCCGGTGCCCACATTGTACTGCTGCTTGTTCGCGTTGAACACATTGCCGACGATGTCCTGCAAGCGTCCGTCGTGTCCGCGATAACCGGCGCCCAGACTCATCGTGGGCCAGAACCGCTGCCACGCCTGCTTGGACTCGGCCACCGCCTCGTCATGTTTCGCTCGTGCGATCTGAATCTCGTCGTTGTTCGCCCCCGCGAGCTTCATCACGGTGCGCAGATCGACGAAGGATGGGGCGGCGTGGAGACACGAAGCGCCGAGAATCACTGACGTCGCGAGGTGACGAAAGAATGACGAAGGTCGAATGACAAAGGACATGGCGTGAAGGGTTGGAGTTCGGTATTCGGATTGTCTCATTCGTCATTTCACCGTGACGTCCTGCTTGTCGGCCAGCGTCACGCCTCCCGGCACCAGAATCACGTCCCCGGCTTTCAACTCCGGCACTTCGACGTTCACACCGTCATTGAAGCCGGGTTTCACGGCGGTCTTCATGGCTTTGCCATCGACGTGCTTGAAGACGAAGGCGTTGGTCTTCTCCATGACGAGCGCGCCGACGGGAATGATGGTGGTGTTGTCATGCTGCTCGACAGCGACGCGGGCGGTGGCGAACATGCCGGGACGAAGCTGGCCTTCTTCATTCTTGAAGTCGGCCTCGATGAGCATGGTGCGTGTGGATGGATCGAGGGCGCCCGTGATGCGCGAGATGCTGCCTTTGACGACGGTGCCGCCGAGTGCATCGACCTTCGCTTCGACCTGCTGGCCAACTTTGAGTCGCGAAGTTTCGATTTCGATGACCGGCACCTGCAGGCGCAGTGTGCTGGTGTCGGTGAGCTGAAGCAGTGTGTCGCCTCCGGCGGCGGCATACGCGCCGGGATCGACGCGACGGTCGGTGATGGTTCCAGAAAAGGGGGCTTTGACATGGGCGAGGTCGATGAGCGCGTTCGTGCGTTCCATGCCGGCCCGTGCGATGGCGAGTTTGGCCTCGGCATCATCGACGGATTGCGGCAGCACGAGGTCGGGCGACTTGGAGCGGGCTTCGTGCAGGCGCTTCACCTCGATCTCCGCCGCGGCGATTTGTGCACGATGGCCGATGAGATCCGCTTCGAGTTCCGGCACGGAGATTTCGATGAGTTTTTGCTGCGCGGTGACGACATCGCCTTTGTCGACAGCGATCTTTTCGATGTAACCGGCGACGCGTGCTTTCAAATCGACCTGCTGCCATGGCGCGAAGCTGGCGGGCAGGCTGATCCAGCGATGGATCGTGCCCTTCGCCGGCTTGGTGGCCGGAAGTTCGAGCGCGTGGGCGGCGGTGCCGAGAAGGAGGAGAGGGAGCAGGAGCTTCGTCATGGGAAATCAACGGGCGGGTTCAAACATCGCGCTTTGCTCGTCGTCAGGATCGAGCGAGGCGGAAGTGGCTTTCTTGCTGGCAAGCAGGGCAAAGACGGCGGGCAGGAAGAACAGCGTGGCCACGGTGGCGAGCGCCAGTCCGCCCACGACGGCCCGGCCAAGCGGCGCGGTCTGACCCGCGCCGAGCGCGAGCGGCATCATGCCGGCGATCATGGCAAAGCTGGTCATCAAGATCGGGCGCAGACGGCTGGTCGCGCCCTCGATCGCAGCAGCGCGACGATCTCCCTGTTTTTCGAGACGGGCACGATCCGCGAAAGTGACAAGCAGGATCGCGTTCGCCACGGCCACGCCGACGGCCATGATCGCTCCCATCGCAGACTGGATGTTGATCGTCGTGCCGGTGAAGAACAAAGCGAGCACCACACCGGCGATGACGGCGGGCATCGTGGAAATGACGACGAGGGCGAGGCGCAGCGACTGGAAGTTCGCGCACAGCAGCAGGAAGATCACGACGATGGCGATGGCGAGGCCGCTGCTGAAGCCTTCGTAGAGCTGGTTGAACGGCACGACCTGTCCGCGCACATCGACCTTCGTTTTGCCGTCAGGGGCGGGACCCAGCTCTTCGATGGCCTTGCGCACCTTGGCGATGGCGCCGCCGAAGTCGATGTCGTGAATGTTCGCGGTGATGCTGACGACGCGCACGAGGTTGTAGCGCTCGTAGGTGCCGATGGTCGTGCCCTGTTCGATCTTCGCGAGATTGCGCATGAGCACCGTGCCGCCGTCCTTGCTGGTGACAGGGATGTTGCCCAGATCTTCGAGCGTCTGTGTGCGTTCTTCCGGAATCTGCACTGCGATGTTGAAGCTGATGCCCGTCTTCGGATCGGCCCAATAGACCGGTGTGGTGAATTTGCTCGAAGTCGTCGCGGCCACGAGGCTGCGCGTCACATCCTCGACATCCACGCCGAGCAAGCCGGCGCGTTCGCGGTCCACCTGCACGTTCACCGCGGGCGCATCGAGCGTCTGGGCGATCTGCGCATCGCGCAGGAACTCCAGCTCACCGAGCTTTGCGAGCAGCTTCTCCGCATGCGCTTTGCTGTCGGGCAGGCTCGGTCCGCTGACGACGATTTCCAACGGCGTTGGCGAACCAAAGCTCATCACGCGGCTCACGATGTCGTTGGGCTCAAAGGACAGGCGCACCTCGGGCATGTCATGCGAGAGCACCTCGCGCAGCTTTTCCTGGAACGCGGGAATCTCGACGCCGGCCTCCGGTTTGAGCTGCACCGCCAGCCAGCCTTCTTCCGGACCGCCGTTCCAGAGATGGACGAGATTCACGGGGAAGCTGGAGTTGTGCACGCCCACCATGCCGATGCTGATGGCGATGTTGTCCTTGCCGCCTGCCTCGTCGGCGATGGTTTTCAGAATGCGCTGCGCGATCGCCTCCGTGCGTGCCACCTGCGTGCCGCTCGGTGCCCGGAAGCGCAGCGCGAACTGACCCGAGTCGGTGGCGGGGAAGATTTCCGCGCCGAGGAACGGGCCGAAGGTGACAATGATCAAGGCCGCGCCGCCGAGATAGGCCGGCACGAGGAGGAAGCGCATCGTCACCGCCGCCTGGACGAGGCCGCCATACATGCGGGCAAAGATGCCGGGCTTCTCTTCATGCCCTTGTTGCTTCTTCGGCAGCAGCCAGACCGACAGCACCGGCACCAGCGTGCTGGAAAGCAGGAAGGAGGCGAACATCGCAAAGCCCACCGCCAGCGCGAGCGGCACGAAGAGCGCCTTCGCCGCGCCGACCATGAAGAAGGCGGGAATGAAGACGGCCAGAATGCACAGCATCGCCAGCAGGCGCGGCAGCGTGGTTTCGAGCGTGCCGTCGAGCGCGGCGCGGGCCAGCGGTTTGCCGCGCGTGAGATGCGTGTGGATGTTTTCCACGGTGACCGTCGCTTCATCGACGAGGATGCCGACGGCGAGCGCCATGCCGCCGAGCGTCATGAGATGGATGTTCTCGCCGGTGATCCACAGACCGAACGCCGAGGCCAGCAGCGCGAGGGGAATGTTGATCACGACGATGAAGGCCGTGCGCAGGTCGCGCAGGAACAGCAGCACCATCAAGCCGGTCAGCATCGCCCCCAGTCCGCCTTCCTTGAGCAGGTCGCGGATCGTGCGGTTCACGACCGGCGTCTGGTCGAACTCAAAGCTCACCTTGATGCCGTCGGGCAGCAGCTTCTGAAATTCCGGGATCGCCGCGCGCACCTTCTTCACGACTTCCAGGGTCGAGGCCTCGGCGCGTTTCGTGACGGGCAGATAGACGGTGCGGTTGCCGTTGGCCAGCGCGAAGGAAGTGGTCACGTCGGCGGAGTCGGAGACGGCGGCCACATCGCGGATGAAGACGGCGCCCTTGTCGGTGCGGCGCAGCGGGATGGCCTCGAGGTCCTTGATGTTCGTCACGATCGCGTTGGTCGGCACGATGGGGTACTTGCCGTCGAGGTTCATGTTGCCGGAAGGGCTGATCGGATTGCCCCGCGCGATGGCGCCGACGATCTCGTCCGGCGAGAGGCCGTAGCTGCGCATGCGGTCCGGGTTCACATTCACCACGATCGCACGCGAGCTGCCGCCGAAGGGCGGAGGGGCGGACACGCCCGGCAGCGTGGCAAAGGCCGGACGCACCTTGTTCAGCGCCTGGTCCTGCATCTGATTCAGCGTGATGTTCGGATCATCGGTCGAGAAGACGAGATGCCCAACCGCCACGCTGCCCGCGTCAAAGCGCATGATGAAGGGCGCCACCGTGCCCGGCGGCATGAAGGCGCGGGAGCGGTTCACCTGCGCCACCGTCTCCGACATCGCCTGGCTCATGTCCGTGCCGGGATGAAACTGCAGCTTCATGATCGACGCACCCTGGATCGACTTCGACTCCACGTGCTCGATGTTCGAGATGTAGAGGAAGTGGTACTCGTAGCGGTAGGTCAGGTAGCCCTCCATCTGCAGCGGGTCCATGCCGCCAAACGGCTGCGCCACGTAGATCGTCGGGATGCCCAGCGGCGGGAAGATGTCCCGCGTCATCCGCTGCAATCCCAGCCACGCACCCAGACACACCGCCACGACAGCAACCAGAACAGACCAGGGGTGGCGAAGGGCGAATCGGGCGAGGGACATGCGGGAGAGTGACAGAGGAGGGAACGGCCGGAAATCGGGAGGCGATTACGGGCACCGTAAACGGTCTCCGGACAAGTTCTTTCCTCGAAAAATGCTGCCTTTTACCCTGCCAATTCGGATACGATCAGGCCTTCCCTACTTCGACGCCGAGCTCCTTGAGCTGTTTCTGAACGATCTTCAACACAGCGCGACCTTCCTTGGTGATCTTGTAAGAACGCGGAGCCTTGGGCCCACGCGATTCGTCGGCGGTGGAGGTGAGCCAGCCGTTGGTCTCCATGCGCTTGAGCAAGGGATAAAGCGTGCCGGGGCTGACATCGTAGCCGTGGTGTTTCAGTTCCTTCAGCATCCACTGGCCGATGACCTCACCTTCGGCGGCGTGATGCAGAACATGCACCTTCCAGAAGGAGAGCAGGATTTCGCGGTTGATGAGCTTGAGGTCCAAGGCGGCAGATGGCTGGGATTTCGTCCGACAGGATGCGGCGTGTTTGCATAAATTCAAACAACGCTTTGCGTGGCATCGAGCTGTCCATGACCTGGGCTCATAATCAGTGATGACTGGCGACACCTATGGCTGCCAGATGCCGTCATCGTACCATTCTTTGCAGACGAGCTTCACTATGGTGGCGGTTTGTTCATAGGAGCGCCACAGCGGCATGCGAAGGGTGTGGGCCAGCGTGTGGTCGTAGGCGGCGAAGAGATGGCGCATGGTGGCGTGGTGTCGCCGCGCATAGATGGGGAAGCAGACAAGATGGCCGCTCTCGGCGATGGCGACGAGCTGTCGCGCCCAGACACGACCTTGTGCGTCGCGGGCGTAGAGCACGCGCTTGTTTGCATCAAGCGCGTTGGCCACGGTGGAGAAGCTGTTGAAGCTGCCTGCACTGAGACAGGTGCCGAAGTCCGTGCCCATGCGAAGGATGGCCTGCAGATCGTCCTCCGGGCCGAGGTGCACGGGACCGATGTCCGGCACATCGCGCTCGATGAAGAAGCCTTGGGTCCACGCCTCCGCGCTCGGTTGTGGCAGACGCAGGAGCCACTGCTGGTTCGCCGGATGCGAGAGTGACCACTCGCGTGTGGCCCGCCGCTCAGCGCATGCACGCAGAAGCCGGCGGAACGGGCGGCGGTTCTCCTCACCCGCCGCGGCGGCGACGCGCAATGTATGGGTGACGACGCCTTCTTCATCGAGCATGGGGAAGCGGCGGCGCAGCGCCCATTCGGCGAGATCATCAAGCACGGCAAGGCGCAGCCGGTGGATGTTGCGCGCCAGTTCTTCCATGTAATGTGCTTTCACATGCTCTGGAAGTTTTGCGGCAGAGCGCAGCTTGTCAGGCACGCCTGGAAAGCGAGGATGCGAGGACTGGATGGTGTCCACCAGCACGATGAGGTGTGATAAGGGCGTGGTGGCGATGTCACAAGTCGTCAGCGGATGCTCGCGGAAGGCGACACAGAGGACCTCGCGCTCACGCCAGTCGAGCTCGCCGACGCGACGCATGGTGCGCGCCCACTCGAGTGGTGAAGCCAGCAGCATGCCGGTGATGCAGCCGACGGGGAGGTTCTTCATCTGGTAGATTCCGTTGACGGCGTTGTTTCGCGAGGACCAGCCGACCAGAGCGGGCTGCATCTGACGCCATGCCTTCTCCGGCACGCGCAGCAGCGCTTCATCCTCCTCTTCTTCAATGCGAGCCCAGATGGCTTCGATCATTGGTGGAATGTCATCGCCAGGATGTTTTTCGAACTCGCGTGCGCGCGCCAGCCAGCGCAGCAACTGGCTGACCGAGTGCCCAGTCATGGCAATGTGCTCGGGGTACACGCGCCAGGCGTCGATGAAGTCCATGGTGAGTTTGCGCTTTGCGCGCGGTGTGGACTCGATCTCTCGCAACGTGTCATCCCAGCGGTCGAGCCAGTTCGTCCACTTGCGCGCCACCTTGCCGCGCTTGCGCTCAAGATGGCGCAATGCGTCGAGGATGCCTTCGACGACGATCTTTTCACGAGGATGGGCAAACAGGCGCTGGATGGCCGAGGACCATTCCTTCAGTCCTGTGGCCTGCTTCCAGATCTGTTCCGGGCGGCGCAGCCCCTTGCGGGCAGCGCATTGCAAAACGAAACGAAGCTGACGCCGCCGCGGTTCATGAACCGGGCGTGCTTGCGTTTGAAACTCCAGCTTCCACTGCTTGTGGTAACGAAGCGCATGCGCGAGGAAGCGCGGCGTGCAGCCGTTGGCGAGGCTGAGGAGACAGGTCCTTGCTGTTCGAGTATAATCCGCAGGGCGTGTGATGTGGCGCAGTGTCTCGAGCAAACGATGCATGTCCGCATGCGCTGATCGCAGATGCTGCCGCGTCTCCACCAGCGTCCGCAGAAGTGGAAGCTGGAATGCGTGAGGCTGTCGTGAGAGCAACAGCAGCCACTCGTGATCGCCGTCGTGTAACAATGTGGCGATGAGAGCCTCGCGGTCCGGTTCGAAGCCGCGGTTCAGGTTTGCCGTGGCTGCTTCCAGCGTCGCATGCCATGGCAGGCTTCGCGTTCTCAACCAGGGAAGCCACAGAAATGTAGTGCTGGCGGACGCAAATGGCACGTCCGCGGATTCACAAGCGTGAGGGAATTCCTGTGAGAGCAGTCGCATGGCGGCACGTCGATGAGGCGCCAGAAGGAGTGTGAGTTTTTTGCGCGTTTCGGGATCGCCAAGCCACGGACGCACGTCGCGGCCGCACCATCGCTCTGGCAACGGGTGCGTTGGGCGCGTCGCATCTGCAGGGAGCGCGTTGAGAGCGATGATCACGTCTGCCAGCATGCGCGGCGAGTGCGAGGCGCAAGCGAGGCGCTGCCATGCTGCATTGAGATGGACGAAGGTGTGCAATTGCTCGCACGGTTCGGATTTGACGCGCCAGCCGCTGTCGGTGGAACCGCAAGGGCATGCGGCGCGCATGTGCTGTGCGGCAGGAAGCTGCTCCAGCCGCAAAAACACGATTCGTCCCGCATGCAGACGCAGCGGGAGGTGCATGAGATTCATGAAAAGATGAGGGCGCGATTTGCCACAATCAATGCGCCGTCCGTGCTTGGTGAATCGCGTGGAAAGGAACGCGGGCGGCGGTGCGGGATCGGAGATGCGCGTGCGCCTTGCCGGGATGAGATCAACTCAAGGCCGCAGTCAGTTGCGGCGGTATGCGCCGCGCATGTCCATAAAAGTTCAGGCAACCTTCGTTATGAGGCCGCCCACGCTGCAAGAAAACTGGTTTGCACGGTGAACATGGCGCGATGTGTAGCTCCAACGCGTCGATTGGCAAGCTCTGATTGCACCTACCGTATGAATCAGCGCAGGTAGATGAACTCGTTGCTCATCATGAGCGCCTGGCAGAGGAGGGACCAGACTTCCTGCTCGCGTTTGGTGGAGTCCTGCTGGCTGGAGTTCAGCGCGGCGTCGGTGGTGATGAGGTAGTTCTGCGCGCGGCGGAGGTCGTCGTCGTTGGCTTCGCGGGCGAAGGCGAGGCGGTAGGCGGCGCGGAGGCGGGTGGCGGTGTCGTCGGAGAGCTTGAACAGGCGCGCGGCGAAGTCCTTCGCGGCGTTGGTGGCGAGGTCGCTGTTCATGAGCAGCAGCGCCTGCGGGGAGACGACGGAGCTGTGGCGCAGGCCGGTGGAGGTGGCGGGATCGGGATAGTCGAACTGCTGGAAGAGGTCGTAGAGATTGTTGCGGATGATGGGCAGATAGAGCGCGCGGCGCGTGCTGCCGTAGGTGGTGAAGTCCTTGGAGGTGTGATTGAAGACGAACTCGCGATTGCGGCGCGGGATGGTCTTGCCGCCGAAGGTGGTGTCGAGACTGCCGGCGACGGCGAGCAGCGTGTCGCGGATTTCCTCGGCTTCGAGCCGACGCACGGGGAAGTGATGCAGCAGCAGGTTTTCAGGATCAACTTCCGCGGCGCTGGCATCGACGGCGGAGCTTTGCTGATAGACCTGCGAGGTCATGATGAGACGGTGCATGTCCTTGAAGCTCCAGCCGTTGCTGGTGAACCAGCGGGCGAGCCAGTCGAGCAGTTCCGGGTGCGTGGGCTTCTGGCCGAGGAGGCCGAAGTTGTCCGTGGTGGGGACGATGCCTTGATGGAAATGCCAGGACCAGATGCGGTTGGCGATGACGCGCGAGGTGAGGGGATGCTCCGGACTGGCGAGCCAGCGGGCGAGCTCCATGCGGCCGCTCTGCCCGGCGGGGAACTGCGGTTTCGATTTGAGCGAGGCCTCGACGACCTGGATGAAGCCGCGCTTCACCGGCTTGCCGAGGGCGAGGTGGTTGCCGCGGATGTGGATGGGAAGTTCGTTGAGAATCTTCGGCGCTTCGGATACGGCGAGTGCGGTGGGCAGGTCGGGCAGGTTGCTCTCGGTGGACATCATCGTGTCCTTCAGCGAGCGGACCTTGTCGGCGACGTCCTTCGAGTAGAGCACGATGGGCTCGGGCGGCAGGGCGAGGAAGCCGGCGGTCTTGTCGAGTTCGGCGCGGGCCTGATGCAAAAGCGAGTCCTCGACCTTTTCCTTCGGGTTGATTTTGATCTTCTCGGCGGCGGCAAAGATGGCGGTGAAGTAGTCGCGCAGGTTCGTCGCGGTGCCGCTGGCGCGCATCGCATCCTGCCAGGGATTGAAGAGCGGCAGGTTCTCGTTGGCGGCGAGATAGACGCGGCAGTTCAGCAGGATGTGCGCACGCAGGCCGTGCTTCGCAGCGACCGGTTTGACACTGCTCAAGGTCGGCGTGGCGGGCAGCTCGCAGGCGGCCATGAGGTAGTCCACCGCATGATCGCGCGCTTCTTTGCGCAGGGCGGCATTGGCCTCGCCTTCGGCTTTCGAAACGGCGCTCTTCTGCTCTTTGAGGATGCGTTCGGAAGATTTCACCGCGGCGAAGTCTTCGAAGGAACCCATGGGCGCCTCATACGCGGTGCTGAGCGCGCCGATGCGGTCCACGCTGAAGCTCTGCGTGCTTTTGAAGATGGCGGCGAGCGCGTAGTAGTCGTCCTGCGGGATGGGATCGAACTTGTGATCGTGGCAGCGCACGCAACCGAGCGTCATGCCCATGAAGGCGCGGCCCATGACGTCGATCTGCTCGTCGATGACATCCATGGCGAGCTTGTCCTTGTCCGGTTCGGCGAGAACCTTGGCACCGAGATTGAGGAAGGCGGTGGCGGTCACGTGTTCCTGACGTGCGGGGATGTCCTTCGCCTGCATCAGATCGCCGGCGAGCTGCTCGATGAGCAGTTGATCGAAAGGCTTGTCCGCATTGAAGGACTTCACGACGTAGTCGCGGTAACGCCAGGCGGTGCCGAGCGCGATGTTTTCATCGAGCCCGTTCGAATCCGAGTAGCGCGCGACATCGAGCCAGTGGCGTCCCCATTTCTCACCGTAGTGCGGCGAAAGCAGCAGGCGGTCGATGACTTTCGCGAACGCATTGGGCGAACTGTCAGCGAGGAAGGCATCGACTTCGTCAGGCGTCGGCGGCAGGCCGGTGAGGTCGAAGGTGGCGCGGCGGATGAGCGTGCGCTTGTCCGCCTGCGGGGCGAGCGAGAGACCCTTCTCGGCAAGCTTCGCACTGATGAAGGCGTCGATGGGATTCTTCGCTTTCACCGCGGGGACGGCGGGCTTGGAGATCGGACGGAAGGCCCAGTGCTTGCTGCCTTCCTTGATGTCGATCACGCGAGGTGCGGCGTGTTTGGCATCGGCCACGGCCTCCCGCGGATCCGGCGCGCCCATTTGCACCCATTCTTCGAGCGCCTTCACTTCGGCGGCAGGAAGCGCACCCTTCGGCGGCATCTGCAGGTCCTCGTTTTTGTAGCGGACGGATTCAATGATGTGGCTCTTGTCCGGATTGCCGGCGACGAGCGCGGGGCCGGTGTCGCCGCCTTTGAGGATGGCCTCGCGCGAATCGATGAGCAGGCCGCCCTTGCTCTTGCCCGACTCGACGGAATGGCATTCGTAGCAGCGCTTGATGAGGATGGGGCGGATCGTCTTCTCGAAGAACGCGATCTTCGCGTCGTCCGCAGGCGCGGCGGCGCCCGCGATGCCGGCATGCAGCGCAAGGGTCACGGAAATGAACGCGGGGGCCTTCATGTGTTGGGAAAAATACGCCGGGCGACGGGCCTTCTTGCCGTCACGAGGACGCCGGCTAGGCTGGGGCATGTCTCCTGTGATCCAGACCCTGGCCGACCTCGTGCGCATCAACAGCATCAACAGTGCCTATGAAGGCGGGCCGGGCGAAAAAGAAGCGGCGGCCTATGTGCGGCAGTTTTTCGAACAGCGCGGCATCGAGGTGTGGGAGCAGGAGGTGTTTCCCGGACGAAACAATGTGATCGCCCGCGTGCCCGGGCGCGACGCCGCACGGCGCATCGTGTTTGAGGCGCACATGGACACGGTGTCCATCAAAGGCATGACGATCGATCCCTTCGATCCCGTCATTCAGGACGGCAAGCTGCACGGTCGCGGCTCGGTCGATGACAAGGCCGGTCTGGCGGCCATGATGCATGCCGTGGCGGACATTCATGCGAGTGGCGAGCCGCCGCCGTGCGAACTCTGGCTCGCCGCCGTGGTGGACGAGGAGTTTTCGTTTCGCGGCGTGGTCAAAGTCTGCGAAGACCTCAAGGCAGACGCCGCCGTGGTGGCGGAGCCGACGGAGTTCAAATGCGTGATCGCGAGCAAGGGCGTGCTGCGCTGGCGCATTCGCACGAAGGGAAAGGCTGCGCACAGCTCGAAGCCGCATCTCGGCGTCAATGCGATCACGGCGATGTCGCGGGTGGTGCTGGCCTTGCAGGAAGATCATGAACGGATGCAGTCATCCGCGCATCCGTTGCTCGGCCCGGGAACGTGCAACGTGGGTGTGATCCACGGCGGTGTGCAGGTGAACTTCGTGCCGGACGAGGCCGTGATCGAGATCGACCGGCGATTGCTGCCCGGCGAGGAGGTGGAGGATGTGCTGGCGCATTATCAGTCGCTGCTCGATGACCTGATGAAGCTTCATCCCGAAGTCATCGCCGAAATGGAAAAGCCGATGCTGCAGGACTGGGCGTTTCAGACGAACGAAGACACATCGTTGGTCCATCTCGCCCGCGGCGTGCTGCGTGAGATGAAGAGGGACGATGGCGTGTGCGGCGTGCCGTTTGGCAGCGACGCGAGCAAGTTCTCGCGCCTGGGCATTCCGACGATTCTCTTCGGCCCGGGCAGCATCGATCAGGCGCACGCGGCGGTGGAGTATGTCGAGTGCGCGGAAGTGGAGGCAGCGCTGGCGGTTTACACGCAGATCGCGCGGCGATTCACCGGATCAGGAGAATGACTTGCGCAGGTGGCTGGGCAGGATGCTGAGAGCCTCGCGGTACTTCGCCACGGTGCGTCGCGCGACCTTGATGCCCTGGCCGTCGAGCAGCTTCGCGAGCTTGTCGTCACTGAGCGGCTTGTGCTTGGGCTCGTTCTTGATGAGATCGGCGATGGCGTTCTTCACGCTGGTGTTGCTCAAATCATCGCCGGATTCAGTCTTTACTCCATGGGAGAAGAAGAACTTCATGTCGAACACACCGTGAGGCGTGGAGATGTACTTGCCGGCGATGGCGCGGCTGACGGTCGTTTCATGCACACCGACTTCGTCGGCCACAGTGGCCATGTTCAGCGGACGCAGAAAATTGGTACCCTTCTCGAGGAATTCGCGCTGGTACTTCAGGATCTGCGTGGCGATGCGGTGAATCGTCTGCTGGCGCTGATGGATGGATCGAATGAGAAATTTGCCGCTGCGGATCTTGTCGCGCACGTAGTTCCGTACCTCGCCATTGTTGCCGGGCTGGCTGAGCAGATCCTTGTATGTGTTACTGATGCGGAGGTGGGGCAGGTCGTCGTTTGTCATCACGGCCACCCACTCACCTCCTTGGCGCTCAACGACGACATCTGGAGTGACGTAGTTGTTGGATGAGACCGCGAAGCGCTGTGCGGGGCGCGGATCGAGCGTGCTGATGAAATCCGCCGCACGTGAGATCTGTTCCAGAGGCACGCCGAGTTTACGCGCGAGGATGGGGTAGCGCTTGTTGGCCAGATCGTCGATGTACTGATCGACGAGCCGCCATGCGAGGCTCTGTTTTTTTCCAAGACGTTCCAACTGAACCAGCAGGCACTCGCGCAAGTCCTCCGAACCTACCCCTATGGGATCAAAACTCTGCAGCAATTTCTTTGCCGTGCGCAGGCTCTCGATGGGAATGGAGTGCTGCAGGCTCAGGTCGTCGATCCGTGTGTTGAGGAAGCCACGGTCATCCAGATTGCCGATGAGAAACTCAACCTGCGGGGTCAGGGCGGCCTTGGCATCCGAGGTGTGAAGTTGTGATAGGAGGTGCTCCTGCAGGGTGGTGGGCGCCACAATGGAATCCATCAGGAATTGCCAGCGCTCCTGGTCGTCGCTGCGGCGAGCAGCAGTCTGTTGACGGCTCTGCTGCCAGTACTCGCGCCACTCGTCGTCCATCTGAGTCAGCGCGTCGATGTCACTGTCATCGACGCTGCGATCATCCGGATCATCGGGAATGGCATCTTGAATGGAGGTCTCAGGCGCCTCGAGTTCCAGTACTGGATTGATTTCAATCTCCTGCTGAATGATCTGACGCAATTCCAGAGTGGGAGCCTGCAGAATCTGCAAGCTCTGCTGCATTTGAGGCCCGATGGCGAGCTTTTGAGTCTGTAACTGCTGGAGTCCGTGGTCGGCCATGAATGGTTGGATGGCAGCGAAGCGCTGCCCCATGTCTTTATCAAGCAAACATCAGGCCAGCAGATGATTTCTTTTTCAAAATCAGAAATAGAGCTGTTGCTGGCATAAAATCAGAAGCCCCGGCCTTGGCCGGGGCTTCGAGGGTGAAACGCGCGGAGATTGATCTGGATCAAGGAACCTCAAAGACTTTTTGAGTGGTCGGGTCAAGCGCCAGTGAACCGCTTTCGAGACCGGTTATGTCGAGTTCCTTGTAAGGGGGATAAGGACTGATCACCCGTCCTGGCTTCGAGGTTTTTTTCCCTTTCAAAAACGAACCCGATCCTCCGCTTGATGTGGTGGCGGGAGGCTCTTTGGGGGTGGTCTCAGAACGACGCATGGTCGGTGTCGTGGGCGGCGGTAAATCCGGTTTGATTTCTTTCTTCTGAACAGTCGCGGAGGGTTTGTCCGGTGTTCTGGAAGGAGTCTCACTCACCTTGGGAGGCGAGTACTTCCTCGTGCTGCTCGGAGAAGGTGTTTTATTTTGAGCGGCTGGAGGAGGCGTGGCGCTTTTTGTTTGAGGCTGCGGCCCCTGAGTCGGAGTGTTGGGCTGGGGAGGATAGCTGTAACGCGGCTGCCCCTGCTGCTGTGGGTACTGATAGCCGGGTGCCGGCTGTTGCGGATAGTTGGGGGCCTGATACTGGCGTGGGTCGGCGTCCAGATTGCGGCCGCCGTTGGTTCCATAGCCGGGAGGTGGATAGTCATATCCGGTCGGATCCTGCCCGTAGAAGAGACGGCGCACCATTTCACTCATTCGCTTGCCGAACTTCGGCAGGAACTGAATCGGGCTTTCATACCGTGGCTGCGGCTGCGGGGGATATGCGTAGCCTCTTGGCTGCTGTTGCTGATAGCCGGGGGGCGGTGCGGGCTGGCTGTACTGCGGCTGTTGTGGGGGGTAAGCTCCACCCTGCGGCTGCGGATAGTAGCGCTGTGTTTGGGCAGACGCTGTCGCTGTGATGGCAATAATGGCGCACCAACCCAACCAACAGGAACTGCGCAGGTTCGCCGAAATGGTTCGAGAGTTCATAATGTTTAATAGTTCTTAAATTTCTGACTTCTTCAAGCTGCATTTTTCCGGACATCCGGCTGCTGCTTCGGAGCAGCATAAAAATAGACGAATGCGGCTGAAGTTTGTTCAGCCGCATTGCGGGTGTCTTGGAGCCTGATGACGGTGCCGCGTCTTAGGAGGCGAGACGGACTTCGATGTCCTTGTCCAGCCAGGCCCACATGTTCACAAGACCCTCGGTCACTTTGACCTTCGCGGCGTTGAGCTCGTCCACACTGAGTTTCTGACCTGTGGCCGGCACGCTGCGGCCAAACATGTAGTATTTGATCTTCGGCTCGGTGCCGGAGGGGCGCACGGCAAAGCTGCGGCCGTCGGCGAGATCGACGAACAGCATCTTCTCCTTCGAAACGACCTCGCCTTCTTCGTCCTTGATCTCGTCCTTCCGGAAATCGCGCACCTTGATCACGGCGGAACCATCCACCTCCTTCGGCGGGTTGGAGCCGTAGCTGTCGGCAAGCTTGGCGATCTGGGCGGCACCGCTGGCACCTTCGAAGACCTTGCTTTGGTTCACTTCAAGGAAGTAACCGACGTCGCAATAAATCTCGTCGAGCAGACCGGCCACGGTGAGTCCACGGCTGGCGGCGTAGGCGGCGAGTTCGGCAAACATGACCACCGCGCCGTTGCCATCTTTGTCACGACTGAAGTCATCGCCCATGTAGCCGTAGCTTTCTTCTCCGCCAAAGACGAGGAACTTGCTGTGCTTGAGACGCGCGGCGCGGCTGTCAGCGGCATTGAGGTCGCGATAGCGGTTCAAAATGTCGTTCGGCAGCGCGGCTTCATACTTGGCCAGCTTGGAGCTGATCCATTTGAAGCCGGTCAGCGTGTTGACGCATCCGATGGCATATTTGGCGGCAATGGCATCTTGCATCGGACTCGTGACGAAAGTCTTCAGGAGGACGGCGTTGTTCTTGTTCGAGTCATTCAGGATACCGAGTTCAAACATCGTCTTGATGCGATACCAGCCCATAAGCGAGCCGGTTTGGTTGCCGGTCAGGAGCACCATGTCCCCCTTGGCATCGCGCACACCCACGCCCATGCGGTCGCAGTCGGGGTCGGTGCCGATGACGATGTCCGCACCTTCCTTATTGGCGAGATCGACGGCCATCTTCAAGGCGGGCGCGTTTTCCGGATTGGGCGACTTCACTGTGGGGAAGCGGCCGTCGCGCACATCCTGTTCGGGCACGGTGAGGAAATTGAAGCCGAGTTTTTTCAGCAGGACGGGCACCAGCACGCCGCCGGTGCCGTGCAATGCGGTGAAGACGATTTTGAGCTTCTTCGCCTCCTCTTTTTGCAACAGCTCGGGCTGCAGCATCATCGTTTCGACACGGGAGAGGTACTTCTGATCCATTTCGTTGCCGAGCGTTGTCACTTTGCCGCGCTGAGCCTCGGGAAGGGGAGTGTAATCTTCACCCTTGATCGCATTCACCTCCTTGATGATGCCGGTGGCGTGCGGTTCGACGATGCCAGCGCCGTCATTGAAGTTCACTTTGTAGCCGTTGTCGTGCGGCGGATTGTGCGAGGCGGTGAGCATAACGCCCGCGTCCGCGCGAAGCTGGCGCACGGCGAAGGACATTTCAGGCGTGGCGCGGCAGCCGTCGAAAAGATAAACATTGGCACCGTGATCCATCGCGATCTTGGCGCAGAACTTCGCGAACTCCGGGGAGAAATGCCGCGTGTCATGCGCGAAGACGATGCTCGGCTTGCCAGTGAGCTTCGCGTTTGCACGGTAATTTTTGATGTAGGTCACGAGACCGCGGGTGGCGCGGCTCACGTTGTAGAAGTTCATCGCGTTCGTGCCGACGCAGGGGTGCTCCGGACGCTGATCTTCAGGAGCGCTGCCGCGCTCGGCTTTGGTGACCACCTTGCCGATAGTCCGGCCACGCAGGCCGCCGGTTCCGAATTTCAGCGCTTGGAAGAAGCGGTCGTTCAGCTCCGCCCACTGTCCGGCGGCGGCGAGTTCCTCGATGCTGGCGCGATACAACGGATTGTCGCTCGCAGCGAGCAGGGCGCGGATGTTGTCGTGGCTGGCGGGAAGGAGATCGCCGGAAGAGGCGGCGGCTTGGAGTTGATCTGCGAGTGACATACGGTATTTCGATGTTAGCCAGCCCCTGAAGGAATCAAACGGCAATGCGCATGGCCGGATGAGAGAACCTTTACAAAGCTGTTCCGAGATTTGCACTCGCCAAAGCGAAACGGGTTCTCTAAAGTCGCTTTCTCTTCGGAAAACCTTAACCATTCACGCATTCACGATTATGGGCCTCATGGACTACCTCAAAGGACAGTTTCTGGAAATCATCCAGTGGACGGACGACTCGCGCGACACGCTCTCCTGGCGCTTTCCGGACGAGGACAAGGAAATCAAGCGCGGCGCCCAGCTCATTGTGCGCGAGTCGCAGGTGGCGCAGTTTGTCTACCTCGGCGAGTTCGGTGACACCTTTGGTCCCGGCACGCACACCCTGACCACGGACAACATTCCGATCCTCTCGACGCTCAAGGGCTGGAAGTACGGTTTCGAGTCTCCCTTCAAGGCCGACATTTACTACGTCACTACGCGTCTCTTCACGGGCAACAAGTGGGGCACCAGCAACCCCATCATGATGCGCGACCAGGACTTCGGCATCGTGCGCGTGCGGGCCTTCGGCACCTTTGATTTCCGTATCACGGATCCGAAGCTCTTCCTCAAGGAGGTTGCCGGCTCCGATCATCACTTCCGTCTGGATGAATTCGCAGACACCATGCGCAGCCGAATCATCAGCGTGTTCTCAGACGCGCTCGCCACGGCCAAGGTTCCCGTTCTGGATCTCGCCACTCGCTACTCCGAACTCGGTGATGCGCTGCTGCCAATCATCAATCCCATCACACAGGGCAAGTACGGCATCGAGATCACCAGCTTCATTCTCGAGAACGCCAGCGTGCCGCCGGAAGTCGAGGCCGCCATCGACAAGCGCAGCAGCATGAGCGCGATTGGCAACCTGAACGACTACGTGAAGTTCCAGATGGCCGAGGGCATGGCCAAGGGGGGCGGCGGACCAGCCGGATCTGCAGCAGAAATCGCGATGGGCTTTGGCATGGCCAACCAGATGATGGCGCAGGGCGCCTTCAACATGAACCCCGCCGCCGGAGCCGCCACGCCTCCGCCACTTCCCGGGTCGGCAGCTGCACCCAGCTACGATATTCTGACGCCCGCTCAGGTTGCCCAATCCCTCGGCGTGACGGAGGCCGATGTCATTGCCAGTATTGATGGCGGTCAACTCAAGGCCAAGAAGATTGGTTCGCAGTATCGGATCACCAAGACCGCGCTCGACGAGTTCTTGGCGCAGTGATCGAACACTACAGATCGTAATTCCGGGGCGGCAGGGCAAACCTGCCGCCTTTTGTTTTACCAAGGTTTCTGCTGATCCAGCCACACCGGAGCTTCGCGGATAAGGAACAGTCCGTGGAAGGAGCTCTGCTGCGGAGGTGCCGCAGTCTCACCTGTCTGGGCCTTCCATGTTGGAGGCGTGGTGGTTTTGTCGAGGTAGTAGCTTGTGTAGCTGTTCAGTTCTGGCGAGACGTCGCCGTCCCAGAGGCGGAGCCGGTCAGCTGTCTCGGGTGTGGAACCGGAACGGAGGCCGGAGATCGGAGCGGTTGTAGACCGGGGCCAGCCGGGCGCGACGAGCTGGGTGCCCGAGAGAATTGGCGTGCTGAAGTTGTTGCTGCGAACTTCACCGGTGAAGAGGAGGCTGGTGCCGTAACCGCGAGTCTGGACGAGCGCGGCCTCGTGTGCGGCGAACGGACGGGCGTTCATGCTAAGGATGTCCTGCAGCCAGGAGTCACCGCCTTGAGTGAAGGTGGTGAAGTTGTTGGCGGCGTTGTCGAAGAACAGGACGCGGTCGTCGGCGCTGAAGGCCGCAGGAAGAAGGAGTTCGCCGAGGGTGTGGTGCTCACGAATGACGATGTGGGCACCGGTGAGTCCGGAGAAGGATGATGGGGATCCCTGCAAGACGAGGGTGTTACCGGAACTGGCGGTGGCATCGATTTCAAAGCGACGACCTGCCAGCGTGCCGTCGATGACCTCAAGATAGAGGGAACCAGATGGCAGCATGAGGATGTAAGGCAGCACGACTTCGTTGCCGCTGACGGAAGTGACGCGACCGGTGAAGAAGGCGGACTTCAGCAGCGGCATGCTAAACGTGCGCGAGCCTGTGGCGAAGGTCTGACGGCTCCAACCTTGGATTGCGGAGGTGACAGTGGCTTCAGGAATGCCGTTGCGATCCGCATCAAGTTCGACCTTGAGACGGAGGAAGCCTGTGTCGAGTCCCTTGAAGACTAGAAGTTTTTCGAGGTTCGAGTAGGCGCGCGTGAGAGTGTCGTCACCGTTGAAGGTGGTGGTGGCGGCGATGGAGAGAGTCTTCCAGGCGGACGGATCCGCAGCCTTGGCGAGGTCCGTGAGAGTCTCGATGCGCACGATGATGTCGTCGCGGGTGGCGACGGGTTGTGTGAGCAGTGCTGTGAGACTGCCGGCGCTGTCCTGAGTGAGGAAGAAGCGGTTCGACTGCAGCGGGTTCACTGGATCGGTGCCGAGAGCGTATTCGAGCAGGTTGGAAATGCCGTCTTCATCCGGATCATCACTGGCGGAGCCGATGGCGTTGTCCTGATTCCAAGTGGCGTAGGTCGTGGCGCCCGGAAGCACGGTGGCGGTGAAGCCGCCGGTGACGATGTAGCGACGAATGCGCTCGGCCGCAGCGAAACCGGTGCCGGCAGGTGCGACAACACCCAGGTCGCGGGTGAGATCGACGAGATTGTCGATGTCGTCATCGAGAGAACCTTCGCCGCCGGATTCTGCGGTTCCGGTGGGCGCCTGTCCGGCGCGGAGGGAGAAGATGCCGGTGCTGGCACCGTTGACGGCGGGGTTGTCGTTGAAGAGGAGATCCTGACCGGTGTCATCATCTCCGACGACGACACTGGACATCGGCAGCAGTCCTTCAAGCGGCATGCCGGAGGCGAATTGCGAGGACGGGATGTGGAGGAAGTAGTTTCCGGGATTGAGGCCTTCGATGTAGTAGCGGCCTTTGCAACTGCAGCCGGACGACCCGACGCCAACAGGCTCGTCCACGCCGGGTGTGCTGCCCTGGGCATAGAGTTCCACGAAGATGTTGCCTAGGCTTTCGCCCTCGTTGCGGATTCCGTCGCCGTTGATGTCGAGGAAGATGAAGTTGCCGACCGCCATGGATGCCCAGAGGCCGAAGTCGATGGTCAGGTTCGTGTCGGGATCGGTGTCGCCGTCGGTGACGGATTCTCCGCCGCCGGTCAGCGTGATGATCGGACTGAACAAGGCTGTGCCCGGACCTTCCGGCTGGAAGCCGTCGTTGCTGTTGTCGACGTCGTCGTCAGTCGTGGCGGGTGTGCCGCCGGTGGCGAGCAGCGGATGGGGCGGTGTGACCTTGAGGTAGTATTTGCCCGGAGGCACGCGGGTGAGCAGGTAGTTGCCTGAGGCGTTTGTCAGCACATCAGAGCCAGTCTGCGTATCGGCCGCCGTGCCTGTGCCGCCGATGGCATTGTCATCGCCTGTGGCAAAAAGCTGCACCAGAGCACCTGCAATGCCGGGCTCACTTGGTTCCCTGATGCCATTGTTGTTGGAATCCTCGAACACAAGGTTTCCAACGGTCAGACTGCGGACGACCAGCACATAATCGAATGAGGTGGTGCAGCCATAAACGTCGGTGACGCGAATGGTGAAGACAAAGTTGCCGGTGGCCGTGGGAACACCTGAGATGATCCCTCCACTGGAGAGGGAAAGACCGGTGGGCAGGGCCCCCGTTTGCATGACGTAAGTATAAGGTGCCGTGCCGTTCGCTGCGGCGAGAGATTGAGTGTACGAACCGCCAAAGTAGGCTGCGGGAAGTGTGGTAGGACTGATGCTCAAGACCGGGCATCCCGAGCTAATCGTGTAGTCGCGCGTGCCTGAGCAGCCGTTGGCATCCGTGGCACGGATGGTGAAGGTGGCGGTTGTGGCGCTGGACGGAACTCCTCCAATCACTCCAGTGGAGGCATTGAGCGTGAGACCAGCAGGCAGTGTCCCGCTGCTGACCGAGTAAGTGTAGGCCGCCGCGCCTCCCGTGGCGCTGAGGGTCTGACTGTAGGCGGTGCCCACCGTGCTGTTGGGCAGACTGGATGGGCTGATAGTGATGGCCGGGCAGATTTGCAGGGTGACAACCTGTGAAGTCTGGCAGCCGTAAGCGTCGCTTACGCGCACAGTGACACTGGTGGCGGGGCTGGCAGCCGCCGTTGGGGTTCCGCTGATGACACCGGTGCTGGCGTTGAGCGTCAGTCCGGCGGGGAGAACTCCGTTGGTAATCGTCCATGAGCCGTATGGTGCCGTGCCGCCACTTGCGGTAAGCGTGCGCGAATAGGCTGTACCGATTGATCCCTGTGCAAGTGACGACGGCGTAATGCTGGTGGCAGGGCAGAGCGGTGTGACGGTGTATGCGCGCGTGCTCGTGCAACTGTTCAAGTCGGTGGCGGTGATGCTGAAATTGGCGGTGGTGGACGTGGTGGGCGTGCCGCTGATCACCCCCGTGTTGCTGTCGAGACTGAGTCCGGCAGGCAGGCTGCCGCTGGTGACGGTGTAGGTGAAGGGAGGATTGACGCCGTTGGCTGTGAGCGTCTGAGTGTAAGCGGTTCCAACGACGGGAGCGGCAGGTGTGGCCGGATTGACGCTGAAAGGCAAACAGCTGACGACCGCCATGTAATCTTCGATTTCGCCCAGGCCTCCCGAGCCGACAGAAGTTGGATCCTGCGCCGTGGTCAGGCGGAAACGGGCGCCGCGCGAACCCGGTACGGCATTAACCGGAAGATTGAAGGAGAGATTCTGGCTGGTGCCATTGGTGCCGTGCGCCACGACAATGTTGGTGGCGATTTGCTCGCCAGCATCGGTGAACGATCCGTTGTTGTTAAAATCGATCCAAGCGTTCAGGTAGGCGGCAGAACCGGTGTTGTTGGTGACCACGACGGTGGCGTTGCCCGTGCTGCCAGGAGTGAGGACAGGCATGGTGACGCCATCCTCGTCGTCGCTGCCCGTCAGGTCATCGCCCGTGGCGGCCGAGTTTCTTGTCGAGACGAACTCGGTGTCTGCCAGTGCGCCCATGCGAAGATCCGAACTGGCGATGTTGGATGCGTCCGCCGCGCCACTCCAGTCGCCGAAGTCGGTCACCGGCACGGCGATGTTTGCGGTGTAGTCCTCGACTTCTCCAATACCGGCGAGACCGGTGACACCGGGGGAACTGACGCTGGTGAGCCGGACGCGCAGGCCGATGCTGGCACCCGTCGCTGCGTCGGCGGGGATGGTCACGTTTAAGTTGACCGTGGTGTTTGTCGCCCCTGACGGAATGATGATGTTGGAGGCGATCTGTTCACCCGTGTCGGCCATTGATCTGTTATTATTGAAATCGAACCAGGCGTTGAGATATGCGGGCGCGCCGGTGGTGTTGGTCACGACGACCGGGATGGTGGCGGGCGCACCTGCGGTCAAGGCGGGCAGGGTTACACCGTCTTCGTCGTCCAGCTCCGTATTGTCGTCACCGGAGGCGGTGGAATTCCGCGTGGACACGTACTCTGTGTCTGCGAGTGCTCCCAGTCTCAGTCCAGGGTCTACAGTGGAAGATGCATCGGCCAGACCGATCCAGTCGCCGTAGTCCAGAGGCGGTTTGGAAATGACGGCGACATGGTCCTCCACCTCGCCGAGGCCCGCGCTGCCGGTGGCTCCAGGCGAAGACACCGAGGTGAGACGCACGCGCAGACCGAGAGAGACTGTGGTTGCTGCGTCCGCTGGAACTGTGAAGCTGAGGTTGCGGGTGCTGTTGGATGTTCCGGTGGCAACCACCACATTGGTGGCGATTTGTTCGCCAGGATCGGTGAGCAGGCCGTTGTTGTTGAAGTCGATCCACGCGTTCAGATAAGCGGTGGATCCGCTGCTGTTGGTGACGATCACCGGCAGGGTTCCTGGCGAGCCGGCTGTCATGGATGGCACGGTCACGCCATCCTCATCATCGATTCCGGTTGTGTCGTCACCACTGGCGGTGAGGTTGGTTGTTGCGGTGTATTCGGCATCCACCATCGGTCCGATCCGCAGAGAGTTGTTGGCGGTGCTGCTCGCCATGGCGAACCTTGAAAAGTCCCCCATGTCCGTGGTCGGGGCCGCGATGTTTACGACATAGTCTTCGACTTCGCCAACGCCTCCGCCTGAGCCAGTGGCTCCCGGTGCGCTGGTGGTGGTCAATCGGAAGCGAACACCCACGTTCGTGCCGGTGGCTGCGTTTGCAGGCACTGTGATGGAGGGATTGAGGGTGGTGCCCGTGCTGCCTGTGGCCACGATGAGATTGGTGACGACCTGCTCGCCTGAATCGGTGAAGACACCGTTGTTGTTAAAGTCGATCCACGCGTTGAGATAAGCTGGGGCGCCGGTGAGGTTGGTCACGGTCACGGGTGTGCTGAAGACACCGCCTGCGGTGAGCGGAGGAAGCGCCACACCGTCCTCGTCGTCGATTCCTTCGAGGTCGTCACCGGTGGCAGAAGCGTTGGTGGTGGCGACATACTCGGCATCGATGATCGTTCCCATGAAAAGGTTGGAGTTGACGCCATTGGAGGCAATTGCCGCACCGCTCCAGTCACCAAAGTCGTTTGTCGGCGAGCTGATCGCAGTGGCGTAGTCTTCGACTTCACCTGTGCCCGAGGCTCCCGTGGGGCCTGTGGTGGAGGAATTGCTCAGACGGAAACGCACGGCACGATTGGAGCCGGAATTGACGGCCACCGGCACCGTGAATTTGATCTGCTGGGAGCCGCTGAAAACCTGGCCGCTGGTCCAAGGTGCCAGATACTGGCCGCTGATGACCACCGGACCCGTGCTGGTGCCAGGAAGCTCCCAGGCCGCTGCCAGATTGTCGCCACCGCTGCCCTCCTTCATCAAGGCCTCGATGTAGTAGGCCTTGCCTGCCTCCAGCGTGATTTTGACCGACTTCTGGCTCGTGTACTTCGTCCATTCCAGCGATCCCGTCCAGACTGGCACGTTGGCAATCATCGTGGCGTTGGCCGGGGTTTCATCAGTGCTGAGGAAAAGCTGTGTCTCATCATCACCCGATACCCAGAACGTGTACTGGCCGCTGACGGGTGGATAAATCCAGCCGCGCATGCGCTGTCCCATGTTGTCCGCCCAATCGACCGGTGCGGTGAAGTTGGTGCGGTAGTCGTAGCCGGTGGGATTGTTGGGATAGTTTGCGTTGCTCTTGAGGTTGGAGACACTGGTGCCGCTGATGCCGGTCCAGTATTCACGCAAAATGGTGCCGGTGTTCTGGCTTGGAATCAGACGTGCCGCCTCGATGCGTTCGCCACCGTTGCTGATGAGCGCGTCATTGAGCACGCCGTCGTTGTTGAAATCAATCCACGTGTGCAGCCAGGCGTTGGCACCGGTGGTGTTCACCACGGTCACCGGCAGGGTGGCGGTGGTGCCTGGGTCAAGCACCGCCGGCATGGCGACTCCGTCTTCGTCGTCGATGCCGGTGGTGTCGTCGCCCGTTGCCACGCTGTTCGTGGTGGCCACGTATTCCGCATCCACCTTCGAGCCCATCAGGAGGCTGGTGCTGATGGTGCTGCTGGCAGGTGAGAGACTGGAGTGGTCGCCGAAGTCGGTCGTCGGTGCGGCGATGTTCACGACATAATCTTCGATTTCGCCGGCCACCGAATTGGTGCCAGTAGGGCCAAGACCGCTGGGTGCGGAGAGGCGGAAGCGCACGCCGATATTGGTGCCCGTGACGGCGGTGGCAGGGATCGTAACGGTCAAATTGGTCACGCCATTGGTGGTGCCGGTTGGAACGGAAATGTTGGTGGCGATCTGTTCACCGGAGTCGGTGAGCACACCGTTGTTGTTGAAGTCGATCCACGCGTTCAGGAAGCTGTCGGCGCCTGTGGTATTGGTGATGGTCACAGGGATGATCACCGTTTGTCCCGCAATCATGGAGGGCAGGGCGACGCCATCTTCGTCATCCGTGCCGGTGATGTCATCACCCGTGGCGGTGGCGTTTCGTGTGGAGGAAAACTCGGCATCGAGCTCGGCACCCAGTCGAAGCGCGGGATTGACGCCCTGCGAGGCGTCGGCGAAACCGCTGAAGTCGCCGAAGTCCGTGGTGGGCGGCTGGATGACAATGACATGGTCTTCAACCTCGCCGATGCCGTCCGTGGATTCCACCGTGTAGGAGACAACGAGTACAGGACGCAGGCTGGATGTGCCATACTCCTTGGTCGCGAAATCCTTGGTTACCGTGCCCGAAGCCGTGTCTCCGAGCAGTACTCCGAGGTTGCTGGATGGTGTGTCGATCCAGCTTTGCACCTGTGCGGTCAGTGCGTCACTTGACCAAGTGTACTGGCCTGTTGTGTTGACCACTGTGTTGGCGAGTTCCGAACCGTAGGACCCGCCCGAGCTGCTCCAATTGACACCTGAGCTTCTTTGAGCCCAGGTCACTTCGTTTTCCGTGAAGGACTGCGTCAGCGGATAGACGCGAATCCTCCGGTTCGAGGTGTCGCTCACGGCCACTGCGTTCAAACGCATGGTCGCCGAAGTGATCGTGGCTCCGGCGGGAACCCCCGAGACGTCGAACTGTACCACGGGACGCCCGTTTCCGGTGCCGCCAGATGAGCTGTCCACCCTCATCGTTGTGGTGGTGCCGTAATTGGTCGTGGTGGCGTTGGCATTGAGCCAGGAGTCTGCCGAAGGTGAAGCGTTGATTGTTCCGCTTGTAGTGACACCGTTGGTTCCGGTCGGTTTCGGACTGCTGGTGTTGGTAATACGGAAACGCGTGCTGATGTTCACACCGGTCAGCACCGAGGACGACAGGTTGATGTCGATGTTTTGGGTGGCGTTCTCCGTGCCTGACGGGATTGGCACGTTGGTGGCGATCTGCTCGCCCGGATCGGTGAGCACTCCGTTGACGTTGAAGTCCATCCACGCGTTGAGATAGGCCACTGAGCCAGTTGTGTTTGTGACGGTGACCGGAATGGTGGCCGGGCCTCCCGCAGTAAGCGTGGGGAACTCAACGCCGTCCTCGTCGTCGAGAGCGGTGGTGTCGTCTCCGGTGGCCATGGCGTTGGTGGTGGGACTGTACTCCGTGTCAACCAGTGCTCCAAGGCGCAACGTCGTGCTGGCAATGCTGCTGGCATTGGCAAAAGCGGCCGCGTCTCCAAAATCCGTCGTCGGCGGGGCGATGTTGACGATGTAATCCTCCACTTCACCCACGCCGCCCGCACCGAATGATCCTGGCGATGAGTCCGTGGAAAGTCTCACCCGAACTCCGAGATCCATACCTGTCACAGCGGCGGCAGGGACCGTGAAATTGATGGACCGTGTAGCGTTGGAAGTACCGGAAGAGATGACGACGTTGCTGGCAATCTGCTCGCCTGGGTCAGTGATCACACCATTGTGATTGAAGTCGATCCAGGCGTTCAGGAAGGCGCTCGATCCGGTGCTGTTGGTGACCACCGTGCTGATGGTGGCGGGGGCGCCTGCGATCATCGAAGGGATGGTGGCTCCGTCTTCGTCATCCACGCCTGTGACGTCATCACCCGTGGCGGTGGCGTTGCGGGTGGAGCTGTATTCCGTATCCACCGAAGCACCGAGACGCAGGTTGGTGCTGGCGGTGTTCGAAACGTCCGGTAGACCGCTGAAGTCACCGAAGTCAGTCAGCGGCGCGAGAATGATGACGGGATGATCCTCCACTTCGCCGAAACCGGCGGCCCCGACCGGACCGGGATCCTGAATGTCGGTCAGACGGAATCGCGTGCCGAGGCTGGTGGCCGCCGTGACGGCATTGGTGGGCACGTTGAAGTTGAGAGTCTGTGTGCCGTCGGAAGTTCCTGCAGGGACCGGCATGTTGGTGACAATCTGCTCTCCAGCATCGGTGAGGACGCCGTTGTTGTTGAAGTCGATCCAGGCATTGAGATAAGCCGTTGAACTCGTGGTGTTGGTCACGTTCACGGGCAGGGTCACCGGCTGGCCTGCCGTCAGGGATGGGAAGGTGATGCCATCTTCATCGTCCGTGGCGGTGTTGTCGTCACCATCGGCATTGTCCGTCTTGGTGGGGGATCCTTCGGTGTCGACCAAGGCGCCGATTCGAAGGCCGCTGACGACGGTGCTGCTGGCGTTCGCAAAGTCGATATCGTCGCCGAAGTCGGTCGTGGGAGTTCCAATTCTTGTTGGGTGATCCTCCACTTCGCCGTTGCCATCTAGGCCGTCTGGTCCAGGGGTCGTGATGCTGGTGAGGCGAACACGCACTGCTGTCTGCCCCTGCGTGGCATTGACTGGTGTGGTGAAGGTGATGACGCGGTTGTTGTTGGAGGTGCCGGTGGCGATGGCCGTGTTGCTGGCGATCTGTTCACCCGAGTCGGTAAGCACGCCGTTGCGGTTGAAGTCGATCCACGCGTTCAGGTACGCCGTGGCTCCGCTGGTGTTGGAGACGGTTACGGTCAGGCTGTTGACGGCACCTTGGGCAATCTCGGCGGGGATGGTCACGCCATCTTCGTCATCGACGCCGTTCAAATCGTCCGCCATGGCACTGTTGTCTGTGTCGAGGCCGCCCTCCGAATCGGTGAGGGTGCCGATTCGAAGAGAACTGTTGGTTTTGCTGCTCGCGCTCGGGAATCCGGCAAAGTCGCCGAAGTCGTAGCTGGCGGTGATGCTCGTCATGACGTCTTCCACTTCGCCGCTGCCGTCCTGACCGTCGGGTCCGGGGCTGCTCACGCTGGTGAGGCGCACACGCACGCCGACAGTGCCTGTTTTGACGAGCGTCGGCACGGTGAAACTGACGGTTCTGTTCGAGTTGGAGGTGCCGTTGGCGATCGCGGTGTTTGAGGCCACCTGTTCACCCGCGTCGGTGAGCACGCCGTTGCCGTTGAAATCGATCCATGCATTGAGGTAGGCGGTGGAACCGCTCGTATTGGTCACGTTCACCGTCATGCTGGTTCCCGTGCCCTGTGTGATGGCGGCGGGAATGATCACTCCGTCTTCATCATCGGTTCCATTGAGGTCGTCACCGGTGGCGGTGGCATTGACTGCCGCCTGTCCTTCAACGTCCATTGTGGCGCCGAGTCTGATCGTTCCCGTTCCGATGCTGCTGGCATTGGGGAAGATGTCGAGGTCACCAAAATCGAGCGTCGGTGCCGCAATGGACACGATGTAATCCTCCACTTCACCCACGCCGTTGCTGCCGGCGGGACCGGGGGACGGGATGTCCGTCAGGCGGAAACGTACGCCGCGGCCGTTTCCGATGGAGGCTCCCGGGGGAATGGTGAAGGTCACGTTGACCGTGGCCGCATTCGTCCCAGTGGCGATGACCATGTCGCTGAGGATTTGATCGCCCGTGTCGGCAAGGCTGCCGTTGTTGCCAAAGTCGATCCACGCATTCAGGTAGGCCGGGTTGCCGCTCGTGTTGGTCACGAGGACAGGAATCGTTACAGTCGCTCCTGCGGTGACGGTGGTGGGAACGGTGGCGCCGTCTTCGTCATCCGAGGCGTCGAGGTCGTCGGCCGTGGCGTCGCTGTTGGTTCTTGGAGAGCCCTCCACATCCGTCAGTGCTCCCATTTTAATGGAGGCACTCGCAGTGCTGCCGGCGGAAGGGACGCCGCTGAAGTCACCGTAGTCCAATGTGGGCGCGGCGATGTCCACGACATAGTCCTCCGTTTCCCCCCTGGCACCGCTGCTGGTCGGTGTGGTGGCCGCGTCGTCGGTGAAGCGGAAGCGCACACCGCGCTTGAGGCCGATGCTGGCGTTCAGTGGGACGCTGAGATTGATGTTGATGGTCTTCAGCGAAGCGTCTGCAGGAACGGCGGCGTTGTAAATGCGTTCGCCGCCGCCGGCCAGATCGGTGTTGTCGAAAGTTCCGTCGTTGTTGAAGTCGATCCACGCCTGCAGATAGCGGCCGGAGGTGTTGAGATTGAAGACATTGACGGGGATCGTCAGAACGGCTCCCTGGATGAGAGTGGCTGGCATGACGACGCCGTCTTCGTCGGCTCCATCTGCCGTCGCGTCCGCGTTGGGGACGACGCTGTCTTCGCTGTCCACATTCTCACCAAGGCGGATGTTGGTGGTCACGATGGTGCTGGCTGTCGTTGTGGCGGCGCCACTGCCGTGCCAGTCACCGAAGTCGAGGGGGATGGGGATGATGTCGAGGAAGTTGTTGTTGGGATAGGTGGTGAGCGTGGTGACGTTCACCGGGATGCGGTCGTCATTTGGACCGCCAGTGTCTGCGACGTTCACGTAGGTTGGGAGATTTTCTTCGACGACGACATAGCGCCCGGTGCCGAGATTGAGGAACTCGTAGTAGCCGGTGTTGTCCGTGGTGGTGATAGCAATGACTTTGCCGTCCGCGGGATCGCCGTCAGCATTCGGATCGCTGTAGAGGGTGAGCGTCACGTCTTTCAGTCCAGCATCTCCGCCGCCAAAGCCCGGCGCACCCTTGTCCTCGTACACCGAACCGGAAATCGTGGCGGCGAGCAATTGCAGGCTGGCGGCGCTGGTTGAAGGAGGCACGGGATCGCCGTTTGCATCAAAGGCGTTGGAGACGGTTGCTGTATTGTTGGCCGGGTCGGCGTTGCCCTTGGCGCGAAGCGTGACGGTGACGGTGAAGCTCTCGCCGACGGCGAGGCTGCTGGTGTCAGTGACATCATTCCACACGAGGCTGCCGGCGCCGAAGGCATCCGGTGTGATGGTGGCGAAGACGTATTCGAAGTTGGCGTCGCTGAAGGTGTCTTCCAGCGGCAGTGTGGTGAGCGTTGTGGTGCCGGTGTTTTGCAGGGTGATGTTGAAAACGACATCGTCGCCCTTGTTCGCAGGACCAGGATTGGGGCTGACGAGGGTCTTGGTCACGGTCACCGCCGGCCGCGTGACGATGACTGAGGCATTCGACGAAGCGGTGGGGCCGCCGCCGGTGGTCACATTCACCGTGTTCACGGCGGGAGTCGCGGCGGCGAGACCGGTGAGGTTCACGAGCAGATCCACACTTTGTCCTGAGTTCAACGGCCCCACATTCGACCATGTCAGGCTGCCGCCGGCCACCGTGTCGGGAGCTACGGAGGCCGAGGTGTAGATCAGGCTGCCGGAAGGGAATGTGTCCACGACCTGCACGGTGTTGAGTGTTGTGTTGCCCGTGTTGGTGACGCGGATGCGGTATTGCGCTGTTTCACCCACGATGATCTGACCGTCGGCGGGGGAGAGGAGGGTGGTGACCACTGAAACCGCCGGCGTAAGAGCCGGTGTGGTCGCGGTTGCGCTGCTGGTGTCGGTGGGATCGGTGGGGTCCACATAGGTCAGGGTCAAAACGGCTCCAGCGGGGACGTAAAGCGTGCCGTTGTTGCTGCTGCCGGCCACGGTTGAGCTGACCGGGATGACGTAAACGAAGACGCCGGTATCGAGGCCTGTTTCGGTGAGTGTGACCTGTTCGCTGTCACCGCTGCTGCTGGTGATGGTGGCGGGGAGTGTCTCGGCGACAGCATTGTCGAGATTCTGATCGATGTCCGTCACGCGCACGGCAACCTGTTCATTGAGCGCAAAGGTGGTGGTGTCCGTGCCATCGGATCCGGTGGTGAAGGTGGCGAAGCCCGGTGTGCCGAGGTCGAGTCCGCTGAGGACGACGACAACCGACTTGGAGGAGGAGATCGTGTCCTCGTAGCCTTCCTTCGCGTTGGCGGTGATGGTGACTGGGCCTTCAATGTTTCCTGCGGTCCAGACGTATTGGAAGGTCTTGGTGTTCGCAGTGGTCGCGACGACGTTCGCCACCGTCAGTGTGGCGGAGACGTCGCTGGCGGTCCCGGGTGCATCGATGGTGAAGGGGACGGTGGTGATGTCAGCAGCACCGAAGGGATCCCCGACAGTGACTCTGACATACACCTTTTGGCCAAGATTCGGTGCCGTGGTTGCAGTGCCGCCTGGATACGGAGCATCATACACCTGGACCGAATCGGTATGAATGACGGTGTTTGTTGGCAGGTCAACCCGTGAAGGATAAGTGCTGCTGTCGTAGAGCACGGTGAAGTCAGCAGAGCCGGCATTCTCGATGTTGAGGCTGAGTGACTGTCCCGAGATCAGATTTACTTCGCCTGCCAGAGGGGCGCTCCAGTCCAGCCGGTAGGTTCCGTTGGACACCGTGGAATCGAACGCGATGTAAAGAGCCTGCCATGGCGACGTTGGCACTGTGGTCCAGTTGAGTGTGAAGCCGTCATTGTTGAGGCTGGAGAGCGAGGCTTCACTGGTGATCGTGTCCGTTCCGGTCGTGCGCGAGATGATCTTGTTGGTTTTGTCCAGGCTGCGCACGTCCGATATGTTCTGGCCGTCCTCATCTTCAACCCATGCAGTGCCCTGGGTGGTGCCGTCCCCGGCGCCGAGAATGAATC
>NZ_JAGRPF010000052.1 GCF_020439865.1 Prosthecobacter sp.
GAGCATTCCGAACATCTGGTACTTCGCCGACACGGACGGCGATGACAAAGCGGACGTGCGTGAGGTGCTTTTCGGCCCGCTCGGCTATGAAAAGGACACACATGGCATGTGCAGCAGCTTCCGCCTCGGCCTCGACGGCTGGGTGTATGCGACGCACGGCTTCAACAACACGTCGCATTTCAAAGCGAAGGACGGCAGCACGCTCGATCTGCACAGCGGCAACGTGTTTCGCTTCAAACCGGATGGCTCACGTGTCGAGCCGTGGACCTGGGGCCAGGTGAATCCGTTTGGGCTCGCGTGGGATCGCTACGGCAATCTTTACAGCGCCGACTGCCACAGCTCGCCGATCTACCAGCTCATTCGAGGCGCGTATTATCCGAGCTTTGGCAAACCGCACGATGGACTCGGCTTCGCGCCGGTGATGTGCGAGCACAGCCACGGCTCCACCGGCATCTGCGGCATCGTTTACATCGACGGCGGCGTGTGGGGCCCGGAGTGGGACGATCACACCTTCGTCGGCAACGTCGTCACCTCCCGCGTGAACCACGACAAGGTCACCTTCACCGGCTCCACGCCGAAAGCGAACGAGCAGCCCGATTTCATCACCAGCGACGACCTCTGGTTCCGCCCCGTCGACCTCCAGCTCGGCCCCGACAACGCGCTCTACATCGCCGACTTCTACAACAAGATCATCGGCCACTACGAAGTCCCCCTCGATCATCCGCAGCGTGACAAGGAACGCGGGAGGATCTGGCGGGTGGTGAAGAAGGGCACGAAAGCACTGCCGAACGACTTCACCGCCATGCCTGCAAAGGAGATCGCTGACGAATTGGGCAATCCGAATCTCACTCGCAGGCATCTTGCGCTGCGTGAAGTGAGACGGCGAGGCTCCAGGGAGTGGCTGCCGGAGTTCACAAGCATCTTCGAGCCCGAAGAGTTCGGAGCTCCTACCAAATTCACACCGATGGGAGATCGGACTCCCAAGGGCTTCACTGGAAATGACCCGAGCGACTTCCCAAACGAAAAAGTGTTCTGCATCAAACGGAATCTACGCTCTGCACACACTCTTTGGGCCCTTTCCTATCTAGGCGAACGATTTGCTGTGTCTTGCGAGATGCGCGCGCTCCATACCGGGGGTGTATGGGTCGAAGATCAACGTGATGACGCTGGCGTGCTCATACCCGACAACCAGTATGGACTTGTGATGTCGCATGCCGCCCAGATCATCGGCAACTACGAGCCTCTGCATCCTTGGGAGAAATGGAATTTAAGCATTGTGTTCGACTCCCGCGGCAGTGCCGCCGGCCGTGCTGTCACACAAACGATGCTTCATCGCCCTGATCTGATGGATGTCGATGATGTATGGCGGCGCTATACGCTGGAGTGGATGACCAGACTCATCGACAATCTCCTTTCTCCTCCAGGGCGAGACACCCCACGCACCTACGAGCTAGGTGACGATGCATATGTGTATTCGCTTCAACTGCTGCTCAGGGACTATCTCTCGCGGCCAGGAGTGCTGGAGGATCCAGAGGCTCAGAATTGGAACGAACGTGTAGTGAACAAGGCTTGGTTTGTTGATGTGATCAAAGCAGTTCCCACTGCGAGCGCTTCAGCGTTTCTCTTTCAGCATGCCAAAAGCCTCGAACGCATTCCGCCCGACATTTTGACGCACATTGCACGTCATGGAGACGATGAGCTGGTTCAAGCACTGCTTCGTCAGGAACACGCTCGGGCCAACGCATCTCTGGCAGATCAAGTCGAGCTGATTCAATCCATCCACAACGGCCTCAGCGAACGCGGAGCACCTGCAAACGCAGAGCTGCTGCAATGGGCGCAGGAACTGGCGACGCAGCTTTTGACGCAAACGAACAACCGACCTGAGCCCGCGTGGATTTCGACCGCGACGGCGGACAATGGCCCGAAGTGGTCGTTGCAGACGCGGAAGTGTGCGGATGGCACGGAGGCGCAGGTGTTGCAGAGCATGATCAAGGGTGGCGGCGATGAGGAGAGGCGCGCAGGTGTTTTGAAATCGAAAACCTTCGCCGCGCCTGCGAAGCTCACCTTCTGGATCAACGGACACCGCGGACCTCCAAAAGCCGAGGTGCATGACAAGAACCTCGTGCGTGTGGTCGATGCGAAGAGCGGTGAGACGCTCGCCAGCGTGTTCCCGCCGCGCAATGATGTGTGTCAGCGTGCCGAGTTCGATCTTTCCAAGCATGCGGCTGAGACCGTGCGGCTGGAGATTGTCGATGGCGACGATGGAAAGGCCTACGCATGGCTCGGCGTCACGCGCATCGAGCCGGCAGTGGTCAGCGTGAATGATTTTCAAACCGAGGACAGCACGCGCGATGCTCTGAAGACGCTCGCCGTCATGCTGCAGCACACCGCGCCTGCAGCGCTCCGCGAGAAACTGTCGGGGTATCTGCCGCCACGGCATGCACCGCCGCCTTTGCCGGTGTCACCTGCGCAGCGGAAGCAACTCGATGCCTTGATCGCCACGCGTGCGGCGTCGTTTGCGAAGGCTAAGCCGGATGCGACGGCGGGAAAGACGCTCTTTAAGACACACTGCGCGGTGTGTCATCGCATTGGCGGCGAGGGCGGCCTGATCGGCCCGCAGCTAGATGGCATTGGCGCGCGTGGCGTGGAACGTTTGTGCGAGGACATCCTCGATCCGAACCGCAATGTGGATGCGCACTTCCATCTGCATACGCTGACGCTGAAGGATGGCACGACGATGAGCGGCTTTCTCAAGGGCGAAGCCGGCCAGGTGCTCATTCTCGCCGATGCCGCAGGACAGGAACACCGCGTGTCAAAGAACGATCTCGCGAAGGATGAAACGACGCCGATGTCACTCATGCCGCCAGTGTTCGGGCAGACGCTGGATGAAGAGGCGTTCATCAATCTGCTCGGCTATTTGCTGAGTGAGAATACCGGCAAGTAATTTTTGGCGGTAGCAATTTTCGTGTTATAAACGCGGAGAACCGTGAACTTTCGCGTCCTTCGCTTTGCGCCCCAAATCATCACGCTAGTCATGGGCGTGCTGATGGTGTGTCTGGACTGGTTGGCGAATGAGAAGGGTGCGTTGGAATTCATCCAGCGGTTTGAGGTGGCGAGTTATGACTGGCGTTTGCGTCAGGAGAGGCTGCCAGCGGAAGCGGGCAAGCAAGTGGGAGTGGTGTATGTGGATGAGCGAAGCGCCGCAAGACTGAAGGAGAAATTGGATGTGAGTTGGCCCGTCCCACGCTGGATTCACGGTGTGATCCTCGGGGAATTGAAGGCGCAGGGTGCCAGGAGTGTTGGTTATGATATTTTCTTCACACGCTTGAGACCCGAAGACAAAGCGCCCACCAAGAGCGGCTTGGAGCCGGTGTCGTCCGATGGTGTTTTTATAGGTGCATTGAAGCAAAGCGGGCATGTTGTTCTCGGTGCGCCCATGGATCCTTCCCGCCCTGGTGACGATGTGGTCATGCCCGCGGTGCCATTTACAAAGGCTGCTGCTGCTGTGGGGCATGCGGTGGGGCGAGCGGATGCGGATGGAGTGCTGCGACGTGTCAGTCCAGTGGTGGACGATCCCGTGGCGGGACGCATCTGGCAGCTTGGCATCCAGACCGCGGCTTTGGGCATGGGACTCGATTTGGATCATGCACAAATCACGCCATGGCAGCTCTCGGTGCCGGATCGACAGGGCATATGGCATCAGATCCCCCTCGATGGCCACGGAAGACTCATTATCCCTTGGAGACTACCATCGGCCGCGGCGGTTTCCGCTCACAACCGTTCATTTGTAGAAATGCTGGGGGATGCGGAACGGAGACGGAAGCCGGGTGATGAATCCTCTTTTTGGAAGGACCGGCTGGTGATTGTCGGCTCGTTTGGTGCAAACCCTCCTTTGGCCGATGCCGGGCCGACTCCGCTGGGTCCGCGCACACCTTACTGCGCCACTCATTGGAACATAGCGGATGCCATGATGCGCGGTGCTTTCATTCACACCCCAGGACCTGTGACTCGGATTGGGATCACGCTGGCGTTGATGTTGGCTGTCAGCGTACTGTCGTGGAAGTTGCGCGCGCTATGGGCCACGGCGGCGGCGGTCATACTCAGCGCGGGATATGTGGCGTGCAGTGTGTGGCTGCTCCATTTAAAGGGACTATGGCTGCCAATGGCAATCCCGTTACTCGGAGCAACGAGCATTACTCATGTGACGATGACTTTCTACCGACTGCTAATCGAGAAAAGCCACAAACGCCGTCTGCGTAGCATCTTCCAGCAGATTGTGTCGCCTCGGCTGTTAGAGATGATTTTGGATCAGCCTCAGATTTCCTGGGCACCTCAGCAGAAAGTAATGACCGTCTTTTTTGCCGACATACGTGACTTCACGGTGCTGACAGATGCTTCACGGCTGGATAGAATCGGTCTCCTGCCGGACGACCAGGAAGCAGATCCCGTCCACAGGCAAGCCGTCAGGGACCAGCACGCCTTGAACACAGTGAATCTCTACCTGACACTCGTGGTGGACACGATCAAAAAACATGGGGCCACGCTCGACAAATACATGGGGGATTGCGTCATGGCCTTTTGGGGCGCCCCTCTGGACGAAAGGCATCATGCCGCGAAGGCGGTGCGTGCGGCTGTCGAGGTGCAGCAGGGCCTGCATGTTCTGAACTCCACACGAAAGGCTGAGAACGAGCGCATCGAAATGGAAAACAAAGTTCGCCAGGCTCAAAGTCTGCCACTTCAGCCTCTGAATGCGCTCCTCACCCTCGGCACGGGCATCAACACAGGCCTCATGACCGCCGGATTCATGGGTTCGGAAGCACACCTTTCGAACTACACCGTCTTTGGCCGCGAGGTAAATCTTGCTGCCAGGCTGGAGTCTTTGTCTGGCAGCGGCCGCATCCTGATTTCCCAGACCACTTTCGATGCTGTCGCTAGCAGTGACCCGGAACTGGCTTCCACCGCCCGCAGCATAGGCACTCATCAGGTAAAAGGCATCCAACAACCGATGCAGGTATATGAGGTTCTATGGCAGAAAAATTCGGAAAAAACCAACAAAACGCCACCAGACACGTTTAAAGGCACGGAACTGAGTGGGGAAACCCAAAACAACACACAGCCATGAAAACGAAATCCAAGAAGGTGGCTCCGAAGAAAAATGCCGCACTAAAGGACAAGGCCAAAAGAGCGGCTCCACGAAAAAAGACTCCAAATGCCGTGGCAAAAAAGAAAGCCGCGCCACCCAAGAAAAAAAAGAACCGAAGCTCCCAAAAGGGCATCAAGGTGGTGACACGCGAGTACTGGGTGGTCAGGGCCACGCGCATGCCCTTATTGTTGCTTTCCCGATCGACTTCGAATGGCAAGCCACGCGTGCGAATCAGCGAGGATGAGGTCTGGATCGATGATGGAAGCGGAGGCCCACCCACCTCCGAGCCTCTCCCTTACCTGCTACAGGATGACGACACCATTTGCACCTATAACCCCGGGGACGACCCATACGATCCGACCACAGTTCCCGAAATCGAGAGCTTTGCGGTGGACTGCTACGAATCAGACGGTAGCTACTACGAAGACGTCATCGAGTATGATTACTCGGAGGACTATTTGTCTGTGGACCTCTCTGTTCTCGAAGAAGTGACCGAGGAATCTGATCCGCAGACAACCGGGGAAGATCCCTACACCTGCACCGATGACAACTTCAGTATCGGCATTGAAGGATGATCCACCAACCGCATTTCATCAACCTCTCACCCATCGCACATCATGCCTCGTTACCTCAGCGTTTTGAAACTGACCGGCACCGTGAACTGGCGAAACGGCACCACGGGCGCTTACACCCCGCTCCAGAGCTGTCAGAGCTTTAACACAGCGACCTCGACCACTGCGCAGTTCCGTCTGCAATCCCCCGATGCCTCAGTCGAGCTACACCAATTTGACGATGCCTCTGGATCTCCCTTCTGTCCCACACCACACAAGGGCCGGACGCTCCTCATGGTTCTAAACCGCGATGCCTCAAACCTTAAAAAGCGGCGCGCGAACCTTACGCCCAAATCTAGGAAAGTTGCTGGTCCCCAAGGTAAAAAGCGTCATCTCAAACGAAATCCTAACTACCAAGTCGTTGAGTCCGGTTCTGTCGTGCTAGAGATCAGAACCTGACGAAAAGCGCCGGACAGAGCGTTCCTCCTCGCCGATTCTCCGCAGATCAATGTGCCGACATGATCTCATTCAGATCATCCATCGCGCTTGTGTTGTCGTTCTTCAGCTTCGTCATGGCAGTTGAGGCGCTCAAACCGCATCCGAAGGCGCTTCCGAACAAGCACGCGCCCGGCGAGTTGGATCGTCCGGAGATGGTGAAGTTCATCGTCGCTGATCCGGCGAAGCTGCCGGGCATCGTGGTGGACGAAACGAATGCGGAACTTGTGGGTGAGTGGGAATACTCGACGCACACGCCGCCCTATGTGGGGATTGGTTACTTGCATGACATGAAGGCGGGGAAGGGGACCAAGTCCGTGACGTTCACGCCAGAGCTACCAACGGCGGGTTGGTATGAGGTGCGGCTGGCGCATTGTTACAACGTGCGGCGCTCCACGAAGACGGCGGTGACGATTCATCACGCCGACGACGACACGACGGTGCGCATCAATCAGCAGCAGGAGCCGGAGCACGGGCGCTTGTTCCGCACGCTGGGCACGTTTCGCTTTGAAGCCGGTCGCCAAGGCTGGGTGTGTGTGTCGAATGACGGCACGGAGACGGACAAGGTGGTCATCGCCGATGCCGTGCAGTTTCTGCCGTTGCGGAAACCGATGCGATGATTCAAGGCGGCTCTGAGTATATCCATTCTGGAATGTCTCTCAGCCCGGGTTCATTGACGCCATGTTTCTTTGAAGTCCACCCGTAGGGACTCATGATCGGACTGTTTCTCGCAGTGGGTGCGGGCAGTTTCAAGACTGGGAGACTGGCAGTGATCGAAACGCGCTTCTCCCAACGGAAGCCATCACTGACCTCGAAATCGAAACGATCATTCGTCAGGCCGGTCACAGGCCATGCTTTCCACCTGCCGACAAATCGCCTCAGTACTTCCGAATTGGTGCCATCAATGATATGACGATACTGTTTTCTCCCAGCTCCCAGCGGCCCCACTCCATGGCGATCTCGTGTGGTTTGCTGAGATCATGGCACAGATAGAACTTGCTTGCATAACGTCCGTTCGCATACCGGTTGATGATCCAGTAGCCGGTGGGAGCCGTGTTTGATTTCCACCGACCCACCAGGCTCGGTGGATTGCTCGTGTCAGAGGTAGTGATCTCTCGCCAAGGTGGTTCGTGAGTTGTTGTGCATGAAACAACGAAGAGAAGAGTGGTAAAAACCGGCAACAGGCGCATAGGGCACTTGTCACGCTGGCTCGCGCAACGTCCAATCGCCAGTCATCGAGAAAACAAAAAAGCCGGAGTCGCGAGACTCCGGCTTAGTGATCTTATTCGTCCTCGGGTTCGGCAGCGGCGGCTTTTTTCCGCTTCTTCTTGCCGCCGGCGTTGCGCAGCGCCTTGGGAATCGGGTCTTCCTTCTTCTGCAGCGCACGGCGCAGCTTGCGCAGCGCGATGTTTTGCAGCTGACGGATACGCTCGCGGGTGACGCCGAACTCCTGGCCGACTTCTTCCAGCGTGCGCGGTTTCTGGCCGGCGAGGCCGAAACGGGCGTCGATGATCTTGCGTTCGCGCTCGTCGAGAACCGTCAGCAAGCCGTCGAGCTGGCTATGCATGTTCTTGTGCGAGAGCAGGTCGAACGGCGTCTGCGCGTTTTCGTCGCCAACGATTTCCCCGAACTCGGTGCTGTCGTCGTCGCTGATCGGTGCGTCGAGCGAAGCCGGGCGCATGGAGGCGACCTTGAGCTGGCTCAGCTTGGCGCGGTCGATGCCGATTTCCTCGGAAAGTTCGTCGTCGGTCGGTTCGCGGCCCAGTTCCTCGGACATCGCCATTGCGACACGGCGCATCTTGCTGATCTTGTCCACCATGTGGACGGGCAGGCGGATGGTCTTGGACTGGTTGGCGAGGGCGCGCTTGATGGACTGCTTGATCCACCAGGCGGCGTAGGTTGAAAGCTTGCCACCCTTGTTCGGGTCGAATCGTTCCACGGCCTTCATGAGGCCGATGTTGCCTTCGGAAATGAGGTCGAGAAGTGGCAGGCCGTAGTTGGCGTAATCTTGGGCGATCTTCACGACGAGGCGCAGGTTCGCACGGATCATGTGCGAACGGGCCTCGGGGTCGCCACGCTTGATGCGTTCGGCAAGCTCGACCTCCTGGTCGGGGGTCAGCAAGTCAGTCTTGCCGATCTCCCGCAGGTAAATCTTGATGCCTCCGTCGAGTTCCATATTTGAGCGTTCTAGTTGGGTAATACGATGCAAAGAGCAAAGTCTTTGCCCCCTGCCATGACGCAGGGGGTCGTCATAGTATCAGACGATCGGGACTTCGCTCGTCTTTTTTGAGCAAGTTTGCGGCCAGAAAAAAGGAATGAACCGGGCAGGAGTTGCACAGGAGAAGAATTTGCAGCCTCCCTTCAACTAAACTTTGAGGGAGTCGTCAATAGCATTTCCAAAAAATATCAAGAAATCCTAACAAAATGAGCCTAAACAAGGCATTTTTCCGGCTTCTGGAGGCAGATGCACCTGCCAAGCCCCCCGCTTGACACCGCCTCGTCCTTCCCCGACTTACTGCCCCCCTCAAATCTGCCATGCCCCGCCGAATCACCTACCGCGACGCCATCCGTGAAGCCCTCGATGAAGAAATCGCCCGTGACCCCATGGTCGTGGTCATGGGGGAGGAAGTCGCCCAGTACAACGGCGCTTATAAAGTAACTCAAGGCCTGTGGGACAAGTGGGGGGACAAGCGGCTGGTCGACACCCCGATCAGCGAGGCCGGCTTCATCGGCATGGGCATCGGCGCCAGCATGCTGGGAGTGCGTCCGGTGATGGAGCTGATGTTTTGGAGCTTCTACACCGTCGCTTGGGACCAGATCGTGAACAACGGCGCGATGGTCCGCTACATGTCCGGCGGCAAGATCAACTGCCCCATCGTCATCCGCGGTCCGGCCAACGGCGGCACCAGCGTTGGCGCGACCCATTCCCACACGCCGGAGAACATCATGGCCAACTTCCCCGGCATGAAGTGCGTCTGCCCCAGCAACGCCTACGACGCGAAGGGCCTCATGAAGGCCGCCATCCGCGACAATGACCCCGTCATGTTCATGGAGAGCACGAAGCTCTACGGCGAAGAGTGGGACGTGCCTGCCAACGACGAACTGCCGGACGGTGAGCTCTTTATCCCCCTCGGCCTGGCCGATGTGAAACGTGAAGGCTCTGACATCTCGCTCATCGCCCACGGCAAAGCGGTCATTACCTGCCTGGAAGCCGCGAAGATTCTCGAAGAAGAGCATGGGATCAGCGCCGAGGTCGTCGATCTCCGCACGATCCGGCCACTTGATGAAGACACCATCCTCGACTCCGTGGCGAAAACGCATCGCGCCATCTATGTCGAAGAGAACAAGCCCTACTGCGGCATCGGCGCCCAGATCGCCTACATGATCCAGGAGCGCATCTTCGACGAACTCGACGCCCCCGTGCAGCGTGTGTGCAGCCTCGATTCGCCTGCGATTTACAGTCCGCCGCTGGAAGCCATTCAGCTGCCGACCGCTGACGTGGTGGTCGCCAAAGCGCTCGGCATCTGCTGATCTCTCTCTTCCTCCTCTTCGCACCCAGAATATTTCATCCCGTTTTCGCCATGCCCAAATTCATCGAAATGCCCAAGCTCAGTGACACCATGACCGAGGGAACCCTCGCCAAGTGGACCGTCAAGGAAGGGGACAAAGTCTCTGTCGGCAAAGCCATTGCCGACATCGAAACCGACAAGGCCACCATGGAGTACGCCAGCCCGTTCGAGGGCGTGCTGCACAAGTTCATCGCCATGCCCGGGGGCAAGGTCCCGCTCGGTGCTCCTCTGGCCGTCATTCTAGAAGAAGATGAAGCCGCGCCTGCGAACTTGGATGAACTGATCGCCAAAGCCCAGGCCGCAGCTGCTCCTGCACCTGCCGCCGAGAAAAAACCCGCTGACGCCGCGACGAAGACCGCGAGCGCCGGCCCCCGTCTTCCCCAGGCTCCTCAACACAGGAGCCGTGCCGCCGCCGGCAACTCCAACATTCGCGTCAAAGCCTCGCCGCTTGCCAAAAAGATCGCCGCAGAACGTGGTGTCGATCTCGCCGCACTCGTGGGCAGCGGCCCCGGCGGGCGCATCGTTCGTTTCGATGTTGAAAATGCTCCTGCGGGTGGTGCCGGTGGCCGCGTGGCCGCCACGCCTGCGATTCGTCCGACTTACGGACCCGAAGACGAGCGCGTCGTCACCAGCAGCATGCGCAACATCATCGCCGAGCGTCTGCTCGCGTCGAAGACGCAGATCCCGCATTTCTACCTGCAGATGGAAGTCGATGCCGGCCCGCTCATGGAGTTCCGTGCGCATCTCAACGCCTCGGCGGAAAAGAACGGTGGCAACAAGTACACCGTCAACGACTTCATCCTCAAGTCCGTCATCCGCGCCGCGCAGGCCCAACCTGCGATCAACGCCGCATGGGATGGCGATGCCATCGTGAAATTCAAATCCGTCGGCCTCAGTGTGGCCATCGCCATTGATGACGGTCTCGTCACTCCGGTTATCAAGCAGGCCGAGACCAAGACGCTGCTCGAAATCAGTCAGAGCGTCAAAGATCTCGCCGGCAAGGCCAAGAACAAGAAGCTCAGCCCCGACGACTTCGCGGGTGGCACCATCACCGTCTCGAACCTCGGTGCCTATGGCATCGACCAGTTCGCCGCCATCATCAATCCGCCGCAGGCCGCCATTGTCGCCATCGGCAGCATTCGCTCCGCCCCTGTCGTCAATGACAAGGGCCAGATCGTTGTCGGTCAGCGCATGTGGGTCGGCCTCAGCGGCGATCATCGTGTCGTCGATGGTGCCGTTGCCGCCACCTTCCTCGCGGAAATGCGCAAGCTGCTCGAAAACCCGGCGCTGATGCTGGTTTGATGCGCGCTTTCCGGGCGGATGTGAGATTGTTCATCCCATGGACCTGCCCGATGTCATCGCCCATTGCCTGAGTCTGCCCGGCGCGGAGGAAACCACGCCGTTCGGACCTGAGGCGCTAGTCTATAAAGTGGGTGGCAAGATGTTTGCCGTCACCGTGCCGGAAGATTACCCGGCGCGTATCAACCTGAAGTGCGACCCTGAACGCGCCGTCGAATTGCGTGACGAGCACAAGGGCATCAAGCCCGGCTGGCACATGAACAAGAAGCACTGGAACACCGTCATGCTCGACGGCAGTCTGCCGCCAAAGCTCGTGCGTGAACTGGTCGAACACTCGTATCAGCTCGTCGTCGATGCGTTGCCGAAGAAGGCGAGAGAAGTTTTGAAGAGCAAGAAACCGAAGCGCTAGCCAACCACTAGCTCCACCGGGCAGTGATCGCTGCCATGCACATCATCGCGGATGGTACATGATTTGAGCGCAGGCTTCAGTTTTTCGGAGGCGAGCCAGTAGTCGAGGCGCCATCCGATGTTCTTCGCTCGTGCGTCGGGCGTGCGCTGTGTCCACCAGGTGTAGCGGCCGGGGCTGGGATCAAACTGGCGGAAGACATCGAGGAAGCCGGCGGCGAGATGCTTGGTGAAGCTGGCGCGTTCTTCGTCGCTGAAGCCGGGGTTCATGCGGTTCGATTTTGGATTGGCGAGATCGATCTCCTGATGCGCACAGTTGAGATCGCCGCAGGCGATGACGGGCTTCTTTTTCTCCAGCTTCTTCAAATAAGCGCGGTAGGCATCGTCCCAGCGCAGGCGGTAGTCGAGACGCGCGAGTTCGGCCTGCGAATTGGGTGTGTAAACGTTTACGACGTAGAAGTCCGGGAACTCAGCGGTGATGAGCCGGCCTTCTCGATCGTGTTCGTCGATACCGAGGCCAAGCGTGGTCGTTTTGAAGGGCACGCGGCTGAGGATGAGCGTGCCGGAGTAGCCTTTCTTTTCCGCACTGTTCCAGACGGCGTCGTAAGCGCCAAACCAGTCGAGATCGACCTGCTCCTGCTGTGCCTTGGTTTCCTGCAGGCAGATGACATCAGCGTCGCAGGTGTCCATGTATGCACGGAGACCTTTTTTGAGGGAGGCGCGGATGCCGTTGACGTTCCAGGAGGTGAGTTTCATTTGAAAATGTCGAGTGGGGAATTCGGAATGACGAATTAGGCCGGAAATCAAAGGCGGGAAAGAAGGGAATCGGAGAAGGTTGCGGGGCGTGTGGTTTTCGGCTCATGCTGAAGCATGAGTTTTGACCGGCTGGCACCGCACTATCGCTGGATCGAGGCGTTGTTTGCCGGCGAACGGTTGCAGCGTTGTCGCACCGCACTGCTGGATGCGATTTCGCCGCCGCGAAACGTGCTGATCTATGGCGAGGGAAACGGACGCTTCCTCGTCGAGCTGCTGCGTCGATTTCCTCACACACAAACAACGGTGGTCGATTCCAGCGGCACGATGATCGATCTCGCGCGCATGCGCCTGAAGCGTGAAGGGTTGGCGGACGCGAAGGTGCAATTCATCCAGGCGGATGCGTTGGTCTGGCAGCCTCAGACATCTTCCTTTGATCTCATCGTCACCTGCTTCTTTCTCGACTGCTTTCGAGAAGACCAATTGCAGCAGTTGATTCCTGTCATCGCCGGTGGTGCGACATCAGATGCGCAGTGGTTGGTCGCAGATTTTCAAATCGCATCTTCAGGTCTGCGTCGTTGGCGCAGCCGGATGATCGTGGGTTTGTTATATGTGTTCTTCCGCTTTGCGACGAGGCTGCCGGGGTGGCGGTTGATTGATCCGGCGCCGTGCCTGCGGGCTGCAGGATTCACATGTGAGCAGCAGACGGAGCACGATCACGGCATGTTGTACAGCAGTTGGTGGGCGCGTTGAGAGATTGCGTCTCAGGCGCGTCGCATAACTTGATTAGTGGATGCCAATCCATGCGGATCAAAGCGATACGGCGCATGCTTTGTTACATGCATGGAAAACAAACCACACTCCCGAAACCGGTGGTTGCTTGCGCTGGGTGTCAGCGCTGTCGCAGCCGTGTCATTTTCTACCGCAACAGCCGCAGATACCGTTGCGGAAGCAGCCACTTTCGACTGGAGGGCAAACACCATCTCTCCGGTGACGAATCCGATCTTCTTCGAAGATCCGGTGATTCGCTCCGAAGTCCGACCGATCTTTGTCTATCACTCGATTGACAACAATTTCATCACCGGAGGCGGGCATGCCACGTTGTACGCGTTGCAGATCCGTTATGCGCTGACGGACCGCCTTGCGCTCATCGCAACACAGGATGGACACTTCGATATCGATTCTCCCGGTCTCGACGTCGATGGCTGGATGGACCTGGCTGCGGGCTTCAAATATGCGCTGATCAACGACCTGGAACACCAGTTCATTCTGACCCCCGGCCTCACCTTCCACATCCCGACAGGCGACCGGGAAGTCTTCCAGGGCCGTGGCGGCGGCGAGTTCAATCCGTTCGTGTCGTTCGCGAAGGGCTACGGAGACCTTCACATCACGGGCAATGTCGGCCTGCGTATTCCGGTGACGCGCAACGAGCAGAACCTCGTCGCGCATTACAGCCTGATGGTGGACTACTACACCTGCCGCTGGTTCATCCCGTTCGTCACCGCGAACTTTTGGACCAACCTCAATGACGGCACCAACGTTCCAGGCCTGCGCAGCAACGGCTACGATGTGATCAATCTGGGATCCGGCAACGTCAACGGCGTCACGCAGGGCACGGTGGGCTTCGGCTTCCGCAGCCGGGTTCTGGACAATGTGGATCTCGGGTTCGCCTACGAGATCGCGGCGGTGCGCCCTTATGGTCTTACCAACAATCGTGTGACCGTGGACATGAGCATCCGCTTCTGAGCCGGGTCCGAATTTCTTGGGTAATTGGTAGTGCAGTCGAGTCGCACGGGGACGAAAGTCCCCGTGCGTTTCTGTTGCGGGCGTGGCCTGAGCCTGCATCATGGCGGCCCTGACCACCATGAAACGCCACGCCTTCCTCTCCGCCGCCGGCGCCCTTGCGCTGATCATTTCGCTCAATTCCTGCGGCAAGTCAGAGCAGCCCGCCGCCGCAAAGCCGGCCGCTCCTGAACCGGTGGCAGAAAAACCCGCTGCAGCACCGGCGCCTGCTCCGGCCGCCGAGCCCGACAAACCAAAGGAACCGGTGATCGCCGCAGCCCCCGTGGACCTGAACGGTTTCGGCAGTGATGAACCGGCAGAACGCGAGGGTGAGCCTGAGCGCGGTGTGATCATCGTCGAGCCGAAAGACATCAAGCAGATGTCGGCACAGCATTGGGAGCAGTTTGACTGCACCAACTTTACCGCGAAACGCTGGGGCCGCTATGAGGTGCGTGTGACCTACACGCTGAAGCATGCCACGCTTGGCTCGCAGTTCCGCTTCGGCCAGCAGCCGTTGAAGAAGACGCTCACCGCTTCCCACCAGCCGAAACGTGCGGTGTATGGAACGGTTTACATCGACAAGCCCGGAACCTATCCCTTCGCACTGTTTGCTGCGGCCACAGGGGCTGAAGCGGGCCTCGCGATTCATCAGGTGGCGTTTGTTCCTGCCCCAGAAGGTCCTGCGCCCGAGCAGGCGGCGGATGGCAGCGTTGTCCTCGAGGCGGGCAGCGCCACTACGTGGTCGGAAAATATGCGCTATGAGCCGAAGCCCGAGAAGAACTGTCTCGGCTTCTGGACCAGCGAGGACGATTTCGCTGAATGGGACTTCGATGTCGTCAAACCGGGCCGCTACAAGGTGACCGTGGTTCACGGCTGCGGCACCGGCAACGAAGGCAGCGAGGTCGCTGTCAAAGTGGGCGAGCAGGAGCTGAAGTTCACCGTCAAAGACACCGGCGGTTTTCAGAAGTGGTCCGAACTGCCGGTCGGTGAGGTCGAAATCAAAAGCGCCGGCAAGACGCGCCTCGTGATCGATCCGGTGACGAAAGCGAAGAGCGCCGTGCTCGACGTGCGTAAAGTGCTGCTCACGCCGGTGGGCTGAGTTTGCATGGACTGCTCGCGCACTCCCACCCGCGATCCCGAAACGTGGCTGGACCTCGCTCCCGAGTTCTCGCAGGCCATGGCGCGACAGGTGCGTGGCTGGATTCAGCGCTGGGAACCGGACCTGACGGAGTCAATCAAATGGCACATGCTGTGTTTTAGCGGGCGGAAAAACATCTGCGGTCTCAGTGCCTGCCGGAAACATCTGGGCATTACCTTTTTTCGCGGCACCGAACTGCGCGAGATCACGGATCTCTTCGAAGGCGGCGAATCCAACACCAGCATCCTGTCCATTCGTGTCACCCGGTTGGACCAGCTCAATGCGCAGTCGTTCCGGCGCCTGCTGCATGCCGCCGTGGCGCTGGATGCCGACGAATCCGCCAAACCGCCGCCGCAAAAGAAACGCGCCGAGTGGCCAATGCCGGATGCACTTGCGAAAGCCCTCAGGAAGCACCCGGCGGCTGCGGCCGGCTTCAACTCGATGAGCGTTTCATGCCAGCGCGAGTACAAAGTCTGGATCAGTACCGCCAAGCAGGAGGAGACGATTCAGCGCCGGCTGAAAGAGACTCTGCGTGCGCTTTCGGCCGGCAAGAAGTGGGCGCAGCGGAAATAGGCGTGATGGTTTGAGTTTTGCAGAGCGTGACTGTCACTCCTTGCCTTTGTGCAGGATGCAGAACGACCCTCTTGTCATTGAGGCTGCCGCATTGCTCTTCGAGCGCCCCTTGTTTGTTGCAACACGCGAAATCGGGCAATGCTGTGAGGGAGCAGAACGGCAAAGAAGACGAGGCAGGACAAAGCCCATGCCGTGAGAAGTTGGCCGAGGTCGCCCTCGGTATTGCGGGTGACATGGACCACCAACACGCAGGCCGACGAGATCGTCGCTGCCAGCAGCGAAAGCAGGGTAAACGGCCACCAGCGCCGTCGCGGCGCATAGTTTCTCGCCGTCCACGATGTGGCACCCGTGAAAATGAACGGAAGCAGGACCGCGTAGGCGAGCGCGAACAAAACCATGAAAACACGATGGAATCGCTCAGTGGCGTAAAGTCGATTGTCTGGCGGCCTGCGGTGCATGCAATGGTGTTTTCCCTCAATCTGCCCATGGAAGCATGTTTCGAGCAGCAACGTCAACCACACCATTGAACGTCATCTCGCCCATCCTGCGCCAGAATGATCTTGTGAATTCGTCACCGGATTGTCTAAGCTGCTCATCGTGACGATGAACCCGGCCATCATCTGCGCTTTGATCTGCTCGGTGCTGCTGACGCCATCAGCAGACGGCAAGGATGCAAAATCATCACTAGGGCAGAAGGCTCCGACGAGCATGGAAGAGCTCGACAATCAGAAACGATTAAGGCCTGAATATGTCGTCAATATTCGAATAATTGAGGACAGACGGGAGGAGCTTCACCAAATCATTACCGCTACTGGCGAAGTTCAGGTTCCGTACCTCGGGCTGACGAAAGCTGAGGATCTGACATGCCGTGAACTGGCCTATAAGATCAAAACCGGGCTGGAGAAAGAGTATTTCAAAGTGGCCACGGTATTGATAACCTGTAACTTCAAACCTTTTGAGCCATATCACATACCAGAAAGTAAATCGGCCTCATCGCTGAAAATGCCAGCGAGCATGGCGGAACTCGACAGGCTGAAGCCAATTGAGATAGGACATGTTATTACCATCCGAGTCGTTGAGGACAAACGCGCTGCGCTTCAGCAAGTCGTTTCAGTCACAGGCATGATCCAAGCTCCTTATCTTGGGGCGCTTAATGCTGAGGGGCTTACCTGCCGTGAAGTGGCCGACAACATCAAAGCCGGGTTGGAGAAAGACTTCTTCAGGACAGCGACTGTTCTCGTTCTTGATTGTGGGGAGCACGTCCCGAGCGAGTGTGCTCTGGAGTTTGCCGTCGTCTTTGGAGCTGTCACGAAAGAAGGCAAATATGATCTCTCTCAACAAGACACCACCGTTTCAAATCTTCTAAACCAAACAGGCGGGTATAACGGCAAAAGAACGCCTCCACGGATTTATATCATCCGCAAGACACCCCAAGGCAACAAACGCCTCTTGGTAAATACAAGAGCCGTTTTCGTCGAGAAGCGTCCGGAGTACGATTTGTTTCTTCGGCCAGATGATTTCGTGATCGTTGAATAGCGCTACACCCCGCCTGCCCGCACCGTCGCGTAGCTCTTCTTGCCTTTGCGGAGGATGCAGAGCTTGCCGCCGAGGAAGTTTTCGGCGGTGAGGGTGGGCACCGTGTTGGCGGCGACCTGGACGTTGTTGATGTAGAAGCCGCCGCCTTTCATCAGGCGGCCGGCGTCGCCCTTGGAGGTGGCGAGGCCGAGGGTGACGAGGAGTTCGGCGATCTGCGGGATGTTCGCGAGATCGACCTCGGTCGTGGGAGCGGACGCGGTGGCTTCGATGAGCGTGTTCACATCCGCGGTGGCGAGATCGGCGCCGCCGAAGAGGGCGTTGGAGGCGTCGATGACCTTTTGCAGTTCCTCCTCGCCATGCACCAGGCGCGTGACCTCGGCGGCGAGGCGTTTGTGGCCGTTGCGCTGTCCGGGGTTGGCGTTGTGCTCGGCTTCGATGGCTTCGATCTCCGCATGCGAGAGCAGCGTGAACTGGCGCAGGAAGCGCGGCACGTCGGGGTCCTCGGAGTTCACCCAGAACTGGTAGAAGGCATACGGGCTGGTCTTCTTCGGGTCCATCCAGATGGCTCCGGCCTCGGACTTGCCGAATTTTTTGCCGGAGCTGGTGGTGATGAGCGGGAAGGTGACGACGTGCGTGTGCTGGCCGCGCAGCTTGCGCACGAGGTCGATGCCTGCGGTCATGTTCCCCCACTGGTCGCTGCCGCCGATCTGCACGGTGCAGCCGTGGCGCTCGTTGAGCACGACGAAGTCATACGACTGCAAAATCATGTAGGTGAACTCGGTGAACGAGATGCCGCTCTCGAGGCGCGCGCTGACGGATTCCTTCGCGAGCATCCACGCGATGGTGAAGTGCTTGCCCACATCGCGCAGCAGCTCGACGGCGCTGAGTTTGCAGATCCAGTCGGCGTTGTTTTCGATGATCGTTTTGTCGGGAACGAGGATGCTGCGAATCTGCACCTCGATGCGCTTCACGAACTCCGCGACGGTCTCGGGCGTGTTGAGCGTGCGCTCATTGGCCTTGCCGCTCGGGTCGCCGATCAAACCGGTGCCGCCACCAACGATGGCGATGGCTTTGTGCCCGTGCTCCTGCACGCGGCGCAGCGCCATGAGCGGAAGCAGATTGCCGATGTGCAGGCTGTCAGCGGTCGGATCGAACCCGCAGTAGAAAGTCTGCTGGGTCTTGAGGGCTTCCTTGAGGGCTTCGAGGTCGCTGCACTGCTTGAGCAGTCCGCGCCATTCGAGGTCGGCGATCAGGTCGGTGGTGGGCATGAAACTAAAAATCAGGGCGTGGAGCCGGGTTCAGCGCGCAGGAGCTGGGAGCCGTTGTAGCGCTCGTTGGGTTTGAAGAGCCAGCCGGGGCTTTCATTGCGGATTTCCCAGCGGCGCAGTTCGAACTCGGGCAGGACGAGATTGCTGTTGGGATCAAACACTTTGCGGCCGGTGTAGCGGCCCCAAATGTTGTACTCGGTGTTGTGGTCGTCGCCGTAGGCGTAGCCACCGTCGGTCGGCTGCTCGGGCAGGCGGTAGGGGATCTTCTGGTAGCGCTCGTTCATGATGACGAGCTTCGAAGATTCCCAGCCTTCACCCGGACGACGCAGATAACCCCAGAGGTGGGTGTGATCGATGTAGTAACGGCGACCGATGTAGTAGTCACCCCGTGGCTCCATGGCGATCTGACGATGGCGAGCTTCGACCGCCATGGCCTGCTGTGGGGAAAGGCCGGTGGTTTCGCAGCCGGTGATGAGCAGGCTGAGAAGGCAGAACAAGACGGAGAAGAAGGCACGGCGTGGCATGGCGGCGCGCATTGTGAAGCGTGCGGGGGCGGTCGCAATGGGAAAGGCGCAAGTAGGTGAAAGTCACCACACACCGCCTTCGTGAACGGGCCATGCGCCTCCTGCTCGTCCTCGCTCTCTTTGCTTCCTCCGTCTTCGCTGCTGACACACCGAACATCGTCATCATCCTGTCCGACGACTACGGTTACGGCAGCGCCAACTGCTACGGGGCGGACGGCAAGCTCGTCCAGACGCCGAACATCGACCGCCTCGCGAAGGAGGGACGTCGTTTTACGGATGCGAACACGACGTCGTCTGTGTGCTCACCCACGCGTTATTCGGTGCTGACGGGCCGCTACTGCTGGCGAACCTCGCTTACGCACGAGGTGCTGGGCACTTTTTCACCGCTGCACATTGAGAAGACGCGGCTGAACATGGCTTCGCTGCTCAAAAAGCACGGCTATCAAAACGCGGCGATCGGCAAGTGGCACCTCGGCTACGGCGATGCTGACGGCTCGCTCAACTGGCGCACCGATTACACCGCCGAGCTGTCGCCCGGACCGCTCGACATCGGTTTTGATTATCACTTCGGCGTGCCCAGCAACCACGGCGACCTCACCGGCATCTATGTCGAGAACCGTTTTGTTTACGGGCTGCGCAGCGGCAAGATTCCCGAGGGAATGAAAATCCACGCGCCGGATTCGGACGATCCGAATTTCAAAGCAACTTATTCCAAGGAAGACACGGAAAACGGACGCGCGACCATCCTCGAACTCGACGCACCAAAACGCGTGAACGAACGCGTGATGCCACAGCTCACGACGAAGGCCGCGGAATGGATTTCCCAGCAGAAGAAGGGCACGCCGTTCTTCCTCTACTACACGCCTGTCGCCGTGCACAATCCGGTGACGCCTGACAAGGACATCGCAGGACAGAGCAAGGCCGGTTCGTATGGCGACTGGATTCACGAGCTCGACCGGAGCGTCGGCGGCGTGTTGAAAGCACTCGATGACGGCGGCTTCGCCGACAACACGCTCGTCATTTTCAGCAGCGACAACGGAGGCGTGTTTCATCCGGAACGCGACATGCCGCAGACGGTGGCCTACAAGGCCGGGCTCAAGGTGAACGGCAGCTTGCGCGGCAGCAAACACGACGTGTGGGAGGGCGGATTCAAGGTGCCCTTCATTGTGCGCTGGCCCGGAAAAGTTCCCGCCGGTTCGGTGTGCGACGACATGATCAGCGTGGCGGACATCCTGGCCACCACCGCGGCGATCACGGGCGACAAACTTCCTGCTGCCGCCACCGCCGCCGAAGACAGCTACAATGCGCTGCCCGCCTTTCTTGGCACCAAGGATGCCGCGCCCACCCGCGATCACATGTTCATTCACAGCGCCGACGGTGTCTTCGCCATCCGCAAAGGACCGTGGAAGTGGATCGAGGGCGTACCCGTCAGCGAAATCAAACCCGGCGTGCGCAAATCGCGCGCAAGCCAGTTCAAGTCGCAGCTCTACAACGTGAAGGACGATCCCGCCGAGACGACGGATGTCAGCGTGCAGCATCCCGAAGTTGTGAAGGAACTCAGCGCCTTGGTGAACCGCTATCGCGACGGCGGCTACAGCCGCGAACTGCCGCCCATCGTTGTGAAAAAACCACCACCCACGTTGCCGCCACTGACGGGTGAGACAATGATGGAACTGCCATTGGGTGAGCTGCCCGGGAAACCGTGGTTTGCGACCAAGGGAGCTTGGAAGGCTCACGACGGCGCGGTTTGGGGCCTGCAGGCGAAGTCAGGCGATCAAGGATCCACGTTGCGCGGACCGCTGCCGATCACCGACGGAACACTGCAGTATGAGATCAAGCTCCACACCGCCGGACGCCACTCGCTGCGCATTCAAACAGCCGACAAGCATTCCTTCCGCATCGTCGTAAGCAGCTCGCAGATCGAGATCACCAAGAACCCGGACCCTGGTCAGGGCAAAGAGCAGACCGAGACGCTGGCTCGTCAGAAACTCAAACTCAACCCTGATGCATGGCAGACGCTGCGGGTGACTTTTGCAGGCAAGCAGGTCACGGCCCGGATCGGCGGTGTAACCGCCAAAGCCACTCATGACGTGATCGGCGGAGCGAAGGACCAGCTCAATCTGCTCGTCTTCGAGGGCGAAGCCGGTTTCAAGAATCTGAAGGTGGTCAAATGACAGGCTGCTTCCGGCCGATGAAAATGCCGTAGCTCCAGAGACCTGCGTAGGCGGTGAAACGCTCGTCGAGCAGCGGGGCGAACTTCCTTCTCAAGCGTGGCCAGAGGTGCTTTTCCATGCGCACGTGATTCACGCCCATCCAGCGGCGAAACCAGGCGAAATGGGAATGGGAAAAATCCACGACAGCGATGCAGCCGCCGTCCTCGAGATCTTCCCACGCGGCATCGATGGCCTGCTCCCAGCCGGGGTTGAACATCGACAGCGCATACGAGAAGAGGACGAGATCGAATCGCGTTTGTCCCGTATGGACCGGCGCCGAGTAGGAGCGGTGGAGCAGGGTGGTTTTGTCATTGCGCACTTTCTTTGCCGCAATGGCGAGCATTTGCTCCGACAGATCCACGCCGGTGAGGTGGGCGGATGGGAAACACTTCCGCAGACCGGGCAGATTACGGCCGGTTCCGCAACCCACTTCGAGCACGCGCCGGGGGCTGACCACACGCGCTGCACGGCGCAAAACTTCTTCGCGCCCAAACAGAAAACTCCAACGCGTGGAGTCGTAGATCCGTGAGTGGAACTGATAGTAGCGTTCCAGCGCCGTGTTCGGAGCCGCCGCCGCATTCATGCGATCACCTCCGCAAAATGCAGACTGCCATAGGTGCCGACGCGGTCGAGCTGATGGAGGGCTTCGGTGCGTTCGGGGAAGAAACGCAGGCGCGCACGGATCGATTCGGGCACGAAGTCGATGTTGATGCCGGCGGAGCGCATCAGGATTCTCGCGCCACGCGCGCTGTTGGCGAGAATCAGCTCCCACTCTTCGAGCAAAGCGGCGGTGTCATGCGCGGCGAGCCAGTCTTGGTGATCGAGCAGCACGAAATGCGTGTAGGCGCCGGGATGCTCGCGCAGGAAGTTCGACACGGTGGTGGTGTAGCTCTTCAGGCGGTTCACGCGTGACCGGAGTGTGGCGAAGTTCTCCTGCTTCAGATAATTCGGGCAACAGCCCAGCGTGTACGAGCCGGTCATGTACACGCGCCAGAAGTAGTTGTCCTCGATCGGCAGTTCGGTGAAGACGTGACGAAGCTTGTCCTTTACATAGGTGGTCAGTCCTCCCGGATAGGAATCCTGAATGAGTCTGATCTGCGGACGCGGCACGCCGAGCAGTGTCATGAGCGCAGGCTGGCGCAGCAGCCAGTTGCTGAACGGACCCCAGATCTCACGTTCGAAGAGCTCATAGGCCGAGCGTTGTTCCTGCAGGGAACGGGCGTCGAGCAGACAAGCAGCGAAGTTCTTCACATTCGGGCGCAGCTTGAAGAGCGTGTTTCCCATCACCCATGCGGCGATGCCGGAAGTGCCGTGGTAGTAGAACGATTTTTTGAGGCTGTCAGGGTTGAAAAAGCCGATGCGTTTGTCCCAGAACTTCCGTGCCGGTTCGGACAAAGTCTCCCGCACGCTGTGATAAACGCGGACGTGTTCGGGATGCGAGCCGAAACCGAACATCTCAAACAGCTCTTTGAAGTCGCCTTTGCGAATGAGCGCCTGCTTGAACTCCAGCAGAGCGTTTTGGCGATAGTTCATGTCCACGGCGTGAATCTCTGCCGGATCATCGAGCAAATAATCGAGCGCGTTGCAGCCTGCGCTGGTGATCACGACCACGCGACTGTCCCGGTCGAGCTTCATCAGCTGCCGGTCGAGCCGTGGATCCTCCCACGCCGTGTTGTAGATGAGGTTGGAATTGTGAACATGGCGGAAGACCATGTCGTGGGCCGATTTCAACAGGTGAACCGGACGGCGGGAAGGTGATTCTTTGAGCATGATCACGAGGGGTGATCACGTGTTCACGTGAAACGTGACGACGAGCCAGCAAACGAGTGTGTTTGTTTCGTCACACGGAACCGGAAGACCGATCAGTCTGCGAATCAGTACAGCAGAAAGCCAATCTCGCTGTCCGTGAACTGGGACGTATCATCGACAGCCAGCAGGGCCTGCGTGTCGAAGGTGGCCTCCCACGGAGTTTCCGCTTCAGGCAGCAGCGGAAGATCAGGAACGCTCTGCACCGGGACCTCCTGTTTCGCGAGCTGGGGCTCGGCGGCAGGCTGGGTTTGGAAAATCACGATCGCCAGGGCGACAGCAGCCACGGCAACCGTGGCGAAGGCCCACTTGCCGGCCGGAGCGGCAAACGAGACATCTTCCCACCAGTTCTTCAAAGCTGCGAGCCAGCCGCGGTCCTGCGGGGTCTGGCGGGCGGCACGAACCACATTTTGGGTGAAATTGGGGCGCACCTCGACCTTGCGGGCCTGAGCCAGCAGTTTGGCGATGGGATCTTGAGGTGAAAGCGGTTCCATGACGTCAAAAAATAACCGTGGGGGCGGCCCAAAGTTGCAAAAAAATCAGCCCGGAGGCCATTTCAGGTTCCGACCGGCCAAAAGATGCACGTGCAGGTGCGGCACCGACTCACCGGCGTCGGCGCCGTGATTGATGACCAGCCGGAAGCCTTTGCTGCGGTCCTTGATGCCGAGTTTGTCGGCGATTTTGCCTGCGGCGAGCAGCAACGCTCCGAGGGTCGCCTGATCGTCCGCCACCGCCTCGCCGACACGTGGAATCAGCTTTTTCGGCACGATCAAAACGTGCGTGGGCGCCTGCGGATTGACGTCGTTGAAGGCGGCCACCAGATCGTCCTCGTAAACGAGCGGGGCGGGGATTTCGCGGTCGATGATCTCTTGAAAAATGGTCTTCTCACTCATGGCGGATTAACGGAAAAGCTCGGGCTGCCGGCCGTCGCGCGGACGGCGTTCGCCGAGGCTCTTGATCTCGTCGATGAACTCGCCCACGTCCTCGAACTGCCGGTACACCGAGGCATAGCGCACGTAGGCCACGTGATCGATCGCCTCCAGCCGGCGCATCACCTTCGCACCGATGACGGTGGAGGGGATTTCGCGGTAGCCTTCCTCTTCGAGTTCGTTGGCGATGTCGTCCACGAGCTGCTCGAGCTGCTCCATCTTCACAGGGCGTTTCTCGCAGGCCTTGGTGACGCCGCCCATGAGCTTGTCGCGGTTGAAGTTCTCACGGGCACCGTTGCGTTTCACCACGCGTAATTCCTCGCGCTCGACGAGCTCGTAGGTCGTGAAGCGGAAATCGCACTTCATGCACTCGCGGCGGCGGCGGATGGCATGCCCCTCCCGCGCCTCGCGAGAGTCGATCACTTTATCTTGGGAGCTTCCGCATTTGGGGCAGCGCATCTGGGGGGTGGGTTGGGACCGGAAATGTGCTTTCTCGGGGGCACTTAGGCAAGTTCCTTCGTAGTTCGGGCTTTGCGCCCCCATTTTCGCGTTTATCGTTCCCTCCTAATGTCCCGCATCATCCTCGGCGTCACCGGTTCCATCGCGGCCTACAAGGCGGCGGACCTCGCCAGCCAGCTCACCAAGGCCGGCCACTCGGTGACCTGCGTTTTGACCCGATCCGCGCTGGAATTCGTCACCCCGCTGACTTTGGCCACGCTGTCGAAGAATCCGGTCGTTTCGGACCTTTTTGCCGAAAAAGAAGGCTGGCAGCCCGGGCACATCCAGCTCGCCGACGAGGCCGACCTGCTCCTCATCGCCCCCGCCACCGCCAATATTCTGGCGTCCATGGCGAACGGCTTCGCCAACGATGCCCTCACCGCCATCGCCCTCGCCACCCGCGCCCCGATCCTGATCGCCCCCGCCATGAATGGCAAAATGTGGCAGCATCCGGCCACGCAAAAGAACGTCGAGACCCTTCGTGGCTTTGGTACCCAATTCGTCGAACCGGCCGAAGGCATGCTCGCCTGCGGTTACGAAGGCGTGGGACGGCTGGCGGAGGTCGAGACGATTCTGCAGGCCGTCAATGCCTTGCTCAGCGCGAAGAAGTGACGCGCTTCAGCCACTCACGCGCTTGATCGCGTGTCGGGCTCGGTCGCAAAGTCCAAGCGTCGTTATGATTGCGGAAACCGGTACTCAGGAAGGTCAGATCGGCGTTCGGCAGGAGCGGGCGGAGGTATTGCTCGGTTACTTGAGCGTTCGTGCCCTCGCCGCAGATGAATTGCGGGCGGTTGCCGAGACGTTTGATGCGGACGAGTGCGGATTCGCGGTCTGAGTTCGGATACGGCCAAGTCTTCACGCCATCGTAGTGGCTGTAAGCAAAGAAAGCGCACCAGAGCTTCGCGGTTTCGTCGTCGTAAAAGCCGAGGTAGTTGCACGCGATCGCGCCACGCGAGAATCCGGCGAGCACGATCTTCGATTCATCGCCGCTGAAGTCGTGGCAGACGGCTTTCACGGATTCACGCAGGTGTTTGAGCGTCGGTTGAGGGTCGTAGGCAGGTTTGTCACCCCACCAGGTGATGGCGATCTGATCGCCTTTGGCATTCAAATAGGGCACGCAGAGCCAGATGAAGCCTTTTCCGCCGGAGAGACCATAGCCGAGGTTACTGCCTTCCGGCAGGCCGGTGCTCACATCGCCGAACGCATTCGTGTAGCCGCCGTTCCCGGCGAGTTCGACGATCACCGGCCACTTCGCGTCCGCTTTCCAGTCCGTGGGCAGGTAGAGCACACTGAGGCCATGACGCACACGCTTGCCCGCGGCGGGCGGACCTTCGCTCAACGCGGGCACCTCGAGATCGGCGGGAACACTGCGAATGTCGGGCAGCTCGGCGGCAAACAGCGCCACCTGCGCGAAGAGCAGCAGCATCACGTGTTTCACGGCGTGAGCACCTCCACGCGACCTTTCTTGAGCGCGGCGAGCAAATCCTCGCGCTTCACCTTCGCGGGATCGATCCACGCGGTCAAAAGATTGGTCTGGCTGATGCTGGCGTGTTCGACGCCGTCGAGTTTGGCGATGGCGATGTAGGCGCCGTAACGGCAGGCCATGCAGTCGAGCAGGCCGGCCTGGATTTCGATCTTCTCCATCTTGTCTTCCGCGAGCGTGGCCGGCGGCTTCAGCGTGAATGTGCCACGCGAAGCGGCTTTGAGCAGGCTGTCGAGCTTCTGCGTGATGGCCTCCTCGGCCGGTGGTTTCTTTGGATTGATCGACGGGAAAAGCGCGGACAGCTCGTAGCGCAGCACAATCTCGGTCGTGGCGGGATCGACGTTCACGAGTTCGACACCGGCGATGGTCTTCACCAGTTCGCGCAGATCGTCCACACGTGAGGGCTCGCTGATGCCAATGATGCGATGTTTTGACTCGTCCGCGTGCAAAGCAGCAGCGGCAAACGCAAGGATGAGAAGGATGCGGTTCATCAGTGGGTCTGGAAGAGCGGGCTTTGCACGATTTCGTGGATCAGCGTGCGGACACCGCCGCCTTGTTTTTCGGTTTTCGTGAGGATGTCATTCAGCGCGGCGCGGTCGCTGAAGGCCACGGGACGGCCGGTGGCATAGACGAGGAACTGCTGCGCAAGATTCTTCAGAAGCAGATGCTTGTCGGCGGCGAGCATCGTCTTGAAATCGGTGATGCCGGCAAACTTGCGCGCACCCGGCATCTCACCGCTGGCATCGACGGCAGGACCGAGCTTGAAGCCGATGGGAATCTTCGGGTCGATGCTGCCGCGTGGTGCTTTGTCGCCCTTGTCGTTGCTGCGATAACGCTCACGAAATCCGCCGATGACATCGAAGGATTCCAGCGCGAAGCCCGGCGGATCGATCTCCGCGTGGCAGCCCGCGCAGGCGGAGTTGTTGCGGTGTTTGTTGAGCAGCTCACGGATCGTCGTCGCGCCCTGCACATCCGGTTCGACGGCAGGCACGTTCGGTGGCGGAGGCTGCGGCGGTTTGCCGAGCAGTCGCGCCATCACATACGCGCCGCGCACGACGGGCGAGGTGGTGGTGCCGTTCGCGGTGATTTTCAAAACCGCCGCCTGTGTGAGGAAACCGCCGCGCGGGCAGTCCTTCGGCAGCTTCACCTTGCGAATCTTCGGTCCGCTCACGCCGGCGATGCCGTAATGCACGGCGAGTTTCTCATTCAGCATCGCGAAGTCGGACTGCACGAGATAACCGGCAGCGAGATCGTTTTCGAGGAGCTCACGGAAGTAGGCGCGCGTCTCTGCCACCATGCTGTCCTGCAAATACGGGCTGAACTCGGGGTAGAGCTTCTTGTCGGGATCGTTCGCGGCGATGGCGCGCAGCTTGAGCCACTGGCCGAGGAAGTCTTCGATGAAGCGCTGCGACTTCGGATCTTTAAGCAGACGCTCGACCTGCGCGTGCAGCGTCTTGGAGTCGTTGAGGTTTTGCGCGAGCAGTGTTTCGTCCGGCGTGGAGTTCCAGAGGAAATACGACAACCGCGCGGCAAGCGCCTGATGGTCCAGGCGGCCTGCAGGCTCGACGTGATACAAGAAGTCCGGCGAGCACAATGCCGCGCGATAAACCCAGCGCATTGCAGTTTCAAAGCAGTCTCCCGCCTTCAATCGCTCTTCGCATTTCGCCACGTAGGCCTTGCGAATGTCGTCGCTGACCGGACGACGGAACGCTTTGGGCAAAAACGACGCGAGCAGCCGGCCTGCCACGATGAGCGGCTGCTCCGGTTGCACGGTCCAGACGGTTTTGTCGGTCGCTTCGGGCTTGTTGCGGGCGCCGGTGATCTCCTGTTTGAGCGGAAGGCGCACGGGCGCACGGCCTTCCTTGAACTCCGTCAACGGCAGATCACCAAAGAGCAACTGATGCGCACGCGGCGGCCAAACGTCGTAAAGCGGACCTTCGACCTCGACCCAGTCGTTCGCGATGCACGGCCCGGTGTAGCCCATCGTGCGATCCAACTGCCCCCAAGTGCCGACGCGATACAACACGACCGGCGCGAGCGAGGCGACGTTGAAGCCGAACGTCTCCTTGAAGTTCAGCCACACATCGAGTTCGTGAATCTGCGACTTGAGTGACGGCGCGTCGTAATAACCGAGCACGTAGCTGGGATGCTGACCGCCGCGGCCGTTTTCATTGAATTGCACGACCGAGAGCCGTGCCGCCTCGACTCCGCGTGACGGCAAAATCTGGCCTTTGTCCCATTGCAGGCTCCAAAACGAGGCACGCACACGATAGCGGCCCGGATAGAGCGCGGCGAAGCGGCGGAAGTAGGCGTTCCACGATTCGTCCTCGTGCCGGAACACGCCGACGCTGCTCATGCGATCGAACACGCCGAGACTTTCATGCGCGCCCTGGTTCACATGCGCGTAAGCGCCTGCGGGAGGCATGACGGGATCGTGCTTCTTGTCGCGTAGCAGCACGGCATCGCCCTGCATGAGCATGATGTCGGGCTCGTAATTGCCGGCGAGCGAAAGGCGCTCGATGGAAGATGGCGGCGCAGTCGGACGCGTGGCGATGGCCATGTCGAGCGTCTTATCGGCGGCCTCGATGTACTTCGCCATGTTGACGTGTGAGATGTCGAGCGCATCGCTGTTGTTGTCGAAACCATGCGCTGAGCCATCCGCGGGAAGTCCGGCCTGCAAGGCGATGCCGGGCAGGTCAAAGAGATCGCGCACGGTGTTCTCATACTCGCCGCGTGTGAGCCGGCGCAGGCCGCTGCGGCTTTCGGCATCGACTTGTTCGGCATCGGTGAGCGATTTCGCGATCTGCGTCGTCGCGGCGATCATTTCATCGCGCTTCGGGCGCTCACGCTTTTTCGGCGGCATCTCTCCCAACTCGATGCGGTCATGGATGCGCACCCACAGCGCGAAATTGTCCTCGTCGCCGAGGTTTTGCTTCAACGACGTTAGATCGAGCCCGCCTTTGCGCGTGTCCGCGTCGTGGCACTCGACACAATGTGTGTCGAAGAAGGCCGTGGGCATGGCTGCTTGAAGGCCCGTGCATGCAAAGATGAAGACGAGCGACCGCATCATGCCATTTCGAGCCCATTCATCGTTCCTTTGGCGGTGGAAAACTCATCCGTTTCAACACCAAGACGCTGCAGCATCGTGAGATAGAGATTGCTCAGCGGGTAATTGTTCTTGGTGTCGAAAGCGAGGTGCTGGCCGTGCTTGAAGCCGCCGCCGGCGAGCAGCACAGGCAGGTTCACGTTGCTGTGGGAGTTCGCGCTGCCCATTGGCGTGCCGTAGAGCACTTGCGTGCGGTCGAGCAGCGATTCGTCTTCCTCCTTCGTCGAATCGAGAACGGCGAGGAAATCGTTCAGCGCCTCGAATTGTGCTTCCTCTTTCACGCGCAACTCGGCGATGGCCTCGGGGCGGTTGCCGTGATGCGTGATGTTGTGAATGACGACCGTGTCGATGAAGAGCGTGATGATGCGTGTGGAGTCGGTCTCCAGCGCGAGCTTCATCACATCAAACATGAGCCGCGTGCGCGCCACGAACTCGCGCGCGTCGTCGATGTCACTCGGCGCCTGGGCTTTGACGACGGGCTTGGGCTTGTATTCCCATTCCTCGGCATTGTGCAGGCGGCGTTCGAGTTCGCGCACGGAAGTCTGGTATTCTTCGAGACGCTGTTGGTCGGATTTGGAAAGCGTTTTGCTGAGCCGCTTCGATTGATCGCCGACAAAGTCGAGCATGCTGCGGCCCTGGCGCAGCGCCTCGACATTGGCCTCGACCTCGCTGGCCTTGCCCTGCACGAAGAGGCGCTGGAACAGTTTGCGCGGGCTGTTTTCGGCGGGAATCGGCGCACCGCTGCGCGTGTAGCTCAGCGTGCGGCTGCCTTCGCTCGTCATCGACAGCGGCAGCGAAGGATAGCGCGTGGCATTGCCGATGTGCTCGGCGGCCACCTGGTCGAGCGAGACCCAGTTGCGGAAACCGCCACGCTCCGGATGCGGCGTGCCGGTGAGGAAGCATTTCTCCGCCGCATGACCGCCGGTGACGCCCGGCAGGCTCACGCCCGAGAACACGGTCATCTTCTCGCGATGCTTCGCCAGTTTTTCGAGATAAGGCGTGGGCGCGTAGTCGCGTCCGGCCTTCTCCGGAAAGAAGAGCTGCGGCATGATGCCCATGTTCGTCTCGATGGCGACCATGCGCCGCGGAACGGCAGGCGCGGAGGCGGCGCCGAGCATGGACTCGAGCAACGGCAGGCCAAGCGTGATGCCAGCGCCGCGCAACAGCGTGCGGCGTGGAAGAGGACGATGGAGGTTCAGATTCATGACGAGCGCAAGCAGGTGAACGATGGGAGACAGGCACGGCTGTCACGCAAGCGGTGATGTCGGGACGGGCCAATCAGCGCAGCGGCACGCTCCACAAATGACTGCCGGAGGTGATGAAGAGAATTTTGCCATCCTTGCCACCGAAGGCGCAGTTGCAGCACTCATCGGGCGCGACGGGAATGAATTCGATGAGCTTGCCCGAGGGCGAAAGGATGTAGCAGCCGGCCTTGAATTGCGTCGTTTCGTATTCGGTGGGCTTGTTCGTGCCTGCGGCGACGTAGATGCGGCCGGCGGTATCCATCTTCATGCCATCGGGGCCGCGACCGTCCTTCCAGTCGAACAGAACCTTCCGCGCACCGGGCTTTACATCGCCGTTTTTGTCGAGCGTGTAGCGCAGAAGCTTCCGCGAACCGCCGTGGGTATTGTTATTGTTGTCGGCGATGTAGAGAAAACGGTCGTCTGGCGAGATGAGGATGCCGTTGGGGCGTTCTGCTCCGTCGCAAAGGATGCGTGTGATGTTTTGAATCTCATGCGCGAAGCCGCACAGGCCTGGAGGCAAACCGGTTTGATTGATGCGATAGACTCCTTCGACCAATCGGCGAGTTGGTTCTAGGTAGTAAGTAATGCCTGCTGGTCTTGCTTCGCGAATCTCCATCCCCTCCCGTGATCCATACCTCGGATCGGTGAAGTAAATCCGGCCCTTCGAGTCCATGCAGAGGTCGTTGGGCGAGTTGAAACGTTTCTCACGGAAACGATCCGCCAACACGGTGATGGAGCCGTCTCTCTCCGTGCGGGTGACGCGGCGATTTTTGGTTTCGCAGGCGATGAGGCGGCCTTCGCGGTCGAAGAGGAGGCCGTTGGAGGCGTTGTGGCGGAAGACGGTCGTTTTGCCATCGGGGCCCATGCGGTTGATGTGCTTGCCATCAGTGAAGTAGAGCGAGCCGTTGTGCCACGCGGGTCCTTCCGTCGCGCCGATGGCGCCGTGATCTTTTGGCTTCGCGCCGGGCACGATGGGCGAGCGCAGAGATGAGCACGAAGCCAGAGCGAATGCGACGGCGAGGCAGGAGAGTGGTCGGAGAGCCATGAGGCGCATGAATACGGCATGAAGCAGAAAATTTCAGCGACACATCGGCCTCGTGGCGTTTTCTTCTGGCACATGCGTCCGCCCCCTCTGTTCGCGATTTTCTGGCTCTCCGCCCTCACGTTGCACGCCCAAACGAGCGTACCACCGCCGTCGCGTGAGCTGCGCGGGTCGTGGATCGCGACGGTGCACAACATCAACTGGCCCAGCGAGCCGGGACTGCCGGTGGCGAAGCAGAAGGAGCAACTGACGACGCTGATCGACTCGGCGGCGGACGTGGGTCTGAACGCGCTCATCTTTCAGGTGCGGCCGGCTGGCGATGCGATGTATGAATCGAAGCTCGAACCATGGTCGCCGTTTTTGACGGGGCAGATGGGCGTCGCACCGTCGCCGTTGTGGGATCCGCTGGAGTTTGCGGTGAAGGAGGCGCACCGGCGCGGGATGGAACTGCATGCGTGGTTCAATCCGTTTCGGGCGCTCGCAGGTGAAAAGCGAGTGCCGAGTGCGGATCACATCGTCCGCAAACATCCCGAGTGGACGATGAAGTACGGTCCCGACACGTGGATGGATCCGGGCGTGCCGGAGGTGCGCGCTCAGGTGATCGCGGTGATCATGGATGTCACGCGGCGCTACGACGTGGATGGCATTCACATCGACGACTACTTTTATCCCTATCCGATCACCGATTCGAAGAAGCAGAAGATCGAGTTTCCCGACAGCGAAACGTTTGCGCGCTACAAGGCGAACGGCGGCATGCTGGAACTCACGGCCTGGCGACGTCAGAATGTGGATGAGACCGTGCGCATCATCTACGAGGGTATCAAGGCGGAGAAGCGTTACGTGAAGTTCGGCATCAGCCCGTTTGGACTGTGGCGGCCGAATTATCCCGAAGACACCGGCGGCGGGCTCGATCCGTATGAGGATCTCGGCGCGGATTCCAGGAAGTGGCTGCAGAACGGCTGGGTCGATTACTTCACGCCGCAGCTCTACTGGACGATTGATCGTCCGAAGCTCGGCTTCATCACCTACTACGACTGGTGGCTGGAACAAAACACGATGGGCCGACACATCTGGCCGGGCATGAACAGTTCGAAGATCGGCGATGATCGCAACGCGGGCGAAATTCTGCATCAGATGAGCGTGCTGCGTGAGCGCGGTCTCAAGATGACGCCGGGGCACTTCCACTGGAACTTTGGGTCGTTGCACAAAGACCTCGGCAAGCTCGCCACTTACACGAAAGAACGAGCCTACACCACGCATGCGATTCCGCCGGCGAGCCCCTGGTTGAGCCAGTCGGTTTTGCCCGCGCCGCTCGTTGGCAAAACGGTGCCCGGAGGCAAACTTACCGTTGCGTGGAAACACGAGGATCCGCGCTGGATGAACGCCACACGCTGGTGGGTGATGCAGGCGCTCATCAATGGCAAATGGATCACAGTGGAAACTTTTTTCAAAGATCAGCTCAGCGCAGAGTGGCCGGACAACGCAGCGGCGGTTGCCATTCGCGCCGCCGGCCTCGGCTGGGAGGCCGGCGAGGCGGGGGTGACTACAAAGTAGCCTCGATACTGGAAGGGCAGGAGAGGACATGAGGGTTGTCATCCCGGACACAGGCCGCATGGTGTTCTCATGAGACCGAGAACGTTCGAACTGCGGGGATGGCCCGCCATGCTGCTGCTGGGGGTCCTTGCGGTCGTGGCGGTGGGCTTGGTGGCGCTTGTGCTGATGGTGGGAGCTGCGGTGGCCGTGGTGGGGCTGGCGATTTCGGCCGGAGCAGCGCTGTATTACGCTGTGCGACGCAAACTGGTGCAGGGCACCAAAGCATCCGACTGGCAGGTCGAGGATCAGCAGCCGACGTCTTCGTCACTCGAAGTAAGAGAGATCGAGGTCGAGGTGCTGCCTGAGAAGAGACTTTGACGCCTGATGCTCACGCGCAGTAGTCACGGAACAGGCCGCCCATCATGCAGCCTAGCTGGTTTCCGGGAGCGAAGTTTCCGCGCGTGTAGAGCACGATCGCGTAGGGTGTTCCGCGATGGTAGAAGAACAGTGACTCGTGGTCCCACTCGCCGTAGTTGCCGGTTTTTCCACCGATGTAGGTGATGCTGGAAGGCATGACCCAGCGGCCAAGACCATATTGATCACGGCGCATGGCTTCGAGCAGGAGTTCACAGCCATAGTCTAGGCGGTAGTTCACGCAGCGCTCGTAAAACTCGGCGTAGAAGCGAGGCGACTGCCAGTTGTTGATGATGTCCACATTGGGAAGATGGTACTTCCACTCAAAGTTCCGCTCATCGGCGGGGGTGATGCGTGCGAGCAGGTAAAACCATGAGGCGTTGATGCTCTGGTCGCAGACATAAACGACGTTTTGAAATTCCTCGCGGGTGAGGTTGCCGCGCCGTTTTTCCAGCAGCACGGCCGCGACGGCGGGTTTTGGCATGGAGCAGCCGAAGAAGAGCTTGTCGGCCTGGAACTCGGCGAGATAACGGCCTGTGGCGAGATTCTTCACCGCGTAGCCGACGCGCGGATCACGCCGATGCGTGCGATAGACGTACTCCATGCTGGATGTCCACGGTCGTCCATGCGCGGCATGAGGGCGGAAGCGCAGGCGTGCACCGGAGGCGAGAAAGCGGTTGTGATACTCCCATTGCGCACGGGTTTTGCGCGCCGCAGGGCTGAGCAATGAGGAAGCCGGGCCGGCGCAGCCGGCGAGGGCCGCGGGAGCAATGCCCAACATGCGTCGCAACCAATGACGACGTGATTCAACCGATGTTTTGGGCGCGCTCTCGGACATCGGTGTGCAAAGTGTCCTCCGCCACGCTCTGCGGCCAGAGAGAAAATGTCAGAAGATTGTGTGACCGCCGACAAAGAAGAAGGGACGCCTCGCGGCGTCCCTTCGTGGTTGATCGTGATGTGAGTCGTGGATCCGCGGATTACTGGCCGCCTGGACGCCACTCTTCGGTGGCGAACTTGAAGGCCTGCTCCAGTCCGACGAGGTCGGTGCTGGGGCGCAGGGCTTCGAAGGCCTGGCTTTCCTTCTGGATGTCGGCTTCGCTGTAGTTCATGGCCTTGATGGAGAGGCCGATGCGGCGCTCCACCTTGTCGACCTTGATGACGCGAGCTTCGACTTCGTCGCCCACATTGAGCTTGTCCTTGACCTTCTCGATGCGGTCTTCGCTGATCTGCGAGATGTGCACGAGGCCGTCGATGTCGTCTTCGAGTTCGATGAAGGCGCCGAAGCTTGCGATCTTCGCCACGCGGCCCTTCACGACGTCGCCCACCTTGAAGCGGGTGTCGATGATGGACCATGGGTCGGTGTCGAGCTGCTTCATGCCGAGGCTGATGCGCTGGTTGGCCTTGTCGATACCGAGAACGACGGCGTCCACTTCCTGGCCCTTCTTGAGGAGTTCGGAAGGATGGTTGATCTTGCGGGTCCAGCTGAGGTCGGACACGTGGATCATGCCGTCGATGCCTTCTTCCAGCTCCACGAACGCGCCATAGGCGGTGAGGTTGCGGACGGCACGCTTCATGACAGTGCCAATCGGGTAACGAGCGTCAATGTCGTCCCAAGGATTGGCTTCGAGCTGACGAACGCCGAGGCTGATCTTGCGCTCTTCCTTGTTGATGCCGAGCACGGAGGCTTCGATTTCCTGACCGACGGTGAGAACATCTGAAGGACGGGCGATGCGCTTCGTCCAGGAGAGTTCGGAGACGTGGACGAGGCCTTCGACGCCTTCTTCCACTTCCACGAACGCGCCATAGGCGACGAGCTTGGTGACCTTGCCGCGCACGCGCTGGCCGACAGGGTAACGGGCTTCGATGTTTTCCCAAGGGTTGTTCTGAAGCTGCTTGAGGCCGAGGGAGACACGCTCCTTCTCGCGATTGACCTCGAGAATCTGAACTTCGATCTTCTGCCCAATTCCGAGCATTTCGGAAGGATGGTTGAGGCGGCCCCAGGACATGTCCGTGATGTGGAGCAGTCCGTCCATGCCGTTGAGATCGACGAACGCACCGAAGTCGGTGATGTTCTTGACGATACCGATGACCTTGTCGCCAGGGGTGACGCCATCGAGGAACTTCTGGCGCTGTTCGGCGCGTTCCGCTTCGATGACTTCGCGGCGGGAAAGAACGATGTTTTTGCGTTCGTCGTTGATCTTGACGATCTTGAACTCGAACACCTTGCCGACGTATTCGTTGAGATCCTTCGGCGGGATGATGTCGATCTGGCTGCCGGGCAGGAAGGCTTCGACGCCGACGTTGACCATGAGGCCGCCTTTGACGACGCTCTTGATCTTGCCTTTGACGAGACCCCCGTCCTTGAAGACGTTGTAGATCTTCTCCCAGTTCTGACGGTGGGCGGCCTTCTCCTTGGAGAGCACGACCATGCCTTCGTCGTTTTCGAGGCGTTCGAGGAGGACTTCCACCTCATCGCCTACCTGGATGTCTTCATCTTCGAACTCGTTGGCGGGGATGGCCCCTTCGGACTTGTAACCGATGTCCACGAGGATGACCTGCGGTTTGATTTCGAGGATCTTGCCTTTGACAATTGATCCTTCGGAGAGCTCGCGGAATGAACCTGCGATCAGGTCGGCGAGCGTAGCTGTAGCACTCATTTTACTTTTACGGGTTGGGAGCGTTGGGGTGGGAACCGTTCGCACACTTCCGCTCCGGAGGTGCACGGCGGGCTTTCGTCCCGCAGCACCAAAGGGCACCCGGACAAGAGGGCCGGGATAGTCGGAGAAGTTCGGCGTTTGGCAAGAGGGAAAGTAGGGGGATTTCTCCCCTCGCAGGCGTCTCAGAAGGGGCGCCCACGCGATCAACCCGGACGGCCCACCAGCCACCAGAACAACGCCGCTGCGACCAGCAGGCCGAAGACCAGCAGCGCCACCAGCATGAAAGATGTGCGGCAGGCGGGCTGAGACCACGCCAGCAAGCCGGCGAGAACCGCGTTTGCTGTCAGCACGCCCAGAACGGTCAAGGCTCCGACCATCAGCGGCCCCAACCCGGCGGACTGGGGGCCGTTTTCCTTGAATCTGGCGATCCAGATTGCCGAAACCACCAGCGTGGCCAGAGGCAGCGCGAAAGAAAGGGCGGTATAGATGCGACCGATCAGCAGGAGCATGGGAATGACGTCGGCGGTAGACCTTGAAGGGCTGACATTGGAGCTGCTGGGAAGGGGTGGCTATCTGGACATTGCGGCATCGCTGAAGAACGCACGGCACCTTTCTGGCAGGCTGTTAGTGCACGTTTGAGCGCAGTGGTTCAAGGAGACGGAGGCCGCCGAACCTTGATGGATTGCACTGTGGCATCGGAGCCGAAGGCTTGGACGGAGAACGGCCGGTCGATGCCCGAATAGTCTCCTTCGTGCTCAAACCGCTGCTTCCCATCCACCGAGATGGTCTGCTTTTCCTTGGTGATGGTCCAGCGGATCACCACGAATTTATCTTTCGGAATCTCTCCCTGCATGGGGGTGTAGATTTTACTCGCGGGGCCGCCGTCGATCCGCAGCTCGTCGGGCTTTCTCTCCCAGTTAAAAATCAACTGGTCGGCTGCATACCCAAGGCGAAGGTCCAGGTCTTCGATTTTTGCCACCAATTCGATCTCGACCGGTGGTTTGAAGCTCGCTTCTGTGGTGAGGATGTCGCGTCGTTTGATCACAATGGGAGAACCACGGGGTTTCGGGGTGACTTTCTGGGTGTGGTCCTCCCAGTCACCCTCAAGGGCTCCGGTGTTTTCGGAATAGGCCCTGGCAAGCTGTCGTGCTTCGAGCGCCGCGTCGGATTTGCCAGCATGGGCCATCTTGATGGCCAGCGCGTCGAGCTGTCTCACGAGCTCTCTTTGCAATGGCTCGAGCTTTCGCTGCATGCCCGTGCGGAGCGTCTGCATCGCCTCCAGATACTTTCTGCGCAGCGGTGGCAGCTCCCGCAAACCCGTCGGGAGTATCGGCAGGTCTTGGTGGCCGCTTGCCGCGACGGCTTCTTTCTCCGCTTTGATGGCCGACGCTTCGCCCAGTTTTCCCTTGATTGTGGTTTCCTGCTGCAGCCGGTCCAGCGCCTTGATATAGTTCTGGTTCAGTTCGTCCTGGGTTTTGGACAGCGGTGTTTCTACATCCTTCGAAACCCGGGCTTTGTAGGCGAACAGGAGTGTCTTCAACTCAGGGTCCGAAGGCGTGGTCTGCGCGGACAGGCTGCCGAAGGTCAGGGCAAGAACTGCCGCAATGGTCGAAGTCTTCTGAACAAGAGTGGAACTCATGGCTGCGTGGGTGTCCTATGGAGTGAGGTTATGGTCACGGCGGATGTGACCAGCGCGGAATGAGATTCAGCGGTCGAAGCGTGCCCGTGAGGTTGCTTCCGACGAAGGCGTGGGTGAATTGATCAGCAGGTTAAGTTGAATGACGGCTTCGAGTCAAGTCAGCCCAGCCCGCAGGGTTTTACGTGGAGCGGGAGCTGTCGAGACGGACTTCAAAGACCGTTTCGTCCTCCTTGGAACTCACCAGCCGCAGTTCTGCACCGTTCGCCCGGGCGAGTTCGGTGGCGATGTTGAGGCCCAGGCCGAAACCGTCGGTTTTGCGATTGTGGGCTTTGTCACCACGGAAAAAGCGTTCAAAGAGTCGCTGCTGGTTCTCCATCGGGATCGCCGGACCCGTGTTGGAGATGGTGCAGACGACTTGAGCGCCCTGTCGCGCCAAATGCAGGGAGACACGGCCCTGCGGACGGTTGTATTTGATGGCGTTGCTGAGGAGGTTTTGCAGCACCTGGCGAAGCAGAGCGCGATCGGCATGCACCTGGACGTCGGGCTCGATTTGATGAAGCAGCGTGAGTCCGGCCTGTTCGCAGAGGATTTCACCGTCTTCGATGAGCCGGGAGAGGTCGGCGCTGAGGTCGTAGGTTTCGGGCCGGGTGGGCAGGCGTCCTGCATCGGCCTGCGAGAGCAGCAGGAGGCTTTGGGTAATCTGCTTGAGCCGCGAGGCTTCATCGAACAGCGAGACAAAGCGCTCGTGTTCGGCGCTGCCGGGTTTGGCATGGCGGACTGCGTCATCGAGCTCGGCAAGCATGATGGCGAGCGGAGTTTTCAACTCGTGGGAGGCGTCGGCGGTAAAGCGGATGGCCTGTTGAAAGCTGCCCTGCAGGCGTTCCATCATGCCGTTGAGCACATCAATGAGCTGGGCGAACTCGCGGTCGTCATCGCGCTGCAAGGGGATGCGCTCGGCGAGATCGCTTGCTGTGAGGTGCTGGGCGGTGTTCACGACGCGTTCGAGCGGACGCATGGCACGTTTCGAGGTCCACAGGGCGCCGAATCCCGCAAGCACGAGACCGAGGGCGCCAGCTCCGACATACCACCACGCCATGCGATTGATCTCGGCGTAAAAGTCGGTGAGAGAAAGGCCGATGAAGATGGTGTAGGAGGGACTGCTGAAGGCGCCGAAACGCCAGTCAATCCCGCCTGAACGTGCGGTGAAGGTGGTCGGCTCACGCACCATTGGCATTTGTGGCCGGAAGGGCAGGTCATGCTGACCCGCGGCTTCCGATCCAGCAAAGTCTGGAGGTGTGCCGAGCAGGTCGTCGAATTCCGGGTTTCTTCGCGGCGGGGGAGGACGGTGGGCACCGGGAGGCCCCCCGTTGGGCATGGGCGGCATTCGTGCGATCTCCGCCTGCGTGGGAAAGCAGCTGCGGAAGTACACGTCGAGATCCTTGGGTGCGTTTGGAGTGGAGAAGATCGTCTTTCCCTGGCCATGCTCCTGCACCACCAGCACTGCATTGGTGGATTCATGATCCGGTGACGTTCCAAAGACGAGATCGGCGATCATTTTGAACTGATCGTCGGTCGTGTAGGGATCGATGCGGTTCCAGACCCGCTGCGCGGGTGCGATGATGCGGTCATCCAGACTGCGCTCCAATGTCCGGGTGGCATACCACCAGGCGGCGGCGCCAAAGACAGTTACCAGCGTACCTGCAACGATCATCGTCTGCAGGGCCAGTCGGATGCGGAAGCTGCGAGTGTTGGCCGGGGCGCTCATGCGAGGAGGGTAACACGATGAGTTTCATCCGGGGCGGGGCTCTGTGCACGAAGATAAACGCCTATTAATGCGAGGTGGCGGGCAGGTGTCATGCGCGGCGGTTCCAATGTCTTCATCAACAACCCACCCACAGCCATGCACCTTGGAGAAGACCACGCCGCGAGCCATACCACCGACTCATCCGCCAACGCCGCCACTTCGGCGCTCTACCGCCGTCACTGGCATTCACTCTGCGCCTTCGCCCGTTCCAGAGGCTGCGAAACCCACGATGCCGAGGATGCGGTTCAGGAGTTGTTTGCCAAACTGGTGCTGCATGATCAGCACGAGCGCGCAGCGGCCATCGTTGACCACGGCGAGCAGGCGGCGTTTTTGTTTGCGCGGCTGCGCACGCATCTGATCAAACGCTGGCAGCACCGCACGCGCCAGCGTCGCGGCGGAGGCGCTGCCTGTTTCTCGCTGAGTGATGAGACTGGCGCCGACATCGACATCGCTGACTTTCGTTCCTCTCCGGACTGCGAACTGGATCGCGACTGGGCCAGGGACGTGATCGACCGGGCCTTGAACCGCATTCGTGTGGAACTCCATCATGAGGGACGTGGAGACGTCTGGTGCTGCCTGGAAAAAAACATGATCGAAGGTTGCCGTGCCAGCCGCCCGCTGAGCGGCGCATTGCGCACGGCGTTGCATCGTGCACGTCGGCGGCTCAGGACCATCCTGTGCGAACAGGTGCAAAAGGCGAGCAGCGAAAACGCCTGCCATATGCTGCATGCGGCGCTGGCATAAAGGGGCGGCCCGGAAGGCCGTGGCTGCTGAACAGAAATAGCGATGTTGTGTCTTAGAATCCGCCTCTCCCCGCTACTTCTTTGATTGACGGTTGTTTGGGGTGCACCCACTCTCGCCGCCCTTCTCTTTTTTGATTCAACCAGCTGTATGCTTCCATGTTTTTTCGCCCGTGAGGGTGTTCGCACGTTTCTTTTCAGCCTTTTTGCCCTGGCCTTCACGAGCACAGCACTGGCGGCACCGAATGCGCCGACTTATCTGGCGGCCTATGCTTCTACCAGCACCAGTGTGGTGCTCTTGTGGAACGACAACTCCACGGACGAGACGGGTTTTGAAGTTCAATACAACACTGGAGGAGGTTGGATATCGTTTGGTACAGTGGCGGCCAATCAGACAGCTGTCGGGCTCAACACTCCCTCTGGTTTTTCGGCGCAATATCAAGTGCGGGCGGTCAATGGTAGCGGCAATTCGGCCTTCACACCAGTCGTAACGTGCACACAGGCCGCTTTCAATGCACCTGGCAGTTTGAACGGGCTGGTAAACAAGGAATCCGTCACGATCACGTGGGCGGACAATGCCACGACCGAAACAGGTTTTGAAATTGAGACGAGAAAACTGCCGAGCGGTTCATTCACCTTGCTTGGGTCCGTGGGGACGCCGACAGCGGTCGTCGACCTCACGGGTTATCTGGATCCCAATACAAGTTATGAGATTCGAGTCCGTGCTCGAACAGGAGCCTCAGCTCCCTACACGTATACTGGCTACTCAAACACCGCCAGTATCACGACGCAGTTCAATGCTCCCACGGGTCTGACGGCCACGACTGCCTCGGAGGGCACAGTGAACCTGAGCTGGGTGGACAACTCTGCCATCGAGGGCGGCTATGGGGTGTACTATCGGCTGAGCGGCAGCGGCAGCTATACCCTGCTCACCTATACGGCTGCGAATGCCACGACCTACTCGGTCACGGGACTGACCGCCGGCACCGCGTATGATTTTCAAGTCGCGGCCGCTTATCAGTCCACCGCCATCATCGAATCGGCGCGCAGCAACACCGCCACTGCGACGACGAAGGACGGCTTCACGAGCCGGACCTACCAGCCCATCACTTACAACCAGGCGTTCTCGTATCAGGCAGTGGTGAGCACGGGGTCTTCCCGTAGTTCCTGGAACATCACGGGACTGCCGACGGGGGTCACCTTCAACAGCAGCACGGGCCTCGTCTCCGGCACGCCCACGGTCACCGGCGTGTTCGTCTGCCCGATGACGGCCACGTTTGCCAACGGCTGGACGACGAACAGTTCGCTGACCCTGCGCATCATCCGCGCACCGGGAGCGCCTGTTGCGGGCACGACCATCACCACGCAAACACTTGCTTCCGGTGGGAGCACGTCGGTTTCACTCACGGGCAAGTTTTCGGATCCTGACGCCGAGTCGGCGGTACGTGTTGTCACCAATCTCGGCACAATGGACTTCATCCTCTACAACACGGCCACGCCGCAGACCGTGACGAACTTCCTGAGCTACGTCAACGCCGCCGTGAACAACTACAACGGCGCGGTGTTCCACCGCTCCGAGCCGGGATTTGTCGTGCAGGGGGGCGGCTTCAAGGTGTTGTCCTCGCCGAACAACTTCTCCTCGATCCCAACGGCCGCTTCACCCATCAATGAGCCGGGGATTTCCAACCTGCGCGGCACGGTGGCGATGGCGAAAGTCGGCACGAATCCCAACAGCGCCACGGACCAGTTCTTTGTCAATCTGGCCGACAACAGCGCGAATCTGGACAACCAGAACGGCGGCTTCACTGCGTTCGCCCGTGTGGCCGGGAACGGCATGACGGTGGCGGATGCCATGGCAGGCCTGCCGACAGTTGACTCCACCGTGAACGTGGATGGGACGCCCACCTCCTCATTGACCCATTGGCCTCTCACCTCCGCCAGCGCGACGATGGACACAAGTAAGGTGGTCTCGATCACCTCGGCGGCACCGGTGGCCGTGTTGAGCTATGCGGTGACGGGCAACACCAACTCCGGCGTCGCCACAGCGACGATCAACGGGACGAACGTGCAAATCGATGCGGTTTCAGGCGGACAGACCGATGTGACGGTCACGGCCACGGATCTCGATGGCAACACAGTGGCGCAAACCTTCACCGTGACGGTGAATCAGGTGCCGGCTTTCACCAACGGCCCCCCGCCGGGCGCCGCCGTGGTCGGCGTGCCTTACAGCTTCACCTACACCACGTCCGGTTATCCAGCGCCAACGTTCTCTCACACCGGCACACTGCCGCCGGGGTTAAGTTTGAGCACTGCTGGGGTTCTTAGCGGCACGCCCACGATGGCGGGCACGTACGCCAACATAGTCATCACAGCCGACAATGGCATTGGTACCGCGCCCACGCAGACCATCAGCATCACAGTCAATGAGGTGCCGGCATTCACCAACGGTCCGCCGCCGAGTTCGGGCACGGTGGGCTCAGCCTACACCTTCAGCTACACGGCATCGGGCTCTCCCTCGCCGACGTTTACTGTCACCTCCGGGGCACTGCCCGCGGGTTTGAGCCTGGGCACGGATGGCGTCATCTCCGGCACACCCACGACAGCGGGCGTGTCTTCGAACATCGTCGTCACCGCGAGCAACGGCGTTGGCACAGCGCCCACGCAGACCTTCAGCATCACCATTGGGAAGGGTGTGGCCACCGTGACGCTCGGCGGATTTTCACAAACCTACGATGGCAATCCGAAGCCTGTCACGGCATCCACCACGCCGGCGAATCTCGCTCTCGACATCACCTACGGAGGCTCTTCCACAGTGCCGTCGAGCCACGGCAGCTATGCGGTGGTAGCCACTGTCAACGATGACAACTACAGCGGTTCCGCCACGGGTACGCTGGTCATCGCCGGGCAGACAATCGCGAGCTGGCGCACCCAGCACTTCGACGCCGGCCAGGTCAGCGCCGGTCTGGCGAGTGACAGCGCCGACCCTGATGGCGATGGCTTGAAGAACCTCGCCGAATATGCCCTCGGCACCGATCCGTGGGTGCGCAATGCCGCTCCCACGCCTGTCGTTGACGCGAACGGGCTGACCTTGATTTTTACACGACCCAAGGATTTGCCGGACATCAGTTATGCGGCTGAATCCACGGACAATCTCGGCGGTTGGAACCCGGTGACGTTGGAAGTCATCAACGATGCACCCGTGCAAACGCTGCGTGCGCGTGACTCACTCTCCAGCGGCAATCCTTCCAGGCGCTTCATGCACCTGATCTTTGGTGTGCCTGCTGCTCCACCGTGACGCGGCGGACGGAGCTGCTTCAAATGAAGAGTTTCAACGGAAGATCCCCCGCTTGGGAGATTCTTCCTGCTGCTTTTTCAGCTCTTCCGCCCGCAGCCTTTCTGCCGTGTCTTTGTACCAGAGCGGGCCGTTGACCTTGAAGTTGTAAATAAGGTCACGGAAGTCGGCCATGAGGCGCTGGTCGTTCATGAGTGCGCCGAGGAGCCCTTTGTTGGAACTGAGGTTGGAGGCTGCCACAGCAAAGCTGTCTGCCGCCTTTCTGATGGACTGCAGGGACTCATCGGCAGTGCTCATGACCTTGTCAGCCTTGGCGATGGCGGGGTCAAGCTTGTCGAACATGGGGCTGAGCTTTTTGCTCGCTTCTTCGACATTTTTGGAGGCGTTTTTGAAGCTGGTAGCAGCATCCTTCAGTTCAGACAGTGCGGTCTTGAGGGTCTGTGCGTTCTCATCGCCAAGCACCTTGTCATCAACGCGTTTGAGTGTGTTGTGGAGGTGTTCCATGCTCTCCTTGAAGCTTTGAATGGTGGAATCGGAGAGGGCATCCTTGTTCACTTTGCCCATAGCGTCTTGGATGTCTTTGAGAGCGACGCGTACATCGTCCAGAACGACATCCACCTTCTTGCCAACTTGTTCGGCCTGACTCTGAAGGTCGTTGAGCCCGCTGCCTTTTTCGCCTTCGATGATCTTGTCGTAGTCATGCGGCAGAAAGACATCCGTTTGCTTGCCGGTGGGCTTGATCTCAACGAGGGCATCGCCCATCAGGCCGGCTGAGCCGATGGCAAAAGTGGCGTCGGCTGGGACCATGACATCTTTGAAGAGCTCCAGCTCGAGGATCACACCGGTGAAGGTGTCGTTGAGCGAAGGCTTTTTGTCCACCTTCCCCACGCGCGAGCCGCCCAGAAACACGGGTGAACCTTCCTTGATGCCGGAGGCGTTTGGAAAAGCCACCTGCAGATGGTAGGTGTCTTTGAAGACCTCACGGACCCGTCCGAACATGAGGATGAGCCCGCCGAGCAACAGTAGCCCGATGAACAGGAAGAGCCCGACGAGCATTTCGGTTTTTTTATCGCTGTCGATCATGAGGAGATAAGGTTGGGGGCAAAAGGAGGTGTGTTCAACCAGTGATGTCGGAACGACCGTTGACGAAGTCCTGCACAACAGAGTCCGAGGTGTCACGCAGCTCCGCAGGCGTTCCCAAGAAACGAATCTCGCCGCGATAGAGCATGGCCACGCGGTTGGCGATCTTGAAGACGCTGCGCATGTCGTGAGTGACGATGATGGACGTGACGTTGAACCGGCGCTGCATGCGCAGAATCATCTGATCGATGACGTCAGAGCCGATGGGGTCGAGTCCGGAATTGGGCTCGTCATAGAGGATGCATTCGCTGTGGTCGATGATGGCGCGGGCGATTCCGGTACGTTTGCGCATGCCGCCTGAAAGGCTGGTGGGGTACTTGTGGCGGTGTTCATCGAGGTCCACGGCCTGCAGTGCCTCACGGACACGGCGGTTGATTTCGCTCCGATCGCGAATGCCGTGCTCCAGCAGTGGAAACGCCACGTTCTGTTCGACGGTGAGGTTGTCGAACAGGGCGGCCCCTTGAAAGAGCATGCTCACTTTTTTGCGGATGGGGGCCATCTCGCGTTCCTTGAGCCGGTTGACGTGCATGCCGTCGACATAGATCTCTCCGCTGTCAGGTTTGATCAGACCGATGATATGTTTGATCATCACGGTCTTTCCTTCTCCGCTCGGCCCGATGATGCAAAGAGTCTCGCCATGCTGAAGCGTGAGATTGATGCCCCGGAGAACTTCCTGGCTGCCAAAACGTTTGCACACGTCTTTTAACTGGATGAACGCCTGAGTTTCTCCCTTTGGAGAAGCAGGGGATGTGAGCGTGCTGGAAGTCGGGTCTGCCATGTCTAAACGGTGCCGATGGGGAAGACGTAGTTGAGCAGGATCGAGAGAAAGAAATTTACGATCAGCAGGACGAGCGAGGAGATGACGACCGCACGGGTGGTTCCCAAGCCGACACCGACCGCGCCGTTTTCTGCGGCCAGCCCTTGGTGGCAGGAGATCAGCGTGATCAGCATGCCAAATACGAAGCCTTTGATCATTCCGATGCTGAGGTCTTCCATGTTGGTATGGTCGAGCATGTGAGTCATGTACCATGCCGAGGGCATGTCATAACCGAAGCTTGTGACCAAGTAGGAGGCGAAAAGGCCGAAGGAGATGCTCTCCGCCACCAGAAATGGCATGGATACCATCATGGCCAGGAAGCGCGGCAGCACGAGGTAGTCGACCGGATGAACGCCCATGACGCGCAGGGCATCGACCTGTTCGGTGACCTTCATGGTGCCAATGTCTGCAGCCATCGCGGCACCGACGCGTCCCGCCACCATCAGGCCGGCCAGCACCGGGCCGAGTTCGCGACACAACGCCACAGAAACAACGGCTCCCACTGTGGTTTCAAACCCGAAGTCCTTGAACTTCGCATAGCTCTGAAACGTGAAAACAGCTCCTGTGAAAGCTCCGGTTACGATGACCACCGCTTGGGATCCATACCCAATGGCAACGATTTGCTGTGCCACGAGCTTGAGCCTCCAGACCCCGGAACGAACGGCGATCATCAACTCACGCATCAGGGCGGTGAGCTGTCCGAGATAGACCAGAAAATGTAAAAAGGTGCGGCCTGGAAGTGTCAGCAGGCCTGAGGGGGAATCCATCACAGTTCATCATGACATGTTGTGGCGTGAAGGCAAATCACGGAACCGTCGGCGGAAATTGAAAGCCCCGTCTGGATTTCTCCAGACGGGGCTGTGAAAGCTTGGCTGTTATCCAAGGTAGAGATGCCTACTGGGGCGGCACACGGAAGAGCTTGCCGGTGTAGGGGCATTTGACTTCCATGCCTACCGGCAGGCCGGTCACGTCCACGAGCTGATGCTTGGCGGCAAACGGGCTGTTTACAAAGCCTGGGCGTCCTGCGATCGATGTGCCATAGGGGAGTTCAGCAACAGAACTGGGAGGTGTTGCTGCGGGCGACGGCGTCGAGGCTGGCGAGGTTGCGTTGTTCATCGCAGCCACATTGCTGTTTGCCGCAGCAGGTGTGGTCTTTGGGCGCTCAGGAGCAGAAGGAGTCGTCTTCGGGCGACTGGAAGCAACGCTCGAATTGGAAGTAGTCACACCGCCGGGAACGAGGAACGGGCGCTGGGTGTAAGGGCACACCACCTTGGAACCGGCCGACATTCCACGCACGTCGACGAGGCGGGGGGGGTTTGTGAACGGTGTGCGCACATAACCAGGGAGATCGGGTACCGCCTGGGCGACAGGCATTGTAGAAGCATTCAGCATCGACGGTGGGGGCGTAGAAGGACGCACAGGACCGACAACGGTGTTAGCAGTTGACTGCGTCGCAGCATTGTTTTGAGCCAGGATGCCAGAGCTGGATGTCGTTGAAGTCCCCAACGGCCGACTCTCTTTGGCCAAATAGGTGATGAGTCCACGAGTTTGAATCTCCTGCCATGCCTGACGTGGGGGAACGGCGCAGGATGCCAGCATGAGAGCCGCGAGGCTGGTTGTGGCTAAACGGACCGAGGAATGGGGTGCTTGAGACATAGGCGTACGCGGGACGGTTAATTTTTGAATTAGCATTCTCAATTTAACGATCTTTTTAAATTATGCAACAACAACGATGGCAATGCTGAACAACAATATTCAACTCAACCAAAATTTCCATAACAAAATCTCCTCTTGTGCGTTTCTTCATCCTACACTCTAAACCTCCTATGCAGTGGCGCATCATCACGGTGGGTAAACCCGGTCATTCGTGGGTAAAAGAAGCAATGAGCCTGTATTGGGACAGGCTCCAGCACTATGGGCGCTTTGAACACGTGGTAATTAAGGAGGCTCCGCGTGAGCGGATGGAATCGCAGATCGATAACGCATGCGCGGGAGATCTTTGTGTTCTTCTGGATGAGCGCGGCAAGCAGTTGCGCAGTCTTGAACTGGCTAGGTGGATCGAAGGTGAAGAGGTCTCGGGGCGAAAAAGAATCTGTCTCGTCATCGGAGGAGCGGATGGACATTCACCCCGCTTCCGATCCAAGGCCACCGTGTGCTGGTCTTTGTCGACGCTTACCATGCAGCATGATATCGCATTGGTCGTGCTGATTGAGCAGATTTATCGCGCCTATACCATCATGCGAGGAGAACCCTACCATAGAGAATGACGTCAGAATGTTTGGCTAATGATCAAGCTTGCCTCTCGGCGCGTTTATTGCTGAATTGAGACGCAATTCTTTGTATTTTCGCCTTGTCGAGAACTTGAGAGAAGCTAATTTTTAAATTTTCTCGACCAATCCCACCGTGGCTTCATCAGTCCTCAAAAATGTCATCCAGCCAAAGGCGCAAACGGCGCCTTTGGAGAAGATGCGTGGTGAGGCCAAGGAGCCGACAGACGAAGCCTCCGCCTCTTCGGTAGGACCATCCTTTCCGAGTGGACCCTCCAAGCCGGAGTCCGAGGACATGGAGCTGGTCCTCGGTGTTTTGGTTGAGAACGCACCGATTGCCATGGCCATGTTTGACCGGGCGATGCGCTACGTGCTCGCCAACCGGCAGTGGATTCACGAGTTCGGCCTGCAGCAGGTACAACCCCTTGTTGGCAGAAGTCAGTATGAGATTTTCCCCGGCCTTCATCCCGGCTGGCGGCAGGTTTATGAGCGTGCTCTGCAGGGCCATATCGTGCGCAGTGAGCACGATTCTCTGAGCGGGCCTGATGGCCGGCATTTGGTGTATCGGTGGGAAGTCCGGCCTTGGCGCAGGAAAAGAGATGCCACGGTCGGTGGACTGATGGTCACGTGCGAGAAATTCACCTCGCAACAGACCGCATCGGCGGACGAGGACGGTGGAACTTCCTCACCGGAGGGGGGTGATAGTCTCAAATCTGTCGCGAAAACTCCGGACCCGCTGGACTGTGCTTTGCCAATGCTTGTGCTAAATGCTCAGGGGGCGATTCTGCGTGCGAATGTCGCCGCCGCCCGTCTCACCTTGGACAAAGGAATTCAGGAGGGAACCACCTGTTTTTGGGAAGTGTTTGGCGAGGGTCGTGAGTATAGCGCCCTGCGCCAGCAGACGCTGGAAACACTTTCCTCCGTAGCCGCCGCCAACGGCAGGAATGACAGTGCTGTCATCACATGCTCGCTACACTCCGATGCGGGTTCCAATCCGTCCCGCTGGCTTGTTTCAGCACTGGCTCTCAAAAGTCCGGGAGAGTCCTCATGCCAGTTCATGCTGATGGGACTTCCGTCGGACATGGCGGCAGGCACTCAGATGCAGGTGGCTGCTCCGGTGGTCGTGCAGGCACCTGCGCCCGAAGCTCCAGCTCCCGCGATCAATCCAGTGGATGACGCCGCCATGCAGCGCATGGAGAATGAGCTGTCGCGTGCCCGGCAGGAACTTCGTACGCTTTCAGAAGCGCAGTACGCCTTCGGCAAGCGCGAGGCCAAGCTGCGCAGTTATCTTGAGGGAGTGCCCTGTGGTGTCTTCGTGCTTGATGAGCGTGGGGTGCCGGTCTTTCAAAATGAGCGTTTGGCCAAATTGCTGGGCCGACCTCTTGAAACACAACAGACAGTCGAAGACTGGCTGGCGCACGCCTGCCCAACGGAGGATCACCGTGAACAAGTCACGCTCGCGTGGCGTGAAAGCGTCTGGCGGCGTCAGCTCACGCGAACTGTGTCACTCGCCACAGCCGACGGTCTGCTCAAAGAGCTCGAGTTTCATCCCATCGCCCTCCCGGGCGGCGGGCTGCTGGTAAGCATTCAGGACACGACGGAGCACACGCGGCATGAAGAGCAGCTCCGAAGCATGGAGGCCAAACTCCGCACGTTGATGCAGGGGAGTCCGATCGCCATTGTCCTCACGGACAAAGCCGGCGTCATTTTTGAAGTCAATCAGCATGCCGAAACGCTGTTGGGACAGGCCAAGTCCGAACTGCGCCGTTATCCGCTTGATGCGTGGCTTGATCCTGACAGCGCTTCTGCCAGGCGCGATGCCCTGCGGGCGCTGCAGACCGGTGGCAGGCAGGCAGAAGCTCTGGGTGTTCGTATCAAGCGCGTGGACGGCTCCTTCTCGAGCGCCATATTGCACCTTGCCGCTGTTCCTGACGCACAGGGTGAAGCGCACTGCACCATTCATTACCTGCAGGAAGTCACGGAGCCCGAAAGCACCCCTGCTCAGGCATCTGCGCCGCCCTTGCTGTCAGACACGCATGTGACTGCATCCGTCGTCGGACAGACCAGCGCTCCGCTGCTAACCACGGATGCGAACGGCCGCGTCCGCGCATGGTCGGATCACGCGCGTCAGATGTTCGAACTCGATGCGGAGGCCGTCAGGGGGCGGCCATTGCACCAGTTCTTCCGCCCTTCCGACTCCACCGGTTTCTTCGCAGATCTCGCCCGACAGGCGGCCGATCCAAGGGCAATGTTTGAGCTTCCTTTCTTCGGCGGCAATGGCAAACGCGGCACGGTAAAGCTCAGCGCATGCATGCTGGATGACGGCGGTTTTGAACTCATCTCACATTTCATTTCCGAGATTGAAGCGCCGGTTGAGGGCGGCACTCCCAAAACCGTGAGGAAGGCCGCCACGCCGCTGGCCTTCCAAGTTGTGTCTTCGTCGAACCAGCGCTGGCCCGTCGTGGATCTCGAACGCGAAAAGCTCCTGCTCACCGAGACGCATCATCGCATCAAGAACCACCTCCAGATCATCTCCAGCCTGTTGAACATGCAGATCAACGGCGTGAGCGATCAGGATGCACGCAATGCCCTGCGCTCCAGTCAGAACAGGGTGAGAGCCATTGCCGCGCTGCATCAGCACCTCTATCAGGTCGCGCTCGGCAAGGGAGACACCTTTGGAGACTTCACGCTCGATCTCGTTGCTCATCTGCGCGAGTGCTACGAAGTCAGTGCAGACCAGATCACCGTGCGGTTGGAGATCCAGGAAGGCCCTGTCGAACAGGAGTGGCTCATGCCTCTGGCCCTCACGCTCAATGAAGCGCTCTCCAACTGTTTTGAGCATGCCTATCCTCATGGGCGTCAGGGGCTGATTACAGCCCTGCTGAGCTACACTCAGGGCAGCGGTGAACTCGTCATCAAGGATGACGGCATTGGTCTTTCGCAGGAGTTTCATCCTGGCGAAGGCAGCGGACTTGGTCTCAAAATACTGGCCGTGTTTGCCGATCAGATGCGCGGCCAGCTCTTCGTGCAGGGTAGTCCGGATCAGGGCACCGAGATCAGGCTGCGCTTTCCGCTCGTCACTCCTGAAGGATAAATCCTTTGTGTGGCACATTCCTTTTGCGAAGTCCCGCGTCTCCGTGACAGTGTCAGGTGCAATCGTTGACCACGGCCGCCATGCTGCGCCTCCTCGCGTTTCTAACGCTTGGCGTCGGCGGCATCTCTGCCCAGCAGGTGACCACTCGTTCGGATAACGTAGCGAAGGAGCTCAATGAGTGGTTTGTCAACGGCACGGCGGCCGGACTCAAGGCAATCACCTATGAAAACCGTGACGGCCAGCATTCGCCGTTAAACACCGCGCTCTATCCGCAGCTTCAGGTCTTCAAAGGTGCCGCAAACGAAAAGGGAGCCGCCACGCATCTGCGTGCTCAGCCGACGATTGGCAACTGTTCCATGGCCTCCGCGGCCACACAGCTTGGCTGCCTCCCTAGACTTTACATGATGGATCCCGGCGGCTCTCGTTTTCTTGCCCAGCAGTATCTCGCCAACAATCTCTTCATCTATCCTGAACACCAGGACTACGACATCGGCGCCAACGGCGTCGGTGGCTACGGCGACATGCTGCCGGCGAACACTCCCTGCCTGATCATCTCGCAGGGTTCCTCTTTCTCCGACCAGCCCTTCCTTCAGGCCCTGCTCTCTGCCACCGCTGCCTTCCCGCCGGACACGCAGAAACTGCTCATCGAAAAGCACCTGCTGATGCCCACGCTGCAGTCCGTTTTTCGCCGCTCAAACAAAATGGTCCAGACGCCGGAAGACTACTTCACCGGAAAGGCGCATCCGCCCGTCTTTGATGGCACGCTGATCGACGAGGAGAAAATGGTGCGCATTGCCCATGAGATGACACCTGAGAAAATCCCGGCGCTCGCAGTGTTGCACGTCATTGAGGAAACCCAGATTGAAGAGGGCAAAAACTACTTTGAACTTCCAACCTCTCATCCTTGGAAGCTCGCCGACACGCCGGTTTTCATTTCGCGCATCCTGCGTGGCAACGAGGCGGAGCACGGCATGCTCATCGGTTTCGAGAAAACCCTCAGCCTGGTCAAGGCTCCGCTGCAGATGCGCGCCACCATTCTGCAGGGTGATCCGCGTTTTGTTCACATCGATTCCGAGCCCGGCGGCAATGTCATGCGTCTTCGGGTGCGGTGGGCTCCTCCTGTCATCGCCGCCACGGGAATCCGCAGTCATCGCATTGACATCGGTGTCTTTGCCGACAACGGCGCCAGCATCAGCGCACCCGCCATCATCAGCTTCTACATGCTGCCCAACGAGATGCATTTCTACGACTCGAAGGGGCGTGTTTCGGAAGTCCATTATCAAACGCACAACCCCGACTTCGGACTTCCGCCCACCGACACCGATCCGCGCTGGGTGAAGATATTCCTCGCCTTCAGTTTAAAAGACAACGATCTCCGCGGCCGTCTGCTCGATCAGATCCTCACACCTGCCGAACGCGGCGGGCTGCAGGGGCGCTACCTGGCGCTCAAACCGCAGCTTGATGCCCTGACCGCCGCCGAACAAGATGACCAGCGCAAAGAGGAGGCCGCCAAGATGCGCACCAAACTCGGCGAGTCCATTCACCTCGCTCTCAAGGCCAGTGTTGCCGACAAGTCCGACCTGACCGTTCGTGCTGCCATTGAGAAGGTTCTCAATGTCATCGGCAATTTCCATGCCTTCTATCTGGGTTCGCAGCGTGAACTCGAAGCTCTCGCGGCCGCCTCGACAAAGTCATCGGCAGTCGCCGATGTTCGCGCGGAGATTCATCGCCTCACCATGCAGGGCGTTTTGATCGAGACAGCGTCAGGGCAGGTGGACACCATGTCTCCGCCGGACAAGCTTTCGTTGGGTGAACGTTACATGCTTCGCGGCCTCAATCTCACGCTGCTCAGCCAGGTGCTGTTCCCCGAGGTTCTCGATCGCTCCACCGCTCCCGCCTACGTCAGCCCGCGCCTCACCACGCCCAAGCAATGGCGTGATGTCTATCGTTACGATCCTGATTCGGGCAAACTCCTCGGCTGGATTCGCTACACCAAGGCGCGCCTTTTCAACTTCGACGCCGAAGGCCGCTTTCTGCCCGACGGGCCTGGAGGCAAGGCGGTTCCCGTCGTGTATTTGATGGACGACAACGGCACTCTCACGTGGCAGCCCCAGGCTGCGCCCGCGGTCGTTTCGCCGAAGTGAATCGGCGACCGTTTCGTCAGTCGTAGCTCAGCACGTCGTGCATTTCCCACGAAAGCGAGCCTCTTCCCATCCCTTCCTCGCTCCACAGTCGCAGCTGCATCGGCCCGAACGGTTCCAGCCATTTCAGCATCGGCTTCAAACTCTCCGCACCTCCGTTTTGCGCGCGCGCCTTGGCAAATAGAGTTAGAAACTCCCGCAGCTTCGTGAAGCTCACCTTCATTCGCATGCCTACGGCCAATGGCAGTCCAGGCCGCTTGAGGCTTTCCGCCATTTGAACCTGCTGTTTCCGCGATGTGCCCAGCAGAAACAGTTTTTCGTCCAGAGAAACGCAAGGCACCAGCTCTTCCGATCCAACCGGCAGTTCATAATAATAGCTCGTGAGATCGCCGCTGTGTTTGGTCTTCGCTGGTGGCAGTTCGATGGGTTGTGGCGCGGGCACCTGCTTCAGCAGCTTTTGCAACGCCGCCTCCATGTTCTGCCATGACACGCCCATCAGTGCGCGGTTCTTGATCTCATGCACCATCGCCAGACGTGGCAGGGGCACCGCTTCTCCACCCGGTGGCAGTCCTGGCAGCAGCGGCATTTTTCCGCCGACATCGAGAACAATCGCTCCGTCCCTTCCGAGCGCCTTCTGCCAGACCGTTTTCGTCCCGTCATAGACGTCGATCACAGGAGGCAGCACCGCTTGATCTACCAGCTTGAAAAGCTCGGCCGACTTTTCTCCGCCCACGCCTGCTTTGATCAGTTCGTGGGTCGTCGCATGGGCGGCGCGCATCCAGGCTTCAAAATAAGCTCTTCCGGTTCCCGTCGTCGATCCTTGCCCGCTCAGACCGAACACCACTTCAGGATCATCCAGCAAGGCAGAGAACTGTGACGTTTGGGCAAGTGCCGGCAGGTCTGCCTTCGCCAGTCCTCCGGAAATGTCCGCATGCAGTCCGCGGTCCCACCACGCCACGACCGCGGCGTTCGTGTGTTCGTGATGGTAAAACGCGCGCTCTGCCGCCGCCAGTTCGATCGCCTGTGGCTCCAGCGCCCGCGCAGCTCCCGCAAACAGCGTCTCCGATTGCAAACCCGCCAGCAGTCCGCGCACGATGGGTTGAAACGGCTGGTCCGATTGCAGGACATCCCAAAACACACCGTCCCAACACGCGATCAATCCGAGGCTCCTCATCGCATTCGCATCCAGCTTCCGCATCTCCGGCCGTGACAGGATCGAATCCTCCACCGAGTTCGCTAGCCGGATTTGCTCTTTCGATTTTGCCACCGCGAAAAACGCACGCTCTTTGCCGAGGCCGAGAGCCAGCACCCATCGTTTGCGCGCCAGCACATCGAGTCCACGGGTGATCCGGTCCTTCATTTCCGGAGCGATGCCGGGCATCGTCTTCGTCAGCGATTCCATCCATTCCCGTCGGCGCTCAGTCGTCAGAACTTGATCCATCGCGATCTCATTTACCGTGATCTGCTCGCCCTGGGTCGTCACGATGCGGGACTGGGGCGCATCTCCCAGCCAGTCAGAGAGATGAAGCTGATCGCTGAACCATTTCAGCACCTCCTCCGGTTTCGGTGACGCCACACCGATCATCACCGGCGGCATTTCGAAACGCTCCAGCAACAGGATGAGCGCCTCCAGCACCGCCGGATCCCGCAGCGCCACTTCCATCAGCTTCTTCACGTCAAAACTCGTGCCCAGACCCGCGAGAACTCCGCCGCTCATCATGCCGCGGTAAGCCGTTTCGTTGTAGAGATCGTTCAACTGCCGCAACTGCGCGAGGCTCTTCACGCTCTCATGGCCGAAAGCCAGAAACGCTTCGTTTACCACGACGTCGTGGGCTGCTGCGGGCGTTGGCGCCTTGTCTTCTGCAAACGCCGCCGTCTGGGCCCACCAGCGCGATGCCTTTAACGCCTCCACGTGCTCTTTCAGTTGCACGCTGCACACACAAAACTCCACATCGCCCGAAACTCGTTCGGCCAGCCCCAGCATTGCCGCCTCGGTCATCAAAGTCGGCTTCACCACAACGGGTGTCTCATTCTTCGCCTTCAGCAGCCCCGTCTTCTTCTTGCCGCAGCCGCAAATCAGCAGCGTCGTGAGCAAGAGGAAGGTGGCGGATCTCATGGGCATTCGTCGTTACTTCAGCGCCGCATACACCCGGTGCACATCGTCATGTCCATCCAGTGTCTGCAGGAAATCCGTCACCTCATCGCGCTGCTCATTGGTCAGTTCAGGGTACTCCTTCGGCTGATAGCTCATCTCCGAAGTCGTTACCTGCCACCCTGCCGCCTTCAGCGCTTTCGTCACCGCGTCCAGCGTGCTCGTCTGCGTAAAAAACCGCGCTCCGATGTGCCCTGCCGCCTCTTCGTCGTCGACTTCCATCGGCTCCACATTTTCCGCTTCCGCTTCGAGCGCGGCGACCTCGATGTCGAGTGACTTGTCCGCATGGTGCGCCTCGACGAGGCCCACGTGGTCAAACATCCACATCACCTTGCCCATGCTGCCGGCACGGAAGAGCACCTTGATCTCCGAGTTCGTGCGGTTGTTGTTGTCCGTGAGACATTCCACGATCACCGGCACGCGGTGCGGGGTGAAGCCCTCGTAAATGGTCGTCTCATACTGCACGGCGTCCGGTCCGGTGCCCGAGCCCTTCGCGATCGCGCGCTCGATCGTGTCGCGTGTCACGCTCTGCTTCTTCGCATTCGCCACCGCTGCCGCCAGGCGTGCGTTGTATTCCGGATGCGGTCCGCCCAGCTTGGCCGCCACCTGGATTTCACGCACGAGCTTGCCCGTGATCTTGCCCTTCTGGTCTGCGGCCATTTCCCGCCATTTCTGTTTCCATTGTGCGCCCATGATGTGTGTCTTTCAGTTCAAAGTTCAGGCGCGCATCAAAGGTGGGAGCCGTGGGAATGCAAGCCATGCTCGAAGAGCCCGGTTGCAACCTCCGCTGCCGTTCGCCAATGTCATGCCACATGTCCGAGGCAAAGGCATCCCAGCATCCGGCGCTTACGCTGAAGGAGCGCGTCGCCTGGTTCTGGGACTGGTTCAGCTCATGTGCGGACCGTCTCCACGCGACCCTCGAAGACAAGAAGGGCGCCGATCTTCAGGAGGAAACCTCCGCCGTGGTGGAGGCATGGCTTCCGCACATGGCGTGGGTTTACGGACCCGGCGAAAACAACTCCGGTCACTCGTTCACGCTTTCCGGTGAGGCTGTTTTGGCGAAACAGTTCGTGGCCGAATACTGGCTCAGCCAGGCTCCCAAGATCGACGGATGGACCTTTTTCGCCTCCCGCCAGCCGTCGGACAGTTTCGAGGGCATCTCCCTCCATTTCGAAAAAGACGACGAAACCTTCAAGCCCATCGAGTTCTGGATCTTCCCCTACGTGAACAAGGACTCCGAAAAGATCGACATCTCGGTGTGGCATCCCAGCATCAAACGCCTGCCGGAAAAAGCCCGCTTCATGGCGCTGTTCCTCATGCTCGATGAACTGCTCGGCGAGCACGGCACGCAGAACTGGATTGGTGAAATCAAATTCAGCGAGGATCAGCTTCGCCAGTCGATTCCCATCGCCGAACTGCGGGATTTGATCGATGAGACCCGGCAGGAACACGGCTGGAAAAAATATCCGCCCACGGAGGCTTACACCAGTTATCGGCTGAAGGAACAGGGCGGCGACTGGCTGCGCAGCGACACTGTGGCAGGTTCATCACGCCTATTCCGCCTTCTCGGTGACTACGTCGACGCAGAGGGTCCCTGCGAGCACCCGCTGCCTGATGTCGGTGTCGATTTCGTCTTCGTGGCCATTCCGACCGCGCACTTTCCCCAAGGCGCCCAGGTCGCAGCTCGCGGCGAGATTGAAGACGACCTCATAGCCGCTCTTGAAGCCGACGCCTCCGGCATCTCCCTCGGCGGTGCGACGGGTCACAAGCACTGCTACATCGACCTCGCCCTCTACGACGGCGACCGCAGCCTCGAGATCGTCAAACGCGTGCTGCGCAAACACCGCGTGCCGAAGCAGACCGAGATCCATTTCTTCACCACAGATCGAGGGGAACAGGCCATTTCGGTTTAAAACGACTGCTCACAAAACCGCGCCACTTCATTACGGCACCGCCTTGATTCGCAGCTTGTACCAGCGTGAACCGCCTTCTGGATCACGAATGGTCACCACAAAATGATCGTCTTTGACGGAGCTGACGACGGGCGTGCGCGTCTCGTTTTTGCCGAACCGCTTTTTGGAAACGCTCACCGTTTCGACGATGACTTTCGGAGCGGTGGTCTTGATGGCATAGACATCACTGGTGTCAGGGCCGCGGTCACCTTCGAGGCGCCAGTTCGGTTTCCAGCGGCTGCCGTTCACATAGGTGGCTTCATTGGCACCTTCATGCTTCCCAGGCTTGGCCTCGCCGCCCGGCACCATCCAGTAGATGCCTTCCTTGGTGACGTGCAACTGACTGCCGCCGTCGATCAAGGCTTCCACGGTGAACTCGGTGACGGATTCCTCACGGCCGCCGGGCGTCTGCTTTGGCGGTGACAGCAGGTCTGTTTCTTCACGTAGTTCGCGGATTTTCGCCTCGGTCGCATTCGCACCCGCCAGGTCTCCCAGCTTGAGCAAGTCCACCTTCACCTTGTCGAGCCGTGGAATGAACAACTGGTTCAGGCCGCAGATCCCTGCGAAGGCCTTGTTCACGTGATCCTTCAGCACAGTTACGGCTGCGGACGGCAGCTTTTCTGGTGGGTTCGCCTTCTCTGGCGAAGTGACCGGAAGCGTGGCGATGAGCTGGTTGATCGCATTCGCTTCTTCGAGTTTTCCTGCCTGCATCTGGTCCTTGAGCACTTCCTCCAGTTGCGTTTTCGCCTGGCTTTTAAGGCGGCCCAGTCCTTCGTCCCTTTTGGCATCGTATTCGGCGATCTCAAGGGCCAGAGCCGCAGGTAGCACCACTTTGGGTGATTCCTTGGCCGCTGCCTGTCCGGGGGGCGTCTGTTGGGCCGAAGCCATGCATGACAAGAGCAGAGTGGCACATGGAATGAAAAACGATTTCATGACGGATGGTGTGACGGTCATCCTGACTGTTTGGCACGGAACGGGGGCAGGCAATCATAAACTCACCGCGACCCGGCTCACTAAGGCAGGACCGTCGTCAAAAGGTGTTAGAGGTGAACTAAGAGCAGACCATTCAAATCGCATCCCACCACACACACCAGCGCTTGTGCTCTTTGTCTGTGATCACAAAGCCGGGACCAAATGGTCCCCTTTCGGCATCTTTGTCAGCCATCCAGAAATAGACCTCATGAGCGCTCCATGCGGAGTCCTTGGAGAAACGTTGAATGGCCTTCTCAACAGGCACCCGAGATGAGATGTGCTCAGACACGGGCGGAGGTTCCAAAACCCAGCCTCGAGCGCGGACAAGCGCATCGAACTGTTCCGGGGTGCCCTCGAACAACCAGAGATGCCTTTTGTCCTGCATTCCCCACCCATGCTCGGCGAGCAACATTCTTGCCCCAGCAGGCCAAGGTGCGCCGGTGATGCCCTCGAAGTATTTGGATTCGTTGGCAACAGTGGGAAATCTCCATGAGACAGCAGATGCGATCGCACTGCAAACAACGAACGCGGTGGGGAGCTGCATCAAGAAGCTGATGGTTTTGGCTTTCAGCTTCCGCCAGCGCCCGATCAGTACGAGCAGGCATTGGACGGGCACCAAGATAACAGCCAAAGGAATGACTCCGAATATGATGCCAGAGAAAACTAGAGCCATGATGACATGCGAAATCGTCATTGGCCCAAGGGTGAAGCGGCAAAGTTGCACTGCGGTGAAAGCCAGAGTGCATGAGGCCAATGAAATGACACCCATCATCCAAGGGCTCTCGATCCAACGACGTCTTGGAGTGGCCTCAACATTCTCGGTGCCCATGGACAGCATCGTAAGGATCGCCCGGTTCGCTAACAATCACAAAAACCGCGTGCTGCGATTGGGTGCCAGTAGTCCGACAGGTATAGTTGCCCGTCCCAATTTCACGGTTTGTCCTTGGACAAGTCTGGATAAGCCTTCTTGAAACGCCGCAACTCCTCCTTAGGAATCGGAACCTGTTCCAGCATGAATCGCTTCAACTCACGGTCATTCAAGCCGATCCATGTGGCCGTCTCATACTGATCAGGATAGGCCACAAAGTAGTTCTCACAGGTCCAGCAAAGCGATGTTTGGAACAAGAGGTCGTCGTCCTTGAAAAAGCGAACCCCATGAACCGGCATGTGGCACGCAGCACCGCCGCCGTAATCTTCCCGAGTTCGCAGCAGGCGCTGAAAGTGTTGTATGGCGAGCTTCGCGATGTCCGGTTTCGCATTCACCCGTCGGAGAATCCGCGTGGCTGACTTGTAAGGAGGAATGTCGAAGCGGTTCGCCTGCGGCAGCTTCTCCGGATCATCGGCCAGCTGAAAATCCAAAAAGAGAAGCTCCACGCGATTCGCATGTTGAAGAATGCTTGCCAGCCGCTCCCGGTAATCCGCTTCGATCACCTTTTTGGCTTTGTCGAACTTCCGGTTGGCCGACAAACGTTCATCGCCTTCCGGCTGTGCGGGATTGGGTTTGACCCCGTCCGGCAGATCCAGCGGCTCCGCGCTGCGGAGGGATGATGCCAAAGCCAGTGCAAGGCCGGCCAAAGGAAGCAGACGCGAATTCATGGGCCTCATGGTTGGACGATTATGCCGCCATCCTCGGCGCCAAGTCATCACAAAAACCGCGCCGTCTGGCTCTGCTTGCACTTCTTCACCTGCTCCGGTGTTCCGGCGGCCACAACTTTGCCGCCTTCGCTTCCGGCTTCGGGACCGATGTCGATGAGGTAGTCGGCTTCGGCGTAAACGTCGGGGTGGTGCTCGATGACGACGACGGTGTGGCCTTCATCGACGAGGCGGTGGAGGACGTCGATGAGTTTGGCGACGTCCTGGATGTGCAGGCCGATGGTCGGTTCTTCGATGAGATAGAGGTTTCGCTTCCCGGCTTTTTGAATGCCTTTGAGCTGCTCTTTGATGGTTTTGCCGTCACCACTACGGAGTTCGGTGACGAGCTTGATGCGCTGCGCCTTGCCGCCGCTGTGCGTAGGGTTGGGCTGGCCGTGTTGAACGTAGCCGAGACCGGGGTCGGCGAGAAGC
>NZ_JAGRPF010000007.1 GCF_020439865.1 Prosthecobacter sp.
ACTGGTGCGCCCCAGGCATCCAGGGTGATGCCATGGAACGATTGCATGGAGGTGTTGCCCTCACCGATGCGGTGCGACTCGATCAATTGCAGCGCAGCGATGCCGAGACGACTGCGCGTGAGATGGATGAAGTATTCGCCGTCCACGTCCATGCCCCGGCAAAGGAGCGACTGCACTTCCTCGAAGCTGAACCGCCCGGTGATTTCGCAGCGCGTGGACCAGGCGCGGAAGTAGGCTTCCGCCTGGCGGTTCCAGGCCATGTCCTCTGACTGCGCTTGCGGGCGAATACCGTCCCCCGTCGAATAGATGGCCATGTTGCTGACCATCTCCCGCACGAAGCCCGAGTTCTTGGCGAGGTAGCGCGAACGGCGCACCAGTTCACGGTGAACGTGGGGCGTGAGATCGTGTTTGGCATCACGGGGCGATGCACCCGGCACCGATCCACGTCGGGGTGAGGCATTGGCGGATTCGTAAACAGAAGTCCACGCCTTGGGGAGCAGGGCAGGGGGCAGCCAGTGAGACGCCCATTGTTGAAGGGCGGTCATTTGGCGAGATGGTGGATGGACGAAGTGGTGATGCGCCGACGTCGGCCATAGGTGGCTGGGTCAAGCACGCGCAGAGCGTGCGCGCACTCCTCAAGCGTTTCTTTGACGGTCATGGGGAACTGCTTGGAGGCGTTCGAACCGCTGTCGGACCAGCTCATGAGGGTCTTGCCCTCCATGAGCATCTCTTTGGCTCTCTCCTGAATGCGGAGAACTTCTGCGACGGTGAACCCGACAGTGAACAAACCTTGCGCCATGAGCGGAGCACCCTGTCAACGGCTTGCGTCCTTCACATCGCGTTTGATCTCATCGACGGTGAGACGGATGTAGTTTACGTCCGTTTTGACCACGTCGGTGGCGCGTTCCAGCAGGTTGATCTTCACCTCGTGGGATTCGATGCGCTGGCGGTCCTCGTTGCGCAACAGTTCCAGGTGCCGCAGCGTGCTGGTGTGCACGCCCCAGGCTGTGGCTCCGGCGATGACCAGCGAGAGGATCTGCACGAGATGCCCGAGGCTGATGGTGGAATCAAAGCGTGGCTGGGTCATGCGCCGATGAGTTTGAGGATGGAAGTGGGCGTGACAAAGCCGAGCGTGTTGAGCGTGCCGCTGCCTTTGAGGAAGCGGATGCGGTTGGTGATCCAGTCGCCCTCGCGTTCTTTGGCTGACGTGCTTGGATCGATGGACGTGTTGCCCTCGATGGTGGCCATGCTCAGGCCTCGCACGGTGGTGACGAGGCCGGCATGGCCCTTGCTCGTCCTACCATGGCGTGCGAGCCAGATGGAACCGGGTTCAGCGCTTGCTGAAAGCAGTCCCAGCTTGCGGAAGTTCCCCGCGCTGGTGACGCAGTGGGGCGTCATCGTCTGCTGCCAGCGTTTGATCTGGGTGGGCGTGGCCGCCAATGAACGCAGGGCGGCGAGGACCATGCCTTCGGCGAAGGCGGCGCAGTAGGCCCAGCCTTCCTCCCAGGGCGACTGGCGCATCAGGGAGCGCAGTTCATCGACGAGGGCGCGGTCCGGTCCGGGCGTGCTTGGGTTGTCCCAGTTTGCGTTGGGCTTGACCTCACGCAGGCCGACAAAGCGGCTGGCGTGCCGGATGATACCCTGAGCCAGTTGGTCGCTGGTCATGGATTCCTCCAGTTGATGCGCAGGCGGCCATAGGCAGCAGTGGCCAGACCACCGAACTGCGCGAGGGTGTCCCAGTTGGCGGCCACCAGATCGACCATCCCTTGCGCCTCGGTGGTGGGCAGATGGAGGCCGAAAATGCGGCCGATGGCACCGAGGGCCGAAATGAGAATGCCGGCATAAGTGAGCTTGCCTTGGAGAGTTTGGGGTGGGTTCATGCCCACGGCAGCCGTGTCAATCTGTGGCCGGTTCAGTCTCCGCGTCTGGTTCGGCACCCGATTTGACCGACTCCTGACCCACCAGCTTGAGCATCACGGCGGCAGCCACCTGCATCGCCTCGCAGTCCCAGTAGTGATTGGGGCGCTTACCAATGCGTTCCCACAGCCACTTGCCGCCTTTGCGCACGCGCTGCTCGCTCTCCATCTGCGTGAGGTAGTCGTCGCCTGCGTCCTCGGCGATTTCCCAGGTGGCACCGCGTTCGGGATCCTGGTTGCGGCGCAAGCGGGCGAGCATGTCCTTGATGTTCAGATTTGACCAGTAGAACACCGAGCAGGTCTGGCCACGTCCCAGCACCACCTTGCGGCGTGGTGAGTAGAATCGGTGAACGCTGCGGCCATCCTTGGTGCGGTGCACATAGGTTGCGCGGCGGTCGCCCATGAGCGCCACCCAGCCGTGCTTGGCGCACTCGCGATACACGTCATAGGTGGCGTGACCTGCATCGACGAACACGAGGTTGGCATGGATGGTGAACCGCTCCTGCAGACTGAGCACCTCGTCCCAGGTGGGCACGCGCTCGCGCCACACCAGGCGCGATGAACCATCGAGCGACCAGCCGCGCACGATCACGAAGAAGTGATCCATCTGGCAGTCCACCGTCATGAACCGCAGCGGAGCCGCCGCCTGGGACGGATCGAAGGGCGGCGTGAGGAACTTGCCGTGCTTGCTGACGGCGGCCTCATCGTCCCACGTTTCACCCAGGCGGTAGCCGCTGGGCGTGATCTCCAGCTTGAAATCCTCCAGGTAGTCGCGCCAGGGCAGCGCCAGGCGCTTTTGATAAAACTGCCGCAACGGCTCCAGATCGCCCTGCTTCGCCGCCGCCTTGGCCCGCAGATACAATTCGGCAAGCCTGCCCCAGCTCATCGCGCACAGGGCACTCCAGTGGAAGCCGACGTTTTCCGGGGACGCGTTGATGTTCGTCGCCACATAGCGGCCGGAAGTGTTGAGCTGGCGGCGTGTCCGGTCGCTGTCATCGAAGCAGTGACCGCAGCCCTCGCAGGTGAGCGAAGCCGTCTCGCGCACGCGGGCAAAGTTCCATTCGCCATCGTCGTCACGGGCGTCTTTACTCCATTCCACGTTTTCCCATTTGAAGGGCTGGCGCAGATCGCAGTGCGGGCACGCAAAGGTCCACTCGCGCATGTCGGTGGTTTCAAACTTGCGGTGCGTGTCGTCGTTCTCCTCACCGCCCTGAGACATGAACAGGCACTTGCCCAGCCAGCCGAAGGCGGTGACACGGGCCTCGGCTTCAGCCATGTGCCCCGTCGGCCAACGCCAGGTTTCATCGCCGATGAGCCAGCGAATCGAGCGGCGTTGCAGGTTGGTCTTGTTGTGGGCACCGAGCACCCACAGCGTCATGCCGTTGGAAAAGTGCTTCGTGCTCGTCTTGAGCTTGTGGCGATCGCGCGGGTAGAGCGCCTGCACGGCTGGGCACTCATCAAACACTCGGCCAAGACGGCTTTCGGCCTGATCTTTCGCGTCATCATCGGTCTGGTCGAGCCAGAGCGCGGGTCCCGGCAGGTTGGGGATGATGTAGCAGAGGCCGATCTCACCGATCGTGGTCTTGCTCGACTGGATGGCCGCGATGATCGAGACGATCCGAACCTTGGGATCAACCAGAGCTTCCAGCGGCTCCTTCAACCATGGAGAGTTGTCCGCACGGAACCGGCCCGGCACCGGCGAGTAGGGGATGGAATGAATGTGTTCCTCCGCCCAGGCCCATGGTGGACGGCGGTCAGGGGGACGCCATGCTTCGCACCAGATTGCTTCGAGGATGCTCACGCAACCGGCGCGAAGTCAAAATGCGACGACAGGAAATGTTCCTGAGCTAGAATGAACGATGATCCGGCCAGTCCTTACCGCCTTGCTGCTTGCGACCACGGTTTTCGTTGGTTCTTGCGCATCCCCACCTGTGAAACCGCTCGCAACCGTTCCCAAAGTCGAGCTGCCCCGTTACATGGGCAAGTGGCATGAGGTGGCCAGGCTGCCCATGTTCTTCCAGCGCGGCTGCGTCGAATCCACCGCCGAGTATGCGATAAAACCAGATGGAGCGGTTTCAGTCATCAATCGCGCCCTGAAGGACGGGAAGCCGAAGCAAGTCCGAGGGACGGCGACCGTGGTTGATGCCCGGACGAATGCGGTTCTTGAGGTGCGATTCAATGAATGGTTCTCGGTCTTCATTCCTCGCGCGAAGCAGGGGAACTACTTCATCGTCTGGCTCGCGGAAGACTATTCCGCCGCCGCCGTGGGAACGCCGGATCGGAAGTGCCTTTGGATCCTGGCGCGTAAGACCACTCTGCCGAAGATCACCTACGACAAAATTGTCGCGCACTGCCGCGGACTTGGTTTTCCCGTGGAGAATCTGATCGTTGAGAAGGCCCAGCAGCCCTGAGCGCGTCACTTGCCGCCTTCATGGAGGATGGTGAGTACCTCATCAATGGCTTTGCGGCACTCCTCTTGAATGCCCGTCGCATCGAGTCCGGACAGGATCGGCGGTAACTCTGACTCGAACTTGTTGCGCAACAAGGCGGTGGCCCGCCCGATCTGCGTTGTCCATGTGCGCCGCACTTCTTCGACGGTCACATACAGACCTTTGCGAACGGCCACCTTGAGTTCGCGCTCTTCCACCTCGGCGAGCAGTTTGCGGGCACGCAGGGCGGTGTCGAGATCGGTGCCTGGCTCGGCTCCCTTGAGGTCATGACGCTTCATGAACTCACGCCATGCGGCCACATCGTGCAGGCCGTTGGCGGCGGCTTGGGGGGCATCCTTACGCTTCTTCCACGTGGTGATCGACTGGCGCGTCGCCCCGAGGATTTCGGCCAGTTCCACGAAGTTGCGGGCGAAGGCGGGGCCAGTGCCGCCGGTCGTGCTGCTGGCGAGATTTTGCAGCATGCTGCGCTCCGCCCGCGTCAGCTTGCCTCCCTTGTGAACACGTTGGACGAGATTGGCGAGGTCCTTGTTGAGGAGCTTGCGGGCGAGATCGGGCGGGAGTGAGGATTCCATGGCTCCGCTGCTTGCGGAGTCAACACACTCAACAGTTAGAGCGTGGCGTTGCAGTAAAGCGAGTCTGGTGTATGCTTAAAAATGGAAGATCAGTTCACATTTCCAGGTGCACGTTTAGTCGAATACCCGGACAGCTTCCCAAGAATGCAGTGGGTGTTTGACATCCCTGAGATTTTTTCACCGACAGCGAAGTTTTTTGATGTGGACGGACTGCCGGTGGTGTGGGACATCGAAGGCAGTCCTCCAATCCCGCTGTTGCCCACCAAGGGCGGAACGTTGGTTTCGTCGCCTGGACTAGGCACTAGTGTTCTCAATGAGGGCGTTGTTATCGATGAGGCCACCTTTCGCCAGATGATTAACGCTGGACCTAGATTGGTCTAATGCTCTCGATCGTGGTAGCCGCACCATGGGGCGGTGAATTTCGGCGCGATGTGAGAATCTTTTGCTGGTCGCGGTCAAAGCTATCGTTGTGAACCGTTCATTGCTATCAGCTTCATCAGCGCCACCACGGCATAGCCTCGCGGCGTGGCTCGCTCCTGCTCCCAATTCTCCAGCGTACGTTTGCTGATGCCGAGAAACTCCGCCGCATCACGCTGGCTGAACTCCTTCTTCTCACGCCATGCCTGAAGGGCACGGGCAAATTTGCGGGGAGTCACCCCTTTGGGAAGTTTCATGGCAGCCATACGCAAGTCACGCATAGGCGGGATTCGCCGTCAACCGCGTTGACACTCCTGCCGGTGCGTGAGCATTCCCATTTACTGCGCCCACACCCGTCTGGTGGACCCCAACACGCTGAAGCCCAATCCGGCGAATCCAAACCGGCACAGTGCGCATCAGATCCAACTGCTCGCCTCCATCATTCAGGAGCAGGGCTGGCGCAATCCCATCACCCTCTCCAAACGCAGCGGCCTCATTGTGCGTGGGCATGGCCGGCTGGAGGCCGCGCTGCTCATCGGCTGTGACGTCGTGCCGGTCGATGAACAGGATTACGCCAGCGAAGCCGAGGAACTGGCCGACCTTCTGGCGGACAATCGCCTCGCGGAACTTGCCGAGCTCGATGAGGACGAACTCAAGCGCTTGCTCAAGTCCATCCAGGAGAGCGATCCCGCCTTCGATCTCGAACTCACCGGCTTTGCCGAGGATGAAATTCGC
>NZ_JAGRPF010000053.1 GCF_020439865.1 Prosthecobacter sp.
ACTTCGAATCGGTTGAACCATGTGTGAAACGCGTGGCGTTGGGTCGCCTCTCGTTTTGGCTCAGCAGTCCTGTAGGTGCGCGACGCTTTGACCTGCAACGTCACGGTTTTCGTCATCCCATCGTCGCGACGCTTCAAGACCGCAAGATCGACACCTTTCTCTTGCCGGGAAAGCGGGATCCATACCGAGTAGCCATGCCTCTTGGGCAAATCTTCCTGGAGACGTTCAGCGAGGACAAACTCCGACCATTGAAGTGTAAAAATGGGATCCATGCACACACCTGCATCTGAATCTGCCCGAGGAAAAGCACGACCTCACGCCTCCACGATGCTTCGTGCCTTGACACCCAACTCAGCGCATGTCCATCCACGATGAAATCGCCACTGACTTTTCTGAAATCCTCCAGGAGTTTGGCAAGATCATCATTTACGAGGACCGAGAGATCGCCGCCCTGATCTCCGAGCCCATGCTCTCCAGCGAACTCGTGCTGGGTGGCGAAGTGGATGACATCCGCTTCACCGCCAAGGTGCTGCGTTCCTCTCTTTCCGAACTCCCGCGCAGCGGCCAGATCGTCCACTGGAATCATGCGGACTACCGCATCAAGGCCGCGATGAGCCGTCCGCCCCATGCGATTGTGACCCTCGAACTCGGCCCTGTCGATCCTTGAGCCATGCGTGTGACCGGCAAAGTCACGGGCCTCGACCCGATCAAAAAGAAGATCGCCCTCTTCCCCAAAGAAACGCAGCGACCGATGGACAAGTTGCTCATCCAGGAAGTGCGCACACTGGCCGTGGAGTGCGCACGGGTGACGCTTCCCTTCGGTCTCACCGACAAGCCCTACAAACGCCTCGCCGCGCGCATCGCCGCCGACATCAAGCGCATCTTCAAGCGTGCTGACAACCTCGGTGGCGCTTTCAAGCAACTCGAAGCAGCCGACCCTGACATGACCCGCCAATACTGGCACGCCAGCAAGAAAGGCGAACCGGAAAAGGCCCGCCGACTGCTGCGAAAACTCTGTGCCAAGGCCGGCATTCCCATCGGAGCCGTCCGCGCCTATCTACACCGCAAGGCACGAACGGCACGCTACGGCCGCGTGCCCGAGGACGCCAAAACGCTGGCCATCATTTCCAAAGGCGAGGCATTGGACCGCTACATCACCAAGGTTCAAAAACAGATCGGTGCGGTCAAGGCAGGCTGGATCGCCGCTGCCAAGAAACTTGGTGGAACAGTGCGCGGAATCCCACGCTGGGCCAACACCGGTGCGCACAAGAACTCGCAGGGAGATGCCGTGGTGAAGCGCGGCCAGAAAGGCAGCCACATCGAACTGCACAACCAGGTCAGCTACGCCACGACCGCCTGCGATGTCGGCAACCTGCGTTCAGCGGAACGTCGCGCCCGTGTGCGATTGCAACACGCTTTGGCCGAAAAACTGAAGGCGATGGCAGAGCGTGCGTTTCGACAAGGCAAGTAGGGCATGGAAGCACAACCCTCGCTCGAATACCGCCTCGCCCGACTCATTGCCGATTACCTCACCCACGTCCAGCAAACCGGCGGACTTCCCACCGTGCTGAGCATCGGCTTGGGCCTCGAGATGAGCAGCCGCCAGCGCCCATGCGTCGTCTGTCACATCGACACGCTGGAGTTCCCGCACCCGAAGCTCATCGAAGCATCGGGGCTCATGCTCCTCCACACGCACGCCGATGAAACCCCGGTCCTCACCGAGGCCATCTGGACTGCGGCATTGCGCTCCGCCCTGGCCAACGTCGGCACGCTCTTCGCCTGGATCGCCACCCTTCCCGAGGCGGAACGCACCGGTTGGGACCTCCGGCGCCTGCGCATCACCCGCAGCGAGAGCGAACTCAACCGCGAGGAGCGCACCCGCACACACACCACGCGCTTCACCCTCAGCGCCCAGTCCGCCGAATTGACATCCGCCGCCTGAGCAAAGCCATGCCCGTCCAAGCCATCATCGAACACGGAGCGCGTCCCGCCTACGATCTCGCCGACGAGTCGGGCGTGCTGGTCAACAAGCTCTCCATCAAACCGACCCGCGAGTATGTGGAGCGCAAAAACAGCCAGCGCATGGTCGCCTATGTGCGGGCCGAGAACCCGCGCATCACCTTTGAGTTCTCCGGCGTGATCGTGGGCGACACCGCCACCGGCTTCGCGGACCAGCATCCCGGCACGGCCATCACCGCCCTCGCCAACTTCCAGAACTCGATCCACGGGTTTTCACCCACCGAAGGCAAGATCATCTACAAGGACCCAACCCGTGAACTCAGCGACACGGACGAGCCGCAGGTCAGTTTCACCGCTGAGATGTTCCCCGGCATCGCGGCATGATCGAAGGATGGTGGCCCACTCACAGCCTGAGTCTCGCCGCCTGCCTCGGGGCCCTCGGGATGCCGATACGCACCGACGTGGTGCTCGATGAGCGCAGTGGCGAAGAACTCACCACGTTCTACGTGGGGCTGCAATCGCTCTGGAACACACTGACCACCGATGGCCTGGTGAGCGACTGGAAATCCGGACGCCTGGAGACGGCTGATGCGCTGCATCCGTTTCTGTGCGGCCTGCGGGCATGCCATAACGCAACGGCCATCGCATCCTCGTTGCGCAACGATCATCCCCAGCGCCTGGTGCTCACGGCCTCCGACCACGCCACCCTCTATGCCGAGGGCGACGAACTGCCGAGCCTGCGACAAGCCGACGAACTGATCGAAACATCCGACTTCGAGTTGGTGGCGGCCCTGGGAGTGATCGGCAACCCCATGATCGAGCACGAGCGTGGATTGTTCCGGCTGCCGCGATGGGGCCACTCGATCCTGAGCGCCACAGGCGAATGGATCCGGCATGACGCCCAAAACCTTGTCACCCGCCTCCGCGACGGCAGCCTCGAACAAGACGATCCCCAGCACCCGCTGGTAAGCGCCTACAACGCGAGGGCGGTGCACGCTCAACTCACCCGCCATCTCAACGGCACCGTTCGCCGCGTGCTGCTGCGCAAGCCTCGTTCTCTGCGCTCGGCCTTCGTCCCGGAGAACGCGAGCGATGACATGCTCGACCGTGTGCAACGCCATTTCCGAATCGCATGAAAACCACGCCTCCACTCAAGATCGATCCCGAAACCCCGAAGCCCAAACGCAAAGTCCACCGCGACCATGTGCCCGAGGCCGTCATCAACGCCGCGCAGGAGGAGCGTGAAGCTGCCTTCGACGCGGAACACTCATGGCCCGTGTGGGATGAACAGCGAAACTGCTTTGAGCCCGTCACTCTGCACGGCTACACATCCGGACGTGAAGCGCTCTTCTACAAGCTGCGTGCCGCCGATGGCGCACTGCCGCTGTCCAAGACGCTGGAGCAGCTCACCACGTTCCTGGCTGATGCGATCAAGATCCTGTGGCTTTGCAGTCACGAACCGGCCGACTGGCGTGGATTGCGCGGTGATCTGCCAGCCTTCCTCGAAGCCGTGGAGGCCTGGGGTGATCGCAACGTGCCGCGCAGCAAGCAGGTCGAGGCGGTGAACCTCGCACTCCAAATCTTCAACGAGGCCGGCATCAATCAGGCCGTGGCCGAACCCACGGACCGCGCAGACTCGGGAAACTAGCCCTGCCCGTGGCTGAAGCGCAGTATGTGGCAGTGATTGCGCGCGGCACGGGCTGGACCGAGGACTACATCCGCTGGCAACTGCCGCTCTCGCGAGGCCGTGCCTATGTGCATGCGTTCCGCCTCATGGAAGGCGACGCGATGATGTGGCCCGACCGCAGGTTGTCGGAGACCGGGCGATGGTGGGAGCGGGTGTCACGAGCTGGTTGGAGAACTAATGCTCCTAAATTTGCACAGAAAAAATCAGTGCACTCAGCCACCATAATGCAATTCTCGCCTCATAGCCAACCCAACGCATGAATCATAACCTGTCCTCATCCTGTATCTATACCATTCGTCATTCAAGAGCTCTGGCGGATGATTATGGGGCAGGCGGTTCCGGCACATTCAAGGAAAAGGCTCGATGGGTAACTGGAAGCAGAATTCACCAACAAGCCTGCAAAGCGAAGAAACGTGTTCCTATTCTATTCGGCCCAGCCGAGGCAGACACGATCGACGGAGTATCTTACTGGGGCTTGATTGATGCCATCACTCTCAAATCACAAGGAACAGAGATCTCGTTTTCATCGCTCCAAAAACTCCCGCGAAAGCATCGTCTTTCATCACTCAGAAAACTCAGCGACGACGCCCCACTGTCAGACAATTACATCCGACCATACGTTCCATGTAAAACGCCAAAGTTCATATTATCGGCTCCAGTTTCGAGTCAACTTGCGCTACACGATATTGAGGCCGAGGAGATTTCCGCTCGCGAGGGGGCGATTTCCGCTCGAATGCATCTGCACCGCGAGCGTGATCGCACAATTATTGTTGCGAAACGTAAGCAAGTTCTGTCATCCACCGGAAAACTAGCCTGCTCAGTCTGCGGCTTCGATTTTCGCCAGTTCTATGGTGAAATTGGAGAGGGTTTTTGCGAAGTTCATCATCTCTGTCCACTTGCAATTGCAGGCAAGGAAGTTCAAACCCACTTAGATGATCTGGCCATCGTCTGCTCAAATTGCCATCGAATGATTCACATTTGCCACCCATTCCTGACGATCGCGGAACTCAAGGCGAGAATTCGGGCTGCCTGATGTGCCAACGTTTCGTGCCGGTTTGACACTGCACGCTGCCTGCGATGGCAGCACCAAAAGTCGAACTAGGCTGGGACAACAGCGACCTGCAGGCCGGGGCGGCGAAGGCTCAGGGCATCCTGTCAGGGTTTGCAACGCGTGCGCGTGGCACGCTCAGCCGGGCGATGAGCGCCGACGTGGTCGGTGGCTTTGGCCAGCTCACGGCGGCGGTTGGATCCATCGCTGGACTGAAATCCGTCATCGACGAATTCGACCGGCTGGGTGACCTGGCCATCCAGCTCGATACCAGCGTCGAGAGTCTGCAACGCCTCGGTGCGATGGCCAAGCTCTCCGGTTCCGATGTGGACACCCTCTTCAAAGGCGTCTCCAAACTCACGCGCTCGCTCGCCGACTCGGAAGGCGCTGACAAGACCGCCGAAGCACTGAGGGCGCTCGGTGTCAGCGCCTCGCAACTGCGCACCTTGTCGATCGAGGACCAGGTGCTCGCGCTCTCCGATGCGTTCATCAACGCCCGCAGCCGCGGCGAAGGTTTCGCGGAGGTGTTTGATCTGATGGGCCGCAATGGCGCCGAACTCATTCCCCTGCTCGTGCAGGGTCGCGAGGCACTGCAGGCGCTCGCCGACACCCCCGTGCTGAGCCAGGAGCAGGTGGAACGCCTCTCCGTTTTCAACGACCAGCTCGATGCAGGCATCCTCAAGCTCAAAGCATGGACGGCTGACGCGCTGCTGAATGTTTCCGACTTTGCGACGGTCACCGGCGTGGCCCTCTTCGGTGGACTGGGTGGCAGTTTCAGCGAACGCATGGAAGTGGCGACCCAAGCGCTGGCTCAAGGCAAGATCGAGGCTGAGGAGGCAGCCGCAGCCCAGGAGAAGCAGCGCCAGGCCGCGAGGGAAGCCGCTGAGTGGGCCAAGAAAATCGCCGACGCGCAGAAGGCAGCCGCCGAGAGCATCGAGAAGGGCCAGAAGGAACTCGAAGCGCAGGAGAAGCGCATGCAGGGCATCCGCGACCAGATTGACCAGGCCAAGGAAGCCAACCTCAAACAGCAGCTCAGCCCGGAGGAGAACCTTGAATATGCCAAGGGCAAGGTGGCGGATCTCGAAGCCGCGATGAAGGCCGCGCGTGAGAAGGCCTACATGGAAGGCATGGGCGGGCAGGACACCGAGGAAATCCTCCAGTTCGAATTGCAACGCCAGAAGCTCCTCGGTGAAATCCTCTCGCTCGAAGAACAGATCAGCAACGAGAAGGAGCGGCAACAGAAGGCGGAGGCGGAAAAGAAAGCCCAGCAGAACGAAGCCCGTGCCGGCATCGCCAACGATCTTCAAGTGCTCGACCTCCGCGCCCGTGGCCGCACCAAGGAGGCGGACGCTTTGGAAAAGCAGCTTCGCATCCAGGCGGAGGCCAAACGCATTGCCGAGGAAACGGGCATGTCGCAGGAAGAGGCACTGCGCATTGCCAAGGCCAAGTCCGACCTTGAGGACAAGGCGGCCAAACGCGGCGAGCGCACCGAAAACGGGCGGAAGCGCATCATGGGCTACTCCCGCCCTGCGGGCCTGCCATCCTTCGGCGGACTGGCCTACTATGACGCGCTGCAGGAGAAAAACTCCAACGGGCAGTACAAGTATGACGCCTTCTATCGCGGCACCGACCGGCGATTCCAGACGGGTCCGCAGCGCAAGTCCGCCCTCGAACGCGCCGGTGAAGTGCTGCGCGGCAAGGCGGTGGCCAACCAGTCGGGCGGGCGGGGTTCC
>NZ_JAGRPF010000054.1 GCF_020439865.1 Prosthecobacter sp.
CGCACTTGCTGCCGGCCCCGCACAGCTTCGCGAACTCGAAAAGAAAAACGGCTACGCGCTTCTCGAAAACCTCGGCCAGCTCACGGAGGACCCCGTGCTTGAGGTTCTGAAGAAAAAGGGCCTCAACTACCGCTGGTATCGCAAAGGCAGCATGTTTTGCCTCTTCTTCACCGAGAAGGAAGTCCACAATCTCCAGGACGCGAAAACATCCGACCTCGCCTCGTTCCGCAAGTTCTTCCACCACTGCCTCGACCACGGCGTCTATTTCGCGCCGAGCCAGTTCGAGACCTGCTTCATCAGCATGGCCCACAGCCGCGATGACCTCGAACAAACCGCCGAAGTCGCCGCCGCGGCGCTCGCTGCTCTTTAATTCATTGTCATGAGTTCGCCCCGCTTTGCCGTCGCTCAGCTTGATGAAATTCCACCAACGCCCTGTCCCTGCGGTCAGGCGCGGCGTGCGTTTAAGGAGGACTGGAACACCCTGGCCACGGTCCATCTCACGGACATCCACGCGGACTCCAAGGCGCACTGGCATGAGAAGATGACCGAGATCTACATCGTGCTCGAAGGTGAAGGTCACCTGGAAGCCGATGGCGAGATCATTCCGCTCAAACCGATGACCACCGTGATGATCCGGCCCGGCTGCGTGCATCGCGCAGTGGGGAAGTTGAAGATCATCAATGTGCCCATGCCGCCGTTCGATCCGGCGGACGAGTTTGAGGTGTAAACTCCGCGCATGCGAGACCTCATCACCAGCATGGACTCCACTCGGCTCGGCTTTTTCAAGTCGATCCTCGATGAAGCTGGCATCCCCTGCTTCATCCGCAATGAGACGACCGCGCAGCTCACCAACATCTTCATCGGCCCGCTTCAACCGACGTTGTGCCTGTTGAACGATTCAGACTACGACGAGGCGAGTGCGCTGCTCCGTGAACACCAGTCCCCGCAGTTCACGTCATCAGAGGAATGGCTCTGCCCTGCGTGCAAAGAATCCAATCCGGCCTCGTTTGAGCTGTGTTGGAAATGCCAGGCCCCCAAACCCGAATGATCCAGACCATGAACAAGTTTGCTGTTTTTCTGTCGCTCGCGCTGCTGCCGGCGCTCTCGAACGCCGAAGAGCCGAAGGCGAAGAAATCGTCCATGCCCGAAGGTTTTCACGAGCTCAATATTGGCGACACCGCACCCGACTTCGATTTGATCGGCATCGACGAGGAGAAACACACGCTCAAGGACTACGCCGAAGCCGATGTGCTGATGATCGCCTTTCTGAGCAATCACTGCCCGACGTCGCAGGCAGCGGAAGGCCGCCTCAAGAAGCTGGTGAAGGACTTCAAAGGCAAGGGACTGAAGGTCGTGGCGATCAATCCGAACGACCCCGCAGCGTTGCGCCCGGACGAGCTCGGTTATTCGAAGTACAATGACAGCTTTCCCGAGATGAAGCACCACGCGAAGGAGGAAGGCTTCAACTTCCCCTACCTCTACGATGGAGAGACGCAGAAAACGGCGCTCGCCTACGGCTGCCTCGCCACACCTCACGTCTTCATCTTCGACAAGGAGCGCAAGCTTCGCTACAAGGGCCGTCTGGATGACTCGCGCTACGCCGATGAGGCCACCGTGACCTCGCCTGATGCGCGCAACGCCATCGAAGCTCTGCTTGCGGGCAAACCGGCGCCTGTGGAAGTCACGAAGATCCACGGCTGCTCCACCAAGTGGATCGGCAAACGTCAGCAGGTCGCCGCTGACAACGAGAAATGGGAGAAGGGCGAGGTGAACATTGAATTGATCAACGCCAAGGGCGTCGCAGCACTGCGGAAGAATGACACGAAGAAGGTTCGGATGTTCAACGTCTGGGCCACTTGGTGCGGTCCGTGTGTGGAGGAGTTTCCCGAACTCGTCGCCACCTCACGCAAGTTTGGTCTGCGCGATTTCGAATTCATCAGCATAAGCATCGACGACCCGGAAACAATCGGTGACGTGAAGGCCTTCCTCGAAAAGCACAACGCTGTCGTGTCGGAGAAACTGAAGCCATCACTCAAGGCCGAGGGACGCAAAGGCAACGCCTATGTCTTCCACGAAGACAGCAGTGATGCTTTGATCCAGGCACTCGAACCCTCATGGGAAGGTTCGGTCCCGTTCACCCTCGTCGTCGCCCCCGGAGGCAAGGTCATCTACCGAAACGAAGGCGGCGTCGATGGCGACGAGCTTCGCGAGAAGATCCTGGATTACATGGGCCGGTTCTATGTGCCGGAGCTGGAAGCGCAGCCGTGATCAGAACCACCCGCACGCAAGCTTCACGAAGCGCAATCCCTCCACCGTGAGCCTGCCCGTGCTGCCGCTGCCCGTCACGCAGCCACGCGTGAACGTGTAGTGCGGGATGCCGGAGTCTTTGATCCATGTCACGACGGGTTGAGAAACGCTGGTGTTCGATGCTTTAACTGCCAGCGGCAGTCCCCAGCGGCTGAAAGTGACCTCCCAGCTCGCAGGTCTGCCTGAAGGGCGCGGACCGTCGATCAGCCAGGGGTAGTTCTTCACGATCTCCATGTCCGCGTCTCCCGGCACGGCGACGCGATAGCCGCTTTCCGTCGAGCGCACGGCCTGGACGGCGGTGAGGCCGGGATTCTTCTGCTGGGAGAGGTAGAGCGCCTGCAGGTCGAGGCCGATGAGGTTCAATCCATTGAACACGCCGTGATGGTTCGGCGTGTTAAAGTTCGCCGCGTGCCAGGCCTCGAAGCGGCTCGAGAGAAACATGTTCAGCTCGACATGCACATGCGCACGACGCTGGTCGATGCCGCTGCCTGTGTAACCGAGGATGCCAAGCGGAGCGCCGGCCTTCACACGCTGACCGGCGGACACCTGAGCAGAAGACAGATGGGCGTAGAGCGAGAAGAACGGACTGCCTCCCAAATCGTGCCGCAACACGACATAACGACCATAGTTGCTCAGATTCGAGGCCGCCGCCGCATACACCACGACGCCGTCGGCGATGGCGCCCACTTCATCCTGTGGATTCCCGCGTGCATCACGCTGCAGCGGTTTGATGTCGAGGCCTTCATGAAACCGCGCATAGGCGATGCTCCTGCCGATGCGGCGGGGATCGCGCACAAAGCCGAACTGCCCGCCTTCCCACGGCGTTGACTTTTCTCCTTCGAAATCACGGTCCACGAACTGGAAAAACGCGGACGGCTGGTCAAACAGCGAGTGATTGCCGGTGGGCAGCTGCAACTGCTGTGCCGATGCCACGCCTGTCAGCACGCAGCACGCCAACCAAGTAAGGACCAGGAGTCTCATCAGGTGCCGGGCAGTTTATAACCTTCGAGCGGGATGTCCTTGGTCTTCGGAGCCGGAGGGAGGGCGCCACGCTCCTTCGCACGCGCAGCGGCTTTTTCGGCGGCCTCCGCCTCCTTGGCGACCCGACGCGAATTGAGTTTTTCCTTGTCGGTGGACGGCAGCATGTCCATCCAGCGCGAGGACGACTTCATGTATTTGATGCGCGGGTAGAACTTGTCCATCTTGTCGATCGTCTCCTTCGACAACCCACGCCAGATGGTGAAACGGCCGTCGGTGATCGGCTGGTCGAGTTCAACCATGTCCACCGGCAGCGCATTGACCATCGTGAGCATCGCCATTCCATGGCTCATGCGGGAGGCGAGTTCGAGCGAATTGCGGCCCTTGGTGTCGAGCTGCAGCAGGACGCCGTAGCTCTGGCCGTCCTCGGCGGGGAACGGCTCAAAGCCCGAAATGCTGCGCTGGCTGAACTCGGGGATCTTCTTGAATCTCATCTCCTGTCCGCCGATCGGCAGCCTCATGATCTCGCTCGGGTGCTCGATCGCATCCGACTGCACGTGCGCCGTGATCAGCAGCTTGTTTTCACGAAAGTTGTCACAGCTGACCAGCAGTCCGGACAGGGTCAGCATCAAGACGGCAAGAGAAGATCGATTCATGGATGCATCAAACCAAAGGCGCGCACGCTTTGCAACCCTGGAGGCAGGAGACGCGGCGAAACTTCGTCATCGGACTTCACATCCGTCGATTTGACAAGCGGGTGAATCACCGGAGTTTCCGCGCACGCCTTCCACCATGCCAGCCACCGAACGCACCCTCCTCACCCAGGCCCAGATGGCCGAAGGAGTGGCGGCTTTGGCCCGGAGCATTCGCGACGAAAATCAGGGCGCCGAAACCATCGCGCTGGCCGGCATTTACACACGCGGTGTGCCGCTGGCCAAACGCATCGCTGCGGAAATCGAAAAACTCGGCGGCATGAAGGTGCTCGTCGGCACCATCGACATCACGCAGTACCGCGACGACCTGAACACCTTTCAGATGGTGCCCAAGCTCGAAGGTTCGGACATCGCCTTCGACATCGATGATCTCACCGTCGTGCTTTGCGACGAGGTCGTCTTCACCGGACGCAGCGTGCGTGCAGCGCTCGATGAGTTGCTCAACTTCGGTCGTCCAAAACGCGTGCAACTCGCCGCGCTCGTCGATCGAAGCGGCCGCGAACTGCCCGTGCAGCCTGATTTCTCCGCGCTCAAGGTCACGCTGTCGCCCGGCGAGCGTGTGGCGGTGCGATTTGAAGAAGTGGACGGCCTCGACTCCTGCACCGTGCAAACCCAAGCCTCAACGAGATGACTCCGCGCAAAGACCTCCTCGACATCGCCTCGCTCACGGATGAGGAAATCGCGTTCGTGCTCGACAATGCCGGCCCGTTCAAAGATCTCTTCAAACGCAGCGTGAAGAAGGTGCCCACGCTGAAGGGACAGACGATGCTCACGCTCTTCTACGAGCCGTCCACCCGCACGCGCTCCAGCTTCGAAGTCGCCGCCAGCCGTCTCAGTGCCGACGTGACGCACTTCGACATCGAATCAAGCAGCGTCGTCAAAGGAGAGTCCGTTCTCGACACGGTCGAAACGCTGGAGGCCATGCGCGTCGATTACGTCGTCGTGCGGCACAAGCAGTCCGGCACGCCGAATCTCATCGCCAAAAACACCCGCGCCAGCGTCATCAACGCCGGTGACGGCTGGCACGCGCATCCCACGCAGGCGCTGCTGGATGCCTTCACGCTGCGTGAGATTCACAAGGACCTGCGCGGCTGCCGCGCCCTCATCGTCGGCGACATCCAGCACTCCCGTGTCGCCCGCAGCACCAGTCTCATCTTCCGCCGCCTCGGCATGCAGGTGGCCTACCTTGCCCCCGGCTCGATGATGCCGCGCGAAGTGCCGAAGGAGATTCCGCAGTTTGGGAACTGGGATGACGCCTTCGACTGGAAACCCGACATCATCTATCTCCTCCGCGTGCAGGGCGAACGCATCGACGAACCCTTCGTCCCCAGCTCTGCCGAGTATCACAAAAACTACGGTCTCACCAACGAGCGTGTCGAGATCCTGCGCGATCGCGGCCTCCATCTCATGCATCCCGGCCCTGTGAACCGTGGCGTCGAAATCACCGACGCCGGCATGAACTACGAAAAGTGCCTCATCAACCAGCAGGTCGAAAACGGCATCGCCGTGCGAATGAGCGTGCTCTACTGGCTGCGGCCCGGGGCAATGGAGTAAACGGCGTGTTTGATGGGCGAAACGGCGCTCCCCCGTCTCTAGAGTTGTCCAAACGCCACCTGCGCGACAACCAAAGTGGTAATATTAGTCGGAGGACTTCACGAACAATACGAGCGCCAGACCAGCCACACCGCGAGAGCGAGCAGGGCGAGGGACAACAGAATTCCAGCAAAACCAAACGCCAAGCCCATCAGCATCGAGCACCCGCCGTTTTGTTGCCATTCGCAATGTTTTTTAAGCCGGTAGGAACGCGAGAAAAGATAACTCCAACCCGCGATCATCGCTTCGAGGAATTCCATCCCGCGGGTGCAATACCTGAAGCGCATGATGCTGGCCGGAATTCACTCACACATGAATCGGATGCCCCTTGGCGACTTCGGTGGCCTCCTTGACCATCTCGCTGAGCGTCGGATGGGCGTGGATGGTGGCTTCGATTTCGTCCCAGGTGGCTTCCAGATTCATGGCGAGGCCGATCTCGGCGATCATCTCGGTGCTTTCGCTGCCGATCATGTGCGCGCCGATGATTTCGCCGTGCGGCTCGCCGTAGAGGATCTTGACGAAGCCTTCCGGCTCGGCGGCGGCCAGAGCCTTGCCGCTGGCGACATAGGGGAACTTGCCGACCTTGAACTTGAGGCCCTTTTCCTTCGCCGCGCGCTCGGTGAGGCCGATGCTGGCCACCTGCGGATGGCAGTAGGTGCAGCCGGGGAAGACGCCGACCTTCTTCGGCTTGTGCTTGGTGAAGAGACCTTCGACGCACTGCACCGCCTCGTAGCTGGCGACATGCGCGAGCCAGGGCGGCCCGATGATATCGCCGGCACCGTAAACACCTTTGACGCTCGTTTGATAACGGTCGTCGGTTTGGATCCAGCCGCGCTCGGTGAGCTTGATCTCGACTCCGCCGGGCAGCACGGGAGCCACGCCGATGGCGACGAGGCAGACGTCGGCTTCAAGCGTTTCATTGGCCGCGCCTTCTACGGTGATCTTCACGCCTTTGCCGTCTTCGGAGGTGCCGGTGACTTTCGTGTTCGTGAGAATGCGGATGCCGGCCTTGGTGAGGCTCTTTTCGAGGGTCTTGCTGACTTCGGTGTCCTCGACAGGAAGGATGTCCGGAAGCATCTCAACGACGGTGACTTTCGTGCCGTAGGCGTTGAAGAAATACGCGAACTCGATGCCGATGGCGCCCGCGCCGATGACGATGACGCTCTTCGGCTGCTTCTCCAAAGTCATGGCTTCCTTGCTGCCGATGACGGTCTTGCCGTTGAAGGGGAAACCGGGCATCGGGCGGCTCTTTGCGCCGGTGGCGATGAGGATGTTTGCAGCATCGTGGGTCTCCTTTTTGCCATCAGCAGCGGTGACTTCCACCTTGCCTGCGGCGGGGATGCTGGCGGTGCCTTTGAGGTAATCGACCTTGTTCTTTTTGAAGAGGAACTCGATGCCCTTGTTTAGCTTGTCGCTCACGCCGCGGCTGCGACCGATCACTTTGGACCAGTCATACTCGACACTGCCGATCTTCAGGCCGAACTCCTCGGCGCGATGGGTGAGGGTGTGGTAAAGCTCGGCGTTCTTGAGGAGGGCCTTGGTGGGAATACAACCCCAGTTCAGGCAGGTGCCGCCGGCGCGGTCGTTTTCGACGCAGGCCACTTTCTTGCCGAGTTGCGCTGCGCGGATGGCTCCGACGTAGCCCGCAGGCCCGCCGCCGATGACGATAAGGTCGTAGTTCATGTAAAGAGGATGTTTTGGGGGTGAATGCGGCGAGAGAAGCGCAGCCCGGCACCGTATTCAACCGCAGATTCCCCGCCTTCATGCCGTATTGACCGAGGGAGCGGAAGAACGTAAACTTTACCCCGCGCATGACCCCTCTCTGCACCTCTTTTCCGCGCAGAGCCGCTACGATCCTCGTGGCGATGCAAATCATCGCCGCGTCCGCCCTCGCCGCAGGAGGAACGGACAAAAACTCCGGATCGAAAACCGACGTCGCCGCACTGCTGAAAGTGCAAAGCGAGGTGCAGAAGCTGCTGCCGCAAGTGCGCCCGGCTCTCGTGGCCATCCAGACCGGCGGCGGCACCGCCAGCGGCGTCATCATTTCGCCCGACGGACTGCTGCTCACTGCGGCGCACGTCCCCGGTGGCCCCGGCAAGAACATGCGGGTTGTTTTGGAGGACGGCAGCGTCACCACGGCCCAGTCCCTCGGCCTGGACAAAACAACGGACGCCGCGCTGGCCCAGTTGAAGAAGCGAGACAAGCCCTGGCCGTATGTAAATCTCAGCCGGGAAGTGGCCAAAGCGCAGCCGGGCGAGTGGTGCTTCGCGCTAGGTCATCCAGGCGGATTCGACAAGGCGCGCGGCCCGGTGCTGCGTGTGGGCAAGATCATCAAGCAGACCGCCAACAGCCTTCACAGCGACTGCGTGCTTATGGGCGGCGACTCCGGCGGCCCGCTCTTCAATTTTCGAGGCGAGGTCATCGGCATTCACAGCCAGATCTGGGAAGGCCGCGATCAGAACGTGCATGTCTCCATGGCGCCCTTCCTCCGCTCGTGGGATGCGATGCAGAAATCCCAGGTCATCCGTGTCTGGGGCATCGGAGCCGGCGGCTACCTCGGCGTCGCCACCGTCATGAGCGACAACGTAGAGCTCGAAGTGGCCGACGTGATCGACGGATCGCCCGCCCTGAAGGCAGGCATTCGTACGGGAGATGTCATTCTCAGTGTCGATGGCGATGCCATGACCGACCAGCAACAGTTCAGTGCTGCCGTGCGCGCGCATGCGGCCGGCGACACCCTCAAGCTCAAACTCCGCAGCAACAGCAAGGAACGCGAAGTGTCCGTGAAGCTCGCGCAAAAACCACAGGAGGAAGGGCAATGATCAGGTTGAAAGCTGTGAGGGCAGCCCTGCCTGCCGTTCTGGCCTTGAACATGGTGTCCACCCACGCCGAGACCTCGCGTCCCACGCTGCCACTCGATGAACGCACCAATGGCAGGCAGACTCTGACCGCAGTCGAAAAACTCAAGCCGCTGACCGTCACCTGTTCCGCACGCATTGAAAGCCTGCTGGGCCGGGCCATCTGCACCGCCACCATCGTGGGAGAGGACGGTTACGTATTGATCAAAGCCAGCGAAGTGCCCGAACTGGAAAAGGCGCGCATCAAGTTCAGCGACGGCCGCACCGCGGATCTGCGCGAAGTACATCGCGAAACGCGGCTCGACTTGTTGCTGGCGCAGGCCGTGGGCATCACCGGCCTGCGTGCAGCCTCGTTTGGTGCCGCCCGGCCTCTCACCATGGGCCAGTGGCTGTGCAGCGTCTCCGACACGGGCAAGCAAACCCGCATCGGCATCGTTAGCGCCCGCATTCGCCGCATTCCCGGCACTGGCGCCGCGCTCGGCATCCGCATGGATGAAAAATCAGCGAAGAACGGCAAGGGCGTGCGCATCATCGGCATCGCCAGCGAAAGCCCCGCCGAAGCCGCCGGTCTACAGGAGAACGACGTTCTGATCACGATCGCCGGCGAGCCGGTGGCGGAGTATCGCCGCGTGCATGACATCGTGAACAAGCGCCAGCCCGGAGAGATCATCGACATCCGCTTTCTCCGTCAGGACAAGGAGGAATCCTGCCGCGTCCGCCTCGCCAGCCGCACCAAGGTGTTGCAAAACTGGGAGGGGGAAGACTTCGCCAATGGCGGGATCTCTCTGCGCAGCGACAATTTTCCCGAAGTCCTTCAGCACGACATTCCGCTCTTCCCGACCGACATGGGCGGCCCCGTAGCCACGCTCGAAGGCAAAGTCGTCGGCATTAACATCGCCCGCGTCGATCGGGTAACCACCTTCGCACTCCCTGTTGAGGGTTTTTGGACCGAGACACAGCAGTGGATCAAGGCAGACCGCCATCCGCCGAAGGCGGTACTGGTGAAATGAGGCAGAAAAAGTCCGCTCGCACTGCCCGCCCGCCTTTGGGTGATTTTTCCGCCGCGCTGTGTCAATTTTCGACAAGAGAGATGCTTCATCGCAAAAACCGCTTCCCATTTGGCCGTCTCATCTCAGCTTCCTCGCAACATGCGCTACCAACCCCTGCCCGCCGAACTGTTCACTGGAAACCGTGAGCGCCTTTACGCAAAGCTGCCGCCGCAGTCTGTTGTCATCGTGCACGCCAATGATGTGTTGCCCACGAATGCCGACGGCTCGCTGCCCTTCATTCAAAACAGCGACCAGTTTTACCTGAGCGGCATCGATCAGGAGGAGACGATCCTCGTTCTCTATCCGGACGCCGCGGATCCAAAGCAGCGGGAGATGCTCTTCGTGCGCGAAACGAACGAGCACATCGCGGTTTGGGAAGGAGAGAAACTTACCAAGGAGCAGGCGACCGAACGCAGCGGCATCACGCGTGTGCACTGGCTGCAGGAATTCGAGACGCAATTCCGCAGTGTCATGTGCCAGGCGGAGCACGTCTTCCTCAACTCAAACGAGCACATCCGCGCCACCATCCCGACGGAAACACGCGAGACGCGTTTCACCCATCGCTGCAGACACGAATATCCGCTGCATGACTACCGCCGCCTTGCGCCGCTCATGCACGAGCTGCGCGTCATCAAAAGCCCGCACGAAATCACCGCACTCAACGAAGCCATCCGCATCACCGGCGACGGCTTTGACCGGCTGCTCAAGTTCGTGAAGCCCGGCGTGCATGAGTTCGAAATCGAGGCCGAGCTCTGGCACGAGTTCATCCGCCAACGTGGTCGCGGTTTTGCCTACACGCCCATCATCGCCACCGGTGCGAACGCCTGCGTGTTGCACTACATCACCAACCACTGCCAGTGTCAGGACGGTGAAATGCTGCTGCTCGACGTGGCCGCCAACTACGGCAACTACAACGCCGACCTCACGCGCACAATCCCCGTGAACGGCAAGTTCACCCCGCGTCAGCGCCAGGTGTATGATGCTGTTCTGCGTGTCTTCAAGAAGTGCTGTGAGATGCTTCGCCCCGGCGTCATCATCCGCGAGTATCAGGAGCAGGTCGGCCTGCTGATGCAGGACGAACTTCTCGGACTCGGCCTCATCACGCAGGAGGACATCGACCAGCAGGATCCCGAAAAGCCTGCGTATAAGAAATATTTCCCGCACGGCACCTCGCATCCACTGGGCATCGACGTGCACGATGTCGGCCACATGTGGAAGCCCGTTCAGCCCGGCATGGTCTTCACAGTCGAGCCCGGCATCTACATCCGCGAGGAAAAGCTCGGCGTCCGCCTCGAAAACAACATCGTCATCGGCGAAAACGGTAACATCGACCTCATGGCGCATATTCCGATCGAAGCGGACGACATCGAAGCGCTGATGAAACGCTGACATGTCCCTCCCACGCTTCCATCTTCCCGCCGCGCTGTGGGCCGGCCCGCACCTCACGCTCAGCGGTGACGAAGCGCAGCATTGCAGTCGCGTAATGCGCAAGCAGCCCGGCGACACGATTGAGATCCTTGATGGCGCAGGCCGCGTGGCCGTCTGTAAAATCACTCACGTCTCCAAATCGGAAGTGCAGGCCCGCATCGAATCCGAAACGCGCATAGAGCCGTTTGCAACGGCGATTCATCTCCTCCCTTCACTCATCAAAGCCGAACCCTTCGAGTGGCTGCTCGAAAAAGCCGTCGAGCTCGGTGCCGCAGGCATCCAGCCGGTCATCACTGAGCGCACCGTCATTCATCTCGATGCCGCCCAGACGGAAAAGAAACTCGCCAAATGGCGGCGGCACATGATCGAGAGCGCCAAGCAGTGCCACACACCGTTCGTGCCCGAACTGAAGGCTCCCATCGCTTTCGCGGCCGGTTTGCAAATCGCCGCCGACTTCAAGCTCATCCCCGCGCTCAGCGAACACACGAGAACGCTCAAAGAAGTGCTGCCGACGACGAAGCCCGCCAGTGTCGCTGTCCTGATCGGCCCTGAAGGTGATTTCACCCCTGAAGAAGAAGCCCAGGCATTCGCGGCCGGCTTTACGCCGATCACACTCGGCCCGTTGGTCTTGCGCGCTGAAACCGCCGCCATCGCGACATTGGCGATCTTGGGGCATGAGTTGAGGTAGCTCGGGAAAGATTGCCCGAGCTACTTCAGATCCCCAGGCGTGTTCACGTTGTGGAAAAAAGCAGCCTGATCGTCTTCCATCTGACGGGTGACGGCTGAGCCGGAATGCACGCAGGCTTCGATCACGTGCTGGAGCTTGAGATCCTTTTTGCTCAGCGCTTCGCGCATGTGCGGCAGCATGGCGGGAACGTACATGCCGGCGAGGGCTTCATCGCCATGCGGGCCGCGGAAGAACCAGCCCTGCTCCGGATTCTCGTGTTGATCGAGCTGTTCACGCAAAAACGCGGCGGTCATCCACGGCATGTCGACGGCGAGAACGAACAGCGGCATCTGCACCCGTTCGAGGCAGCGCGTGATGGCGCCCAGAGGCCCGTCATCGACGTTTTCAGGATCATGTACGATCTCCACGCCTTCATCGGGGAAGAGCGGCTGCTCGCGGCGGCAGGAGAGCAGCACACGCTCAGCTCCGAGTGTTTGCAGCTTGTGCAATTGCGCCTGCCACAGGTCCTGGCCGTGCCAGTGAAGCAGGGCCTTGTCCTGTTTCATCCGGGTGGAACGACCACCGGCGAGCAGTGCGACGGCGAAGGGCGCGTTCATGATTTGCGCAGGATGCCATCGTTCAGAATCTTCGCACGCAGGCCGCCGTGGCCTTTGAGCGCTTCCTCCGCGCCTTCGGCGAAAGCCTGGTTCATCCAATGGCAGGGAGCGGCTTCTTGAGTCCCGAGAAAACGCACGCCCTGCACTTCAAATTCGGTGCCGATGAGCGTGTTGAGATCGATTCCCTTGGTGATGATGTTGCGGCGGAAGGCGGAAGGCGGCACGCCCATGACACCGAACTTTTCGCAGAGACGCTCATACTGTTCGTGCTCGAAAAAGGTCACCTGGCCCTTGTAATCTTCCTTCCAGTCGAAGTAGCGATCGCCTTTCAAGCCCTTGCCGGCCACGCATTCGACCTCGGCCACCTCAACAGCCGGTGCCGTGCCGGGAGGCAGGCCGTGATGACCGACGAAGTTGTGTTCGGGTGAGATATAGATGTGCAGGATTTGCATGCGGAGCTTGGATGTTGGCGCAAACGTGTCACGATTCATACGTCCATGACCTCCACTGAGCAACCCATCCGCATCGGCATCATTGGCGCCGGTGGCATCGTCAAAACTCGTCACATGCCCGGTCTTCGGGCGATTCCAGGCGTGCAAATCACGCAGGTGACGAACCGCTCGGTGGCCAGTGCCGAGGCCTTTTGCCGTGAATTTGCACCGGAAGCGAAGGCGGTCGCTCGATGGGAGGAGCTGGCCTCATCCGACGAGGTCGACGTCGTGTGGATCGGCACGCATCCTTACATGCATGCGGAGATGACCTGCTACGCGCTGCAGCACGGCAAACATGTCTTCACCCAGGCGCGCATGGCGGCCTCCGTGCCGGGGGCAAATCAGATGTGGGAGGCGTCGATTCGTTACCCTGAACTCGTCACCGCTATCTGCCCGGCGCCGCATGGCATGAAGGGCGGCGAACTGGTGAAGCGACTGCTCGCGGAGGGTGCGATCGGCACGCCACATCAACTGCTGCTGCACAGCTTCAACGACGCCTGGCTCGATCCGCAGGCCCCGGCGCACTGGCGGCAGTTGTCCGACCTCAGCGGCATTCAAATCCTCACGCTGGGCATCTACACGGAGGTGCTGCAGCACTGGCTGGGTCACATCGTCGAAGTCGAGGCACGCGGCAACGTGGTGATCCCCGAGCGTGCAGGCGTTGAGGTGGACATTCCTGATTTCGTGAACGTGATGGCGAAATTCCGCAGCGGCATCGAAGCGACGATGCTCTTCAGCGGCGTAGCCGCACATGCGCCGACGGACAAGCTGTGGATCTTCGGTTCCGAAGGCACGCTGAGCTACGACTTCAACACCGACGACCTCCAGCTCGGCAAACGCGGCGGCAAGCTGGAGTCGGTGGAGATTCCCACCGAGATGCAGCGAAGCTGGACCGTCGAACGCGACTTCATTGCCGCCGTGCGCAATCCCTCCGCACCGCGCCCCCGGCCCGATTTTGGCGAAGGCATGAACTACATGCGCGTGGTGCACGCCGTGTGGGAGGCGATGGAATCGCAGGCGGCAGTGAAGGTGCGCTGACTTACGCGGCGGCACGCTGGCGGCCAACCGCGAGCGCGCCGTTCACGATCTGCAGCAGCCCTTCCACCTGATAGGGCTTCGGCAATGCGGCGGCAAAACCGTAGGCGGCGCAGTCCTTCATCACCGGATCATCGCGATAGCCGGAGGAGACGATGGCGAGAATCTGCGGATCGAGGCGGCGGAGATGCAGCATCGTCTCGCGTCCGCACATGCCGTCGGGAATGGTGAGATCGAGAATGACGAGGTCGTACGGACGACCCTGCTGCATGGCCTCCTGATACAAACGCAGCGTGTCTTTGCCGTCGCCGGTTTCGACGACTTCGAACGAGGCCTTCTCGAGCGCGCGACGCAACAGGTCGCGCACCATGAGGTCGTCTTCGAGCAGGAGGATGCGTCCGGCGCTGGGTTTGACGTTCGGCAGCGGCCGGCTGGGAGTCGGCACTGCGGGAACTGCGGCCGCCTCGATCGCGCGCCGCATGTCGCCCATGGATTGGAAACGATGCTGACGATCGGTCATGAGGGCGCGCACGATGACGGCGTCAAAACGGGCATCCAGTCCGGGCTGCAGCATGGAAGGCGGCTGCCAGGAACCCCGCGGAAGAGCTCCGGTGAGCAGCTGATACATCAGCACACCGAACGCATAGATGTCGGCACGATGATCCACTTCACGATGCGCATTGAACTGCTCTGGTGCGGCATACTCCGGCGTGCCCATCACCATGTGGGTCTCCGTGGCCATCGAAGGGGCACGCATGACATCTTTGGCGAGACCGAAGTCGGTGATCTTCACTTCGCCCTGCCGCGTGAGCATGATGTTTGCGGGCTTGATGTCACGATGGACGATGCCCTTCGAGTGCGCGTACTCGAGACCGGCACAGATTTGCGGCAGCAACTGCAGCGCGAGCTCGGTCGTCATCCGTCCCTGGGCCATGATGGCGCCGAGATCGGTGCCATCGACGAACTCCATGACAAAGAAGAGGAACTCGGTGCCGAGATGACCGTAGTCGTAGATGGCGACGATGTTCGGGTGGTTGAGCGTGGCCATGGCGCGCGCTTCACGACGAAACCGGTCCTCAAAGGCGAAGTCGTAGCCGTCGCTCACGCGCAGCACTTTGATCGCGACCGGACGGCCCAGGCTGAGCTGCGTGCCGCGATACACCGTGCCCATGCCGCCAATGCCGACCTGCGCCTGCACGGAATAACGCCCGAACGGCATCATCGCGGACAACTCCGGCGGCGACGGCGGTGCTGAACGTGTCACGACGGGTTTGGCGGAGCTGGAACTGCTGGTGAGGCGCATCAGTCGGGTACTGTGACACACCTGCAGACCGGAGCAACCACCAGGAGCTTTAGATTACATTCAAACTCGCATCTCACGCCGCCGCAGCGGCAGCTGGCTTGCTGGCGGCCGCGAGCTTGCGCATGTAAATGAAGCCTCCCACGGCCAGCGCCAGCAGCGCGATGCCCAGCACGGGCCGCACAAAAATCCACGCAATGGCGATCACCACAAAGGAGATGGAACCGGCCAGCACGAAGGAGATCAGTCCGGTGCCCATGCCGATGATGTTGCCGATAAACGGCACCACGCTGCCCAGCACGCTGAGCGGTCGCATGATGGCCATGAATCCGAACGCCATGAAGAGGAAGCCGAAGAATCGCACAAGCCAGGTGATGATGGTGTTTGCGCTCTCCGCATTTTTGAACATCACCTCCGCGCTGACGACTCCGGGTTCGATCATGGTGAGCGCATCACCCGCCTTGGTCTGGTAGGCGCCGAAGGTGTCTCCCAACTGGGCCGCCATGATGCTGAACGAACCGGGTTTGACGATCTCAAACGCCACCCGCTGATCGCCGATCTGCGGTTTGGCAGGATCAGCGCCGTAGTAGAGTTTGCCGCCGCTGACGATCGCCACTTTTTTGATGTCATCGGGAAGATCCTCTTCCTTCACCGGATAGGCCTCTGCCCCGGAAAGGGACTGCACCATGGAGCTCGGCACTTTGAAGGCGCCCAGCTTTGCATCCTCGACCGCGAAGGTCTTGTCGTTCGCCACCATTTCTCCCTTGTTCTCATGGCCCGCGGGCTTTTTGAAACCGGAGGAGTCGATGGGCTTGTCCACCCACTTCTTCTGATAGGTGTAAGTGGTGATCGTCTCCTCACTGCCGCCCACCTTCTCACGTTTTTCCGTCTTCTCGTCCTGCTCCCACTGGTAGATCTCGACACTGCGGTCGATGCGCAGCGCCGGCACCTTGATGCCAAACTCATCATCAACCGCCCCTCCAGCGGTGGTGACATCGCCCGAGAGATGAACCAGCTTTTTGTCATTGGCCGGATCCACTTTGTCTGCAGCCACATTCACCACGGCGGCGGCGCCTTCCTTGAGACTGTTGGCCGTGGTGACCGCACGGCCCTCATTCCACCAGAGCAGCACGATGGTCAGAGGGATGGCGATGATTCCAAAGAGGATGCCTTTGATCGATTCACCGATGCGGCTGAACCAATTCTGTGATGTGACTTCGGTGTAAGAATCAGACATGGTTTTAATTGGGGTGAGCTCGATCAAGTGGAGCGGAAAGCGTTTCCGAAGTCGAATCATTTCGTGAGACCAGGCCTGCTCGCACGAAAATACCGGAACCCGTGACAAGTCGGCAAGAAACCGAGGCCGTTTCCCTTGTTAGTCTGACCCACCATGAAATCGCGCCTTCTTCTCCTCATGCTCGGCAGTTCCGCGTTCGCCGCCGAACCGAACGTCCAACCTGACGATGTCGCTGGCAACGAAGCCGTGAAGAAAATCATGGAGACCCGCCCCGGACGCGGCGTGATGCGCGACGACACACCACTCACGCCCGCGAAGGAGGCTGTGACGAAGTTTCAGCATCGCAGCGACGTAGCGATCGATCTCATGGCCTCCGAACCTGACGTGGAACAGCCGCTTTACGCGAGCTGGGACAGCAAAGGCCGCATGTGGGTCACGCAGTATCGCCAGTATCAGTTCCCGGCGGGCTTGAAGATCATCAGCTACGACCAGCATCTGCGGGCGAAGTTCGACAAGGTGCCGCCACCTCCACCGCACGGCCCGAAGGGTGCGGACAAGATCACCGTCTTCGAAGACACCGACGGCGACGGTTTTTTTGACAAGCACACCGACGTCATCACCGGTCTCAACATCGCCAGCGCCGCGCTGCATGGCATGGGCCGCATCTGGGTGCTCAATCCGCCCTACCTGCTCAGCTATCCGGATCCCGATGGCGACGGACTGCCGAATGGCGATCCTGACGTCGAGCTTCGTGGCTTCGGTCTCGAAGACACGCACAGCGTCGCCACCAGCTTGCAATGGGGCATGGACGGCTGGCTTTACGGAGCGAACGGCAGCACCACGACCGGCAACGTCAGCAGTGCGAATTCGAAGAACGTGAAATGGGAGGGCCAGTGCATCTGGCGTTACCATCCGAAGAAAAAGCTCTTCGAAATCTACGCCGAGGGCGGCGGCAACACCTTCAGCCTCGACATCGACAGCAAAGGCCGCGTCTTCTCCGGCACGAACAACGGCAAGACGCGCGGCATGCACTACGAGCAGGGCAGCTACGGCATCAAAGGCTGGGGCAAACACGGTCCGCTGACCAATCCATATGCCTTCGGCTGGTTCGAGCACATGAAGCACGAGGGCGATGACAAACGCTTCCCACAGGCCTTCACCATTTATGAAGGTGGACTGCTCGGCAGCGCCTACGAGGGCAAAATCATCGCCCCGAACTCGCTGCAAAACCTCGTCTATGTCAGTGAGCGCATTCCGGACGGCTCCACCTTCCGCACGAAGGACGAGGAGAACCTCATGAGCACCACCGATCGCTGGTTCCGCCCCGTGTGGGCCGGTGTCGGCCCCGATGGCGGCTTCTACATGGCTGACTGGTATGACACGCGCCTCAGTCACGTCAGCCCCATCGACGACTGGCACAAGACCAGCGGCCGCATCTACCGCGTTCGTCCTGCAGCAGGAGCACCGAAGTTGAAGCCGTTTGATCTGAGCAAGGCGAGTGGCGAGGAACTGCTCGGTTATCTGAGCCATCCGAATGAGTGGTTCCGAAAGCAGGCGGTGCTGGAGATGGGTTGGCGTTGGACGGACCTTCGCGATCTTGTTCCGAAGCTCGGAGACATGCCGATGACACTCGAAACGATGTGGGCGCTCGATGCTCTGACACGTGATGAAAGGCCCAAGGTTAACATTGGAACCGGAAGAATTGGGATCGACTTGCATTATTGGGGAATGAAAAGCCAGGACCCCTATGTGCGTCGTTGGTCCGTCAAAATGATTGGCGAAGAAGACCGGGACACAGACGATCTCGTCGCTCTCGCCAAAACGGAGAAACATCCCGAGGTCCGCGCTCAGATTCTCGCCTCGGCAAAAAGACTCCCTGCGTCCGTGGCGCTGCCCCTCCTATGGAGTGGCGACGACTCGTCGCCAAACAGCAAAGCCGACGAATCGTCCGCCCTCCATGATTCCAGCGGACATCTGCCGCTCCTTGCATGGTGGGCGCTTGAATCGAAGGCGGAGAAGGATCGCGAAGCCGTCTTCGCCTTCCTCAAATCGGATCCGGCCTTCCTCAAGACGAAGCTTTTCAAAGACGATCTCGCCGAGAAGCTCGCGAAACGCTACGCACTGGCCGGAGGCGCAGAGAACTTCCAGTCCTGCGCCGATCTCCTCGCGCTGACGAACGACGAGGCACTACGCGGCAAGTTCATCGCGGGCATTGCGTCCGCATTTGAAGGCGCGGAGATGCCGAAGCTGCCGGAGTCGCTTTCGAAGGCGCTCAACGAGTACATCGCCAAGAACTCCGGCGGCGATCTCACGCTCGCGCTGCGCAGCGGCAACGCGGATGCGCTGAAGAAGGCGCTCGCATTGCTATCCGATAAAAACGCCAGCAACACCGCCCGCATCGCAGTTGCGAAGACGCTGGCCGAACTCGGCAAGCAGGAGGCGGTGATGCCGATGGTGGCCATTTTGAAAGCCACGAACCCGCCGAGCCTCAAACGCGGCATCCTGCAGGCCGCGGCGAAGTTTGATGACAAACGCATTCCTGAAGCGCTGCTGCTCGGCTGGGAAGGCCAGATCGCCGGTGACAAGGCGTTGCGCGAGGACGCGCTGCGCGTCATGGCGGGTCGCAAGGAGTGGGCGCAGATCCTGGTGAGCTTCGTCAACGACTGGAAGATTCCGGTGAAGCATTTCACCATCGACATCGTGCGCCAGCTCAGCCTGCACCACGATCCGGAGATCGATGCGGCCATCGACAAGCATTGGAAAGGCAAACTCGCCACTGGACCGACCGAGGAAAAGAAGAAGGAGTCCGAGCGCATCAAAGCCGTGCTCAAAACCGGCCTCGGCGATGCGGAGAAGGGCAAGCTGCAGTTCATGGCCCGCTGCGCCATCTGCCACAAGCTCTTCGGCGAAGGCGGCCAGATCGGCCCCGAACTCACCGGCTACGATCGTGCGAACGCCGACTTCTGGCTCGACAACCTGTTCATGCCCAGCATGGAAATCCGCGAAGGCTTTGGTGCCTACATCGTGAAAACCAAGGGCGGCCAGATCCTCACCGGCCTCATGGACGCGCAGGACGCCAGCGGCATCGTCATCAAGGACATGGCCGGGAACAAAACCGCGCTCAAACAGGCCGACATTGACAAGATGGAAGCTTCACCAATTTCGCTTATGCCCGAAGGTTTGACCACCGGCATGAGCGACGCCGATTTGAAGGACTTCTTCGCTTACTTGATGAAGCCTCTCTGAGTCCTTCCATCACATCGCCCGGTGATAGGCCGCGATTTTGGCGAGGAAGGCCTGCCATTTCGCGCCGGGGCGACCGTGATCCATGAGGAAATGAGGGCAGTTTTTGTGGCCGAGGTCACGGTGGTCGTCGTGGCGGATCATGCGCCAGTGCTGGTGGGGAACCACATGGCTGAGCGGGATGCCGTGCTCCTTCATGAGCCAGGCGACGAGGCGCGCCGTCTTGTCCAGCGTGCGTTCGCGGCTGTTGCCGCGATTTTCACACATCTCGATGCCGATCGAGGTGCGGTTGCCGGGGCCATCATAGTCGGCGTGTTCGCCGCGCTCGTTGGTGGGCATGCTCTGGTAGATGGAGTGGTCGTCCACGGTAAAATGCCAGCCGATGTAGCCGATGGCGTTGTGACGCCCCTTGATGGAGCCTTTCTTGAGCATCTGCGCGTGGGCATAGGCACCGCAACTGCGCGCGTAGTTCTCCGTCGCGTGGATGGTGATGTAGCGCGGGACCATCGGACGGTGGTAACGCCGGGCATAGCGGCCGTTCGGGATCAAGTCCACCGTGACACCGGGCGGCGTGTGTTGCGGCACCATCATGGCGCAGGAGGCCAGCAGACAGGCACCGAGTCCGCCCAAAAGCATTCGCGAGGAGTTCATGAGGGAGGTGATAGCAGTTCCCATGACAAAACCACGACTTGCGAAATTGTCGCAACCCTCTTTGGGGTATTTTAGGGTGGTGCTTGGTTTTCAATGCATTCCGACAGGCCTGAAAAGGTTCTCATTTTCGTCCATCAGGATCGGGATTTTGACGCCTGAAAAATTTTTTCGCCGTGGAACCCTTGAAACACCGTTGAGAAACACTTTTCAGCACAATGGCTTGGAAAAAAATCTCGCCATCCCACAACATCTTGTGCATGATTCACCTCTAAACCCGCAATATATAGTATTTATAGTGTTGGTTGGAATTTCTCCTGTTTTCCTCAAATCTCCACTTATTCACAGTCAATCTGCAACGAAATCGCCATGGACAAAGTATACAAAATCGGCAACCGCGAATTTCTCCTAGACCAGGACAAGGCTGAAGCCGCATTCGCAGCCAAGAAGGTCATCAATGGTCGCAAATCGATGACCTTTAATCTCCTGCCCCTTAAATATCAGTGGGCCTATGATTTGTATCGCATCATGAAGGCCAACCACTGGGAGCCGGAGGACATCCAGATGCAGAAGGACGTGGAACAGTGGCGCTCCAACGAGATCACCCAGAACGAGCGCTGGATCATCATGATGGGCATCGGTTATTTCTCTGCCGCCGAAGGCATCGTGGGAGACAACATCCAGCACGTTGTCCGTGAACTTGTCACCGCGCCGGAGCTGAAGCTCGTGCTCGGCCGTCATGCGCACGAGGAAAACATTCACGCCGATTCGCTGCTGTACATGATTTCGTCCCTTGGCATCAATCCGCACGAATGCGAGGCGATGTTCGAGCAGATCCCGACGATCGTGGCCAAGAACGAGTTCGTCACCCGCATCTCCAACAACATGCGCCGTGACATCGATCTCACGAAGCTCGAGAACAAGCAGCTCCTGGCGAAGAACATCTTTGTCTTCGGCCAGTGCATGGAAGGCACGCAGTTCTACGGTCTCTTCGGCATGATCCTGGCCCTCTACCGCCAGAACAAGTTCCCCGGCATCGGCCAGATGTTCCGCTACACCCTGCGCGACGAGTCGAACCATATCGAAGTCTTCCGCAATCTGTTCATGGACCTCGTGGAGGAGAATCCGGATCTGTGGACGTCAGAGTTTCGTGAAGAGCTGGTCGCGATCATGCGCGAGGCCATCACCCTCGAAAAAGCCTTCATCCGCGACTGCCTGCCCGTGAATGCCGTCGGTCTCAGCGCCGCCGAGTTCGAGCAGTACATCGACTACATCGCCGACCGCCGCCTCGCCGGCTGTGGTTTGCCTGCACTGAACCCCGGCGTGCAGAACCCGCTGCCCTGGCTGGCGGAGATGATGGACGTGCGCAAAGAGCAGAACTTCTTCGAAGGCAAGGTCACCGATTACCAAAAGGCGGGTTCTCTCGAGGTGCCGCCCGACGATGATTTCTAAGCAAATCCGCCTGCTGTGAACAACTCTCCGAACAAGAAAGAATAACTTTCGCTGGAGTCCCGCCCCTCTGTTCCGCATTCTGCCGATCCCCAAATTTTCCGCCAATCCCACCGTCAACCAACAACATTCCCTCCCGCCATGATCACGACATTGCTGAAAGAGGACAAGTTCCTCAAAGTACTCACCCAGACCCCCAAAGACCAAAAGCCCCACTTCGAGTGGAGCGCTCTGGCGGCTGGTTCCGCTGAACCGACCCTTCCTTCGTCCATCAAGGTGAACGTCGGCGGTGCCGAACGTGATTTCGATGCCTCGGAAATCGCTGACACGGTGGGCTGCGCACTGACGGATCTCTTCCTCGCCCGCCAGAAAAAGGAGGGAGACATCTACACCGAGCACAACCAGCAGCTCGTGCGCAAGATCTCGCAGGCCGTGACTACCGAGATCTACGAACGCACCGCCCAGCTCGCCAAGGGAGATGGTGACGCTGCCACGCTGAACGCGCGGGACATCTACCACTGCATTGAGCGTGCGCTCATCAACCACAACGCCCATGACGTCGCGCGCACACTCGCAGAGCGCCGGAAGCGTGCCACGGATCCTTTCGCAGACTCCACCCCGCAGCCGCTCATCGTGAACACCAAAGTCATCCGCCGCAGCGGCCAGCTCGTCCCTTGGAACCACAACAAGATCGAGATCGCCGTACGCAAAGCCTTCCTCTCGCTCGAGATGGACTCCTCCCCCGCCGTGCAGATCGCCGAGGCCGTCAGCGGAATGATCGCCGAGGAAAACAAGCAGTTCATCCACATCGAGGACGTGCAAAACCTCGTCGAGGAGGAACTCATGAAGCAGGGCTTCTTCAAGGTTGCCCGCTCCTACATCCAGTATCGTGCCCTGCGCTCCACCATGCGCGAAGACGACGAGCTGGAGGCCGCCGCGCAGAACGAGCTCGAAAGCCAGGACCAGCAGGCGCTCATCCTCGTCAAGACCACCGACGGCAACAGCTTCCTCTGGGACGGCGCTGACCTGAAGAAGCGCATCGACTTCGCCATGCTCGGCCTCGACCTCTGCCTCACCCGTGCCGAGATCGAGATGGAGCTTCGCCGCTCGCTGAACTCCGACATCACTCTCGAGGACCTGAAGAAGACCGTCATCCTCAATGCCAAGACCCTGATGCAAAAGGACGCCGACTTCGCGAAGTTCGCCGCCCGCGTCCTGCTCAGCTACATCTATGAAGAAGTCCTCGGCTGGGACATCGTCCGTGACGGCATCGACCAGCTCCGCGAGTTCCACCGCCGCACCTTCCGCCGCAACCTCGCTCGCGGCGTCGAGATCGACCGCTACAATCCACGCCTGCTTCAGTTCGACCTCGACAAGCTCGCCGACGCGCTCGACCCCGCCGCCGATCTCGACTTCGACTTCCTCGGCGTCCAGACCCTCTACGACCGCTACTTGATCGTGGACAAGAAGGTGAAGCCCAACAAGCGCCTCGAAACGCCGCAGCTCTTCTGGATGCGCGTCGCCATGGGCCTGAACATCGGCGAGAACGAAAACGCCGAAGAGCGCATCATCGGCATCTACAAGATGTACAAAGGCCGCCGCTTCTGCTCGTCCACCCCGACGCTCTTCAACAGCGGCACGCTGCACTCCCAGCTCTCCTCCTGCTATCTCTACAAGGTGGACGACAGCATCGAGTCCATCATGATCCGCGGCATCGCGGAGAACGCCTTCCTCTCGAAGTGGGCCGGCGGTCTCGGCGGTTCCTGGACC
>NZ_JAGRPF010000055.1 GCF_020439865.1 Prosthecobacter sp.
CGTCGTCATCGAGGCACGCATGCTTGATTTGTTGGACCACGATCGGGTCCGCTAGACGTTCAGGCCCGTTCATGGTCGGTGCTTTTTGATACTCGTTGAGTTCGAGTTATTGTTCAAGTGCTTTTTGATACTCTAAAGAATCAGGGTAACGAAAATGGCCATTTTCCAGTCCATTTCAGTCCATTTATGGCCAACCGGCACAAGTCTCTGGCATCCCTTGAAGGAGGAGGCTGCGGCATCCACGTTGCGTGGCCATGAACCGCCGCGCCTTCATCGCCTCCACCCTCGCCGTCTCTGTTTATCGTCCGCTTGTCGCTGCGGATGCTGCTACGGCGGCTGAACAAGCCCACAGCGAAATCTGGCGGCGCTTCATCGACAAGTACGGCATCATGATCGACTTCGCGGACATGGACGGCAAGGTGTCGCTGCCGACGCCGGAGGAGTGTCGGGAGGGGAAACCGAATGCGCTGGGCTGGTGGGCGCCGATTGAGAACGGGGCGATGTTCAACGGCTTCTACATGGACGCGGCGGTCCTGCGCTGGAAGCGCACGAAGTCGGCGGACGATGCCGCGAAGGCACGCAAGCTCATGGAGGGCCTCCTCATACTTAACTCGATCAGCGATGTGAAGGGCTTCGTCGGACGCGGCGTGAGCACGGACGGCAAATCGCATTACCCGATGGGTTCGAACGACCAGACGCTGCCGTGGTTCCTCGGCCTGTGGCGTTACTGGGAGTCCGGCATCGCCACCGACGAGGAAAAGCAGCGCATCACGAAGCATCTCGTCGAAACGACGGAGGAGATCATGCGGCTGGGCTGGAAGATGCCGGCGGAGGCGCCGTTCGGCACGCGCGGCAGCTTTGAGGGTTTTCATTTCGAGGAGACGAGTCGCAAGCTCTTCGTCATGAAAATGCTCTACGCCGTCACGGGTGATGCGAAGTGGCAGACGATGTATCTGGCGGAGCTGGACGCGCGTGGTGGCGAGAAGAACGAGAGCAAGCGCGAGCTCTGCATCGGTGGCATGAAGTTCTTCTATGCCAGGACGCACAACTGGACCTCCTGCGGCGGCGTGAGTGCGTTGCGCGGCCTGTGGGAGCTGGAGACGGACGCGGCGCTGAAGGCGGACTACGCGAAGGGGCTCGTCGCGAGCGCGAAACTCGCCGCGGAAAGCCTGCCGCTGGCGCAGCAGTGGGACAACGCGGACACAAGCTACTTCGAGATGAACTGGCGCGTGATGAACGCGGAATGGAAACCGCAGACGACCGAGAAGGAATCGCAGGAACTGGCGCAGCAGCAGTTGAAAAACTTCCGGAAGCTGGCTCCGCGTCGCGGCAAGGAGACCGCCTTCATTCGCGAACCGTCCGCAGCCGCGTGGAATGTCATGCTGTGTCCCGACGCGGACGTTTTGAAACAATTCGCACCGGAGATCAAGAAGCTCATCGCACATTTCGACTACACGAAGCTCTACTACTCGCAGTTCTTCTGGGTGGAGGCGGCGTGGGAGCGGCTGTTGCTGCTTAAGGCGCAATGATCCAAGGATGAAGGCGCGGTTAGAATCGCTTGGTTTCGCCGTTTTGGGAAACCTTGCCATGAACCGCCCATCTTCTTGTCTGCTTCTCGCCGCGTTTGCGTTTGGATCGCTGAACCTGCGCAGCGCTGATGCCCCCGACTCAATCGCCCTCGTGCGAGGCTTTGCAGATGCGATGATCGAGCACGGCCGCGAGAACCTGCCGGATCCGAAACTGCCGTTGTTTCCGATCGTGCTCACGCGCGACAAGTATCAGGTGCCGCGGGTGAAGGTGAGCAATCTCTACACCGCGCGCGTGCCGCAGGAGTTCAAGAGCATCGCGAACATCCATCACGACCTGAACCTGTATCAGATCTTCTACGCGCTGACGAAAATCACCGGCGACGCGAAATACGCCGCCGAGGCCGACCGCGTGATCGATTACTTCCTGAAGCACTGCCAGGAGCCGAAATACGGCTTCTTCTGCTGGGGCGAGCACCTCGGCTGGGATGTGCTGCTCAACGAGCCCGGCGGTTTTGATCGTGAGGCCAAGGAAGGGCGCATGGTTCACGAATTCTACCGCCCGTGGATCTTCTGGGAGAAATCGTGGCAGATGGCGCCGGACGCGTGCCACCGTTACGCGCAGGCGCTGTGGCGTTATCAAATCGACCACACCGACGGCAAGATTTCCTTCTCGCGTCACGCGATGCTTGCCAGCAAAACACCGAGCCGTCGCGGCATGGACTTCCCGCGCCACGGCGGATTCTACATCGCCACATGGGGCGCGGATTATCGTCACACAAAGGACCCGGAAATCCTCGAGGCCATCGACAAGCTGGTCGCCATGTATGAGTCCTACCGAAATCCGAAAACAGGTGCGATCCCGCATGGCTCGGGCGACTTCGCTTTCGACAAGGACGGACGCAAAACGCAATACGTTTACACGCAGAGCCCGCTCGGTCTCGCGATCGAACTCACCGGCGCCGCGCCTGCGATGCCGGACGCGCTAAAGGCACGCATGACCGCGCTTGCCGAGAGCATCGACAAGGCCTTCCTCGCCACGCCGCATGATCCGGGTCCCGGCGGCAAAGGCTTCGTGCTCTTCTGCGATCCCGCAACGCTCGCACCCACCGAATACTGGCAGTCGAAGGAGGAACTGGACGCCGGCAAGCCGCCGCGTCGCTATCCTTACACCGGCGGCTGGCGCTCCGCCTACACCGGAGAGCATCCGCACACCTGGGTCGTGCCCACGCTTATCGCGCGTCACCAGCAAACGAACAACGAAGGCTACAAGAAGCTCCTCGTCGCGTGCGCGGACAATTACCTCACTGCCGATCCCGAGGATGGGCTGGTCTCGTCGGAAAAGAGCGGTCGCGCGCCCGACGTGGAGTCCGGATCGATCGGCAACGTGATCGTGCTGCTCAACGCCGTCTTCAAACTCACGCAGGACGACAAGTATCTTGCCCGCGCCGAATGGTTCTCCGCCTGGGCCGCAAAGAAGTTTTGGCCGGATCAAAGCACGCTCCCACGCGCCTCCGTGCGCGAGAACATCTACTCAGCAGCCTCGCGCAGCGACACGCTCGCCATGGCGATGCTGCAAACCGCGCTTCTGCGCACGCAGCCTGACCTCGAAAAAGAACTCGGCTTGATCGCGACGGACCGTTAATCTCCGGCATCCCCGATGCCCAATCTCCACATCCGCCCGTTCCAAGCCGCCGACGAAGACGCGGTGATCGCCCTCTGGCAGGCCTGCGGCCTCGTCATGCCGCAAAACAACCCAAAGCGTGACATCGCCCGCAAGCTGCGCGTGAATCCGGAGTGGTTTCTCGTCGGCGAACTCGATGGAGAAATCATCGCCTCATGCATGGCAGGCTACGAAGGGCATCGCGGCTGGATCAACTACCTCGCCGTGCATCCCGATCATCAGCGGCAGGGATTCGCACGTGAGTTGATGCAGCACGCCGAGGCTCTTCTGCGTGCCGCCGGTTGCCCGAAGATCAATCTACAGGTGCGCGGCACCAACGCGGCCGTGATTGCCTTCTACGAGTCCATGGGCTTCGCCGTCGATAACGTGGTCGGCATGGGCAAGCGGCTGGAACACGACACGCCGCCGGGTTGACGAGCCATGCACTACCAAGTTGCCCCGCACGACCCTGATTGGAAACGCCGGTATGCAAACGAGGCGGAATCGATCACGGGTGCCTTGATCAGCATATCCGTGAGGCTTCATCACATCGGTAGCACGGCCATTCCCAACATCGCCGCCAAGCCGATCATCGACATCTTGATGGAGGTCGATGACCTAGGCGCTCTCGACTCACTCTCACCCGCGATCGAGCGGCTCGGCTACGAGGTCATGGGCGAGTTTGGGATTCCTGAGCGGCGTTACTTCCGCAAAAACGACGCCGCAGGCACCCGCACGCACCAGATTCATGCCTTTCAGACCGGAAGCCCCGGCGCTGTGCGCCATCTGGTCTTTCGCGACTACATGATTGCGCATCCGGAGGCAGCTTTGGCCTATAGCACGTTGAAGCAAAGCCTCGCACGGCAGCATTCTGACGATTTTGAGGCCTACATGGATGGAAAGGACGCCTTTATCAAAGAGCATGAAGCCCGGGCCATCGCGTGGGAACGGTTGCGAACACGCACCTAACTTCGCAGCCTCATCGAAGCCGCTAGTTTGGCGATTCCACCACGTTTGAAGCCTGCCATGAAAGCCTTTCTGTTCCTTCTCCTGACGCTGCCCGCCCTGGGACAGGACCTGTCCGCGCAAAAGCAAAACATCCTCAGCACTGCTGAGAAAAGCGCCGTCGAAGTGAAGCTCGACCAGCCCTACGCTGGCAACAACAATCCCAAGCAGATGGTCGATGTGTATCTGCCGAAGAAGCGGAACAGCGACAAGCCGCTGCCGGTCATTGCGCTGATCCACGGCGGCGGCTGGGTGAATGGTGACCGCATCGGCTACGCGGCGCAGGCGATCCAGTTCGCACGCACGGGCGACTACGCCGCAGTGACCGTCGGCTACCGGCTCACGAAGGAGGCGCACTGGCCCTCGCAGATCTACGACTGCAAGGCGGCGATCCGCTGGATTCGCGCGCATGCGAAGGAATACAATCTCGATGCCGACAGAATCGCTGTTTGGGGCAGTTCGGCGGGCGGTCATCTGTCGTCACTGCTCGGTACGAGCGGTGATGTGAAGGCACTCGAAGGCGATCTCGGCCCGAACACGAGCTTCAGCAGCCGCGTGCAATGCGTCGTAAATTTATGCGGCCCCGAAGACTTCACGCAGGCCCTCATGTTCGACAAGGAAGGCCAGCCCATCTGGAAAGACGATGCAGTGAGCGGCCTGCTCGGCGGCAATGCGCAGGAAAAACATGCGGAGGCTGTCGCTGCGTCCCCCGTGACGTATGTGAGCAAGGATGATCCACCCTTCATCACGTTTCAGGGCACCAAGGACCAGCGCGTGTCGTTCCGACATGCGGAGACGATTCATGCCGCGCTGAAAAAGACCGGCATCACCTCGCTGCTGGTCCCGATCACCGACGGCGGTCATGGCTCGGTGAATCATCCGGAAGTGAAAGTGCGCGGACAGCAATTCACCGACAAAGTCCTGCGTGGCATCGAAGCCACGATCGACACCACGCCCATCCCTGCCCTGCCGGAAAAGAAGAAAGAACGATGAAGCTCGAACTCGATCATCTTGTCCTCACCGTGCGCGATCTCGATGCGACGGTTACCTTTTACACGCAGGTGCTGGGTATGTCGCACGAGGTCTTTGGCTCCGGCAGACATGCCCTGAAGTTTGGCTGGCAGAAGATCAACCTGCACCCGGCCAGCGCGCCGCTGACGCCCCACGCCGCCAATCCATGCTCCGGATCGGCAGATCTTTGCTTCCTTTCTTCAACGCCGTTGAAGGACGTCATTCAGGAACTTCAATTCCACGGCGTCGAAATCGAAGCCGGTCCGGTGGATCGCACCGGCGCCCAAGGACCGATCAGATCGGTGTATTTCCGCGACCCCGACGGCAACCTGCTGGAAGTTTCGAACTCAATTTGAACTCGACGAAGTCCGCGTCCTAAGTCCGCGCATGTCTGCTCACCTCGCGACCATCCGCTGGCGAAACAGCGGCCCCGACTTTGCCAGTCGGCGCTATTCGCGGGAGCACACGCTGCATTTTGACGGCGGTGTCGTGGTGCCAGGATCGCCCTCTCCGCAAATCGTGCCCGCACCCTGGTCGAATGCGGCCGCCGTCGATCCTGAAGAAGCTTTCGTCGCCGCGGTGGCCGCATGTCACATGCTCTGGTTTTTACACG
>NZ_JAGRPF010000056.1 GCF_020439865.1 Prosthecobacter sp.
CCGTGGATGTCGGTGAGGCGGTAGTCGCGGCCTTGGAAGCGGTAGGTGAGGCGTTCGTGATCGAAACCTAGCAGGTGCATGACCGTGGCCTGGAAGTCGTGCACGTGGACTTTGTTCTCGGCGACGCTGAAGCCGAGTTCGTCCGTGCTGCCGTAGTCGAATCCGGCCTTCGCACCGCCGCCGGCCATGAAGAGGGTGAAGCAGTCGGGGTAGTGGTCACGGCCCAGAACCTTGCTCGCGGCCGTGCGGCCTTCGCGGAAGGGCGTGCGACCGAATTCACCGCCCCAAATGACGAGCGTGTCTTCCAGCAGGCCGCGTTGTTTGAGGTCTTTGATGAGCGCTGAAACGGGTTTGTCGGTAGCGGCGACTTTCTTCGTGAGACCGTCGGTGATGCCGGTGGCCTCGGCGGTGCCGTGGAAGTCCCAACCCCAGTCAAAGAGCTGCACGAAGCGCACGCCTTGCTCGACGAGACGACGCGCGAGCAGGCAGTTGTTGGCGAAGCTCGATTCACCCGGCTTCGCGCCGTAGGCCTCCAGCGTTGCCGCGTTTTCCTTCGTGATGTCCATCACCTCCGGCACGCTGGCCTGCATGCGATACGCCAGCTCGTATTGCGCGATGCGCGTGACGGTCTCCGGATGACCAAACTCGGCGACCTGCTCCTGATTGAGCTGGTTCAGCACATCGAGTGTCTTGCGCCGCATGTCGCGGTTCATGCCGGCCGGATCGCTCACGAACAACACGGGATCGCCCTTGCTGCGGCATTGCACACCTTGATACACGCTCGGGATAAAGCCGCTGCCCCACAGGCCCTGGCCGCCGCTCGGCTGCGTGCCGCTCGAGATGAGACAAACGAAACCCGGCAGATCCTGATTCTCCGTGCCGAGGCCATACGTTGCCCACGAACCCATCGACGGACGACCCTGCCGCGCATGCCCGGTGAAAAGCAGCAGCTCCGCCGGCGCGTGATTGAACTGGTCCGTGTTCATCGAGCGGATCATGCACATCTCGTCCGCGATCTTGTGGAAGTTCGGGCACGCATCGCTCATCCACATGCCCGCCTTGCCGTAGCGCGCGAAAGTGCGCGGCGTGCCCATGAGCTTTGGCACACCGGTGGTGAAGGCGAAGCGGCGGCCTTTGAGAATCGAATCCGGACAGTCCTGCCCGCTGCGCTTCACCAGCTCCGGCTTGTAATCAAACAGATCGAGATGAGGGGGCGCGCCGCTCATGTGCAGATAGATCACGCGTTTCGCCTTCGCGGCGAAATGCGGCTTCCTCGGCAGCATCGGATTGTCCGCCGTCAGTTTCGCTCCGGCGTTCTGCTGCATCGCATGCATCGCGATGGCGCCGAGACTGAACTGTCCCGCATTGCCGAGAAACTGGCGGCGCGTGGTGAGCTGAAGTTGATCGTGAGTGATCGGATTCATAAAAGCAGGCAGGCAAAGGTTAACGGCGCATCAAAAACTCATCCAGATTCATGACGACATTCGCTACGGCGGTCCAGGCGGCGAGTTCGGGAAGGTTCGCGTCCTTGTCGGCAGGGCCGAGCGGATCGGTGGCCATCTTCGTCGCTGACTCGGTGTCTTTTCGATAGGACGCGAAACTGTCGTTATAGAGCTGCGTGAGCGCGGTGACTTCGTGCGCGGTGGGCTCGCGGCTGAGGCAGAGTTTGAAGAGATGCGCGAGGCGTTCGGGCGTCGTTTTGGCTTCGCGCATGAGGCGGCGGGCCATGGCCTGGTTCGTTTCGATGAAGACGGGATCGTTCAGCGTCACGAAGGCCTGCAGCGGCGTGTTCGTGCGGCTGCGGCGGATCAGGCAGACCTCGCGGTTGCCGGCGTCGAAGGTGGTGAAGCTCGCATACGGGCTGTTGCGGCGCACTTCGGTGTAAACACTGCGGCGATGCTTGTCCTCGCCTTCGCTGACGGTCCAGTCGTTGCTGCGGCCGAAGGCGGTGCTGAGGCCCATGTTCGGCGTCATCGGACGCACGGGCGGACCGAACATTTTTTCGTTGAGCAGTCCGCTCACCGCGAGCGCTTGATCGCGCAACAGTTCGCCGGTGGGGCGAAAACGCGGACCGCGGGCGAGCAGGCGATTGTCAGGATCGCGTTCGTTGAGTTCGGGCGTCGATTTGGAGCTTTGCTGATACGCCTGGCTCGTGAGCATCAGTTTGAGCATGTGCTTGATGTCCCAGCCGCTGTCCATGAGCTCGGCGGCGAGCCAGTCGAGCAATTCGGGATGCACGGGCAGATCGCCCTGGCTGCCAAACTCCTCGCTGCTGCGCACGATGCCGGTGCCGAAAATGCTTTCCCACAAACGGTTCACCGTGACGCGTGCGGTCAGCGGATTGTCACGGCTCACGAGCCACTTCGCCATCGTGAGACGATTCTTCGGCGCGTTGGCGGGCAGGGGATTGAACACCGCAGGCGTGGCCTCGCTGACTTCATCGCCAAGCGCCTGCCAGTTGCCACGCAGCTGCATCTTCGTCACGCGGCGCTGCTTCGGATCGAGATCCTGCATGATCGGTACGGTCACCGGTTTGATCGCGGCGAGTTCCTTCTGTGCAGCAGCGAGACGCGTGCGTTCGGTCGCGGATTCCTTCGCCACGTTGCGCACATAGTAATCCACGACCGTCTTCTGCTGCGCCGGCGTGCGCTGAGGTTGTGCGAGCGCGGCGATCACGTTCTGCGGCACCTTCGTCACCTGTTGCACGCGCGCATCGCCGGTGAAGCTGAGGCGGAATTTGCCGAGCGTGTGCTGCTTGAACTCGCTGTTCTGCGCGATGGTCACGCGCAGCTTCGAACCCTGTGGCACAACGACGGGTGATGCAGCGAGCAAAGTGAGCGTGTGCGGCTTGTCCGTGGCGCCGGCGATGGCCCAGCCTTGGTTCTTCTTGTCCTTCGGCTTCAAAACCGACGCAGCGGTGAATCCGCTCTGCTCATAATCGGCCAGCGCGGTGGTGAAGCTCACGGCCACGGGGCCGCTGATGGCGAACGCTTTGTCTTTGTCAGGCGCGGGTGTGGCATCGCTCTTCCACACGGTCTGACGTTTGTCATCGAGCAGCACGACGTGGAAACCGTCGAGACGTTTGCCCGTGCCACCGTCGGTGCGATTCCATACGACGACGCGGTCGATCGGTTTGGCGGTCTTCAAATCAACCTCCCACCACGGATCGTTTTCGTTGCCGCTCGTGTGCGCGACGCTGCTCTTCTGGTAATCGCCTTCAGTGTTACCGTCGTTGGCGCGTTTGGCGGCGGCGTCCGCATACATGCTGCTTTGCGTCGCCTTGCCTTGTGGTGCGATGTTTTCCGCGCCGCTGAAGACCTGCACCTCGGCGAGCTGCAGCAGCTTTTTCTGACCGGGAAGCTCGATGCGCACAAATCGCGCTTGCGGAGCAGCTTTCGCATCCGGCGGAACGACTTCCGCTTTCACGTCAGAAATGACGAAGTTGCCGAAGCCGTCGGCAGGAATCGTTTCGAGGCGCAAAGCGCTGAGTTTGTCGCCCGTGGCTGGCAATTCAATGGTGTAGGTGTCGGTGTCGCTGGTCTTCGGAATCGAAACGGTGCCGTCGGCTGCGATGGCGGCGGTTTGTTTCGACTTCGTGCTCACCGTAGCGGGCTTTGGGGTCTGCCAGCCAAGATCACGCGCAAAGCCACGATCCCACACGTCAAGTCCGGCGAGCCATTTCGCATCGGGAGTCGCGAACTTCTTCTCGAGTGCGTCGATCTCGCCCTTCAGGCGCTCGCGATGCTGTTTCGTCTCCGGCGTGTCGAAGCTGTGAAGCGGCACCTCGTCCTTCTTGTCGCTGTCGGCGCTTTGATTGAGGAAGGCGTAGAACTCGAAGTACTCCTTGTTCGAAATGGGATCGTACTTGTGCGTGTGGCACTGCGCGCAGGCCATCGTGGTTCCCATCCACACCGCGAATGTCGTGTTCACGCGGTCGATGATCGCGGCGTTGCGGAATTCCTCGTCATCCGTGCCGCCTTCGTTTTGCGTCATCGTGTTCCGGTGAAACGCGGTGGCGATGAGCTGGTCGTCCGTCGGGTTCGGCAGCAGATCGCCCGCGTTTTGTTCGATGGTGAACTGATCGAAGGGCATGTTCGCGTTCAGCGCGCGGATCACCCAGTCGCGGTAGGCCCAGATTTCGCGTGGCTGGTCGCTCGGATAGCCGGACGAGTCCGCGTAACGCGCGAGATCCAGCCACTGGCGCGCCCAGTGCTCGCCGTAGGCAGGTTTAGCGAGGTAGTGATCAATAATCTTGTCGTGCGGCTGCTTCGAGAGCGTCGCGAGTTCGTCGAGGGTCGGCGGCAGGCCGGTCAAATCGAGGGCCACACGGCGAATGAGCGTGGCAGCGTCGGTTTGCGGCGAATACGCGAGTCCTTCCTCGGCCAGGCGCTTCATCAAAAACGCATCCACCGGATTCTTGGCGCCGGCGGGGACCTTTGGCCGCACGACCTTCTCATAGCTCCAGTGCTTGCCCCATTTCGCGCCCTGCTGGATCCATTCTCTGAGCAACGCCACCTGCGCGGGCGTGATCGTCTTGTGCTGCTTCGGCGGCGGCATGACCTCGTCGGGATCGGCGCTTGTGATGCGTTCGATGAGAGCGCTCTTCTCCAGATTCCCCGGCACCACGGCGATGACGCCATCGTTGTTGGCTTTCGCGGGGCCTTCCTCATCGAGCCGGAGGTCGGCTTCGCGCTTCTTTTCGTCGGGGCCGTGGCAGAAGAAGCAGTTTTCGCTAAGGATCGGGCGGATCTGCTTGGAAAAGTCGACGGGCTCCGCGAGGGCGGACGATAGAAAGGCGAGAGTGACAAGGGGGCGAATCACGCAGTGTCATACGTCTGGGAAGGCGCGATCTTGACCCAAGGTGGCATTCTCCATGTCTTGCGCCGCCGCGAACTGCGCCCTTTACCACTTCAAGTCTTCCGCCATACTCCGCGCTCCCGTTTTCCCAGCCTCATGTCCGCCAAGATCCCCACCGCCGCCGAAATCCGCGCCACCTTCCTCGATTTCTTCAAGGAGAAGCAGCACACCATCGTGCCCAGCGACAACGTCGGCTACACCAGCCGCGACGGCGCGCGCATCTTCACGAATGCGGGCATGAACCAGTTCGTGCCCATCTTCCTCGGCGAGCGCAGCGCGGACGTGGACACCTGGCCCGGCGTCCTGCACAAAGGCCTGCCCACCCGCGCCGCGGACACGCAGAAGTGCATCCGCGCCGGCGGCAAGCACAACGACCTCGAAGACGTCGGCCTCGACACCTATCACCACACGCTGTTCGAGATGCTGGGGAACTGGTCCTTCGGCGACTACTTCAAGAAAGAGGCCATCGCCTGGGCCTGGGAGCTCGTCATTGAGCGCTGGAAATTCCCGCCCACGCGTGTTTACGCCACCATTTACCAGCCCGACAAATCGAAGGGCGATCCCGCCGACCGCGACCAGGAGGCCTGGGAGATCTGGGCCGAAAAATTCCGCAGCATCGGCCTCGATCCCGACATCCACATCGTCAACGGCAACAAGAAGGACAACTTCTGGATGATGGGCGACACCGGCCCATGTGGCCCGTGCACCGAGATCCACGTCGACCTCACGCCCGGTCCGCGCGACCTCGACCTCGAGCGGCAGAAGGCGGGCGCGAAACTCGTGAACGGCAGCGACGCGAGCTGCATCGAGATCTGGAACAACGTCTTCATCCAATACAACGCGACACCCGAAGGCACCTTCGAGCCGCTCCCCGCGAAGCACGTGGGCACCGGCATGGGCTTCGAGCGCGTGTGCTCCATCATCCAGGGCACGAAAAACTTCACCGACTTCCAAAACGCGAAGATCAGCAACTACGACACCGACGTCTTCCGTCCCATCTTTGACGAGCTGACGAAGATGTCCGGCAAAACGTATGCCAGCACGCTGCCGAAGGCCAACGAGCAAGGCCACGTTGTGCCCGTCACCGAGCAGGAAAAGATCGACGTCGCCTTCCGCGTCATCGCCGACCACATCCGCACCCTCAGCTTCGCCATCGCCGACGGCATCCAGCCCGGCAACAGCGACCGCAACTACACCCTCCGCCGCATCCTCCGCCGCGCCGTGAAATACGGCCGCACGCTCGATTTCAAAGAGCCCTTCTTCTACAAGCTAGTCGATGTCCTCGCCGCGCAGATGGGCGATGTCTTCCCCGAGCTGCGCGTGAAGAAGGAGCAGATCAAGAGTGTGCTGAAGATCGAGGAGGAAGCGTTCAATCGGACGCTGGATAAGGGCATTACGTTGTTCGAATCAGCGGTAGGCAATATCGATCTTCCCTATCCATCTGGCGCACACGTCACTGGGTCGGTGAATATTGGAGTAGGTGACGAAGTGGAATTGAAAGATGCTGCGGAACGCCATCCAGATGGAACAAAGCTGATCAAAGGTGATTTCGCCTTCCAGCTCTACGACACCTATGGCTTCCCGCTCGATCTTACCGAGCTCCTTGCACGCGAGCGCGGCCTCAAGGTCGACGTCGATGGCTTCAACAAGCTCATGGAACGCCAGAAAGAGATGGCCCGTGAAGCAGGCAAGAAGAACAAGCAGGTCGTCTCCGTCTCCGAGATCGAAACCAAGGCCCCGACCAAGTTCATCGGTTACGACAACCTCGAAGCCGATGTGAAGGTGCTCGAAGTCGTCGAGATGAAGGACAAGACCGCCGTGGTGCTCGATGTCTCCACCTGCTACGCCGAAATGGGCGGCCAGATCGGCGACGCGGGCCAGCTCATCCTCGGTGCGAACACCTTCCCCATCACCGCCACCACCAAAGTCGGCAACACCTGGTTGCATTTCCTCGGTGGCGACGAAGCCCCGCCTGTCGATGCCACGGTGAAGCTCGTCGTCGATGCGCCGCGTCGTCATGCCATCGAGCGACACCACACCGTCACGCACATTTTGCACTGGGCGTTGCACGAAGTCGTCAGCAAGGACGCCACGCAGAAAGGCTCCAGCGTCACGCCGGACAAACTCACCTTCGACTTCAACAGCGCCGCGCTCACCCCGCAGCAGCTCGCCGACATCGAGCGCCTCGTGAACGAGCGCATCGTCGCCAATGACCCCGTTTCGTGGAGCGAAGTGCCCTACGTCGAAGCCAAGGCCAACAACGGCATCATGGCCCTCTTTGGCGAAAAATACGGCGACCTCGTCCGCGTCGTGCAGATCGGCGGCCAGCCGCACAAGCTCGATGGTTGGAGCATGGAACTCTGCGGCGGCACCC
>NZ_JAGRPF010000057.1 GCF_020439865.1 Prosthecobacter sp.
CAGGCGGTCGAAGAGATGGCCGTCGATCACGAGAAGCCGCGCTGGAAGACCGTCGAAGTCGATCTGGCGCAATTCGCGGACCAGGATGTCACCCTGCGGCTCGAAGCGCACGCCAGCGACTGGGCCTGGGAGTTCGCCTACTGGGGCGGGATCACGCTGGAGTGATCCGAAAGTGTTCGAAAACGTCTGAAGGCAAATATCAGCGCCTCTACACCGACCAGCACCAGTCCCCACCAAATCCACCTGCTGGCGGTGAGTTCGCCATACGTCCGCCCATCGAGATGAATCTTCATCGCGGCGGGAGTCATGCCGCCTTCAGATTCGACAAACGTACCGATTTCGGGCGAATAAAAACGGGCGTCGGCTGAGCTGAAATACGGGTTCAGGAGGCAGAGGATGGCGGCGATCAGCAGCCACATGAACCATCGGCGGTAGGAGGGGACAGCGGAAACGTGCATGTCCGCAGGCTAACAGAATTTTCCCCTGTCCCAAAGCGCCGATTCATGCACTGTGCCGCCATGCGTTGCGCCCCCGCACTTTTTCTGACCCTGGCTATAAGCGTGAGTCTTCACGCGGCACCGACGCCCCCTGCTCCCACACCAGCGGCGCCTCCGGCAACCAATCCTGAAGCGAAGCCTGCGCCCAAACCCGCTGCGGATAAACCCGCCCCGAAACCCGAACCCAAGGCGCCTGCCGTGAAGCCTCCGCCGGAGGATGCCTACACGCAGATGGAAATGCTCACGCGGGCGATGGAGATGGTGCGGCAGAACTACGTGGATGAGTCGAAGATCACGTATGAGGAGCTCGTGGAGGGTGCGCTGGAGGGCATGCTGAACCGCCTCGACCCGCACTGCGAGTACATGGGCAGGTCGCTGTTCGAAGACATGCAGCGTGAGCAGAGCGACACGTCGGAAGGCATCGGCATCACGATCGCCCTGCGGCAGAACATTCTCACGATCATCACCGTGCGCGAAGACGGCCCGGCCAACGCGGCGGGCGTGCTTTCAGGCGATCAACTGGTGCGCATCAACGACGTGCTGACCGATTCCGTCGGCGTTGCGGAGGCGATGCAGCTTCTCAAAGGCAAGGCGGGCGAAGAAGTGCGACTCACCGTGCGACGCCCGGGCACAAAGCAGTTCTTGGAGTTCAAGGTGAAGCACGAGACCCTGGCGGAGACTTCCGTGCATGACCCCCTGCTGCTGTCGCCAAAGATGGCCGGCGAGTACAAAATCGGTTACGCCCGCATCTCGCAGTACAACCAGCCCACGCCGCGTGAACTGAGCAAGGCGCTGGATGAATTGGAGAAGGAAGGGATGCAGGCCTTCGTGCTCGACCTGCGCAACAACCCCGGTGGTCTGGTGGACAGCGCGGTGGCTGTCTGCGGCGAGTTTTTGCCGGAAGGCACCGTCGTGGTGACCACGGAGGGCCGCGTGGCCTCGCAGAACCCGCCGCCGTATCGCACTCCATCGCGCAACGGCAAGGAACCGCGCAAGTATCCTATCGCCGTGCTGATCAACCAGGGCAGCGCGAGCGCCAGCGAACTGACTGCGGGAGCGCTGCAGGATTTGAAGCGCGCGATCATTGTGGGAACGACGAGTTTCGGCAAAGGCAGCGTGCAGACGATCCTGCCGATGAAGAACGGCGCGGCGATGCGCCTGACGACGGCGAAGTATTACACGCCGAGCCATCGCACGATTCACGAAAACGGCGTGGAGCCGAACATCATCTCGGCCCTGACCTCCGAGGAAGAGCTGCGCATCGCCAAATGGCGTGCATCGCACGGCACCGGAGAGGCAGCCGCGCTCGAACTCGCCAACCTCGGCGACAAGCAGCTCGAACGCGCCGTGGACGCGCTCAAAGGCGTGCTGGTGTTCGACGCCTTCGTGGCACCGGCGCTCGCGCCTGCGGCGAAGCCGCTGAAGTAAGTTTTTACTCCAACAACCCGCGCGCGATGATGGCATCGACCGGGTTATGGTCATCGGTGAAGACATAGTCGGAACGTGGGACAATGCCTGCAGGCACATAAGTGCGGATCAGGCGCTCCTGCCACGAGCCCGGCGTGACGTAGCGGTCCACGATGAGCGGTTTCAAATTCTCCCGTGAGGCCATGAGGATGACGTTTTGCGTTTCGTCACGACGATAACCGACGGAGAAGACCTCCACGTAGGGGAAGGCCTTGCGCACCGTGGCGAGCATGCCGGATGTCAGCTCCGCCTTTGGTCCGGTGACGGCGGCGATGAGGTTCATAATGAACACGCCCTTCGGTTCGAGGTGATCGGCGATCTGCTGATAGAACTCCTGCGTGGCGAGATGCGGGGGGATCTGGCGGATGCCGTTGTAGGCATCACCGAAAATGAGATCCCACTTCTTGCCTTCGCAGGTCAGCAAAAAGCGCCGCGCATCGCCGGCATGTGCCTTCACGTGGGGATGCTCGTCGAGCTTGAAGAATTTGCGGCCCACTTCGATGACCTGCGGGTCGATTTCGACGACATCGACTTCGGCTTCAGGGAAGTCGCGTGAGACATTTTCAGGCATGCCGAACGCCCCGGCACCGATGAACAAGGCGCTGCCGACCGTCGCGGGCTCACGCAGCAGGGCGAGCTTCCAGTACTGCTGATACGGGAGAATGAGATCGCCTGTCTTCGCATCCATGCCGCCTTCCATCGTCGAATCGAGCTGCAGCACGCGGCGGGTGATGTCGCCGTCGGTCTGCTCGCTGACTTCGATGTGATGATAAAACGATTCGTGTTCAAAGATGACGCCGGGCCTGGGCCGAGGAGCCGTCATCCAGCTCATGCCGAAGGCGAAGATGCCGCTCAGGATCACCGGGAGCTGCTGCTTGAAGGTGTTCTTGGCGAGAAAAAAGGCGGCCACGGCAAGCACGAGAAGAAGCGCCGCGGTGCCGAAGAAGATGCTGCGCACGCCGAAGGTGGAGAGCAGGAAGAAGCCGGAAAGGAAGGTGCCCACAAAGCTGCCGAGAGATCCGAGCATGCTGATCGTGCCCGCCGCGGCACCCACATGGGTGTCTTTGAGCGTCAGACTGTAAAACCGCACCGCCGCCGGAGACACGGCTCCAAGCAGGATCCCGGGAATCGCAAACAGCAGTAGCGAGATCATGACCGGACCGGCGATGAGGCCCTGGGCGCTGAGACTGACTGCAAAGACGGTGTGAAGCGCCGGAATGAAAAAGGTGAGCACCGCGGAACCCGCCAGCAGCCAGCCGAGGAGATCGAGCGCCATCTTGCGATCCGCGAGATGGCCGCCGAGGTAGCCACCGGCACTGAACGCGATCAGGATGACACCAATCAGGGCGGTCCAAGTATAAACGCTGTTACCGAAGAACGGTGCGAGCAGCCGGTACGCACAGATTTCGATGACCATCATCGCCGCTCCCGCCAGAAAACAGGAGAGGCCGAGGAAGATGCGGGTGCCGCGTGCGGAAGCGGTGCTGTCAGCCTGCGGGGCGGGTGATTTGGACGGGTGCTTCGACATGGGTGGGTGTCTGGGTCAGTCGTTGTAGAAGACGAGGCTCACGATTTTCCAGCCGGTGGATGTTTTGACGAGCGTGAAACAATCGGTGCCGGTGGTGATGTCGGTACCCTTGGTGAGCTTCCATCGAACGCTGGCCTGCGCGGTGCGGTCATCACGCAGAATCTTCATGTCGGTGGGCACCTCGGTCATGGGAACGGACGCGGTGGCATGACTGAGCTTCTGGCCATGCAGGAAGTCCGTGAGTCCCTGACTTTGCGGCACGCCCTGATGCACGAAGGTGATGCGCGACTGCTCATGAAAGCAGGCCCCATAGCCGTCCATGTCTTTCGCCGACCAGGTGGAAAAGTAGTGAGTGAGGAATTCGCGGACGTCGGCGTCATCTTGACCCGTTTGAGCCGCCTTAGGGCCGCAACTGACGAACACCCATGAAACCAGAGCGAGGATCAAGAACTGAGAGACACGCCGTTTCATCACCAGGAGCAACGGGACTGGTTCGACATTCTTCATTCGGAATTCGTCGTTCGCGGCAAAGCCGCCCTCAACCTTCGGCGAACGTCTCTTCCTCGACTCCGATCACGCTCAGGATGCGATTGAGGTCCTCGACACCGTAGTAGTCGATCTCGATGCGGCCTTTTTTCTCGGCGTGATGGATGCTGACGTTCGTGGTGAGATGCTGAATGAGCTTCTGCTCCACCGCTTCGATGGCACGGGCGAATTCGTTCTCCGTCGGCTTCGGTTTCGGCGGTGGCGGTGGATGCAGGATGGCATCGATCGCCTTTTCCGTCGCACGAACCGTGAGGCTCTTGGCGATGATCTGCTGCGCCACGCGCTCCTGCTCATCGTGGTTTTTGAGCATGAGCAGCACCTTGGCGTGCCCGGTGGAAATCTTGGCCGCCACGAGCATCTCACGAATGCCGACAGGCAGTTCCAGCAGGCGCATGGTGTTCGCCACGGTGGCGCGGTTTTTGCCGACGCGCTGGGCGATGTCCTCCTGACGCATGTGGAAGTCCTTGGCCAGACGAGAATAGGCCTGCGCCTCCTCGATGGGATTCAACCCTTCGCGCTGGAGGTTTTCGATCAGCGCCATCTCCAGCACATCCTTGTCGCTGGCTTCCCGGACGATGACGGGAAGTTCTTTGAGGCCAAGCTGGGTGGAGGCGCGGTAGCGGCGCTCACCGGCGATTAATTCCAGCTTGCCGTTCACCCGGCGGACGATCAGCGGCTGAATGATCCCGTGCTCGCGGATGGACTCCATGAGCTCCGTGAGCATGTCCGGCTGGAATTCCTTTCGCGGCTGCAGCGGGCTGGGGACGATCTGGTCCACAGACACGCGATTCACGACGTCACCGGGGGCGGGCTGGGCCAGGGCAGGCAGACGCGACACTCCTGACACCGACGAGGGTGCCGAAATGAGTGCGCCGAGACCTTTTCCGAGTGCCGCTTTTGCCATAGGGAGGGCGAGACTAGGGAGCACTCGAAGCGATGCAATCCAGAATCTCGCCGAATGTGTGACAACCGCATCCGAGGCTTTACCAACCGCAGATTTCGCTCCATCTGATGGCTATGAAGAGCATGACAGGATTTGGCCGGGGCGAAGCGCAGAGCGCAGGCGTGACCTGGAGTGTGGAGTGCAGCTCAGTGAACCGCAAGCAGCTCGAAGTGGCCGTGAACCTGCCGCGCGAGCTTTCTGAACTGGAAAACGTGGTGCGGGCGGAGGTTTCCGCCGCCGTGTCCCGCGGACGCGTCAATGTGGCGGTGCGCAAAGATGCCGCCGTGGCAAACGAGACGGCAGTTCACGTCGATCACACGCTGGCGGCCCACTATTTCCACGCGATGCACGCGCTGGCGCTCAAACTGGACCTGCCGCCTCACATCGCGCTGACCGACATCACACGCATGCCCGGCGTGGTGAATGTGGCCCAGACCGAAATCGCAACCGGAGACGCCTGGCCGGCCATTCAAGAGGCGCTTGCCGCCGCCTTGCAGCAGTTGACGGCCATGCGCAGCGCCGAGGGCGCCAGCCTGCGGGCGGACATCGAAACACGTCTCAAAAAAATCGAATCGCTGCTCGAATCGATTCGCGAGAAGGCGGCCACGGTGCCGGAGCAGCAACGCAAGGTGCTGCGCCAGCGTCTCGAAGACGCCGGACTGCCGCTGCCACTGGACGACGAAAGGCTTGTCAAAGAAATCGCCCTCTTCGCGGACCGGACGGACATTTCCGAGGAGCTTTCCCGCGCCGCGAGCCACGTGCAGCAGTTCCGCGCCTATCTAGATGCCGAATCTCCCGCCGGCCGCAGCCTTGACTTCCTCCTGCAGGAATTCTTCCGCGAATTCAACACGATGGGATCCAAGTGCAACAACGCCGAGATCGCCCATCACGTCGTCACCGCAAAGACCGAACTCGAAAAAATCCGCGAGCAGGTGCAGAACGCGGAGTGATGGATCGCTGAAGCCGGGAAATATCCTGCTTCAAAACGTGGACACGCGCGGCAACCACCGCGAATCGTGCCGCCATGATCCTCGAGACCATGCTTCAGCGGCTGTTTGCCAGCCTCGTCCACGGCCCGTCCATGAATGCGCGGCCACACCGGTCACGACAGCGCTGCGACTGGATGGATCTGGCCCTGCTAAAGGGAGTGGAACCGGCCGACGCGATGAAAACGCTGCTGGAAAAACGCAAGCTGGAGTTCCCGGCCAAGGTGCCGGCTTTTTCCACGCCATCGTTTCCCGAAGCGGAATGGTCCGACGAGCAGAAGCAGGCCCGCGATGCTCATCAGAAGCAGACCAAGCTGCTCAAAAAGCTGCGCGACATCGCCGACGATGCCTTGGAATACATGAACGACCACGGCGAATCCTGCCTCGCACTGGGCTTCCCGCTCATTTCCCTGCCGCCCACGGGCGAAGAGAAGGGCGTGCGAGGATCCAGCCGCGTGCTTGCTCCGCTGCTGCTCATGCCGGTGAATTTGCAGGTGCGCGCGGGGTCCCGCATGGGCGTGACCGTTGAATGCGCGGGCGAGGGCGCCGACCTCCTGGTGGCAAATCCGGCGCTCATTGCGTGGCTTGAACGTCAGACCGGAAAGAGTCTCGGCGAAGTCTATCTGGATGAAGACGCCTCTGATCCATGGCGGGAGGTGGACGACCTGCTGAAACAGATCAACACACTGCTCGATCTTCCCGTTCAGCCGCAGTTCCACGCGGATGCGCTGCTCGAAGCCGTTCCCCCGTTGGAGAAACTGCCGAAGGAGGTGACCGTCCTGCCTTCAGCCGTGCTGGGGCTCTTCCCTCTCTCGAATCAATCCCTGCTGCGTGACACGCGCTGGATGATGGAGAACGAAAAGGAACTGAGGGAACCGGTGTCAGCCTTTCTAAATCCGCAGGCGCTTCACGAACCAAATGAAGCAGCAGCGGAAGAACCGGGTGTCTCCGTGCAGAAGCGTGACTTCGCCGCCGAATGGTTGATTTCGAATGCCGATCCCTGTCAGGCAAACGCCGTGCTGGCGGCGCGTGAAGCAAAGGCGCTCGTCGTTCACGGACCGCCCGGCACTGGCAAAAGCCAGACGATCCTGAACATGATTGCCGACCATCTCGCACGTGGGGAGCGTGTGCTATTCGTCTGCGACAAACGAACCGCGCTCGACGTGGTGAAATACCGCCTCGACGCCGTGGGCTTGGGCGATCTCAGCGGCGTGGTTCACGATCCCAGCAGCGACCGCAAGGACTTCTACATGGGGCTGCGTTCCCAGCTTGAAAATTTGGCCGATGCTCCACCGGTTCAGGATCCACGAGCCCAGCTCGATACTGTGAACCAGCAACTCGCCGCCATTCATTCAGAGCTGGAGGACTGCCGTCGCAAACTGCACGGAGAAGATTCAGGTCCGGACAGTTTTCACGCGTTGCTAGGCCTGTGGCTTGGGTTTGCCTCACGTGATGATCTGCCGGTCATCGAACCTGTCCCCGGCCTGCAGGTGACTGAGGTGAACGCCGCCAGCACCACGCTCGACGAGATCTGCCGCCGGGCGGAAAAGGCGGGCTATCCGGTCAATCCCTTTCGCGGCCTGCTCGGCATTGGTTTGAGCGATCTGCTGCTCCGATCGGGCGGCGATTTGAGGGCCACGCTGGAGACAATCCACGCGGCGGCTGAAAAGGCGGATGCGTCGAAGCCGGAATCTCGCGTGACCCGGGTGGATGCCAACGAATCGCTCTCTGCTCAGGCCACACAACGTGCGGACCTTGCGTTGCAGATTCGCAGGCTTGTCGATCACCATGATGCGGACTTTCTCACCATAATCAACGCAACGCCAGCCAGCCGCCGAACCGAACTCCTGGCTGAGCACACGGAGGTTACCGCATGGCTGGAGCAAATGAGCTCAAGCACACTGGACCGCACACTGATGAGCAGTGCGCGCAGCGCAGGTGTGCTGACACTCGCGGCAGTGAATCAGCACCTCGCCGCACTCACCGCCTGGCAGGCGGTGGCCGGCAGTTTTTTCAGAAGGCTCTTTGCCGGTGCGGTGAAAAAGTCGGCTACGACGGCGCTCGCACCGCTCGGCCTCGGGCTGGATGCCGGATGGCAGCAGGGACTCGCTTTTTATCAAGGGCTCAAAAGCCGGCTCCTCGTCGCCGACTGGCTGGCGCGTGCCACGGGTTCCAACAATGTCGTGTTGCCAGATGACACCACGTTGCAGGTTCAAGCAGCTCTCACGCAGACACTCTGGCAGGCACAAGCAGCCCTGTCGAAGATTGGCGGTCCGGCGATGGGCGTGGACAAACAGGCGCTGACAACACTGGCTGACAATCTGGACTCCGAAGTCGCATGGCTGCAACAGGTCGACGCTGTCTTGTCATTGGTCGATCAAAGCGGTCTCTTCGCGTCGCGCTCAGCCAAGACACTGACACCACGATGGATCGATAATGCTGCCACGCACGACACCTCCGCCTGGCTGGCACACGCGACCAGTCTGGAGGACATGGTGCGTCTTCAGCACGCCCTGACGCAACTCCCCTCAACGATGCAAAAGCCCGCCGAGGCCCTTGTGGCTGCCGGAACAGGGTCGGAGGCGGTGCTGGATGCCTTCCGCCGTCTCGCGGTCGAAAACACCTTGCGCGACCGATTGAAAAATGATCCGGAACTCGCTGCGATCGATGGTGAACGCGTGGAGGCGGCTTTTGACAGCTTTCTCAAGCTCTCCCAGGAAAAACTGAAGCTCGTGTCCGCCTACATTCGCTTTCTGTGGCTGCATCATCAAAAGAGCCGCCTGCTTGCCACCACGGGCACGCAGCTCAACAAACTCGGCTCCGGTTTGCGGCAGCGCCTCTATGTGAGAGGCAAGAAAGCGCTCAAACTGCGCCAGATGCTGGCCACGGGTGCCGAAGTGGAAGGAGGTGATCCCATCTACGACCTCTGTCCCGTTTGGATGGCCAGCCCCTCCACTGTCGCGCAGATTTTCCCGCGACATGCCATCTTCGATGTCGTGATTTTTGACGAAGCTTCCCAATGTCGGCTAGAGGAGGCGCTGCCGGTTTTGATGCGCGGTCACCGTGTTGTCATTGCCGGTGACCAGAAGCAGCTTCCGCCCACACGCTTCTTCGAGTCTGCGCTCGCCGACAGCGGAGACAGCGACGCTGAAACAGCCGAGGAGCTGTTTTATCAACAGCAGCAGGAAGCGGAGGATCTGCTCACCGCCGCGCTCAATCTCGATGTGCGCGAAGCCTATCTGGACGTTCATTACCGCAGTCGCAATGAGGCGCTGATCGGCTTTTCCAACGAGCACTACTATGGCTCGCGCCTGCAACCGATTCCCGGACACCCACGCAACAAGGCGCTGAACACACCGATTCGGCTGCATCGTGTGGACGGCGTTTATTCCGAACGCGCAAACGAAAAGGAGGCCGAGGCCGCCGTGAATCTCGTCGCCGAACTGCTTGCAGAGCCGAAGCCGCCCTCGATCGGCGTCGCCTGCTTCAATCTGACGCAAAGAGAGGCCATTCATGACGCGCTCGCAGCGCGGATCGAAAAGGACGCCGAATTCGCGCGTCGTTACGAGCAGGCGAAGAACCGCAAAGGTCACGATTCTTTCGAAGGGCTGTTCGTGAAGAATCTGGAAAACGTCCAAGGTGACGAACGCGACGTGATGATCATCTGCACCACCTTCGGCCCCGATCCGAAGGGCAAATTCCGCCGGAATTTTGGAGCACTTTCGCAGCGGGAAGGAGGACGTCGCCTCAACGTGCTCGTCACACGCGCACGCGACGCCGTGCATGTGCTCACGTCGATTCCCGCCGTCGAATACAACACGGTCGAACCCACCCCTCCCGGGCAGATCCCGAACGGCCGGCTGCAGCTTTACGCCTATCTGCGCTACGCTGAAAAGCTGGCCGCATTCTTCGCCAGCTATCAGGACGAGCTCGAAAAAATGCGCCGTGATGCGAAACCCGAGATCAAACGCTGGGACAGCGCCACGCCATCGCCGCTAGCCAACGCCATCAGTGAAGCCCTGCTCGCACGCCACGCCACAGGCTCGCATGTTCACTGGGGCAACGAAGGTTTCTGCGTCGATGTGGCCTGCATTCATCCGCTCATGCCCGCAGATGTCACCGTCGGTGTGCTTGCCGACTTCAGCCGATTCCACAAAACACCGGATCCCATCGAGTGGGACATCTTCCGCACCCGCGTGCTGCGTTCCCAAGGCTGGGAGCTTGAGCGCCTGTGGTCGCCGGTGTTGTTCCGACGTTCCGACGAGATGCTGCAACGCGTCAAGAAGGCCCACGATCGGCTTTCCGTGCCACCGACCGCCCGACAACTGATTCCAGAAGCTCCCCCATCATGATCGTCCCTCAGTTTTGGGCCGAAGGCCGCGCACAACACAAAGAGCCGGGCCGCCAGGTCACGGTGAGACGTTTCGGCTGGTCGGACCTCAGCGAAGAAGACGCCCAGGCCAATGCCAATGATCGTGCCAACGAGGCGCTGCAACGCGTTCTGGCGGGCGACAATCTGGCCCGGCGTGAGCCCAAGGTGTCCTACAACGGCGCGGACGGTGTTCCGATCCGCGAGGAAATCGTTTCGCGCCACGGTGACGCAGTCATCACCCGCAACAGCTACGGTGCCCTCTGCCTGAACACGCCGGACGTTCTGTTCGTGGATGTGGATTTCACGAGGCTCCCACCGACCCGGCTGACTTTCACGCTGGGCGTGATCCTCTTTGCCATGTCCATGGCGTTTGCGATTAACGAACGTCATTTTGGACTGTTTGTCCTCGGTTGCGTGCTTTCCGCAGTCGGAAGCCTCCTGTTATCCGCCTGGCTCTTTCGTGGATATGAACTTCTGGCGGGAGGATCATCCCGCCGTGCCATGCGGCGCATCCGCAGCTTTTCGGCCAGGAATCCCGGATGGAATCTCTGCGTTTATGAGACTCCCGCCGGCTTCCGCGTGCTGATGATGCATGACGTGTTCGATCCATCCGCCACCCAGGTGGCAGACTGTTTCAGACAACTGGGGGCAGATCCGGTGTATGCACGCATGTGCCTGCGGCAGCACTGCTTCCGTGCACGCATCAGCCCAAAGCCCTGGCGTATTGGCCTTTCCTCGCCTCTGCGACCACGTCCTGGCGTCTGGCCGGTCAAAGCCGAGCACCTTCCCAAACGACTTCAATGGATTCATCTCTATGAGGAGAAGTCGGCGGCGTTTGCCTCGTGCCGCCATGTGGGACAGTTCGGCAGCAGCGTCACTCATCCTGCGGCGGAGGCCGTGCGCAAAATTCACGATGAGATGAGCCGGGCCTTCTCAGGCCTGCCGCTGGCGTAACCCTACGAACTGCCAGGCTGGGGCAATCCTTTGGGCACTGATTTCGGCGGCTCGGGTTTCGCCTTCCCGTCGTCTGGCAACCAGGCTTCGGGGGCACCGGTCTTGATCATGACATCGCGCAGCATGACGCGCGCGCCGTCTTTGCGTTTGCTCTCCTCAGCCGCTTCCATGAAGGCGTAGATTTCTAGCGTTTGCTTCGGTGACACAGGCGCCTGTTTGGTCTGGAAGAATTTCACGATCTCCCGCAGCATGGGGGTGTAATCGCCTTCAGACTTCTGCTCGGCGATGAGAGTGTCGCCGAACCGGACGAGCTTGTAGCTCATCGCGCCCTCATGGAGGGCCACCAGCGTTCCCGTGCGCTCTCCGGTCCACAAGCCGGTGACGGTCGACTCGGAGGACGTCGTCGTGCGCACGACGGATACGCAGCCTGAACCCATCACCGTGAAAAGGGCCTCGGTGGGATGAATGCCGTAGAAGAAGAGGTCGGGATGATGCGGCAGTACATGCGCCGGACCATAGGAGATGACGCCGCGGGCGGGAGTCTGTTCGGCGTTGGCGACTTCGAGCACCCCTGGGTACCAGCGCACGGCGGAGGCGCTAAAAACAGGCACCTGGGCGGTGGCGGCCTGTTTGTAGATCTCCACGGCATCCTTGAGCGATGCAGCCACCGGTTTGTCCATGAACACCGGCTTGCCGGCGGCGATGATTTCCTTCATCTGCTCCAAACGCGGCCGTCCTTCGAGGCTGAGCAGCAGCACGGCGTCCACGTCCTTGCAGACCTCCGCCACGCTGCCGACGATGCGCACACCAAACTTGTCCCGCACGGCGGCGGTGAATCCTTCAATGCGCGTCTTGCTTTCCTCGATGTCTGGACTGCCACCGGGATAAGCGACCACCACGCGGGCGCCGGGGATGTGATTGGGATTCGCCGGGTCGTTCAGGCGCAGGGTAAACTGCTCCGAATGTGAGGTGTCGAGACCGATGATGCCGATGCGAAGATCGTCTGCCATGAGAGGAGTGATGAGCAGCGCCGCAAGCCATCCCAGAACAAGGATGCGCTGATGGGAAAGGCGGCAGGACGGTCGCATGACAGGTAAAATGCAGGTTGGGGGACGAATGCGCAACTGTTGAGTCGCTTGACCGTTCCGGCCGCCCCGCTAGGCTCGGTTCATGGAAACCGTCAGAATTGGCATCGTTGGGCTTGGAAACATGGGCAAGGCACACCTTGCGAACATTCGTGCGGGCAAGATCCCTGGACTGCGCGTCACCGCGCTGTGTGAAAGCTTCGGCACGCTGCCGAACCTGATCGAGGGCGAAAAGGCCTTCACGGACGTGAACCTCATGATGCGCAGCGGTCACATCGACGCGGTTCTTATCTGCACCCCACATTTCAGCCACACCACGATCGGCATCGAGGCGCTCAAGGCCGGACTGCACGTGCTCGTGGAAAAGCCCATTTCCGTACACAAGGCCGACTGCGAGCGCCTGATCGCGGCACACACGGACAAGAGCAAGATTTTCGCCGCCATGTTCAACATGCGCACCAACGCCTGCTTCAAGAAGGTCAAGGACCTCATCGACAGCGGCGAGATCGGCGCGGTGCGCCGTGTGCACTGGGAGGTGACGAACTGGTTCCGCACGAACTACTACTACGCCACCGGCGGCTGGCGCGGCACCTGGAAGGGCGAAGGCGGCGGCGTGCTGATGAACCAGTGCCCGCACAATCTGGACCTCTTCCAATGGCTCTTCGGCATGCCCGACAAAGTGCGAGGCTTCTGCCAGTTCGGTCGCTTCCATGAGATCGAGGTCGAGGACGATGTCACCGCCATCATGCAGTACAACAACGGCACCACGGCGACCTTCGTCACCAGCACCGGTGAAGCACCGGGCATCAACAAGCTCGAAATCTCCGCTGAACAGGGCCGCCTGACCGTCACCGACGGCACGCGCATTCACTTCCAGCGCAACCGCCAGCAGATGAGCAAGTTCTGCATGGAGGCCGAGGCCGCCTTTGCGATGCCAGAGAGCTGGCACATGGACATTCCAGTCGATCAAACCGGCGGCCAGCATGTGGAGATCCTGCAGAATTTCACCAACGCCATTCTGAAGGGTGAGAAACTGCTCTCGCCCGCCGATGAAGGCATTCGCAGCGTGGAGCTCGCCAACGCGATCCTGCTCTCCACCTGGCAGGACAAGACCATCGACCTGCCGATGTCTTCGGCCGACTACGAAAACCTCCTCATCGAGAAGGGCGAGAAATCGACCTTCCAGAAGACCAAGGTCGTCGCAAAAGCAACCGCCGACGACTTCGCGAAAAGCTTCCGTTGAGGGAGCGCGGGGCAATCACTGAAAATAGTTTCAGGGTTTGAGCGGCGGGCGGTGTTTTACCGATAACGCCACCCGTATGTTTGCCCGCTTTACAGCCCTGATCCTCACCCTCTGCGTCGGTCTGCCGATGTGCTGGTGTTGCATCGGCATGGAGCGGACGCAGGAGCCTCAGGCAAGCTGCTGCACCCAAAAAGAGCATGGGGAGTCCAAAGAACAGCCCCAGACTCCGCAAGATCACAACTGCCCCTGCGCCAAACACGCGAACAAACGCGACATCGCTTCAAGTGCGGTCAAGGCACCCTCGACCAAGATGAACCTGCTGGCTGAGCTGCGCTGGCAAACCGCCTTCGTCGAAATTGCCTCCCTGAATCATATCGAGAGGAGCGTCGCCCGTCACGATCACGGGCCGCCTCAGCCTGCCGCGCCGGTTTACGTGCGGCTTTGTGCCCTGCTCATTTGAGGAGGCCAGCCCTGCGTCTCGAAGTCAGACGGTCCGGGCAGTGACGGTGGCTCATGCCGCCCAAGTTCACTCCTCCTGCCCGGTCGTCTGGCCTCACCGCCAGTTCCATTGCCACTATGAAGGCAAACCGGCGTGCGCCCGCCTGTAGCGCACACCGCCAATCCCCGCAGGCACCGAAATACAACAACACACGACACCATGAAAACCATCCTCGTACTCATCGCCGCGGCCTCCGTCGCAGCCCTCTCCAGCACCGCTCTTGCCGCCGGCAAGGCCTGTGAAAAGTGCTGCAAGGGCAGCTGCGCCGCCTGCTGCAAAGATAAAGGCAAGGAATGCGGCAAAGACTGCTGCAAAGGCGAATAACCTTCGCCGAAACTACGCCGCCACCCGACAACGGGTGGCGGCTTCTTTTTTGAGGCGATGCTCCCAAAAGATGTGGCTGCCCCACTATCTGCCGGCCGCCTGCTGCAGCGCCTTCAATGACGGAGCCGTTGTAAGCTTCTCAAGCTCTGCTGCGACAACTTCTGCACGCCTCGCGGCGTCGAGACGGTCTTTAAACTTCGCCTTCACCGCCGCAATCTGAGCCGCACGCAGCTTCTCTGCGACGGCGGGAGCCTTGGCTGCGCCACTGGCCTCCCAGTCTTGAGCGAACGAATTCATGAGTTTTGTGAGTTCCGCATCACTCTTCTCCAGTCTTTGGAGCACCTCACGCACCTCCTCCGGCGTCACCACCGTCCCGGCGTCTGAGGTCGAAAGCGCGGCAGGTTTCCGCGAAGCGGGCCAGAAGATGAGTGCCAGCAGTGCCACCAGCACCAGCCCGACAAACCCAAACGTCAGCATCATCTGCTGTTTCTGCGACATCGCGGGAGCCTTCTTCTTTGGCATGGGTCCCTGGGGTTTCGCATCAAGCGCATCAGGCAGCACGATTCCCGCCTCCTGCTTCATCGCCACATTGATGTGCGCCCGGAACTCCCCCGCGTCCTGGTAGCGCTTCTCCGGATCGGGATGAATGGCCTTGGCGACAATCTCATCCCAGCGTGGCGAGACTTTGGCAAACAAGGTGATCGGACGACGCGGTTGTTCCGGCACACGGCCCGCCAGCATTTCGTACAACACCACGCCGGCGGCGAAAATGTCCACACGGTGGTCCGTGACGCTGCCGCCGCGGATTTCCGGCGCGGCATAGTCCGGCGTGCCCATCGGGTTGTCCTCCTCCGTCTCGTTGCTGGGACGCGCCAGACCAAAGTCCGCCACCTTCACGTGGTCGGCGTCGTTGACCATGATGTTGCCCGGTTTGATGTCGCGATGGATGATGCCGTGCTCGTGCGCAAAGCTCAGCGCTTCACACAACTGCATCGCCAGATTTGTCGCCTTGCGCACCGGCAGGTTGGTCTTGTGGATCAGATGATGCAGCGACCGACCTTCGATCCACTCCATCACGAGATACAAATGACCTCCGGGCGTGATGCCGAAGTCATACACGCCCACGATGTTCGTGTGGTTGAGCTTCGCCATCGCGCGCGCCTCGCTCTTGAAGCGTTCCGCGAACGCTTTTTCCTCGCCAAACTTGGGCGGCAGGATTTTCACCGCAACCCAGCGCGCCAGACTGTCCTGCCACGCCTTGTAAACCGCCCCCATGCCGCCGCAAGCCGCCATTTTTTCAAACTTGAACTGCGGGAGGTAGGACGCCATCTCCTCGATGCTCGGAACATCAAACGAGGGCTGCTCTGGGGGAGTTCGATCTTCGGACATGGCCCGTTCATATCCGGACACCCGCCCGACGGCGAGAAAAATCCAAAGGTCGCTGATGCAAAACGATCACCGCACAGGTTCCGCCACCGTGGGAGGAGCCATCGTCGCACTCACCGTTCCCGCCACATTTTCCTTGAGCGCTTTCAGCGAGGGCGGCGTGCGCAGTTTTGCCAGTTCCGCAGCCACGGCCTCGGCGCGCTTGGCCGCTTCGACGTTGCCTGCGGCGGCGCGTTCTTTGGCCTTGGCCAGCAAGAGTTCACATTGCGCAGAGCGCATTTTCTGGGCGGCATCGTTTCCGATCGCCTGAATCGACGCCCGCTGCGCTTCATAGGTGTTGCGCAGGGTGCCTAGCACGGCAGGCCAGGACGCATCCCGTGCGTTCAGCGGCTCGCGATTGGCCACATGGGAGATCTCGCTCAGGATGTGGTCCCGCTGTTCCGGAGCGAGGCCCGCGAGGCTGCGCTGCAATGCCGGGATGTACTTGCCGGCCAGATCCTGCATCTCCGGAACGGTGTCGATGTCCTCGTTGGCTGCCCATTCGTCGGCAAACGCATTGACGAGACGTGCAAGTTCCGGATCTCGCTCCTCCAGCTTCTGAATCGCTTCGAGCGGCGTCTCCGGTGCCGGCACGGGTTCCGGCTTCGGCGCCGGCATAGGAACAGGTTCGGGCGTCGCAGGCACGGAGGCCATCTTCTTCGCCGCCGGTTCGGGCTCCGATGTTTTCATCTCTGGCTCCGGTGCGGGCACTGCCGAAACAGGCTCCTTGGTTTTTTTGGCATCGTCGTCCGCCTTCGGTTTGGGCTTTTTGGGCTTCTTCTCAGGCTCTTCCGTGGTCTGCTTGGTTTCCGCCACCACCTTCTTTTTCGACTTCGTCCGCTCTGGCTCTCCTTTGAACATCGACCCAAGAACGATGCCGACCAAAATCACCGCCGTCACGATCATCACCAGATGCAACGGCTTGAGCGCGGCTTTCACCTTTGACGCCGGCTCATCCTCCACGACTTCCACCACGGTGACCGCCACGGGTTGCGCCGCCTGTTTGATCAGCATCGCTATGTGTGCCCGGAATTCACCGGCCTCCTGAAACCGTTTCCCCGGCTCGGGATGCGTTGCCTTGTCGATCAGTTCGTCCCAATGGGTCGAAAGGGGCGCGAATTCCTGCACCGAACGCCGCGGATGCTGTGGCACGCGGCCGGTGAGCATCTCATAAAGCACCACGCCCGCCGCAAAGATGTCTGCGCGCTGATCCACAGCCCCTTTGCCCAAAATCTCAGGCGCGGCGTAGTCCGGCGTGCCATACGGATTCTCTTCCGCCTCGCCGGTGATCGGGCGGGCGAGACCGAAGTCCGTCACCTTCACCTGCTCTTCCTCATTCACCATGATGTTCCCCGGCTTGATGTCGCGGTGAAGGATCTTGTGATTGTGCGCGTAAGTCAGCGCCTCGCAGAGCTGCATGGCCAGCTTGGCGGCTTTCCGCACCGGCAGGCTGCCTTTGTGAATGAGTTCATGCAGCGTCGGCCCCTGCACCCACTCCATCACCAGATAGAGATGGCCCGCCTTGGTAAGGCCGAAATCAATCACCCCGACGATGTGCGTGTGGTTGAGCTTGGCCATCGCGCGTGCCTCGGCCTTGAAACGCTCCGCAAACTCCGGCTCCTTGCCAAACTCCGGCGGCAGAATCTTGATGGCCACCGGCCGGTCCAGGCTCTGCTGCTTCGCCTTGTAAACCGCCCCCATGCCGCCGAATGCCGCGAGCTTTTCAAACGCATACTGCGGCAGCAGCGCAGCCATTTCCTCGACGCTGGGAACGTCAAATGGCGGTTGATGCTGGGCGGGGCTTTCCTGAGACATGAAAAAGGCGTGGACAGTATCTCAACGTGCTTCGACGGCGAGTAAAATCACCCACGTGAGGCATCCCCGTCCTTGAAGGCCGCCGTGCGCCTTCCACTGTCACAATCAATGCGTTCCCTCACCCTCGTGTTCATTCTTGCCGGCGTCGCCACCGCCACCGATCTCACGCTCAAGCCCGGCAATCTCCCCGCCGTGCTCAATCAGGCTCGCAAGGCGCCGAAACCTGTGCGGATCATCGTCGAGGATGGCGTGCATCCGCTGACAGAGACGATCACGCTCGGCAAGGACGACGCGCAGGTGACGTGGATTGGCAAGAATGCGGTGTTCATGGCTGGCAAACCGGTCACCGGTTGGCAGAAAGCGGAGGGCGGATTGTGGAAGGCTGCGTTGCCGGACAAGGCGTGGAAGTTCGAGCAGCTCTGGATCAATGGCCGCCGCGCTACGCTCGCCCGATCGCCGAACAAGGGCTACTTCCACATCACCGAGGCCGTGGCAGCGGATGCGTTCAAGGGACTGACGCAGAACATGAACTTCCACGCGTTCTGCGTCGCGAAGGAGCAGTATGACGTGCTCAAGGCAATCCCGCAGGAACAGCGCGACGACGTGTTGCTCACAGTGACGCATGCGTGGGCCGTGGGGCAGTGCCGCATCCAGGAATTGAACGATGAGATGCTCGGTGTGCGCATCAAAGGCCGCTCGCGCTATCCCTTCGTCGAGTTCGAGCCGGATCAGCGCTGGTGGGTGGAAAACTTCCGTGCCGCACTCGATGCGCCGGGCGAGTGGTTTCTCGACAAGGCGAGGGGCGAACTGCTCTACTGGCCGCTGCCCGGCGAAGACATGACGAAGGCGGAGGTCATCGCGCCGGTGGTGGAGAAGTTCATCATCATGAAAGGCGCGAGCGATGTGCGCTTTGAAGGCATCTCGTTTCAATACAGCAATCATCTCTATCCCGCCGAAGGCCTGCACGACGGCCAGGCGGCCACAACGAGCGGCGGCAGCATCGAGATCGAGGACTCGCGCGGCATTCACTTCGCGAACTGCGAGATCGCGCACACCGGCCTGCACGCGATCTGGTTCAAAAACGGCTGCGCGGATTCGTCGGTCACGCATGGCCATCTTCACGATCTCGGCGGTGGTGGCGTGTATGTCGGCGAGACGAAGCGACCCGAGGATGCGCGCGTGAATCATCACATCACCATCGATGATTGCATCATCCAGCACGGCGGTCGGCTGCACCCGAGCGCGTGCGGTGTCGTCTTCACGCACACGCAGCACTGCGCGGTCACGCATTGCGACATCGGCGACTTTTTCTACACCGGCGTCAGCGCCGGATGGAACTGGGGCTACGGCGACACCGCCTCGTGCGACACGCTCGTGGAGAACAACCACATTCATCATCTCGGCTGGGCCTATCTGAGCGACATGGGCGGCTACTATGGGCTCGGCACTTCGCCCGGCACCGTCATCCGCGGCAATCACGTCCACCACGTCGCCGCGCATCGCTACGGCGGCTGGGGCCTCTACAACGACGAGGGCAGCAGCACCGTGCTCATGGAGAACAACCTCGTGCATGACACGTGGAACGCCGGCTTTCACCAGCACTACGGCTACTTCAACACCGTGCGGAACAACATCTTCGCCTTCGGCCACACCGCGCAGATCCAGGCCAGCCGCAACGAGCCACGCCTGCGCTTCCGCTACCTGAACAACATCGTCGTGTGGGATCCCGCATCGCCGTTGCTCGATGGCGGCGAGTGGAACTGGAAGTTCTTTGACAAAATCGAACGCGGCGATCCCAAGGACAGCCTCGTCTTCCGCAGCAACCTCTACTGGCCCACCGACGGCAAAATCCCCGCGCTGCTCACCAAGACACACTTCACCTGGAATGACTGGCGCAAGATGGGCCGCGACAACGGCAGCCTCTTTGCCGATCCGCTCTTTGAAAACATCGCGAAGCGCGACTTCCGCCTCAAACCCGGCTCGCCTGCCGAAAAAATCGGCTTCAAGCCCTGGGACCTCACGCTCGCCGGAGTGCGCAAAGCGGATGCGCCGTGGCTCGCGCTCGCCGCGAAAGGCCAAGACTACCCATCGTGGGACACCGACGCCAAACCGTGGCCCGCACCGCCTTACAAGATCGATCAGGACTTCGAGCACACCTCCCTCGGCATGATCGGCATTCGCGGCGCGAAGTATGATCGCGAAAACAAAGGCGAAAGCATCGGCGTCACCGACGAGATGTCGTCACCCTTCACGCCAGGCGGCAAACGCTGCCTCAAGGTGCAAGACGCAGCCGGTTTGAAGCACAGCTACGATCCCGTGCTCGATCTCTACCCCACCACATGGGACGGTGGTATTTTTCACATCGAGTTCGACATCATGGCTCAGGACGGCGCGGATTGGTTCTTCGAAATCCGCGGCAAAAACGGCGACTTCGGCAACGGCCCCTACCTCCGCTGGCAGAAAGGCCAGCTCGCCGCCAGCACCAACGGCAAAGTTCAGCTCACCCCAATTCCCGCCGGTGAATGGTTCCGAGTGTTGATTACCGCCACCACTGGCAGTGGCAAATGGAGCCTAGAAATCACCCGTCAGGATGGAACGAAACAATCCTTCGCCGACCTCGCCTGCAAACCCGCTTGGACCAGCGCCAGCTACATGCTCTTCAGCGCCCTCGGCACGACGAAGACGGCATTTTTCATTGATGATTTGAAGATGGAGCAGATGACGACACCGTAGCTTCGCAGAAAACGCCTTTAGTATAGAATAGCACGGTTCGAACTATCCGAAATTTCCAGATAGTTGTAGCAGCATTGAATGCGCATTCGCCGGCCTCTTCTTGTTAGTGGATGGGCTGGACTTTTGGGAAGAGCACCAATCATTAGTCACAATTTGGAATCCGTGTACCATCCCAGAGCTTGCCTTGGTTCAAAGCATCGATCATTTCCTTGTTCTGCTTCAGGAATTCAGACGTTGGAAGGTCCTTGTATGTGGACACTGAGAAAATACGTTCTCGTGGCGAGATCGATGTAGCCAGTTCTTCAACCTGCATCAGAAGTTGCCGTGAGCGCTCAGCCTCGCCCATCAACGCATACGGAATATGCATTGCCTGCATGTGGTTTAAGCGCATAACCACCGGTCCAGAGCCTTCGGTTGCCGCCCCCCGCTCATAGAGCGTGACAATTTCCTTGAGTTCGGAAATTGGCACGACTTCACCAGCTCGACGGCGAGCTTCCGCATAATTGAAAGCATTCGCCAATAAAACAAGATCGTCCTCTTGATCGTCTGTCGCCGTCCTAGGAAGCTCTGCATAGACTTCAATCGCAGAGGAATATTCGCCCGCCATCATGCAAAGCTGCCCCAAGGCATATCTAACACCGTCCTCGGCCCGTTTGTCCCGCTTGCCAGCGATGGCAGTCAACCTCCTCTTTTCAATTTCGATGGCCTCTTGATGACGGTTCTGAACCTTTAGTAGCCCGACCAATTCAACGCTTGGGGGAGAATAGAATGGATCGAGATCTACGGCTTTTTTAAGATGGGGTTCAATTTCTTCAATCTTGCCAAACGCTCGTGCGATGCGTGCAAGCTGATGGTAGCATTCTGGCCGATCACTATATTCTCGAAGCAAATCAACGCCGGCCTCTTGTGCGCGAGCCGCATCAAGTTCCGAAATTGCACGCTGGGATTCCTTGATCAAAAAATCTAGGCCACGAACGTCATAATCGGCAATCAATTCACGGAGAGTTCCATATTCAGTTCCAAGTCGCGAATATGGATCTTCCCACACAATCACTTGTTCCTTCAACGGAACCCTGGAGTCATAGTGAATTTGGCAATGAGGCTTAATACCCAGTTCCTTTTCCGCCATGTCTAGTCGCTCCTGTAGCAGTCCAGATTTCTCTTTTGGCGTCGGAGGAACAGGGCTAGCCACCGTTAGCAACTGCGGTGGGCGCGTATTTTCAGCTTTGCTTACAGCTCTCGCTACGCCAGCTATTCCGTGGATGTTCTGATCGTTCAGCGCATAGAGTAGCACTACTAACTGGGGAAGGTGCAAAGTGCAGATGCCGCCGACGTCAGTAAGTCCAGTCCGTGAATCTATTAATACATAGTCAGGTGAGTAGCTCTTCTCGATATCGGCTTTCCAATTCTCTACGAAACGTTCGCCGTCATATTTGTCGTAGAGATCAGTCCAGTTTATCCGAGCGCGATTACGGTTGTACTCATGGTCTTTCCTGCCGCTGGGCATCAGCCAAAGCTTACCCCTAAGATGCGTTGACGAAGGCTGACATTCCCTCACAAACGCGTGAATAGACGGAGCTTTTCCAGTAGCGAGGTATTCGGCAACGTATTCCACGACGCCAGCATTTCCCTTAGCACACCCCAGCCCTTCGAACGCGTCCAATCCTGGCGCTTCGAGATCAAAGTCGATCAAAAGAACGCGTCGACCTTCCTTCGCGAGCACCGCTGCGACATTAGCCAAGGCCATCGTACGCCCCACGCCGCCCTTGTAAGAATAGAAAGTGACCCAAAACGTGTTCATTGAACGGTTGCGGTTAGAAGTCCGCGTGCGGCATTGAACCGACGGATTGCCGGTTTCGGCGTGGCGGCCATCTGAGCTCCGCTCATACGACCGCCGCTGGCTGGGAAGCGAACCTGATACGAGGCTTCCCAGAAACCACCGAGTTGCACGGCGATAGTATGGTTTGCGATTTGTTCGGCACGTCGCCAGCGGCGATCCCTGATCCACTCGTAGACCACTGGGTGAGCCATCAAAGCACGCAGAAAGTAACCCATTGAACGACTCACGCGTTGTGTTCCACGCGCCCACCGATGCAGAGTTTTTCCGCCCATGCCGAGCGCTTCCGCCGCCTCGGTCTGGTCGATTTGAAATTGCTCCAAAAATGAGCGCACCGCAGCAGCCGGCAGGGTGTCTTGATGTTGGTCAACAGCAGTCTCGATGCGCCGCGACGACTCGGGCGGGATTGTTTCCTCGCCGCACTTTTTGCAGCGAAGGATGAGTAGGTTCGGCACGGACAGTGTTTCGCCTTCGGGAAGGTCGAGGCGATAATCCTCGATCACCTCTTGATAGTACCCGTCGCCGCAGGCGAAGCAGTTTTCTGGATGATTACTCATGGTCAAATGTGTTTGGTCTATCTCGGAAGCGGTGGATACCCCGTGCTGTGCTCCTTTACTTGCAGCCAAGTCCTGCTCAGATTCACCTGCACTCGGTTGTCTTGCAGTTTCACTTCGAAGTAGACAGTTTCGGAGTCCTCCGGGTCCAGCAGCAGGCTCCCGTGATAGCCCTGTCCGCCGGTCTGATAGAACTTGATGTGTATTTTACAGCCTTCATCGATGTGTCGAATCAGCGCATCAATAAGGACGGTCCGAGAGAGCCCCCAAAGGACGATGTTCCTTTGAGTGATCCCGCTGAGATGGACGTCGTCATCGAGGCACGCATGCTTGATTTGTTGGACCACGATCGGGTCCGCTAGACGTTCAGGCCCGTTCATGGTCGGTGCTTTTTGATACTCGTTGAGTTCGAGTTATAGTTCAAGTGCTTTTTGATACTCCAAAGGATGAGGGTAACGAAAATGGCCATTTTCCATTCCAATTCAGTCCATTTATGGCCAACTGGCACGTGTCTTTGGCATCCCTTGAAGGAGGAGGCTGCGGCATCCACGGTGCGTCCTCATGAACCGCCGCGCCTTCATCGCCTCCACCCTCGCCGTCTCTGTTTATCGTCCGCTTGTCGCTGCGGATGCTGCTACGGCGGCTGAACAAGCCCACACCGAGATCTGGCGTCGCTTCATCGACAAGTACGGCATCATGATCGACTTCGCCGACATGGACGGCAAAGTGTCGTTGCCGACTCCGGAGGAGTGTCGCGAGGGGAAACCGAACGCGCTGGGCTGGTGGGCGCCGATCGAGAACGGGGCGATGTTCAACGGGTTCTACATGGACGCGGCGGTGCTGCGCTGGAAGCGCACGAAGTCGGCGGACGATGCCGCGAAGGCGCGCAAGCTGATGGAAGGCCTCCTTCTGCTGAACTCGATCAGCGACGTGAAGGGTTTCGTCGGGCGCGGCGTGAGCACGGATGGCAAATCGCATTACCCGATGGGCTCGAACGATCAGACGCTGCCATGGTTCCTCGGCCTGTGGCGCTACTGGGAGTCAGGCATCGCCACCGATGAGGAAAAGCAGCGCATCGCGAAGCATCTCGTCCAGACCACCGAAGAGATCATGCGGCTGGGCTGGAAGATGCCGGCGGAGGCGCCGTTCGGCACGCGCGGCAGCTTTGAGGGCTTCCATTTTGAGGAGACGAGCCGCAAGCTCTTCGTCATGAAGATGCTTCACGCCGTCACGGGCGATGCGAAGTGGCAGACGATGTATCTGGCGGAGCTGGACGCGCGTGGTGGCGAGAAAAACGAGAGCAAGCGCGAGCTCTGCATCGGCGGCATGAAGTTCTTCTATGCCAGGACGCACAACTGGACCTCCTGCGGCGGCGTGAGTGCGTTGCGCGGCCTGTGGGAGCTGGAGACGGACGCGGCGCTGAAGGCGGACTACGCGAAG
>NZ_JAGRPF010000058.1 GCF_020439865.1 Prosthecobacter sp.
GGCGGCACGCTGACGATCAGCGGCACCTTCACCGACTACGAGGTGCGGCTGAACTTTGAGGACACCGGCAAGGGCATCAGCGCCGAGCAGATGGGCAAGCTCTTCCAGCCCTTCGCCACCACCCGCAGCACCGGCACCGGCCTGGGCCTGCTGATCGTCCGCCGCATCGTGCGCGAGCACGGAGGGGAGATCGACATCGAAAGCCGCGAGGGCCTGGGCACGCGGGTGAGCCTGTGGCTGCCGCTGGTGGAAAAGAAGGTGCGACTGCTGGAGGCGGGCAGGGAAAATGACGAGCCGAACGAAGCAAGACCGACGGCCTGAGTTCGGCGCTTACGACTGGGTAAAGCGAATGTACCAGATTCGAAAGCCAAAGGACCGTTGACCCGCTGAGACACAAGGCGCATCTCGCCCGCCGGTCGCAAGGGATCATGATTCCGCTACTAAAAAGGTCTTGGGGTCGTGGGCATGGGGCGTATTCTTCGATCGTGGCTCTTCACCAAGCCGCATCCTCATGAGAATCGCTGCCTTTCATCGTCAGCGCCCCAGATCGGCCAGCAGGGCTGTCTTGGACTGTCAAAGTCATTGGTTCTTCTTCACCCGGGGCGCTTTGCGTGTGGGTCTGTTGGGCTGGATGATGGCCGTCGGCATGTCTGGCGTGAGGGCGGACACGTTGTTTCTGACCAAGCTCGGCGAAAAGCACCTCGCCGAGATCCGGGCGCAGATCGCGCCGATCCCGGTTTACGAGGCGGGAGAAGCGCCTCAAGGCATGCCCCGGCAGCCTTTCTTCCGCGGCGTCATCGTGGGAGACGTGCCGGCGCGTGATGTCACGGCTGACTACGAGACGGAAGAAGGCCGTGCGACCTTGATTGTCCGGGCGTTCACGATGGACGGCACGAAAGCCTCGCCTGAGTTCCGAATCTCCGATGCCTGGGTGAAACCGCATCAGGAGCTCGATTCCTTTTATGATCTGCGCCAGCTCGCGTCGAACCGGGATGAAATGCTGAGCACCCGCATCGGCAGCGCGAGGTTCCTCGGTGAGTTTCTCAATGCCATCGATCCCGGAGGCGCGACGGGCATCGGCACGGGCGGTGCTGCGACCGCAGGCGAGAAGCTGGAGGAGGGGAGGCTCATTGAAGAACTGAATCCTGCCTCATCCGCGAGCGCTTCCGGCCAGAATCAGGTGGCAGAGTTCTTTCAGCAGCGTCGGCTGAAGGAACGGCGCTCCAGCGCCTGGCTGGCCTGGCACTGGCCGCAGCAGTCGCGTGACAGCGACGCGTGGCAGTGGATGGAGATGATCGCCCGCACGCGGCGCTACGGGATTTACGAAACGGGTTTGGACCGCGCGATGCTGGCGCTTCTCAGCGCCCGCGCACGACTGGCCTGGGCGAAGGGAGACAGCCCGCGGGCGACGGCTTTGCGTCAGCATGGCTTTGAGGTCCGCAGGTCCGTGGTGGACGCATTGCGCGGTCTTGCCACGACCAGCGCGACGGAGCAGCGGCTTGCACAAGAAAGCCGGCAAGGCGCGGCGCTCTGGCTTCCAGTGGACCTTTCCGAGGTCGGTGCCGCGGCTCTGGATCTCTGCCTCGCCCGGAACGAGATCGTGCTGCCGGTCTGCTCGGCCGACAAGGTGCGGGAAGAAATCAGACTGCTCGAGGTTCATCCGGATTACCGGCCTGCTCAGGGCCTGCAGATGTCCGTGAGTACGCTGTCTCCGGCGCCCGCACCTGGAGGTTTTCCCGCATCTCCCGCTTACGACGAGGGGATCAAGGCCGAGGAGATCTGGCATCTCGCGGTCCGGCCTCCGGAGGGGGGGCTGCATTTTCGCGAGGACGTCCGACCGAAGGCGCAGGCGCTGCTGCAGATCATGATGAAGCCCGGCGGGCTCAAGGTGTTGCCGGACCAGCAGGCGACTGCTGACATGGTGACCTATCGGAGCATTGATCACCTCATTTTCTACACACTGTCCTCCGCCTTCCTGGCCAATCCGGAAGGACTCATGGAGTATGGCGGCAACGAGGCGGAGCCGCTGTCTCAAAAACTCACCCGTGCTTACGAGGCGTGGCGTGTCGGCATCGGACTGCTGTCCTACGCCGAGTGGCCGGGCAGGATCGAGGCCTACCATCACTGGCAGGACGATCTCTGGGCTCAATCGACCGGAATCGCGGAGCGCCTTCACAAGGCGTCTGAAAGCGGCACGGTCCCCGCCGATCTCGAACTACGCCTGCAACACACCCTGCGCTGCCTGCGTGACCTCAGTCATGTGGGAGACAGCGGCGGTGCACGTGCTCAGGTCGTGGGGGCCAGGCTCGTCGAGGCATGGAAGAGACTGACCAAGGTCGAGGAAGAAGAGCACCTGAGCGAGCCCTACATGAAGGATTGGTTTAAACGCTACAAGGCTCTGCAGACCCAATGAGCCGGGCAACCCTTCTCCCAATCTATCGCCATGAATGCACCGCGCCGATCCGTCTTACCATCGCTGTTGTCGCTGGCTCTGATCGCCGGAGTGATCCAGCCGGCTGCCGAGGCCGGGCCTTTGGAAGAAGCAGAGCAGTTTCACACGGAGACGCTGCATCGTTTCGAGGAAACCCTCGCGGCCACCAAGGCCGTCAAAACCCGTCTGAATTCCCGCCTGTCCGGAAAGCTTCTGCAAGGGTTGCTGGAGACGATCATTTCGGAAGAGGAGTTGAGCGCACCCTTCGAGAAATCCGGCAGCCGGCTGATGGAGCTTCATCAGAAGTTCGAAAAAGCCTACGAGGAGGTCCGCCAGGGAACGATGTCCTTTGCCGACTTCCGGCACTCCGGCTGGGAACTGCTGACATCCGGCCTGCGCGACCGCTTCTCGCTCGTGCTGGAGTCGGCGCGGAGAGAAATGGAACTGCTGCGGCAGCAGAACTCCACCAAGGCGAAGGCCTTTGCCAAATCCATACAGGACGGCACGCCGCGCTCCGCCGTGCAGCCACAGGAGCAGCGGTGGTTTGAGGAACTGGCGAGAGCTCATCAGGAACTCGCGGCCTACCTGAAATCCGAACACACCACGGTCGAGGATCAGGCCGAGGAGTGGGGTGAATCAGGCGACGATGTGAGCAAGGCGCTCTTCTCCCAGCTGGTAGAGGATGAACTCGCCATCCATGACGGCCCTCTGGCTTTCGGACTCGATTCCAGCTTCCAACAGTTCCTCGACTCCCAGCGCTGGGACGTCACGCCGGTGGCTTTGGACCGCGGTGTGTCCCTGGACCTCTCTAAGGCCCTGCAACAGGTGGCCGCCGCGACGCACGCGGAGGAGGAGAAAGAGCGGCCCGACTATCCGATCACCTTCTCTTTTCCGCTGCCCATGATTTACGGAGTCGAGCAATTCGGCGACGGCATCCCACGCAAGGCCTCGAATGAATACTGGACGAAAGAGCATTCTGATCTCACGGCGCAGGAGCGGCTGGGAGGCTTTGACATCCTGCTGGTGGTGTACGGGCGTCACCTCAAGGAACGGATCGGCACCACGCCGGAAGTTTCGCCCGTAGGAGTCGACAGCCCCGCCTACAAGTTCCTGACCCACTGCCGGATCAAGGAACAGGGCTACTACACCTTTTGTTCCCACGAGTACATTCCGCTCTTCAAGGAGTTCCGGGAGATCTTGGAAAAGAAAAAGGCGGCCGGACAGAAGACACCCGCCTGGGACGGCATGGATGCCTACATCGTCAAAGCGACGATCAGTCCGACCTGCAGCAGCGGTCAGCGGTCCTTCAAGCTCGGCCCGGTGGAGATTCCCTGGGTTCAACCCTTCAGCCGGAACGTCGCCGGCGTCGGTTGTTTCCGCACGCTGCCGGCTGCCGCTGCGAACGATCCGTCCGTGCCGCCGGTGCGTGCTGACATGCAGCAACCCCTGCGCTGGGGATTTGAGTCCGACCATGTGGTCTTCCAGATCGCCACCAGTGCTCCCATTCCCGAAGGAACCAAGATCCGCTTCCACCTCGTCAAAAAAACCGCTGACGGCGAGACTCCGGTCAAGGTCGGAGGCCGGGAGTTCTTCGAAGCGCAGCGAGTCGCCACTGCTGAACGACTGTGGTTGAACGTGCCGGGTGAAACCTTCAGCGCGCTCTATCGCTCGGAGCCGTTTGTTCTGGGGAGTGCCGAACTACACCCGTCAGGCGGACCTCCAACGGTCCCGTTGACCAAGGGCGAAATCCTTGTCGCCAAAATCCTCTGGCCCGGTCCGGTCCGGGAGATCGTCAGCAGCGCGCTGGAGTTTCACACATCGCCGGCGGAAATCGGTTTCACCTTCACCGAAGCCCTTCTGAAAGCAGCGGCGGCGCTGAAACTTCCAGCGGAGGTTTCCTACATCCCCGGAGCTCCGCCGCGAGCACGGGATGAAGCGATCGCACGGCTCGCCGCACGGAAGGCGGGCAAAGTCTCCGCCAACGGCACATTCATCGACTTCAGCAGCGAGAAATACGGCAGCGCGGACGCCGAATACGAGGTGAACGTGGGTGAGATCGCCGTGCTGCTCATGCTGCGTGAGCACATGATCGCAGCGGGAGAACTGGGGCTGAAGAAGTACCGGGAATTGTTCAAGGAAGTCGAGGTGGCGATGACACCTCACGATTTGAGTGTGCTGCCGGGGCCGTATCTGGCGCTCGACAAGATTCGTGCGATGGTCCTGACCAGCGCCCCCAACAGTCCGCTGGGACAGGCCTTCAGAAATTACTACCCTGAACCGGCGGCGGAGCTGCTGAAACGCTATGACTGGCAGTGGCGCAAGCCCGTGCCAGCGCGCATTCACGAAGGTGCGGTTTACGTCGAGCCGGAACTCCGCGAATTCCTGGCGAAGTCAGAAACCTCGCTCACGAAGCTGAAAAAGACCGACGCCAGAAATCCGGTGGAACTTTTCAACCTGGTCGCGCTGGGTGCCGAATCCTGGACGCCGCTGATGGCCGGACAATTCGTCCGACTGCGTGAGACAGACACACCGCAGCAGCAACAGTGGTGGCTGCCGGACCCGCTCGCGCCCGCCCTCCTCCAAAGCGTGGCCGGCAAAGCGCAGGCCATCGTGGACAAACAGAAGCAGTCCGACGCCTACGATGGCGCGGTGTCCGGCATCTATTCTCCGATGGGTCTGTTGTTTGGCAATGCAAAGGGCCTGCTCGCCCTGGCCGGCGTGGGGCTGGATCTGATTCTCGCGGCGGACATGGTTCCTGACATTCATGAGTATTACTCCCGCGGTGCCGCCTTGGAATACACGGAGTCGATGGCCGTGCTCACTGGCGGCCAGCTCATGTGGACCCGTCTTCAGGGACAGGGCAGCCTGTCCAAGCCCGGCTGGATCACGGCGCTCGGAGTCTTCGGCAACACACTCGGTGTTGCAGCCAATGCGTTTCTGGTGCCTCGGCTGCTCGGCGAAGCCGGAGTGCAGATCCGGGAATACAAAACGCTGGCACGCAACCTGCCCAGGGAGCTGGTGCTGGCCGCGGCGCTCCACGGGTCGTTTGCCGGCAAACCGCCCCTGCAGCAGGCCGCCATGCTGGAAGAAATCAATCGCGTGGCTTCGGCCGCCAAACGCGGATCCACGCTGACCGCCGAGGAAACGCAGTTGCTCGAATCGGCTGCCGGATTTCTCACCCGGATCGAGAAGGCCACCTTGGATGATCTTGCCCGCCGGCCGGCGGAGATCACCAGTCTGATGAATCCGGAGCGCCGCATCGGCAGTTCCTACTTCTCCTTGGTCGATGTGCCCGCGGAGTCGCTGGCCGATGGCCGGCGGGCCATGGAGATCGCGCTGGCGGGAAACCGCGGCGGAGCGGGAGACGAGGCGGTCATGACGCTCTTTCGTCTGCTGCACGAGCAGAGGGAAGCCGGAGTTCTCCCGCCCCAGGTCATGAACACCGCGGCGGCCACGCAATTGGCGTACACCGCCCATCTGCCCAGACCCAACTCCTCATGGCGTGGTTATGCCGTGGGCCGCTTCCTCGGAAATGGTGTTTATTCCTTCGTTTACAAGATGGGCGACGATCTTGCCGTCAAGATTGGCTGCAGGCTTGGCGGCCTCGAGAACGCCGACACCTACGCCCGGGTCGTGCATGGAAGCGACCTGCTCGCCCAGGCGGATGTTCCGCAGATTGCGTTGCGGCTGGACCTCTCCCGTGAGTTTGAGGACACCTTTGCCATGGTTCAGGAACTCGTGCCCGAAGGCAGCATCCTGTTGCGTGGCAAACCATGGCGAGATGTGTTGCTGGAAGGTCCCACCGGTACCCCGTTGGACCTGATTGCCTCCAGGCGGCAAGGCATCGACATGGGAGATCTGATGAGACAGCAGCGCGGTCTGGCGCAGCGCGGGGCGGAACCCGTGGTGGATGCAACCAGCGTTCCGGGCGCACCCATGCCCACCCAGTACGCCGAGGCGGTGATGAAACTCTACAAGAAGCTCGTGGATCACGATTTGGTGTGGCCTGACGGACACTTGGGTAACATCGTCTTCGTCAAAACGGACGACGAATGGGTCGCCAAGGTGCTGGATGCGGACTTTATCTGGAAGTTTGGAAGAAACTTCCGCACCGAAGGCCCTGTGGCCAGAACCACCGGTGGTGGCTACATGGACCTCCTCTACTACCACGACGTCACGGGCACCTCCTGCGCGCGTCTCCAAAGCATGTATGGCAGCAAGATCTCCCAGGCGGCCTTTGATAGCCTCGAAGCAGGCCGGCACATCGCACCATCGGCGGAATTCCTGATGCTGAAGGTGATGGAACTGCACGGCTTCATCCATTGGGACCGTGTGTCGAAGCGCTGGCTCAACGGGACGATGCAGGTGAAGGACGTGGAGAAGTTCTTTCCCTCCATCAACAACCGGGAGTGGATTGACCCCGACTTCGGCAAGCTGTTCCACGGGGCCGTGATCCTGCCCTCCTTCCGCGCTTCGCCGGGCGGGTTGCGAACCCCGGCCATGCCCCGGCAGTTGCTCGCCTTGGCGGCTTAATTCGCCCGGGCGGCGGCTGATCGCCCCCGCCGAAGCTTCCTACATCCACGGTTGACCCGGGGGCCGTCAGCCGCCAGCCTTTCTACCCTATGTCCGACCAACCCAATCCCAAACCCGCCCGCAAACTGAATCCAGCCCTTTCGAAGCCCGTCCAGCCGGACGAGGTCCTCGCCAAGGTGGTGGGTTCCACCCCGCTCTCCCGCGGGGAGCTGACCAAGAAGCTGTGGGAATACATCAAAGCGAACGGCCTTCAGGACCAGACCAAGAAGACCAACATCAACGCCGACGAGGCGCTGAAAGCCGTCTTTGGCGGCAAAAGCCAGGTGACGATGTTCGAGATGACCAAGCTCGTCTCCCAGCACGTCAAGTAACCGACATTCACTGATTTCCCCCTGACTCCACGACCTCTCCCGGTTCTAAATGACCCGGGAGCCCGACCGGAGTCAGGGGCTTTTATTTGAGGGGTGCCTTTCTCCAGATCAGGGGAGGGGTGGAAGCCGGTTTTGCGGCCCAAATCGCCCTTGCATCGCCAGTGCTTCCGCGTCATCTCAGGCGAACCTGCTCGCCCACTTTGGCAACCTCCGACTCCTCCCGCACTCTCGTCGCCATCCCCGCCCGCTGGGGATCCACCCGGTTCCCGGGAAAGCCGCTCCACCTCATCGCCGGGAAACCGCTGGTACAGCATGTCTGGGAGCGCTGCCAGGACTGCAAGCAGATCGACGACGTGATCATCGCCACCGATGACGCGCGCATCGCCGAGGCGGCGGCCGGTTTCGGGGCCAAAGCGGTCATCACCTCGCCCGACCACCCGAGCGGGACGGATCGCATCGCTGAGGCGGCCAAATCTTTCCCTGACCATCGCGTCATCATCAACGTGCAGGGGGACGAACCCCTCATCTCCCCAGCGCTGATCGATGAACTCGCCCGCACGCTGCGCGACGATCCCGGCGTGAAAATGATCACGGCCGCCGCGCCGATCCACGATCCTGCGCAGATCGGTGACGCGAACGTGGTGAAGGTCATCTTCGACACCCACGGGGACGCCCTGTATTTCTCGCGTTCGCCAATGCCGTTCGTCCGAAATCCGGCCGCCTGGCCGCGCAGCTACCGCCACCTCGGCATCTATGGCTTCCAGCGCAGCTTTCTCTTCCAGTTTGTGGCCTGGCCGCCGTCGCGGCTGGAGCTGACCGAGTCGCTGGAGCAACTGCGTGCTCTCGAGAACGGCTCGCGCATCCGGGTCGTCCTGACGGACGAGCTTTCCCCCGGCGTGGACACGCCTGAGCAGGCCCGCGCCATCGAACAACATCTTCAGCAACATTCCTCTTGAACTGCGAACCGAGCACCGCGAACCGAGAACCATCATGAAATACATTTTTGTCACCGGCGGCGTTGTCAGTTCCCTTGGAAAAGGCCTGGCCGCGTCCTCGCTCGGCACCCTGCTCGAACTGCGCGGCCTCAAGGTCATCATGCAGAAGTTTGACCCGTACCTGAACATCGATCCGGGCACGATGAACCCGTACGAGCATGGTGAGGTGTATGTGCTCGACGACGGCGCGGAAACCGACCTCGACCTCGGTCATTACGAGCGTTTCACGCACACGAATCTCTCCAAGCTCAACAACCTCACCTCCGGTCAGGTGTACCAAAACGTGCTCGACAAGGAACGTGCCGGCAAATACCAGGGCCGCACCGTACAGGTGATCCCGCACGTGACCAACGAGATCAAGGCGCGCATGCACGAAGTCGCCGAGAAGATGGGCGGCGACGTCATCATCACCGAAATCGGCGGCACCGTGGGGGACATCGAAGGCCTGCCGTTCCTCGAGGCCATCCGTCAGTTCGGCCACGAGGTCGGTCCTGGAAACGTGCTGTTCATTCACGCCACGCTCGTCCCCTACATCAAGGCCGCGCAGGAGCTGAAGACCAAGCCCACGCAGCAGAGCATCGCGAAGCTGCGCGAGATCGGTATCGCCCCGCAGATCATCCTCTGCCGCACCGAGCATCCGCTCGATCTCGATGTGCGCGAGAAGATCTCGCTGTTCGGCAATGTCCCGATCGAGTCCGTCGTCGAAGTGCGCGACGTCAAACACACCATCTACGAGGTTCCGTTGAAGCTTCATGAAGAGCGCCTCGACGACAACGTCTGCCGTATCCTCAACCTCGAAACGCCGCAGCCGGATCTCACCCGCTGGCGCAATTTCGTCCAGCGCGTCATTCATCCGACGCACCACGTCCGCATCGGTGTCGTCGGCAAGTACATCGAACTTCAGGACGCCTACAAGAGCATCTACGAATCCCTCACCCACGCCGGTGCCTCGCACGACTGCAAGGTGGACATCGTCCGTGTCGATGCCGAGAGCATCGAGAAGGCAGGACCGGAGCTGTACCTCGCCGGATTGCAGGGCATCCTGATCCCCGGCGGTTTCGGCGATCGTGGCACCGAGGGCAAGATCACCGCCGCACGCTACGCGCGTGAAAAAGGCATTCCCTATTTCGGCATCTGTCTCGGCATGCAAATCGCGGTCATCGAGTTCGCCCGCAACGTCTGCGACCTCAAGGGGGCGACGAGCACCGAGTTTGACAAAACCACGCCGCATCCGGTCATCAGCCTGATGGAGGAGCAGAAAAAGGTGAAGCAGCTTGGCGGCACCATGCGTCTCGGCTCCTGGGTGACCGATCTCGTCCCGGGCAGCAAGGCCTACGAGCTTTATCACAGTGCCACCATCACCGAGCGCCACCGTCACCGCTTCGAATTCAATTCCGAATACAAGGAGCTGATGGAGAACAAGGGCATGCTTATTTCCGGAACTTCTCCGCGAGGCGATCTCGCCGAAATCATCGAACTGCCTGCGCATCCCTACTTCGTCGCATGCCAGTTCCATCCCGAGTTCCTTTCCAAGCCGAACAATCCGCATCCGCTCTTCCATGGTTTTGTCAAAGCGGCCATGCAGCACCACGGCACGGCAGATCCGGCGTGCTAGTTCACGCTGCGGGGCTTGAATTGAGGCAAAGTGGCGGATTGACCGACCCGACGGTCGTCTTGTAGTCTGACGACGAGCTCCGTCTCTCTCATCATGCGCACTTCCAATCCCACCCTCAACGATCACGTCTTCGAACGCTCCCGCACCGGCGTCGCCACCGATGGTGTGATGACGCTCAATGGCACCGTCGTCAAAACCGCCATTCTCACCCTGCTGCTCGTGACTGCGGCGAGCTGGAGCTGGAAACTGGCCACCAGCTCAAACCCGCCCGCGTGGTTCGGTTCAGCGCTGACCTTTGGCTGGATCATTCCGCTGGGAGTAGCGCTGATCATTTCTTTCGTCCCCAAGACAGCTCCCGCGCTCGCGCCTGTCTATGCTCTGGGGAAGGGAATCATCGTTGGCATCATTTCGGCCATGTATGAGCGGCAGTTTGGCGGCATCGTGCTCAGCGCCGTGGTGCTGACCTGCGGCATCCTCTTTGCATTGCTCGCGGCCTACATGACCGGCCTGATCAAGCCGACCGAAAACTTCAAGCTCGGCATCTTCGCAGCCACAGGAGGCATCGCGCTCTTTTATCTCGCGACGATCGTGCTTGGCATGTTTGGCATTCAGGTCCCGGGACTCTTTGGCAACGGCTGGATCGGCATCGCCTTCTCGGGCTTCGTCGTCGTCATCGCCGCGCTCAATCTCGTGCTGGATTTCGATTTCATCGAGAATGGCTGCGCCGCAGGGGCGCCCAAGCACATGGAGTGGTATGCCGCCTTTGGCCTGCTCGTCACCCTGGTGTGGCTCTATCTCGAAATTCTGCGCCTGCTTGCCAAACTGCGCAGCCGCGATTGAACAACCTCCCTTTCTCTGACTCCAACCTCATCCATCTTATGAAAACCGCTCTTCTTCTCGCCTGTTTCCTCGCCAGCGCTTCGCTGGTCAAAGCCAATCCCGAGATCGCCACGATCATCGACCAGGAATACGGTGCCGCCACATCTGAAGGCGTCGTGTTGCTGCAATCTGCCGCCAGCCCAGGTGAGCCGACGGCTTGGAACGTCTATGCGCTTGATCCCTTCCGTCCGGGTGAACTCGTGCGTGCCACCCTCACCTTGGAACGGAACGGCTGGGCTCCGAAAGCCGCCGGAGCAGGCAGCAAGCTTCTCAGCCGTGTGCCGCCCCAGACAATCTCGTTCAATCGCATCAAATACCGTTCGTCGGATGCGCGACGCATCGCTCAGCAGAACGCGGCGCTCGCCCGGACCAACTTTGTCACGGCCGCCTATCAGCTCGCTGCGAACGTGACCACCGGTGCGCCTGAATGGGGCCTCGCGCTCAATGATTCGAACGGCGTGGAGGTCGGTTTCGTCGTCATCTCCGCAGAGACCGGCGCGGTCATCCATCAGCAGTGGAACAACGGCCTCTCCAGCAATGTCCCCGGTGCGCCGGTGACTGCGACCGAGCCAGGATCCAAAGGCGAACGCGCAGCTGATGAAGTGAAGCGCAGCGCTCGCCGTGCCTGGGAATGGACCGGTGACACGGGCCTCGAGGTGGGACGCTTCTTCAAGCGCCTGTTCCGCAACGACTAAAGTCTCAAGGAAAGGCGCTTGCCAAGTGCCTGGCTTGGCGGCGGGATATGGAAAGTCCCGCTCCTTGATCAGAGTTCCACGTGCTGATTCAGCGCTGCGATCTCCACCTTGCCTTCGACGTGCTTTTCATCGAGCGCGGCCTTGAGTGCGGCGGAACGTTCGGGCTCGCCATGAACGAGGAACACGCGGCTCTTCGGGCCTTTGATGCGGTCAAACCAGCCGAGAAGCTCGTCGTGGTCGGCATGACCTGAGAAGGAGTCGAGGATTTCGATGTCGGCGTGAACCTCAAATTCGTCGCCGAGGATGTTCACCTTCTTGTGCCCTTCACGCAGTTTCCAGCCGAGCGTGTTTTCGGCGCAGTAGCCCACGAAAAGAATGATGTTGCGTTCATTTTCGAGGTTGTTGCGCAGGTGGTGCAGGATGCGGCCGGACTCCGCCATGCCTGAGGCGGAGATGATGATGGCAGCTCCCTTGATCTTGTTGAGGCTCTTGGACTCCTCGACATTGCGGACGAGTTGCAGTCCTTCAAAGCCGAAGGGGTCGTCACGCATGAATACGGCGTTGTGCGCCTCTGGCTTGAGATCGTCAAAGTGCAGGCGGAAAATCTCGGTGGCCTTCACGGCCAGCGGGCTGTCCACAAAGGTGGGAATCAGCGGAAAGCATTTCTCATGACGCAGTTGATCGAGCGTGAAGAGCAGCTGCTGCGTGCGCTCCACGGCGAAGGAGGGGATGATCAGCTTCCCACGCTGCTGCAGGATGCGGCGGATGATCTGGCACATGTGCTCGCTCGCATCCGTGGCCAGCTCGTGATGCCGCCCGCCGTAGGTGCTCTCCATGATGACGTAATCGACCTTTTCACACGCCTCGGCGTCCATGAGCAGGTCGTTGTCAGGCCGGCCGATGTCCCCCGAGAAAAGCAGGCGCGATTTTTTGCCCGTCTGCTTGTCGTCGATGTCCAGCACCACCTGTGCGGAGCCGAGCAGATGGCCGGCATCGATGAAAGTCATGGTGACACCCTCGACGAGAATCATGGGGCGGTGGTAGCTCACGGTGACGAACTGCCGCAGGCACTTTTCCGCATCCTCACGTGTGTAGTTCGTCTCCAGCAGCGGCAGGTTGTCCTCTTTGCGGTGGCGGTTGAGCCACGCGATGTCGCGCTCGTGAATGTAGGCCGCGTCCGGCAGCATGATGCTGCACAGGTCACGCGTGGCGGGCGTGGCGTAGATGTTGCCGGTGAAGCCGCGCTTGCAGAGGTGCGGCAGGTTGCCGCTGTGGTCGATGTGCGCATGAGAAAGCACCACGACATCGACCTTTGCAGGATCAAAGGGAAACGTGCTGTTGCGCTCCACCGCCTCGTGGCGTCGTCCTTGATACAGGCCGCAGTCGAGAAGAATACGGTGACCGTTGACCTCGATGAGATGTTTCGAACCCGTGGTGGTGCCCGCGGCGCCGCAGAAGGAGATTTTCATGGTTGGTTGGAGGAAGGAGCGGTTGTTTTATCACTGGTGGCCGGGACGCGAGACACGGCAACCGGTTTGCTCATGAGCGGGCAAACCTTGTTTGCGTTCCTCAACGCGAAGCATGGCCTTTGATCCTGCGCGAAAGCAACTCGAAGGTCACCAGGTCTTTGCGGTTTTCGAGTCCGAAGCCGCCGGTCTGATCGAAGAGCTTCTCCAAACCCACCTGCCGGCCCGGCTCATAAAACTCCACCATCAGGTCCACCTGGGTCGTCGAGCCTCCGTTTTTTTGCCGCGATAGTACCCCAGCAGCGCATCCAATCCCGTGATCTCCTGCGCCGTCAGCTTCAGCGTGCCCACGATCTTTTTCTCCTCGATCGCAGGCGTCGCGCCGCGCTTCCACGTAATCGCATACTCGGTGAACAGATGCGCGCCCTTGTCCCTCCGGACCTCAAAGTAAGACGTGTAGTTGTGGAAGCATCCGGTGGAGTGCAGCGTCACCTCGATCCTGTCGCCGTCCTCCATCTGCGAGAAACCAAGGGTTCGCGCGTGGACGAAGCCCGGGAGCAGCAGCAGGAGCGCGAGCAGGTGTTTCACGGTTCGTTGGATGGAATGATGCCGGTTCGCAGAAAGTTTGTCCAGTTGCTTCACTGTCCTGCTTTGCCGTCCGGAGTGATGTGCCGGCGCACAAAGTCCAGCACGGGCCCGAGTCCCGCCTGCACAGTGGGAAAAGTGTGACCGCCGGGGAGGCGCTTCACCTCGTGCGGAATATTCGCGGTCGTCAGCGCGGAAGAAAGGTGCTCGTTCATCACCGCATCGGACGCCTGCTCGCCGATGACGAGCTGGATGTTCAGTCCGCGCAGCTCGGCGGCACGGTTCAGCGGATTGAATTCCGGCCAGCGTGCCGGATCGGTGCCGAAGGTCGCGGGTGTGAGTGGAAAACGGCTCTCCGCGCTCGGGAAATTCACCACCGCGATGATCGTCGCCAGCGTTCCGAAACCCTGCGGATGCCGCAGGCAGGCCCACACCGAACCAAACCCGCCCGCCGACCATCCGCCGATGGCGCGCTGCGTGCGTTCGGCGCTGAAGTTCGCCACACGACCTGCCAGCGCGATCACTTCATCCAGATACTGCGCGTAATGCCGCGCCGGATCGACGGGCGAGTCGAAATACCAGCCGTTTTCGCCGCGCGGCAGCACGATGACATAGGGCTGCTCCAGCAACCGCGCACGGCTCGCCGCATCATCGATCAGCGTCGTCTCCTTGCGTCCCAGTCCATGCAAAAAGAACAGCACCGGCCACGCCTTCCCCTCCGTGCGATACCCCTGCGGCTGCACCACCACGAACGCCATCTTCTTGTTCAGCGCCGCACTGTTGAAGTCGTAATGCTGAATCCGCTCGCCCAAGGAGGTGGCCGTCACACCTTCAGGAAGCTGTGCGAAAGCGATGACGGACGAACTCAAGAGCGCGAGGATGAAAACGAGGATTCGCATTCCGGCGATGAAGGTGGTCGAGCTACCAAAAACGCCACCACGGCTTGGCTAAGTGATGTTCCGGCGGATGTGGTTGGTCTCCGTCGCATCCGATGGCTTCGACAGGACATGCTTCAACAGCTTGAAGGCAAAGCGCAATCTCCTCGGGTGTCTCGGGCTGCTGGTAAACAAAGTAATGTCCCCCTGCATCGTTGCGCTTGAAGTTCTTGGGGCATAGATGGGCGCAAAGGTCATGGTCGAGGCATTGGTCATCGACGTAGAACCTGCCGGGAACGTTCTGCGGATAGCGGTGATTAAAATTAGCCATATTGCAAAGTGCGGATCGCTACAGATTTATCGAGTGCCAACGCACTTTCGGCTTCATGGGGACGATTTTGATGCTGGTGCTCACAAGCAACAGAACTGTCGGTTTGAGCTTCAAATACGCGTCATCATTTACTGTCGATTATGACCAGAACATCTACTGTTACTTCACCCGATACACCTCGACCTCGCTGGTGAAGGCGAAGGTGTTGGGGAAGTTGCCGGCGAGTTGGGCGTGGTGGTCGAGGTAGGTGAGGCGGATGAACTTGGCCTCGGCGTCGGGGAAGGCGACGGCGGCGAGTTCGGCTTTGCCGAGCGGGAAGACGTGTCTGCCGACTTCGCGGAAGGTTTTGCCGTCGCTGCTGATCGAGACGGCGACGGTTTTGGTGGAGCCGATCTCGGGAACGGCGACGCGGACGAGATTAATCGTGCGCGGCTGCGTGAGGTCGATGGTGACGTGCTTGGGAAACTGGTCGGTGTTGCTGGTGGCGTAGCAGTTCGGCGGATGGGGCAGGGTGGAACCGTCGGTGAGGCCGGTGTCCCAGCCGTAGGTGTTTTTGTCGCTGCTTTCCCAGGTGCAGCCTTTGGCAAAGTTGTCGCCGAGATCGGGATCGACGGGCCAGTGCGTGTGGAAGGCGCAGGCGGTGAGCCCGTCCTTGTTCATGAGGTTCGGAATGGCAAGCTTGCTCCATGCGAAGCGCACGCGGCGCGGCTGCGGCACTTTTGCCGAGCTGACGAGGAGGCTGTCGCCGTCGATCTTCGCCTCGGCGGGCTGGAAGATGCCATCGCTGCCGGCGATCTCGAAGTTAGTGAGCGGTTTGCCATCGCGTGAGGCGAGGCCGTTTTTCGCGTGGTCGAATTTCACGCGGATCGCGCCGCCTTCGATGGCGTGGCTGGCGTAAAGCGGGCCGTTGGGATCGATGTCACTGCGGCCGTAGTCCTTCGACAAGGCCCAGAGCGAGAGACGGCGCGCGACTTCTTTCTTGTGCGCGGGATGGATGTCCGGAATCTCGCCGATGTCGGAGATCACCGCCATGCCGGTGTGCGGAATGTCGAGGCACTTCCGCTGCGCCTGCCAGAACTGCGGCAGGATCTCGATGCTCTCATCGCCGTATTGCCAAGGCGCGATCTGCACAAAGTAGAACGGCAGATCGGGCTGCTGAAACACACTGCGCCAGGAGGCGAGCAGCGCTTTCGTTTTGTCGGTGTAAACGAAGCCTTCGTTGTGGTTCGATTCGCCCTGATACCAGATGGCGCCGCGGAAGGCGAAGGGCACGAGCGGATGGATCATGGCGTTGTAGAGCGAGGTGGGGCTGCCCTGATTCATCGGCAGCGCCTGCGGTTGTGCAGGCACGGCGGGAACGGCCTGTTTTTTGTCGAGCGCATCGCGCACGGCCTTCGACCACTGTTCGACGGCGGCGAGATGTTTTTCGTTCGTGGCACGATAGGCGTCGCTGCCGGGAAGCTTGTTGCGCGTGTCTGCAGCAAAGTCCTTCAACTCCGGCACGGCGTCGAAGCCTTCCAAGCTCGTCCACGGCTCAATGCGTGTGCCGCCCCAGGCGCTCTGAATCACACCGACGGGCACTTTGAGTTCCTCCAACAGTCGCAAACCGAAGTAGTACCCGACGCAGGAGAACGGCGCGGCACTTTCTGGCGTGCAGCGGTCCCATTTCGTCGGCACATCGTCCTGCGGCGTGAGCGCAATGGTCTTCGGCACTTCAATGAGGCGCAGGTTTGGATGCGAGGCGGCGGGGATGTCCGCCTTGCTGTCGGCCTTCATCTGCATCTCCCATTCCATGTTGGATTGTCCCGATGCGAGCCACACTTCGCCGACGAGCACGTCTTGAATCGTGACGTTCCCAGCTTTGAGCACCTGCGGCTCCGCGTTGGTGGTGAGCGGATCGAGCTTCACCATCCATTTGCCATTCGCATCGGCCTTGGTGGTCTTCTTTTGTCCGGCGAACTCGACGGTGACTTCTTCTCCCGGTGACGCCTTGCCCCAGACGGGAACGGGCATGTCACGCTGAAGCACCATGTGATCGGTGAAGATCGACGGCAGCTTCACGGCTGCTTGTGAGCTGGAAAGAAGGGCGAGGAACGCGAGGAACGAGAGCGGTTTCATGGTGGCAGGCGGATTCTGGCGGAATTGGACATGAAATCCAGCCGCCTGAATTTCTTTCTTGGCATCCTACGTTCAGTTCTTCATCGTCACCTTCACCCAACCCACCATGCGCACGCTTCTTTTCCTCGCCCTTGTTGTTTCTCCTGCCGTCGCGGCCGAATGGACCATCTCCACTTTTGCCGGAACCGGTGTCAAAGGTGGCGGCGGTGACGGCGGTCCGGCGACTTCTGCACAGATCGACAATCCCTTCGGCGTCGTGCGCGGACCGGACGGCGCGATCTGGTTCTGCGAATACACCGGTCAGCGCATCCGCCGCGTGGCGCCGGATGGCACGATCAGCACCATCGCCGGCACGGGAGAAAAAGGTTACAGCGGCGACGGCGGCCCGGCTTTGCAGGCGACCTTCAATCTGCCGCATGAGCTGCGTTTCGATGCGAACGGCGATCTTTATGTTGTCGACATGACTAACCATGTCGTACGCAAGATCGACATGAAGACGAAGGTCATCACCACCTTTGCCGGCACCGGAAAGCCCGGCTACAGCGGCGACGGCGGTCCGGCGAAGGACGCGCAGTTCAAGCAACCGCACAGCATCCAGTTTGGACCCGAGGGTGATCTGTATGTCTGTGACATCGGCAACAACGTGATCCGCAAGATCGACATGAAGACGGGGACGATCAGCACCTTTGCGGGCACCGGAAAGCCGGGCGAGACGCCGGACGGTGCATCGATCGTCGGCACGCCTCTCAAGGGCCCGCGCTCGATGGACTTCGACAAGCAAGGAAACCTCTGGCTCGCGACACGCGAGGGAAACCAGGTCTTCAAATTCGATCTCAATGGAGGCAAGATCTTCCACATCGCCGGAACAGGAAAAAAGGGTTTCAGCGGCAACGGCGGTCCTGCGAAGGAAGCAACACTGAGCGGGCCGAAGGGCATCTCCGTTGATGCGGAAGGCAACGTGTGGCTCGCGGATTGCGAGAGTCATTCCATCCGCATGGTCGACATGAAGACCGGAAATCTGGAACTCATCGCGGGCCTGAATGAAAAGGGCGACGGCCCGGATGGCGATCCATTGAAGTGCAAAATGGCGCGTCCGCACGGAGTCTTCTGTGATGCCGACGGCACCGTGTTCGTTGGCGACAGCGAGTCGCACCGAGTGCGACTGCTGAAGAAGAAGTGAGCGTCAGAAACGGTGGAAGGCGGAGATGGCCACGTTTGCCTGACGCAGACGTGAGGAGATCTCGAGCGTCATCTCCTGCAGCAGGGTGATCTTCAAAGTCGGCCGTCTTTCATTGAGCGAGTCGAACCAGAGTTTGGGAAGCACGAGGCATTCGACGGGTTCCATCGCCACGACATCGGCCGACCGCGGGGAGCCGTCGAGGAAAGCCATCTCGCCCACGGTCATGCCGGACGTGAGCACGTCCACGCGCTTGCGTGACTTGTCCTCCGTGTGGATTTGCACTTCGACGGTGCCGCTCAGGACGACAAACATCTCGTCTGCCGTGTCGCCCGTGCTGATGATCGTCTGGCCGCTGTCATAGCGGCGGCGCTGGAGTTCCCTCTCGAGGAAGGCGATGTCGTCGGCCTTGCAATGACGGAAAAGCGAGCAGGACTTGAGTTTCAATGCGCCCAGGGGACGCCACGAAACACCGGTGACTTCGAGCAGCAGTGCGTCCTCGCAGGTCTCAAGCGCCGCGTCCATGGTGGGAAAAATATCGTGGGTGGCAATGCCAACGCTGCGCAGTGCGGGCAGCAGGCCACGGGGCTGGCAGATGATCATGCGCACGCCCTGCGCGGCGAGTCGAGTGCCCAGGGCGGCGAGAAGTTCGAGGCTGACCGAATTGGCATTCACCACCGCACGCATGTCAAAGATGACGTATTTGCAGTCTTCTGCGAGGGCGGTGGCCTGCCGGATCACCGGCTCGATGGTGGTGAAGGTGAGGCCGCCCTGCAACTCCATGACCTGAATCATGGTGCCGTTGACTCGCAGCAGTTCACGTGACTGCGGCGGAAGGCGGCGGCGCGAGACAACCTCGCCGCCGTGGTAGGCGAGGCGCGTGGCTGAACGCGGCGTCGCCGTTGGGTTGAGCATGTGCAGCGCCAGTTCCCGGGAGACATCCATGCAGACCTGGATGCCGCGGTAGCTGTTGCCCTGGGCGTCCAGCGGTGGAGAAAACACACCGATGCCCACCTGTCCCGGCAGGACAGCCAGAATGCCGCCTCCCACGCCGCTTTTTGCCGGCAGGCCGACGCGATACACCCACTCACCGGACCAGTCATACATGCCGCAGGTGGCCATGACACCGAGCACATTGTCCACGTATTCACTCGGGATGGCCCGCTTCTGAGTCAGCGGATTGATGCCTTGATTGGCCAGTGTGGCACCCATGAGCGCGAGGTCACGGCAGGTGACTTCGACCGAGCATTGCTTGAAATAAGTTTCCAGCGTCTCGTTCGGATCATCGTCGAGAATGCCGAAGTTGCGCAGGAGCCAGCCGATGGCGCGATTACGGTGCCCTGTCTCGCTTTCGCTTTGGTAGACGCCGTTGTTGATCTTCAGTTCGCGTCCGGCAAAGCCGCCAAGGTACTCTACCACACGCTCGATCCGGCTTTTGCCATCCTTGTTCAAAAGCTGTCCGCAGGTCGCGATCGCCCCGGCATTGATCATCGGATTGAAAGGCGAGCCCGTGCCTGGTTTGAGGCTGATGGCATTGAAAGCCTCGCCGGAAGGTTCGACGCCGATGCGCGAGAGCACATGTTCCTCTCCCCGGTCTTCGAGCGCCATGCCGTAGACGAGCGCCTTGGAGATGGACTGAATGGTGAAGGTCTGGTGGGTGTCACCCACCTCGTAGACATGCCCGTCCCGCGTGGCAATGCAGATGCCGAACCAGTTTGGGTCGGCTTTGGACAGTTCGGGAATGTAGTCGGCAACCTTGCCATCCAAGGCCGAAGCGTAGCGAGCGTGCAGTTGTTGCAGATACTCTTGGATGGGAGAGAGCATGAAGATCTACAAGCCGAAGCAGGCCGCGTGCCGGGTGGCCAACTTTCGCAAACTTCGCGTGCGATCCTCCGGTCAGGCACGAATGGCTTGGATAAATGTCCGCTTTCATCAAGTATTCCTCTGCCAACCACATATCTTCATGACAATCTCACTCCGCTCCTGCCTTCTCGCGCTCAGTTTCCCTTTTCTCGCTCATGCCGATCAAATCGTTCTCGTCGCGGGCGGTGATCAGGATGCGGTGAACATTCAGGCAACGGAGGCAAAGCTGAAAGAGCCGTTTGGCACCGCCTTTGATTCCGGCGGACACATGTGGATCATCGAGATGGTGTCGGGCAACCGGCTCCTTCAGATGGATGGCGGCGGAATGATCCAGCATGTGGCCGGTCAGCCCACCCCCGGCGACAGCGGTGATGGCGGCGAAGCCATCCGCGCACAATTCAACGGGCCGCATAACCTCGTGATCCTGCCCGACAACAAGATTCTGATCGCCGATACATGGAACGGTCGTGTCCGTGTGGTGGATCCGAAGGCGCGCATCGTGAGCGCCCTTGAAGGATGGCAGGCGCCGAAGGGCAAGGAGCGCGGCAATGGGCCCTACTGCATCGCCTTGAACCCGGAAGGAACGAAGCTCTACATCGCTGATCTGCGCCAGGTGCATGAACTCGACCTCGCCACGCACACGAGCAAGGTGATCGCGGGCAATGGCAAGAAAGGCAAACCCGAGGACGGGGCCATGGCCGTCGATGCGCCGCTGGTCGATCCGCGTGCGGTCGCGGCAGACCGTCAGGGCAATGTTTACATCCTCGAACGTGGCGGCAATGCGCTGCGTGTGGTGGACAAAGAAGGTCACATCCGCACGGTCGTGAATGCCAGCGGCAAGAAGGGCGGGGAAGGGGACGGCGGTCCTGCGCTGGAAGCGACCATGAACGGACCGAAGCATCTGTGCGTGGACAAGGACGACAGCGTGATCATCGCCGACGCGGAGGCACATCTCGTGCGCCGTTATGTGCCATCGACAGGCAAGATCGAACGCATTGCCGGAACCGGCAAACAGGGCAGCGCCGGTGTGGGCGGTGATCCGAAACAGTGCCAGCTTTCACGTCCGCATGGCGTGACGATTCAGCCGCAAACCGGCGAACTCTACATCACGGACAGCTACAACAACCGCGTGCTGAAGATCGTTCGTCAGTAAGGATCAAGGCACGTCAACTTTCTTCAAGATCGGCTCGGCACTGATCTTGATCACCAGCGGCCGATGGTCGCTGGCCTTGTCGAAGTCGCGGGCGGAGTAGATGAAACTGCGCTGGTAGTCGATGTGCGGCCGCAGCAGACGACTGGCGAAGCAGTAGTCCAGCCGGGAGTAGCTGTCGGCGGCATCCCAGAAGTGCGTCCAGACCTCGCCGTTCCGATCCTTCAGCCATACGTCCTGCATCGCCACGTCGCTGGTGCGAGGGCTCCCCATGACCTCACTGATGGCAGGCTGGTTCCGGTGCTCGTTGAAATCGCCATAGGCCAGGATTCGTGCGCCGGGTTCCTTGGTGAAGATGGAGTCGATGTGCTTGCGCAACAGCCGCGCCTCGTTGCGACGCATCTGCGCCTGATCGGCCTCGGTGATCTCTCGCATGGATTTCAAATGTACGCCCAGAAGGTGCAGATCGAAGGTGGGGGAGAGACTGATCGTGACATCCAGAATGCCCCGTTGAAACGGCAGGGTCTGTGCGCCGATTTGATAGGTGAGTTCGGTTTGCGAATTGCGTGCCTTGATGGGCAGCCGCGACAGCAGGGCGAGGCGCCGTGACTCGTCGCCACCATGGGCGAGTTCGGTGTGCGGCAGATCAAGGCCGGCCGCTTTGAGCCGCTTCTGGAGATCCGCAAGGTCGTCGGCGGTTCCGATTTCACAGACGCCAAGAATGTCCGGCTTGATGGCGGCGAGAATCTTTACCACGCGTCCACGCTCCTCTTCGGGCTTGGGGGCTGCGGGAAGCGTTTTGTAGGTCTGCCGGTCGAACCGGTCCATCGTGAGCCAGTTCTTCAGGTTGTAGGAGCAGAAGGTGATGCGCTCCGGTTCGGCCGCGGAAAGGAGCGCCGCAGTGATAAAGAAAACGGCGGGTCCAAAGACCCGCCGCGTGAGATAAAAAAGCCGTGTCATGCCTGAAGAGGCGGCCGGTTAGGAATCTTCCACATTGGCCACCGGCTGACGCTTTTCCTGCGGCGGCTGGATTTTGGGGTGCTCGACTTCCTCCTGCGCGCTCTGCAGTTCTTTTTCGAACTCGGTGCGCGCCTTCTTGAATTCACCCATGCTCTTGCCCAGGCTGCGGGCGAAGGTGGGGAGTTTTTTCGCGCCAAAAAGCACGAGAACGAGGATGCCAATGATGATCATCTCGGGAGTGCCGAGAGGACCGATTGCGAGGATGGATGAGGGGTTCATGATGGTACTAGGTTTGCATTGTTCGTGGTTGCGTGCAACGCGGACTTTCAGTCGTTCCCAGTGGGGCCATCGTCCTTTGCGCGGGTGAAGACGACGGGCTTGGTGAGCCCATGATATCGTCTCCACTGCCCTAAACGTCCGAACACCCTCCGGGTTAGCAAGAATCTCCTGTTTTTGGCAAATTCATCAGGCATGCAGGCTGGTTCGGGTTTTGAACCAGTGTTTTGACGATTGCATGACGGGTCTCACCGCGTAGCAATCCTACCGCCATGCTTCACAACGTCTATTTCTGGCTCAAGCCTGACCTCACCGCCGAACAACGCGCCACCTTTGAATCGGAACTCGCCCTGCTTCCGAAGATCAGCTACCTCGCCAGCGGTTTCGCCGGCAAACCTGCGCCCACGGAAAAGCGTCCGGTTACGGATCACTCGTTCAGCTACTCGATCTCGCTGCGCTTCAAGACCATGGAGGAGCACGAGTTCTACCAGAAGGACTGCCCGGATCACAAGCGCTTCGTGGACACCTGCAAGACCTTCTGGGAGCGCGTCGTCGTGTATGACAGCTCCTCACTGAGCTGAGACCTTTCCAATCCCCAGCCATGTCCTACACCTTTCCGAAATCCACGGAGCTCTATGCTCGTGCCCAGCGCAGCATTGCCGGAGGCATCAACAGCGGCATCCGCAAAATGGAGGTGCCCGTGCCTCTCTATTTCGATCACGGCAAAGGTTCGCGGCTCTTCGATGTCGATGGCAACGAGTACATCGACTTCCAGATCGGCCAGGGGGCGATTCTTTACGGCCATGCGCCGGAGGGAATGGCTGACGCCATCGCCGTGCAGGCGCACAAAGGCACGCACTGGGCGGCGCAGAGCGAGCTGGAGATCGACGTGGCCGAGAGGCTGCAAAGCATGATTCCGGGGGCGGAACGCGTGCGTTTCAACAATTCGGCGACTGAGGTGGTGATGTCCGCCCTGCGCCTGGCACGCGCCCACACCGGTCGGCCGCTCATTTTGAAGTTTGAAGGTCACTACCATGGTTGGAGTGATGAAGGGCTCGTCGGATTCGCACCGCCTGCGGGAAAATGGGGCTCCGAAGACAATCCCACACGCCTTCATCCGAGCCAGGGAGTCATTCCCGAGGTGCTTGGCACCTTCGTCGTGGCCCGCTGGAACGATCCTGAGCATCTGCGTCAGCGGGTGGCGGAACATCATGATCAAATCGCCGCGATCATCTTTGAACCCGTGCTTTGCAACACCGGTTGCATGCCCGCCGTGCCCGGCATGATCGAGACGATCCGCGAACTGTGCGATGAGAACGGTATCGTGATGATTGCCGATGAGACCATCACCGGTTTTCGCTTCGGGGCAGGCTGCGCCCAGAAGCACTACGGCTTCACGCCCGATCTGACGATTCTCGGCAAGGCGATCGGTGGCGGCGTGCCTTTTGCGGCCCTCGCAGGAAAGGAAAAGATGTTCGCCAAGATCATGAGCGGCGAAGTCGTCCATGCCGGCACGTTGAACGCCAACCCGCTCTGCCTCGCCGCTGCAAAGTGGTGTCTCGACGAGGTCATGGCGCTCGGTGATGCGCACCCCGCAGGCATGATCGCCCTCGGAGAGCAGTTGATGGCCGGTTTGTCGAAACTCGCCGCGCAGCACAACATTCCCCTGCAGCCACAGGGCGCCGGTCTCGTTTTTCATGCCACCATGCTCAAGCCCGGTGTGCCTTCCGGCCCCATCACCAACTACCGCGACTACGCCGTTCGCCAGGACGCCCCACGTTGGGCGCACCTCCGCCGGTGTCTCCTGGAAGAAGGCGTTCGTGCCATCGAACGCGGCCTTTGGTTCATCAGCCTCGCCCACACCCAGGCCGACATCGACGAAGCGCTGAAACGCGCCGCGCTTGCTTTTGCCCGCCACGCGGCAGAGTGGAAGGCTCCATGTTGATCTCCGAGATTTTCTACTCCGTGCAGGGCGAGGGATCGCTCGTCGGTGTGCCGTCGGTGTTTGTGCGGACTTCGGGCTGCAACCTTCGCTGTGTCTGGTGCGACACGCCTTACGCGTCGTGGAAGCCGGAAGGCACGGAGATGACCGTGGAGGGGATCATGGCAGAGGTGATGACTCATCCGACGCGACATGTCGTCGTGACGGGAGGGGAGCCGATGATTGCCAAAGAAATGCCGCTCCTGCTGGCAAAGCTGCGTGAGGCAGGGAAGCACATCACGATCGAGACGGCGGGGACCATTGCTCCTGACGATGTCGCCTGTGATCTTGCTTCGATCAGTCCCAAGCTGGCTCATTCGACACCTGATGAAGCGCGGGCGGGCAAGGCATGGGTGGAGAAACATGAGCGCACCCGGCTTCAGCCGGACGTGCTGCGGGCGTGGTGTTCCGCGTATGAGTTTCAGCTCAAGTTTGTCGTCGCGAGCGAAGCGGATCTCGAGGAGGTACAAGCAGTGGTCGAGTCGATCGGAGTGCCTGTGCCACCGGAGAAGATCTTGCTGATGCCTGAGGGAATTACTCAGGAGGCGCTGCGGACGCGTCAGACCTGGCTGGTGGAGGTGTGCAAGCGCACGGGTTGGCGCTATTCGCCGCGCCTGCACATTGATCTGTTTGGGAACAAGCGCGGGACATGAAGAGGCGGTCGAATCTGTCGCGAAATCTCTGGGCGATGGTCTGGGTGATCGTCGTGCTGCTGCAGGTTTGGGATCGTTATCGGGACAAGCCAGCGCCTCACGCACCGGAACCGGACGGTCACTTCGTGGAACTGCGCCATGTACGGTTGATCGAGGATGCCGGCAACGATGGCGACAGCTTCAAGATCGCTCACGATGGAGGAGCGAACGTCCTGCGGTTGTACTTCGTCGATTGTCCGGAAAAGCGTCAGTATCCGCTCATCAACAGCCGGTTGAAGGATCAGGCGGGATACTTTGGCGGCCTGAGCATCCCGCAGACCGTCAATGTGGGGCTTGAGGCAAAGGCCTTTACCGAAACACTGCTGCGCGAACGGCACTTCACCATCCTGACACGATGGGAGCGTGTGTATGACAGTGCACGTTCCTATGCGCTGGTGTTCTTCGACGACGGTGAAGAGTTGTCGGAGAAACTGGTAAGGGCCGGTCTCTGCCGGATTCATACCAAAGGCACGCTCATGCCGGACGGACGGCGCGAGTTTGATTTCGAGAGCCACCTGCGGGCATTGGAACGTGAGGCGAAGGCGGCGCAACGCGGGGCCTGGGGCAAACCAAAGCGTGCTCCGTCTAAATCAAAACCGTGAGCAACGGTACGTCGGCGGGAGCGAGTTCGTAGGCCTGCAATTGACTGCGCTCCACCCATGCGAGCGCTGTGTGCTCATGCGGATGCGGTTCCGCGCTTTCGGCGGTGAGTTCACAAAGAAAGGGGATCAATTCGATGCTGCCCCATGGGTAAGCGTGGGCAAACGGTTCCAAAGCCTGAGTGATGCACACGGTGCATCCGAGTTCCTCATGAAGCTCACGATGGAGTGCTGCCTCGGCAGTCTCCCCCGGTTCGACCTTGCCGCCAGGAAACTCCCACAGGCCGCCGAGCTTTTTGTCAGGAGGGCGTTGGGCGATCATCACGCGCTCATCGCGCACGATGATGGCGCAGACGACGGGCACTGGGGACTTCACATCCATCTGCGATCAGGAAGCCGCAACGGCGAGCGCTGCCTTGGCAGTGCGCACGGCGGCGTCTGGCACACTGATCTTCGCCATGCTCGCGCGCATGCGCCGGCCGACGGCGCCGTTGTTGATGAGGATGCTCTCGACAGCGGCCGCAGTTTCTTTGGCGTTCTTTGTGACGATGCCGCCATCGTGTTTGGTCAGCATCTCTGCATTTCCCTCCTCCTGGCCGGGGACGACGTAGTCGATGACAGCGGGAATCTTGGCGGCCAGCACTTCGTGCAGGATGGCACCACCTGCCTTGCAGATGACGACATCATGCGTGCGCAGGAATTCCGGGATGCGTTTCGTCCAGCCGATGATCTCAACGGTCTCAGGGGGAAGAGCATCCGTGAACCGGCGCAGAATGTGATACAGCCGTCGGTCATGTTTGCCGATAGGAAGCGTCAGCCTGGCTCCGCGGAGGAGGAGAGGTTTGATGGCCTCCAGCGTGGCCGCGACGCGGCGTCCTGTGGTGGAGGGCAGGTAGAGAATGCGGTCACATGAATGCGGCGCCTCCTCAGGCAGAGGCTCAGTGAAAGCGAGGCTGACGGGAAAGCCGGTGACGCGGATCTTCGATTCAGGCACTCCGAAACCGATGACGACCTTTTTGGTCTCATCATCGGCCACGCAGAACAGGCTGCTGCCAGACATCACCCAGATGCGATTCACGCTGATCGAATCCGTGATGACGGTGCAGAGCGGCGGAACGGACTGCTGTTTTTCCAGCGTCTCCAGAAGCACGGCATACAGCGGGTAGGTGCTGATAATGAGGCGGGGCCGCTGCGCCTCGATCCGCTTTTTCAAGGCTTCCACCATGGCGGACTGCCAGACGGAGTCCGGCCCGGTGACCGAGGGCTTGCCCATCAGGTCATACGTCATGCGCCAGGCGGCAGGCCAGTGGGTGATGGCAAACTGGTAGAGGCTCTTGCATACCTCGGCGATGAGCGGCTGCGTATCGCAGATCAGGTCGCTCACCTCGATTTCTTCGTCGGGACACAGGCGAGTCAAAGCTTCCGCCACAGATCGTGCGGCGGTGTTATGCCCATCGCCAAAACCTGCGGTTAGGATCAAAATCACCGCGCATCGCTGGCTGAGAAACGGGTGAAAACAAGCAAAAAAGGGCGGGTAAACCGTTGGTTGACATTATTTCGGATAAGTTAAATAATAAGCCTCAACCATGACTCGGCATCGCGCCAGAACGACGAGCCAGACGCTCGCAGCCACCGTCACGTTTGTGGCGGTGCTCATCATGCTCACGCCGCTGCGCCGTGGACCTGCGGAGAATCACTCTCGTCAGGCTGGCTGGACGCCGTTGTTAAACGTCGGTGGCATGGCGGATACGGCCGCATTCCGACGGCTGAGCACTTCCTCGACCCGGTTTGCTGCCAGCGATCAACCACTGAGCCGCCAGCCTTCCTGGACTGCAAAAAGCTCTTCTGAGCCGACGCCATGAGCGGCCGGTTCAGGCCCCCGGGACAGTGTCCGGTGTGTGGTGAATGGGTGCCCCGTGGAGCCGCGGCTTGTGACGGCTGCGGGGCCTGTGCCAAATCCGGCTGGAGCGGTGACACGCATGCGGACGGTCTGGATCTGCCCGACGATGAGTTCGATTACGATGACTTTGTCGCCCGCGAGTTCGGCGGCAAAAGCTCCAAGCAACCGCTCACTTCAAACATCTGGTGGTGGGTGGCCCTGGTGCTGCTGATTGTGCTCGTGGTCGGAGCGATGCTTCCGCTGTTTGGATAAAGCCCTAGCGGCCCGGTGTGACGTTCCCTTGGCCGTCCAATGCGGACACCATCGCGATTTCGACGAGCAGTTTCTGCACATTGCAGTTCGCGGCGGCAAAGGAATGCTGCAAGTCGTCCATGGTGTCAGGACCGTAGGCGAGCGGCTGCTGTTTGACGAAATGATTGAAGAGCTGGCGGATGAAGGCGCGATGGCCGGCGGGATTGTCCGCCACGTAGTTCACAATGTCGCGCGGGCCGGAGAGCTGCACCTTGCGCCCCTCGTCATCGGCGAACTCGCCCACGGCATCCACAGGTTTGTTGTTGTCCTTTGTGCGCCAGCGGCCAATCGCGTCGAAGTTTTCGAGGCTGAAGCCCAGTGGATTGATCGTCGAATGACAGGACATGCACGTGTTGTTGCGCGTCAGTTCCGTGATCTTCTCGCGCATCGTAAGCTTTGGATTGAAATGGCTCTCGTCAAAGGTCACCGCCTTGGGCGGCGGACGCAGCGAGAGGCCGACGATGTTTCGCGTGAGGAACACACCGCGGTGAATCGGCGAGGTGGCGCGGCTGGACGCCAGCGACGCGAGCAGATACGGATGCGTGACGACACCGGCGCGCTGCTTCGGATCAAACGAAACGCGTTGGAAGTCGTCGCCCTGCACCGGCTTGCCGTAGAATTGGGCGAGACGGTTGTTCAGCAGCAGGTAGTCCGCCTTCAGCAACTCGCGGTAGTCGGACTTCTCGCTCCACACGACTTGATCGAGAAACTCCAGCAGGGATTCGCGCAGATCGGCCAGCACGCGGTCGTCGAAGCCGGGGAAGACCTTGGGGTCCTTGGCGTTGCCCTCCGCACGTTCGAGTTCCAGCCAGTGATGGAAGAAACCATGCAGCTTGGCCTTCGTGCGAGCGTCTGGTAGCATGCGCTGCGCCTCGGCTCGGATTTGATCGGGAGTGCGCAGCTTGCCTGCGGCGGCGGCCTGCAGCAGTTTCTTGTCGGGGATGGAATCCCACAGGCTCAGCGCCAGACGCGAGGCGATGGCGAAGTCGTCGGGTTTCTCCGATTCGCGCAGTTCTGGATACAGGAACTGCGGCGATTTCAGCGTGAACAACACGATGCGCTTCACCGCCTTCTCGGGGCTGCCCGCGCTCTTGAATAGTGATTCGACATGGAGCTGCTTTTGTTCGTCGGTGAGCGGACGGCAGAACGCGGCTTCGACAAAGGTGAGCGCGAACTTTCGAAGCTTCTCCTCACGATCTGGGGCGCCGTCCTTCGTGCCTGCGAGTTCGTTCAGCTTCTCCTCGACGTGTTCCGCAGTGGCAATTGCGGCTTCGGTAGTGGCCTGATCCCAGCCTTTGGAGATCGACGTGCCTCGCTCATAGCCCACGCTGCGATCATCGGCAGGGAAGTTCGTGCTCACGATCATCAGCTCACGCGGACGATCCGTGCGCAACACATGCTGTGGGATGAGTTCGGCGACTCCGTGCGGCGGCTTCCACCAGAGTTCAATGGAGGAGGACTTTTCTTTGAATTTAAAGTGATCTAGCACGAGCCGGTAGGCGCGTCCGCCGAGCAGAAAGAGGCTCTTCTTTTCCTCGCGCACCTGCGGTCCAGCGCTCACCCAGGCGTCGATCAGCGCGTGGCCTTCCGTGGTGTCATTGATCCATAGTCGAGCGCCGTTCTCCGTCTTGAGCATGAACTCATACACGCCCGTCTCTGGTGCGATGATGCTGCCTTCCCAGCGGTTGTCGAATTGCTCCGCTTCCATCTTTTCCGGGTCCGGGCTCCCTTCTCCGAAATGGAAGGCCACTTGTCCGTCCACGCGCTCCAGCTTGTAGTTCGGGCGCTTTTTCTTGATGCCCTGCTTCGGTGTGGTGTCCACGGCCTCTTCACCGGGCTTCGGCAGTTCGACGCCGCGATACACTGCCTTAAGCCCCTGTTCTTCCAGCACGGGCCGGTCAAAGCCAGGGCCCATGCGGAAGCGGCCGATCAAATCCATGACCGAGGCGCGATACTGCGCGATCGTCAGGCGGCTCAGATCCTTCGTGGGCGGATGCGCGCGGGCTTGAGCTTCAGGAGAGTAAAAGGCCTTGTAAACGTAAGCCGCGACCTGCTTGGCCTCTTCGCCCACGCACAGGTGCTCCTTGTCCTCCGGCATGGTGCGGTCGATCTTCCGCGCCAGCGCGTCCACCGACAGTTCGCCGACAAGCTTGTCATCGTATTTGTCCTTCACTCCCTCGCCGTTCGCGCCGTGGCAGTTGGCGCACAGCTTTTGATAAAGAGGCTTGCCCGGATGCTCCGCAGGCGCGGCAAACGAGCACGTGGCAATCAGCCACAGGGCAGACAGTGGAAAGAGGGCTTTGGGGGATGTTCTAGCCATTGGGGGTTAAAAGCGGCTGCTGGAATAAAGTCGCTCGCCGCTTCCCTCTTTCATCATGCTTTGGGCTCTGTCGAGCCGCCGTGTGAGGCTACGAACGGTCCGTTGCAAAAGAACTCGACTGGGCGATAGCCACATCCAAGCTTCCCGACCTGCTCATGACAACCGACACTTCCGCCTTGGACCGCGCCAGGGGCAAGGCCTACTGGCGCCTGCTGCCGCTGCTCTTTGTCTGCTACGTGATCGCGTATGTGGACCGGGCCAATGTCAGCCTCGCCAAGCTGACGATGGCAAAAGACCTGCCAGACTTCGACAACGCTGTCATCGGCTTCGGCGCGGGGATGTTTTTCTGGGGCTACATCTTGCTCGAAGTGCCCGGTACGCTGCTCGTGGAGAGATGGAGCGCACGTCGCATGATGTCTCGCATCATGGTCACGTGGGGCATCTTGGCCGCGCTGACGGCCGCCGTAAAGACGCCGATGCAGTTTTACTGCGTGCGCTTTGCCCTCGGTCTGGCGGAGGCAGGCTTCTTCCCCGGTGTCATCGTCTATCTCACGCACTGGTTTCCCAATCGGGATCGATCACGCGCCGTGGCGTGGTTTTTGATCGCCACACCGGTGGCGCAGATCCTCAGCCCCAAGATTTCCAACCTGCTGCTGAAAATCGGCACTGACGAGGTCATCAACGGAGTCACGGTGCATCATCCTGAGATACTCGGCATGGAAGGCTGGCAGTGGATGTACATTTTCTGGGGCGCGCCGGCGGTCGTGCTGGGCTTTGTCGTGCTGTTCGTTCTGCCAGACCGACCACGCGACGCGAAATGGCTCACCAACGAGGAACGCGAAGCCTTGGAGAAGCAGCTTCAAATCGAAAAAGAACAACGCTCAAAGGGCAAGCGCATGACGCTGGGCGAGGCGTTTCGAAATCCGAAGGTGCTGCTACTCGCGCTCGCGTTTTGCTGCAGTGTCACCGCAAACTACGGCTACGAGTTCTTTTTCCCGAGCATCTTGAAGGCGTGGTACTCGCTGAACCTCAACGAGATCACCTGGCTGGTCATTTTGCCTCCGTGTCTCGCGCTTGGCAGCCAATTGTTCGTCGGTTGGAATTCAGACCGCACCGGAGAGCGCCGCTGTCACGCCGCATTCTCGATCATCATCGGTCTCACCGCCTTGGGGCTTGCGCCTTTGACGAAAGGCAACCTCGTTCTCACCATCCTCTGCTTCATGATCTTCTTTGCGGGCGTCAAAGGCTATCAGCCGGCCTTCTGGGCGTTGCCCAGCCTTTTTCTGACGGAGTCGGCTGCCGCCGGAAGCATTGGTCTGATCAACTCTATTGGCCAGATCGGCGGATTCATGGGGCCGTATCTGCTGGGCAGCATCGAAAAGAACACCGGCTCGTTTGCCATCGGTATCTATGTCCTCACCGCCTCCATGGCGGTGAGCGCGACCATCATTCTCGGTCTTGGTTTGGGCCGACGGCCCTTGCAGGATGAATCCCAGTAACGTCTCATGCCGATGAACGCCGAAGATGAAATCATGCACGTCGTGCCCGTAGAACGGCACAACGCCACCATCGCCGCCGCCTACCGCGTGCGTGGCTATGATGAAGATGAGATACAATCCGCCGTGCGCATCGCCCAAAGCGCCTCATGGCACGGCGTCCGCACGCACAATGGCATCAAGGCGCTGAGTCTCGACGATCACTTTGGCTCGAAGGTCGGCGGCTGCGTGCCACGTGCCGTAATTGAGAAATTGCCAGGACGTTTCGCTGCCACCGAAGTGTGGAACGCGAATCGCAAGCTCGGTCAGCCCGTGGCAGAGCAGGCATTCGAAACCTGCATCGCTCTCGCCGACAAATACGGCATCGGCCAAGTGTCCGTGGACAATGCGTTTCACTACCTGTGGGGAGGTGGCTACGTCATGGAGGTGGCGCGACGCGGTTACGTCGCCTACACCAACTGCACCTCCGCCAAAACCGGAGTCGCGCCCTTTGGTGGCAAGCACGCCACACTGGGGACGAATCCGCACTCGTGGGGCTTTCCGACCACCGACGCCGTCGGTTTTCCCATTGTGATCGACTGGGCCACGTCAGTGATTGCTCTGGGACGTGTGCAGCAGCTGGCGCGCGAAGGCAAATCACTGCCGCCTGACCTCGCGCTCGACAAGGACGGCCACATGACTACGGATCCGAAACAAGTCGCTGCGCTGCTGCCATTCGGCCAGCACAAGGGCTACGGCCTCGCGCTCGCGGATGAATTGTTCGCCGCGCTCATCGGCGGCTCGCTTCCGACCATTCGTGGTCGCAATCCCGTTCCCGGCGCCAAGCAGACACCGTGCTTCTATTTTCAAGTCATCCATTCCGATGCGCTCTCCGGAGGAGCATTTGCAGGCGGCTTGTCACAAGCTGAGAATCTAAAAGCCGTCATCGCCGACATCCTTTCCCATGGAAATGAGCATTGCCTGCTGCCGGGCGAGTTGGAGGCACGCTGGGCTGAGAAATGCACTCGCAACGGCGGCCTGCTCTTCTCAAGACACGAGATTCAGCAATTGAATCAAATCGCCATCGCCTGCGGCCAGCCCACGTGGAATCTTGATGAGTTCCCGCAGGCCGACGTCGGGTGAGCGATCAAGGGACCTTCGTTCCCCACAGCTTCTCCAGCAGCGCGAACATCTCCGGATCGTGCGCCTTGAGTTCATCACTCGTGAAAGGGAAAAAGTCATTGCGGGTGAAGAACGCTTCGGTGCACTCGGCGAAGTATTCCTTCGCGTTGGTCATTGCATAAGCTTTGTCGAGCCGCTTGCGTCCTTCGGAGTCCTGGCGCTGCACCTTGTCGTATTTGCCCGCCGCCTTCGCCCTTTCGTAGACCGCTTCGATCTCTGCATTGTTGAAACCGAGCACGCGGTCGTGATAGGCGTGCGCCAGCTCATGCAGCGCGAAGTTCGGCATGCGCCGAGTCTCGGCCTCAAAGACGCTCACGTTGGTGAACTCGACACCTTTGGCCATCACAGGATTGCGACCGTTATCCTTCAACCAGCCTGCGCCCGGATGATACTCGGCGCGTGGACGTGAGTTCGGATACTGGGGATTGATCCAAAGTGGAACCTTGCGCAGTTCCGCGACCGCCTTGGCTGGGACGACACGCACGATTTCATCGAGCTGCGCTCGAAGCAATCCGAGCGCCTTCTCCAACGCCACAGCATCCTGCCTGAAGAGATCGGGGTGAATTCTCACCGTCCATCCGGCAATGAGCTTCTGATCGTGCTCCTTGGTGCCTGTGGCTTTCTCAAAGCGCTTTCGCTGATCCTGCTTGATGACACCACGTGCCTTCAAGAGCCGGTCCGGCCAAACAAACTTGGGTGCTTTGGCAGGATCATAGCCTGCGAGGTGATCTTTGAGTCGCGTCTGCGGTTTGGTGTACTTCAAGACGGTGTCGCCGAAGACCTCGCGACACAGCGCGGCGAGTTTCGGGTCGTAGGCAATGAGTTCGTCGCGTGTGTTGACGTGGTTGTGCTGCGCGTCGTTCTCACGGTTGTTGTCGAACCAGCTCTGCACACCTTCCGCCCAGTATTCGTGATGGTTCGACGACGCGTAGGCACCTTTCCACAGCCCCGCCTTCATCGCGTCGTCAAATGCTGCCTTCAATCGCGTGTCGAAAGTCGGATCGACATTCGTTAGTCCTCGCAGGTGAATGTTGTGCGCGAACTCGTGGATGAGAATGTTCTCCGTGTCATACGGATCGCCATCGTAGGCCAGAAGGTTCTCTTCCGCGCACGAGCAGAACGGATCTGTCTCGCTGCCACCGAGTCCACGTGCCCGCGCATCCCAATATTCCTTCGCCGTGAGCGACTCGAACTCCTTTACAGGCTCCAAATTCGCGAACTCCGGCTGGTCCGTAGTGAACTCGTTGTGCGCGAGCACGCACAGCCTCGACCCACTTGCGATCATCGCTTCCCGCACGTCCGGCCGCTTCGCCAGCATCAAGTCGATCAGATACGCCGCCTCCTTCAGCGCATACGGACTCACCTTCGCCGATCCACAAATGGGATA
>NZ_JAGRPF010000059.1 GCF_020439865.1 Prosthecobacter sp.
GGTGTTTTCATCGGCGGCATCGCGGGCATGTTCTTCATGCCGCTGGGACTGGTGCTCGGTCCGCTGATCGGCGGCATCGCTTTTGAACTGCTGTTTGCCAAGAAGCGCCTGCAACCTGCGGCGAAATCCGCCTGGGGATCCCTACTCGGGACTGGCGTGGGTCTGGTGCTGAGGCTGGTGGTGTCGTGCGCGATGATCGCGACGTTTCTGCTCGACGCACTGGTGTGGTGAGGTGGTGGAAACCATTCACGCCTTCCCCTGCAACAGCATCTTGACGCCGAAGACGACGAGGATGGTGCCGAAGATCCGGGAGAGCGTTTCGTTGCTCATGCTCTTGAGCCAGCCGGCGCCGAAGTAGGCGAACACGGATGCGGACACAGCGGTGATCGCGGCGACTTTCCAATCGACAAATCCCGAACGCGCATTCTGCGTGGTGGCCATGAGAGCGGTGGGAATGATGATGGCGAGGGAAGTGGCGACGGCGGTCTTCTGCTCCAGTTTGAGAAAGAACACGAAGGCCGGCACCATGACTACGCCACCACCGACACCGCACAGAGAAGCGACAATGCCACTGAGGATGCCGATGAGCAGACAGGTGAGAATGGTGGAAGTGGTCATCGCGGGATCAGCGTGATTTGCGCGCCAGGATGCCGACGAGCAAGCGCTCCAGCACGAGCTTCGGATCGAGTGACGAGGTCACCAGTTTTGCGTTCGCGGCGAGGCAGGCCTTGTAGGCGGCATGGAGTTCGTCGAGCGTGAAGTTCCCTGTCTCCGGCAGGGCGAGGAACATTGGATACGCGTTGAAGCCGGTGCCGTCCTTCTTGCGGGGAAGATGTCCGGTGGCGGACGAGGGCAGCCCTTCGAGGGATGCACAGAAGCCCGAGTAGTTGAATTTGTTGAGCTTGTAGCGCGAGCCGAGATCCTTGATGAGCAGGAGGCTGCGCACGCGTGGAACGATGGCGGCGAGCAGCAGGCCGATGGCGTTCTGGCCCTGATACATGAGCGTTCCGAGCAGTTCGAGTGCACGCGACAGATCGCGCTTTCCAATCGCATTGCCGAGATCCCACAGCACACCCGCACGACTCATGGAGACAAGGCCCTGCACCGTCTTGAGTCCGGCGCGACGGCGCTCGCCGAGATACAGGTCGATTTTTTCGAGCTCGTTTTCCATCTGGCGCGTGTCGTCGCCGGCCATTTGCACGAGCAGTTCCAAAGCTCCGCTTTCAAAGGTGATGCCGAGTTCCTTCGCCTTGCTCGAGGCCATGGCGAGCACGGGTCCTTCCCACCCAGCGCGAGAGGTGTCCGGCTTGTCGAACACTTCGAAATTCGCGAGCTTGGACAGTCGCTTGTAGGAATTGCGGCGCTTGTCGATGCCGGTCGCGCTGATGACGAACTGCACGTCGCTCCCGAGTCCGCCTTCGACGACATTGACGATGCGTTCAAAACCGTTCACCGCATCCTGACCGCGACCGGCGCCAGAGTCGGCCAGGAAATTCGCGTTCTTCAGCCACACGACTTTCGTGCCGCCGAAGAAGGGCAGCGTCTGCAGCGCCATGCAGACGTTGCCGCAGATTTGTCCGGCATGATCGGCATTGTCCGCCGTGCCGTCGATGATGTCGTTGCCGAAGTCGCCGGCATCCTGCGGTGTGAGACTGCGGACCAGCGCGAGCGCGGCCTCCTTCACCCGCGCTTCATCGCTGCCGAGCAGGACGTTTACTTGGCTGGTGGTTTTCTTTTTCGGCGGCGGCATGGGTTTCACGGATGGAGCAGGAATCACACGGCTTCAAGCCTGCGCCGGTTGCAGGCTTGACTTCCGTCCGCCGATTTGATGAAATCGCATTCAATCAATCCAACCATCCTATGAAAACAAATATGATTAGGGCGAAGGTTTCTGTTTCCACGGCCGCATTTATTGCGGCCTTTGTTTTGATCACGGCTCCCGTCTCGGCTGAAGATCTCAACGCGGTGTTCCAGCAGGGCCGCGCGGCCTTCTACCGCAACGACTACGCCACCGCCTAGCAGCTGCTGTCCCGAGTCGCTGCGGCCAATGCGGAGCACACCGAGACGACCAAGATGCTGGCCTTCATCCGCGCGAATCACAAGATTGACGAAGGCACGCTGAAAAAACAGTACGACGCGGTGATGCTGCCAAAGGTGGACATGCAGGATGTGACGCTCGCGGAGGCGATCGACGGACTCCGGGTGCTGTCAAAGAATGCCAGCGGCGGCAAGGTCACGCCGAACTTCATGATCAAAGGTGCAGATCTCGGAGAACGAAAACTGACCCTGGCGCTGAACAACATCCCGCTGACTGAGGCGTTGACCTACATCACCCAGTTGACGAACACGAAGGCGACTTACGACAAGCATGTCGTCATCATCACCGGCATGGCGGATGTGCTTACATCCAGCGCCGAAACAGACGTAAAAGACTCAAAATGAATGATTTAGGCGTATATACGCCTCGCATCAATCATTGAAGAAGTGCCGTCCGGTTTGGCCGGCTTCGGTTTTGTTGTCCACTTCCCAATACACGTCTTCAAAGATCGTTTCCGGCTCCGGATAGGGGCTGGACTTGGCGAATTCGGCTGAGTCTTCGGCTTCCTTCTGCGCTTCCTTGTCGATCTTCTTCAACTCTTCTTCCGTGGCGACTCCCTCGCTCAGAAGGTTGCGCTTCCACACCTGGATGGGGTCGTGCTCATTTTGGAACTTCTCGACCTCTTCCTTGGTGCGGTACTTAAACTTGTTGGCGTCCGCCACGGAATGGCCTTCCCAGCGGTAGGTGGCGATTTCCAGGATGCTCGGCTTTGACTCGCTGTGCGCCCGCTCGATCGCCTTGCCGACCCCGGCGCGGACTTCGTAAATGTCTTCGCCGTTGAACTGCTCCCAGGCCATGCCGTAGCCTTCGGCACGTTTGGCGAGGAAGTCCACATAGGCGGAGGAGCGCTGCTGGCTGGTACCCATCGAGTAGCCGTTGTTTTCGATGACATAGATCACCGGCAGATCCCAGAGTTCGGCGAGATTCAGCGATTCGTGGAAGGCACCCTGATTCACCGCACCGTCGCCGAGGAAGCAAAGGGCCGCGCCTTTGACGCCGCGATATTTGAGGCCATAGGCGAGGCCAAGGCCCAGTGGAGTCTGGCCGGCCACGATGCCGTGACCTCCCCAATAATTCTTGTCTGGAGCGAAGTAATGCATCGAGCCACCCTTGCCACGGGAGCAGCCAGTGGCCTTTCCAAAGAGTTCGGCCATGCACTCGTTCATGCCCATGCCGACCGCCAACGCATGGCCGTGGTCGCGATAAGCGGTGATGACATGATCGTTTTCCCCCATCACGGAAACGGTGCCGACAGCCACGGATTCCTGGCCGATGTAAAGGTGAAGGAAGCCTCCCATGCGCCCAGCCTGGTAGTGCTGGAGTGACACTTGCTCAAAGCGGCGGATGCGCACCATCTTGCGGTAAAGACCCACCTTGTCCTCGTTGGTGAGTTTCTGATTAATCGGGTCGTTGGCGTGCTTTGCCAGCGCTTTGGAGGGGGCTTTCGTCGTGGCCATGTTGGAAGGTCGATACTAGCGGGAAGGGTGCCAAAGGCAAGCAGCGTGTTTGATCCGGGAATATCCGAAACCCTGCCTTGTCAGATGCTGAACTCGACACACCCCATAATTGATTTGTGCTCGTAAATGGAGGGTGTGGACAGGTCTGCTTCCGCTGGCTTTTCAGGTCCCTTCATTTCGGCATTGCCTGAGCAGCTTGGTTGATGTTCCACATGGAACAATCCCCTGCCCTGTGCTAGATTGTCGCTTCCCCTTCCAGCCGCATGTCCGCCAGCCTCTACACCTTCCCCAAGCACTACGACGTCATCGTTTGCGGAGCCGGTCATGCGGGAGTGGAGGCGGCGATGGCGGCGGCGCGCATGGGCTGCCAGACGGCCATCCTCACCCAGAATCTCGACACCATCTCCCAGATGTCCTGCAAC
>NZ_JAGRPF010000060.1 GCF_020439865.1 Prosthecobacter sp.
CCGGTTTTGGCATACTGCCGAACGCGCTTCCACACGCTCATGACGTCCCCGCATGTTGTATCGACCACCATGCAGCCACGTTCTCCGATGAGCTTCATCAAGCGTGTCTCGGCACCGAAAGCCGGCACAATGACCACATCCTCATTCGTCATCGTGGCGACCATGGCCTCGTGATCCACGTTCGGAATGCTGACCACGCCCATCTCCGTGAGCTGACGGTTCACCTCCTGATTGTGGATGATCTCTCCCAACAGGAACACACGGCGGTCCGCAAACACTTTGCGAGCCGCGTAGGCGAGATCGATCGCGCGCTCCACGCCATAGCAGAAGCCAAAATCGCGGGCGAGCCGGATCGTGGTCCCGCCGATGGTGATCACGCTGCCTTTGGCGCGGATCTGCTCAACGATGTGGCTCCGATAATGCGTCTCCACCTCAGCCTGCACACGCTCCATGACCTCCGGTGTGCGAACGTTCACACGACGGGCGGCTTGAGCGGGAGCAGACATGAGTGCGGAGATAAAACGGCTCAGTAGTACATTTTGCCCTTGGCGGCGTCTTCGAAGACCTTGTTGCTCAGCATGTAGGAGTCTGGCGGGTCGGCGAGGCTGCTGTCATCAAGCACGGGAAGAGTCTTGCCAATCGTGGCGTCTTCAGGCTGGGACTCGGCGATGTTGAGCGGAGTTCCGGTGCGGACCATGCTGAAGATTTTCTGAGCCGACTTGATCGGCAGACGAACACAGCCGTGGGTACACGGATAGGGCTTCACCCAGCCCCAGTGCATGCCATAAGCGGACTGGAACTCCATCCAGAAGGTCATCGGATAACCGGCTCCCGGGGAGCTGACGCGGCGGCGGTTCGCCACCTTGCTGTAGATGGTGAAGTTGCCCTTGGGGGTCGGGGTGCTCGCAGTACCGACGGAACATGGCGTGGCAAGCAACACTTCGTTTCCTTCCATCACATAGACGCGCTGGGCACCGGTGCTCATTTTCACCCGCACATTCGCCGGATTCTTCACCGCCTTGGCGGGCGGATCGAAATGGACCGAGTAGTTGCCTTTCTTGACGGCGGCGCAGTTGCTCATGGCGAGAGCGAGACCGGCGAAGGCGAGGGCCTTGAGGGATTGGCGGAGGATGTGAGGGGTGGTGTTCATGCAGGCTGCGATGTAGCACACGTTTCCAGTGGCTCCACAGATTTTCTTTCTCCAGCAAGGTCTTGCGGTGCGAGCGAAACTTTGTCCTCCTGTCCGCGTTCTATCGCACCCACATGCCTTCCCCTTCCCTGATCGACGTCCTCGTCCGCACTGCTGCCAGCGCTGGATGCGCCGAACCCACCCGCCTGCGTCACGCGCTCGAACTCGCCGCAGACAAGCATCAGCCGCTCATGGATGCCGTGGTGGACAGCACGATGGTGGATGAAGACGCCTTTTTCGCCCAGCTCGCCACCGGTCTCGGCCTTCCATACGCTGAAAACGGTGTCGGCGAAGCAGCAGAAGGTCTGCACAGCCGCTTCCCCGCCAAGCTGGCACTCAGACACCGCATTTGCCCGGCTCAGGTTGCGAACAACGAGGTGACGATCCTCACCTACAACCCCTTTGACCTCAGCGCCCGTCAGGCGGTCGGTCAGGAACTGCGCAAGCGTGTCCACTGGCAGATCGCACCGCGGCACCGCATTCTTGAAGCCTTGCATCAAGGCTACGGCGTGGGCGCTGAGAATTTCGAAGAACTGCTCGAAGGCCGCGAAAGCGGTGATGATCACGACGATCTCAAACAGGAGACGACTGTGCTCGACGAAGCCGACGAAGAGGCCACGGTGATGAACTTCGTAAATCAGGTGTTCCGCGAGGCGCTCAAGGAACGCGCCACGGACATTCACGTGGAGCCGCTGGAGCGCGACCTGCGCATCCGTTACCGCGTGGACGGCAAGCTTCTCGAAGTGCCTGTCCCACCCAATATGCGTTTGCTGCAGGCCTCGCTCATTTCGCGACTCAAGATCATGGCGCATCTCGATATCGCCGAGCGTCGCATGCCGCAGGACGGCCGCATCAACCTCGAACTCGACGGCGAGCCCATCGACGTTCGTGTGGCGACAATCCCGAGCGTGAACGGTGAATCCGTGGCGCTGCGCCTGCTGACGCGCAAAAAGTTCGACCTCATGGCTCTCGGGCTCGACGACAAGACCGAAGCCACCATTCGCAAACTGCTCGCGGCTCCGAACGGCATCATTCTCGTCACCGGCCCCACCGGTTCCGGTAAATCGTCCACGCTTTACACTTTCCTCAAGGAACTGAACACGAAGGAGCGCCGCATCGTCACCATCGAGGATCCGGTGGAAAACAAGCTCGACGGCATCATTCAGATCGCGGTGAAGCCGGAAATCGATCTCACCTTCGCCGCCGGACTGCGCAGCATTCTGCGCGGTGACCCGAATGTCATCATGGTGGGGGAAATGCGCGACCAGGAAACGGTCGAGATCGCCATTCGCGGTGCGTTGACGGGCCACTTGGTGTTTTCGACGCTCCACACGAACGACGCCGTCGGCGGCATCTCACGCCTCCTCGACATGGGCATCGAGCCGTTCATGATTTCTTCTTCGGTGCGCGCCTTCCAGGCCCAGCGACTTGTCCGCACCCTGTGTGGCATTTGCAAACAGCCTGCCCATCATGAAGACAGCCACTTGCGCACCATCGGATTCCCCTTGGAGTGGAAAGGCAAGCTGTTCAAGCCCGGCGGCTGCCGCTCCTGCCGCAACACCGGATTTACCGGTCGTCTGGCCATCATGGAGATCTGTCTCATGTCCGAAGCGCTGCAGGACAAGATCAACAACCGAGCCAACAGCATCGAGCTCAAAGCCCAGGCGCTCAAGGACGGCATGGTCCCCATGCGGCAGTACGGCTTCCGCAAGGCCGCGGAAGGTGTGACAACCATCGAGGAAGTCATGACCGTGACAGCCGCCAGCGAGTAAGATTGAAACCCAAATTCGCTGAGTTTAATAGAGCGCCATGCCCGCCTTTGCCTACACCGCACTCACCTCCACCGGACAGACTGTCACCGGTTCCGTCACGGTGGGCTCACGGGCCGAGGCATTCCGAAAAATCGAAGCGCAGTCGCTGACGCCGGTCAAAGTCACCCAGGAGGAGAAGTCGGATGCAGCCAAGACGAAAGCGGCGGCGGACGAAGGGCCGGTGAAGTTGAAGCGGGCACAGCTCATCCTATTCACCGAAGAACTCGCCGACCTGCTCGATGGCGGGCTACAGATTGACCAGGCTTTCCGAGTGATGCAGGAACGGCAGGAAGCGGACGCGCTGCGCCGCATCGCGAGCACGATGCGCAATGAACTGCGTGAAGGCTCCACCGTAGCCAAGGCGCTCAGGAAGGCATCGCCGAGCTTCGACGATCTTTACTGCAATCTGGCCGCCGCCGGTGAAGTCAGTGGTTCCCTGCCAAGCATCCTGCGCCGCCTTGCCAACAACCTTGCCGTGATGGCCGATCTGCAGGCCAAGGTGACTCAGGCGATGATCTATCCGGCCTTCCTGATCGGAGCGTGTGTCGTCCTCATGATCGTGTTCATGACGTTCATGGTGCCGCAGATCATGGATCTGATGGGCAAAAACGGCCAGAAGCTCCCGGCCGCCACGCAACTGCTCATCAGTTTCAATCATTTCATGGGCCAATGGTGGTGGGCGATCGGCGCCGCCATCACGGCCGCCGTGCTCACCTTCCGCGGCTACATCTCCAGCCCCGCAGGCCGCATGTGGTGGGATGAGACCAAGCTCAAACTCCCGCTGTTCGGAGCAATCATGAGCATGAGATTTTACGCTCAGTTCGCACACTCGCTCGGCAACCTGATCACGAACGGCGTGCCGCTGCTCAACAGCATCCGCCTCGTATCCAAAATCTCCGCCAACGTCTTCATCCAGTCCCTGCTCGCCAAGGTCACCGCGCTGGTGTCAGAAGGCGCGCCCCTTTCCAACGCCCTGCGCAAAGTCGGCAGCTTCCCTCTCCTGCTGGCCGACATGATCGCCGTGGGCGAGCAGACCGGCCAGCTCGGCAAATCGATGGAAAAATGCGCCGTTCGTTACGACAAGGAGCTCGACAAACGTATCAAACGCATGACGGCAATGATCACCCCGATCATTCTCGTCGTCATGGCCATCATGGTCGGCACCGTAGCTTACTCTATCGTCGCCGCAATCGCCCAAAGCGTCACCGGCATCCGAGGTGGCGGTTAAAGGCACGAAACCATCCCTATTTCCTCCTGTTCATCCCTTCAGAAATCCTGTTCAATTCCCCAGTCATGAAAATCCGTCCATCGAACACCCAGACCCGCCAAGCCGCCGCCTTCACGCTCATCGAAATCGTGATCACGCTGACCATCATCGCCATCCTGGCCTCCGGCTCGATCTACCTGCTCAAAGGCCAGATCGACTCCGCCAAAGACACCCGCGTGGACAGCGACCTTCAGGCCATCGGGCTCGCCCTGCAGTCCTATGAGTCCCGCGCCCTGCGCATGCCCACGACCGAACAGGGTCTGCATGCTCTGGTGGAAAAACCGACCATCGAGCCGATCCCTGAGAACTACCGCGCCTTCATGGAGGAAATGCCCAAGGATCCGTGGGGTCAGGAATACAAGTACCGTTTCCCCGCCCAGAAATCGAAGAAGCCGTATGACGTCTGGACCGTCGGAGCAGACGGACAGGACGGCACTGAAGATGACATCGGCAACTGGAAGAAGACGGCGGCCAAGTGATTCATGAAACTCAAATGTCTGAGCACGAAGAACAGCCATGACGCAGATGATCCCCTCATCACCCGTCATTCGCCGATTTCCTCCCGTGTCTCTGCATCTCGAGGATTCACACTGGTCGAAATCATCATCGCTCTGACCATCGTCGCTGTTCTAGCGGCGGCGACGGTCCCCATGCTGAAGGGCTTCCGCGAAGAACGTCTGGCGCGTGAGCCGGTCACAGCGCTGGTCAATCTCGCGCGTGAAGCGCGCCTGCGTGCAATGACCGAGAAACGCCCGTATCAGGTGGTGTTTCACAGCGGTGGATTCACGGCCTCACGTTATTTCAATCCATATCTCCAGCTTGCCGAACTGCAGGAGTTCATGGAGGCAGGGCAGAATCATCCCGAAGAGCAGGCCACCTTCGACAAGAACGATCTCGACAACGGCGGCAGCGTGACCAAAACCACCGAACTGCCTCTGGCCCCTCCAGCGCCGAAGTATGACGAGTACTGGTCGGAGAAGTACGAAATGCCGGCGGACATGAAGTACGCAATCCAATTCTGGTATGACACGGAGCCAACCTATCTGGAAGGCGACATCGTCAGACTGTGGGTTTTTCAACCAAGCGGCATCTGCCAGCCGCTCAAGGTCCATGTTGAAAGAGAGTCCGCCACCTTCGATGTGGAGTTCGCGGCACTCACGGCGGACATCGTGAAGGAGAGTGTTGATCTGCGATGAAAACCAGCACCACAGGCCGCCGCAAGGGCTACATCCTGTTCGAACTGGTGATCGCGTTGACGATTTTCGCCCTCGCAGTTCTTGGCCTGGCCAAGTCGTTGAACCAGGCGCTGGAAACGGCCAATCTCCTGAAGCGGGATCAGATCATCCGAATAGGGATGCGCAATTTTTTGGAGGAGATCCGACGCAAGCCGCTCACCGAAATGAGCACCTCGCAGATGGACACAACCTACGGGGTCACCTACACCAGCAGCACCGAGCCGGTGACGCTCAGAACGACCAGCGGCGGCACCCTCAGCGACATCTACAACCTCACCATCAAGGCGACCTCCTCTTTTGATGGTGTTCCGCAGGAAGACACACTGAACGTCTATGTGTACAAACCCGCCCAGAAATAGAGCGAGCTCCGCGTTCACTCTGATCGAGGTTGTGATCGGGATCACGATTCTCTCGATGATCACCGCGACCCTGTTTGCGATCATCCGGGGCTCGGTCCGAGGTGCTGCAGAGATCGAGCACCTCCAACGGGAGAGCGACTCCGTGAACCGCTTTATTGAGCTGAGCCGGCGCACGTTCACCACTCTGCCCAGCACCGCCACGCTGACGCTCAAGCTCGTGCAAAACACAGAGCCAATCATCCAGGAACTAATGATCACCGGAGCCCCCGACTGCTTCCCCTTTGGCATGAACCCCATCAGCCTCAAGGACACAACATTGCGAATGCGGCCGCATCCGGATGGCCTGACCGACACGAATGGAATGCCGCTAAACTATCTGTCACTCTCGCGGGAAGACCTGATCCCAAAAACGGATGACCGTCAGACCGGCATCCGCGAGGCCACCACAGGCCTGTATGCCCCGGACGAAGAGGGCCGCTATTGGATGCCGCTGCTGCCAGATGTGGTGTCCCTGAGATGGCGCTTTTACGTCGAGAAGGAAGAGACGTGGTATGAAGAATGGAGCAAATCGGAATGGCCGGACCTGATCGAGGCGCAGCTCGTGCTCAAAGATCGTACTCTGCCGATCCGCATGGTTTACACTGTGCCGGTGATCACGATCACCGCTGGCAGAACCCCCGCCCCATCAACAAGCAGCAGCAGCAGCACCAGCCAGACGTCCAGCACCGGCACTGGTGTAGGAGGTGGTGGACGTGGCGGCCCTGGAGGTGGCGGCCCTGGAGGTGGTGGTCCCGGAGGTGGTGGTCCCGGAGGTGGTGGTCCCGGAGGCGGCCGTGGTGGCAGTGACGCTTCCGGTGGCCGTGGTGGCCCAGGTGGAGGAGGTCCGCCAGGAGGCGGTGGACCTCAGGGTGGCGGTGGCGCCCCTGTTTCAGGCGGAGGAGGTGGTGGACGATGAAAACGCAACTGTCATTCGCCGGCAGGAATCATCCCGGTGCTCGTGAGAAGGGTTCAGCTTTGATGCTGATGATCTGGGCCATCCTTCTCATGTCCGTGACCGTCATGGGAGTGGTGGAATACATCACCTTCAGTGCCGAAGAGTCCAAACTGGCCGCCTATCAGTTCCGTGCGCTACATTTGGCGGAAAGCGGAATCGCCGTCGGCCTGCATCCGAGCACCCGGCGCGGCGACCTCGTGCTGAAACAAAAGATCGGCCCGGACAGCGGTTTTGATGTCGTGATCAATTACGAAGGTGCACGCATTCCGATCAACTACGCCACCGACGAACGGCTGCGAGAGGCGATATACAATCTGTTCATCTACTGGCAGCTCAATGCCGAGGATGCCGGCATCGCCGCGGATTCACTGGCCGACTGGGTGGACAATGACAACAACCAGCGTGCCAACGGGGCGGAGGCCGAGTACTACAAGAACCTCGGCATTTATGATGCCCCGCGGAATCAGGGCTTTGCCCGCGTCGATGAAATGCTGCTGGTGCGGGGCATGGATGCCGTGGACCGCAGGAAACCCGACTGGCGCGAATACTTCAGCATCTACGGTGAAGGCCAGATCGACCTGCGAACTGTGTTCAAGGACGTGCTGCTGGCCGTCACGGGTGCGTCAGAGAACGATGTCACACGCTTCATCAGCGAGCGTGACGGAGCCGACGGCATCCCGGGAACCGAAGACGACCGCCGTATCCGGGACGATGAAGCCTACCAGATTCTCGGCCTCAGCGGCGACCACCTGGCGGCGATCCGAGGCATCGTCAACGATGATGACACCACCCTGCGCCGCATCACCAGCATTGGCTGGGTCGGTGACAAGCGCTCGAAAATCATCCTCGTCGTACGCCGCAATCAGGAGACCGGATCCGTGACCTATCTCGGCAGGATGGAGGAATGAGGAAAACGAAGGAGAAACAGCTCGACAACGGGCCTACAGCCTCCATTCCACTTTCGACTGTTCCGCTGCAACTTTTCGTTCCTGCGTGAGTTTATCACACCCCGCCAAACAATGTCTTTATCTGCCGCCACACTGCTTCTCCCCGCCCCTGATGCCGCCTGGCGTGTGTGGAAGCCGCGATCGAGCACCAGCGCGGAGGCGGTGGACAGCCCCTCACAGGCCTCCCATCTCTCCAAACCGCTCGTCATCGGCCTGCCTGCCGCCGCCTGCCGCACCATCGGCCTGCTGCTGCCCCAGGCGGACAACGAACTGCTGGAGCAGATCATCGTCACCCAACTCGAACGCCGCGGATTCAAACTGGAGCAGGATTCGGCTGGCAAGAACTACCGGTGGCACCTGCTGGGCCACCTCGGCGGACAGTCCATCATCAGCGTCGATCTCCTCGCCGATCCATTTCCTGAAACACTCGCCGCCGCACACGCCAGCGATTACACCGCCGCCCTGCGACTTGCACAGCTCCCGGCAGGTCACATCGTGATCATCGAGGAACAGGGAGATCTCGTTCTGGCCGCGAATCATCATGGGAAGTTATACCACAGCCACATCTTCGCACAGACGCCCGCCACCGAAGAGACTCTCGCTCTGGAGATCACCCTCGCGCGCCTGTCTCTGGAATCCGAACTGGGAACGGAAAGCATCACCGGTGTGGCGCTTGTCGGTGCCAATTTCGACCACAATCTGACTTCACGCCTCAGCTCCGTTGTGGATCTCCCGGTCCGTATCGTGGCCGATCTGCCTCCCAACACCGCGCTCGACACACGCACCTGGGGCAAAATGCTGCCTGCCGGCATTCGCGCCGCGCAGACCGCCAGCGTGCGACGCGGCAAGCTGACCCGCGCCCTTGTGCTGGGGAGCATGCTCTATCTGTCGCTCGCATTTCTTGCGTTCGCGTATTTGAGCTATCAGGAAAAACGTGCGGCAAAACTCGCGGAGGACGTTGAAGCCACGAGCGAACCCGCCGCCGCCGTGCGCAAGGCCAACGAACGCTGGAAAGCGCTGGCACCGGCCATTGAACCCAAGCGTTATCCGCTCTTCCTCCTCGCAGAAATCAATCGCATCATGCCCGGCAGCGGCATCGTGATTCGTGATTTTGAAGTCAAAGGCAACGAGATCGACATCAAGGGTGAAGCTCGCGATGCCCAGCTCGCCTTCCAGTTCATCGAAGATTTCAAAAAGAATCGCGTCCTCAGCCGCTACGAATGGACCAACCCTCGCCCTGAAGTCAAAGGCACCACCGCCACCTTCCGCGCCCAAGGCAAGCTTCCCTGATTTTCATCCTCGCCTCTCATGCCTCTCGCTCTGACCCAACGTGAAAAAAAGCTGCTGACCGCCTGCATCGGCGCGCTGCTGCTGATGGCCACGTTCATCATGCTCAAGCAGTTTCTTGACCGTCGCACCGCCGTGCTGGCGAAGATCTCTGCGTTGGAAAACGAGAAACGCGAAAATGAAGGCTACCTCGCGGACCGAGAATTCTGGGAAAAACGCGCTGAGTGGTTGAACCAGAACATGCCCTCGACCGAGAGCTTGGGAACGGCACAGGCACAGCTGCTGGAGGAAATCCAAAATGTCGCGCTGGACTACCAGCTGCAGGTGCAGAAACAGCAGCTTTTACCGGACTCGGCCGACGCCAAGGCCAACGCCGCCGTTTACCGGGAAGTCGCCGTGGAAGTGCGTCTCCGAGGCGATCAAAGCACGCTTCTCGGCTGGCTGGCCACCCTGCAGTCCCCCGAACTGTTTCAAGCCATCAAGCAGTTGGAGCTAGAAATCGATGCCCGGGCAAAGGAAAAGACCCCTCAGGTGCTCTGCAACCTCGTCCTCGCACGGTGGTTCAAGCCTGAAACCGGACTTTGACCATGAAATCGATTTCTCTGCTTCTCTTCCTTATCGCTGTCGCTTCGACAGCGAAATTGGCGTCGGCGCAGGAGTCCGCCGATGCCCTTCCTCCGTTGACCACGGCGGACCTCGTTCCCCTGCCCTCAGACGGTTTTGATCCTACGCTGCCTGAGGTTCCCGCCACCTCACCAACAGCCGCTGCGGGACCGGTCGATCCCGACCTTCCTCAGCCGTTTGATCCGGCCACTCTCACTGCCGTTGTCGAAAACTCACCTTTCACCCGCATCGTCAGCATCTCAGATTCGCTGGTGCTCACCGGCATGGCCTATGTTGATGGCAAGCCGGTCGTCACGATCTACGACAAGACCAACAAGCAGTCCCTCGTGGTCTCAGACGAACCCAACCTCAAAGGCTGGAAGCTCGTCAGCGCGCAACCGGCGGACAAGATCGACTTTGCGCAGGCCAAAATCGCCATTGGGGGAGAAAGTTTCAGCATTCGCCACAGCACCTTGGGCAAAGATGATCTGAAGAAGGACAAGAGCGAACGCCGTGACGGCCCTCCAGGTCCTCCCCCTGGCGGTGGCGAACGGTTCAGCCGCAGCAACCGGGGTCCGAGCGAAGAAGATCGCAAAAAATATGAATCCTTGTCCGACAAAGCCCGGGAGAAGTTTCGCGATGCCCTACGTGAAAAGTTCAGCGATGAAAAGTTCCGCAACGCGCCCGAAGAGGATCGCCGCAACGCCGTCCGTGCCATCTTCGACAAAATCGAGAAGCAGGACAAAGGCGGAAAATAAAACGCCTTCTGACTCGCCGACCAGCTAATCACGCACCCCAGTTTTACATGCATTGCCGTTTCCTCGCTCACACCTTCACCTTCATTGCATTCACCACCCTCGCATGTGGTCAAGCCGCATCTGATACAGCGCCAGCAGCAACACCAACAGCTCCTGCGGCACCGCCGACGTCACAACCTGCCGCCAATGGCAATGCTCCCGCTGCGCCCCAGGATGGCACCCGCCCTCCTGGAGCGTTCGGTCCAGGGGGGGGAGGCTTTCCCGGCGGTGGATTTCCAGGGGGTGGACGAGGCGGATTCGGAACGCGACGCGGCGGCTTTGGCGGTGGTGAAGGTGGCGCCCCCGGCGCAACTCCGGGTGAAGGTGAGACCTTCACCATCACGGGCGATCAGGTGATGATGCAGTTCGCCACCAATCCCGTGGCTGACATCCTCGCAATTTACGAAAAGCTCACCGGGCTGACGCTCATCAAGGACACAAGCATCTTCGAAGGTGCTCAAATCAGTCTCGTCACGCCCAAACCCGTGGCCAAGGAGGAGGCCATCAAGCTCATCGAAGCCTCTCTCCTCACCAATGGCTACGCCATCGTCACCGAACCCGGTGGCAGCAGCGCCAAAATCCTCCCGGCGCGCAGTCAAAGCGCCAACGCCGTACAGTTCTCCCACGGCGTCAAGTTCTACACCAGCCCGAAGGACATCCCAGACAACGAAAGCATCGTGTCCTACTTCATGAAGTTGGACAACCTCTCGCCCGAGGATGCCGCACAGATGCTCTCCGGCCATGTCGGTCTCGGTGCCTACGGACGCATCACCGCCGTCACCACGCCGCCTGGCCTGCTCATCACCGAAAGCGCCACAGTCGTCAAACAACTCATCAATATCCGCGATGCGGTCGACGTGGGTGACACCGGCTCCTCACTCGTCACAAAGTTTATTCCCATCCAATTCGGAGATTCCGCCACTATCGCTCAGATCATCCAGGCCACCCTCACAGCACAGGCGCAGGAGAAGGAAAAGAAAGGCATCAACACGATCCGTGGCAGCGCCAGCGACGGCCGTGGTGACAACAACAATAACAACAATCAGCAGCAGCGTCCGCAGATCGTCTACTCCGGAAGTCAGCAACAGCAGCAGAACAACCAGATGGCCCAACCCAGCGCCCAGGTGGTTGCAGACACGCGTTTGAATCAGATCCTGGTCGTTTCTTCTCCGGCGGACTACGCCTACATCGCCAGTCTCATTGCCGAATTCGACAAGCCCCTGGAGGTGGCCGAACCCTTCGAGCGAAAGCTCATGTATGCCGCAGCCCTCGATGTGCTCAGTGCCGTCGTCGATCTCCTGCAGGAAGTGAACTCAGGTACCACTCAGCTTCCGGGCGGCGGCACCATCCAGCAGCAGCGCCAGCAGGCGCTCGCCACCAACAGCAGCCAGCTCCTCGGTGGCAGAACCACCACAGGCACTCGTGGCGGCACCGTCGGCAGTACTGCCGCAGTAGGTGCCTCGGACGACGCCACAGGAACAACCTCAGGCATCGGCTCCCGTGCCGATGTCATCTCCGGGCCAACCGAGAACAACGCCCCCGTCTCCGTGCTCGTTGGCAAAACCCGCGTCGTGGCTGATCCCATGTCGAACTCCATTCTCGTCATGGGCCGCAAGGAGGACATCGACAAGACTAACAGTCTGCTCGACAAGCTCGACCGCAAGCCTGCCCAGGTGTACCTCGCCACCGTGATCGGCGAGATCACGCTCACCGACGGCATGACCTCGGGCATTGACTATGTTTCCGCTTTGAGTCGTGCAGGTGATGGCACCAACTTCAGCGCCAGCGGCTTCACCAACCGCACCGATACGCTCGCCCTCGGTGCCAGCGGAGCCCCCCCGGGCGCGGGCCGGGCGATTGGCGATCTACGCAACAATCTCATCACCACCCCCTTCGGCCCCACCAGCGGTCTGAACCTCTATGGTGCGATCGGTGACAGCCTCGAGGTCTTTGTCTCCGCCCTGGAGACCAACAACAACTTCAAAGTGCTTTCCCGCCCCTCCATCTTCGCTCTCAACAACAAGAAAGCCGTAATCACTTCGGGTCGCCAGATTCCCGTCCCCTCGCAGCAGACAACCTTTGCCAACAACAACGCCGCCCAAGGCAACACCACGACCACCATCGAATACCGGGACGTCGTGCTGAAGCTTGAGATCGTTCCGCTCATCAACGCCGATGGCGAAGTCACGCTGACTGTGTCTCAAGTGAATGACACAGTGGTCGGCACCCAGCTGGTGCAGCCCAATCTCGTCCCCATCATCGGCACCGAACAGCTCGTCACATCGGTCACCATTCCTGACCGCAACACCATCGTCCTGGGCGGACTGATCTCTGAGACTTTCGACAACAAACGCACAGGGCTGCCCGTCCTCGGCAGAATTCCCGGGCTCGGCAAACTCTTCCGAACTGACAACAACACCACAACCCGCAAGGAGCTGATCGTCTTCATCCAGCCGCAGGTCGTCACGGGGAATCCGGAACTTCGAGCAACCTCGTTGAGTGAAGACATTCGCACCAAGGTTGGCGCTGAGGCTGCCAACCGGTTTCCCCAAGTGCCCCAGCTTCCCGCCGCGACACCCGTGGCACCGGAACCGAAGAAGAATTTCTTCCAGCGCATGTTCAGCCGCAAACCCAAATAGCTGTCGCGCAGCGGTGCTCCACGTCGCCACCCTGCATGCCTCATGGAAGTCGCCTTGACCTGTGTCGCGGTTGATCGTTGACTGCGTCGCGTGCACGCCTCCCTCAAAACCCTTCACCTTCGCGAGCCTTTCCGCATTGCTCATGGCACCTCATCGACACGCCAGGTGCTCCGCATCTCGCACGGAGGGCATGTGAGCGAGGCGCCTTTCGTTCCCTATTACAGCGAAGACCCGCAGCAAACACTTGAGTTGCTCAATCAAACCATCCTCCCCGACGCACTCGGCGGAATGGCGGAATTCGCCGTTAACATCCTTCGTCACGATCTCGTCAGTGCGGTCATGCCTCGCCTGGCCTGCGCCGCCTCGCGCATCGGCACGCTCGCGCTCAATCTGCTGCATCACGACATCGTCGGTCATCGCGAGGGCCTTCCGCTGTCTGCGCATGCGCACGCACGACTCGGATCGCCAGCATCCGCCACCGCACCGCCCGGCTGCCACTCGCTCGGCATCCCGCAAAATCTCGATGTCTTCGCTGACAAGGTCTCCGCGCTCGGACAGCGTTTCCGCGTGCTCAAACTCAAACTCGGCTCCGGGGATCTCGGACTCGACGTCGCCACCGTCTCCGTCGCACGCATGGCCGCACCGGATGCGAAATTGATCATCGACGTCAACGGCGGCTGGGACATGGCAGAAGCCCCGCTGATGATCGAAAAGCTCGCCGATTACGCACCCGCTCTCATCGAGCAGCCCATCCATCACCGGCTGGGCGTCGAAGGCTGGGAGGAGTTGCGCAGCCTGCTACCAGGTCGTGCCGTGCCAATCTTTGCCGATGAAAGCGCTCAAACCGCCGAAGACCTTCCTGCGCTCGCCCCATTTGTCGACGGCGTGAACGTCAAACTGCTCAAGTGTGGCAGTTTCGACGGCGCTCTCGCCATGATCGAAGCCGCGCGACGCCACGGATTGCAACTCATGCTGGGCTGCATGATTGAAACCAGCCTCGGGGTCACCGCCGCCGCCCACCTCGCGCCATGGGTGGACTGGATCGACCTCGACGGCCATCTGCACATCACCAACGACGACTTCTCCGGCATCGAATACGACGACACAGGTTCACTTGTCATGCCCGACCGTCCCGGCATAGGCGCCATTCCACGATGACCCCTTCCATCCTGCAATCCTCGGCCGAATCACATCTGCCTGCCGCTCTCGAGCTGACGCGTCGCCTCGTTGAGATCAACAGCTTCACGGCAAACGCAGCGGGCGTCGATGCGGTAGCAAGGCTGACCGCCGAAGCCTTCGCACCCCTCGGTTTCACCCCGGCATTCGTGCCCTGTGCCATCGCCGGCACGGGGCATCATCTTCTTCTCACTCATCGTGGTCAGAGCGGCGATCCCATCGTCCTGGTCTCTCACTCAGACACCGTCTTCCCGCCTGAAGAGGAACTGCGCAATGACTTCAAATGGGATGAGCGCCCAGACGAAGGACGCATCTACGGTCCAGGCACCGTCGACATCAAGGGTGGTACTGCGTTGATCTGGCTCATGCTGCAGATTCTCCGTGACTGCGCTCCCAAAGCCTTCGAGCGTGCCCACTGGCTCTTCGCCGCCAATGCAGCCGAAGAAGTCATCGGCGACGACTTCGCCCGCGCCGTCATCCAGACCTGCGGAGGAAAAGCACGCGCGGTGTTGGTGTTTGAAGGCGGCCCCGTCGATGAACGCGGCTGGCACATCGTCACCTCGCGCAAAGGCCGCAGCACCTGGCAGCTCACCGCTGAGGGCAAGGCCGCGCATGCAGGCAGCAAGCATCACGAAGGCGTCAACGCCATCGATGCTCTCGTCCGCGTGCTGCCGGACGTCGCCGCGCTCACCAACGCCGCCGAAGAACGCACGGTGAACATCGGCATGATTCACGGCGGCACCGTCGTCAATCGTGTGCCGCATGAAGCCTCTGCCGAGTGGGAATGCCGCGCCACCGATCCCGCTGCGCTGCAGCGCGCTGATGACTTTTTCGCCAGTCTAAACGGCACCGCCGCGAATGGCGCCAAACTCAGCGCCGAATGCATCGGACGCACGGACGCATGGCCCGGCACTGTCGAATCCGAGGCGCTCTTCCACCTCTGGCACGAAGCCGCGGCAGAGATGAACCTCACCGCAGTGTCCGTCGCACGCGGCGGCTTGAGTGATGCCAACCATCTCTGGCAACTCGCCCCCACGCTCGACGGTCTCGGCCCCCACGGTGGCAATGCCCACTGTTCCGAGCGCACCGCCGACGGCTCCAAGCTGCCCGAATATGTCGAGCCCGCCACCTTCGTGCCGAAAGCAGTGATGAATGCCCTCGCCCTCACGAAGCTTCTCAGAGAATAGCGAGCCTCCTGCTACGACAGGCTCTTTGGAGTCAAAGCCCCTTCGCCAGCGTCTTCACACGCAACAGGAACATGTCCGCCGTGATGTAGAGTGTGCTGCGATCCTCGCCGCCCCACGCGCAGTTCGCTGTCGCCTGCCCGGTGAGTATGGTGCCGAGATGCTTGCCGTCCTTGCTGACGATCAGCACCCCGCCAGGGCCGGTCGTGTAGATGTTGCCGTTGGTGTCCACCTTCATTCCATCGCAGCCGCCTTTGCGATCCGCAGTCTTGAGCGACTGCGCATTGAAAAAGACGCGACCGTTTTTCGCGGTGCCATCGCCTTGCAGGTCATAGGCCATCACGCGCGTGTTCTCCTTGTCCGACACCGCCACGTAGAGCGTCTTCTGATCCGGACTCAGCGCGATTCCGTTTGGCCACTGAACATCAGACACCACCAGCGTCACCACATTCAGTGCAGCAGGATTCACCGCATACACACCATGGATCGCCAGCTCCGGCTTGCCGCCCTTCAAACCATAAGGCGGATCAGTGAAGAAGATCGTGCCGTTCTTCGCGATCACGAGATCGTTCGGGCTGTTGAAGCGCTTGCCTTCATAGCTCCAGGCCAGCGGCGTAAAGCTGCCGTCCTTCTCCAGCCGCGCGATGCGGCGTTCACCATGCTGGCAGAGCACCAAGTTGCCGTTCGCATCCACCGCGAGACCGTTGGAGCCCTGTCCGTCCGGATCACTCAGACTGCCGCTCGGCTTCAGCACCACCTTCGCCGCCGTGTCGCCTTCCTTCCATCCAAAGACCGTGTTCTCCGGCACATCCGAAAACACGATGCCTCCATCACGCCACACCGGCCCTTCCGACCAGTTGAAGCCGGACGCCAGCACCTCGATCTTCGCGTCCGGTGCAATCAACGCGTCCAGAGCAGAATCGAGCCGCTCAATCGAACCGTGAAATTCAGGAACCGGTTCCACTGCGAACGCGGCGAGGGACGTAAAGAGAAGCAGGGCTGAAGCACGCGAGATCATGAGATGAGTTGGTTGATGAAGCGCACAGTAAACGAACAAGGCGTGCGATGTTTCGAGGTAAATCCGCCCCAGTCGGTGGCGACCTGACATGCCGGCTTGACCGCAGAGAGCAAGTCGAGACACTGGACCGTCCCAGCCAACCATCCAACTCCATGATCAAGCCCGCCAAAATCATCCTTCCATCCCTGTTCCTCCTTGGTTGCAGCCAGCCGCCGAAACCTGCCCCCAAAAAAATGCCGGCGTCTCCGGCACCAACGGTCGCTGCGGCGCCGAGTCCAGCCACCGTGGGCAGCGGCATGCACACCACCGCATCAGGTCTGCAGTATGAAGTCTTGCAGCGCGGCACTGGCACAGTCTCGCCGACAGCCACCGACACCGTCACCGTCCATTATCACGGCACCTTGCTCAGCGGCACGGTTTTTGACAGCTCGGTGGAGCGTGGTTCACCGGCCACCTTCCCTCTGAACGGCGTGATCCCAGGCTGGACGGAAGGCGTGCAGTTGATGAAGGTCGGCGACAAGTTCAAGTTCGTGATCCCCCACTACCTCGCCTACGGCGGAAGCAGCCCCAGCCCCAAAATCCCGCCCTTCAGCACGTTGGTGTTTGAGATTGAGCTCCTCGCAATCAACGGATCCACCAACTAAGGCTCATCGCGCCGCGGTGGTCTTCGCGCTGCGTTTGCCAAGGCAGATGAGGCTCCTGTCGCCGCGAATGAATATCTGACCTTCGCTGAGCGCGGGAGAGGCGAAGACCTTCTCACCGAGTTCGCTTTCTGCGAGGGCCTGATACGTTTTGCCCGGCTTCACCGTGCGGAGCGTGCCTGCGTCGTTGACGAAATACACGTGACCTTCGGCGCTGGTGAGGCTGGCGTGGTGCTCGCGCATGCGCTCCTCCCACAGAATGTCACCGGTCTTCGCGTCGAAGCAGTGGCCGATGCCGGAGTCGGACACGATGAGAAAATAGCCGCCCTCGACGATGGGCGACGGCACATAGCTCACGCCCTTGTTCGTGCGCCAGACGATGTGCGTGTCGGTGACATTGCCGCTGCCGTCGGGTTTGATGGCGAGGAGATGATGCTCGGGAAAGCCGCCAGTCATGTAAAGCAGGCCGGTCTGCTCGCTAAAAACGAGCGACGCGACGAACTGCTCGGTCGGACCGTCGATCATCCACAGCAGCTTGCCGGTGCGTGGATCGTAGCTGGTAACGCACATCGTGCCGCTGAGCACCATCTGCGTGCGACCGCCGATGTCGCGAATGAGCGGCACGCAGTAGCTGCGAGTGTGGTTCGGCCGCTCGATGCGCCACAGTTCCTTGCCGTCCGTTCTGGCGAGAGCCACGATGTAGCCGTCTCCGTCGTGGTCGCAGTTCACGATGACCTTGTCTTCGAACACAACGGGGCTGGAGCAGAAACCGTGCTTGCTGGAAAAAAGCCCCGGCCGCACCTGCCAGATCTGTTTGCCGCTGAAATCATGCGCGGAAATCACCACGGTCCCCTTCGGCACTTCACCTTTGCCGATCACACGGCCCGCATTGGCTGCGCGCGTGGCGTCGGTCTCGGTATTGTCGAGGAAAGCGGTGAACACGCGCTCGCCGTCTGTCGCCGGTGTGCTGGACGCCTGACTGTTGAGGCGGTGGATGCTCTCGATGGGCGCTTTGACCACGTCCGACTGCCAGAGGACTTTGCCGGTTCCCCGATCCAGGCAGAGCAGCACGCGCTGCTCCGTCTCCGCGATCGCGGAAACGAGGAAGATTCGGTCACCCCACACAATCGGAGACGCATGGCCGCTGCCGGGCAGTTCGGCCTTCCAGGTGACATTGCCTTCGGCGGAAATCGGAAATCCCGTGTCCAGCGAGGTGCCGTCCAAACGCGGCCCGCGCCACTGGGGCCAGTTTTCGGCGAGGAGAAGCGAAGGGCTGAGAGCCAAGAGCAAAGAAAGCGTGCGCGAGATCATGGAGTGAAGCCAAACGTTTGGAAACAAGACGAGCTTGCGAGAGTGATCGCTGCCCCCTCCTGATCAAAGGTCTTTTGAGGGCAGAAGCGTCTCAGCTCTGTTTCGCTCGAATGTCCAGCAACTGCTTCATCACGTGATTGATCTTTCCGCTCCACTCGGCCGTGCCGAAAGCATCGTGCAGAGTGCGATACAGCGCATAGAGCTCGCGATAGACGGCTACGTTCTCTGGGATCGGGTGATACACCTTTTCGCGAATGGCGGTGACTTTGGATTGCAGTTCCTGCCAGGTGCCGGCTCCGGCGGCGACGGCACCGAAGATGGCGGCACCGAGGGCGCAGGTCTGCTCGCTCTGGCTGACTTTCATCGGCTTGCCGATGATGTCGGCGTAGATCTGCATGAGCGTGGCATTCTTGATGGAGAGACCGCCGGTGTTGACCACTTCCTCGACCTTAACGCCGTATTCCTCGACACGCTTGATGATGGTGAGAGCGCCGAAGGCGGTGGCCTCGATGTAGGCGCGGTAGATTTCATGCGCCTCAGTGTGCAGCGTCTGGCCCAGCAGCAGACCGGTGAGACGCACATCGACGAGGATGGTGCGGTTGCCATTGTTCCAATCGAGTGCGAGCAGTCCCGTCGCGCCGGGTTTCTGTCCTTCCATGGCCTTTTCCATGTTCACAAACTTCTCGCCGACGGTCTTGCCGTAGCTGTCTGGCACAAGGTGATTCACCAACCAGAGAAACAGATCGCCCACGGCGCTTTGTCCGGCCTCGATGCCATAGTAGCCGGGCAGCACGCTGCCGTTCACGATGCCGCACACACCGGGCACATCCGCCAGTGGCTTGCTGGTGGGTGAAATCATGAGGTCACAGGTGCTGGTGCCGAGAATCTTTACCAATGTGCCTTCCTTGATGCCCGCGCCGACCGCACCGGTGTGCGCATCGAACGCGCCGACACAAATCGCGGTGCCTTCCTTGAGCCCGAGACGATTCGCCCATTCAGTGCAGAGACCGCCGGCTTTCGTGTCGGCTGTATGAGCCTCGGAGTAAAGACGGTCGCGAAGATCAGCGAGTTTCGGGTCGAGCTTGGCGAGGAATTCTTTGTCCGGCAGCCCGCCCCACTCCGCGCTGAACATTGCCTTGTGTCCACCGGCGCAAACGGAACGCTTCAGCGTGAGCGGATCGGTGTTGCCGGAGAGCACGGCGGGAATCCAGTCGCAATGCTCAACGAAACTGAACGCGGCATCGAAGACCTTCGCGTCCACGCGGCTGAGGCGGAGGATTTTGCTCCAGAACCACTCGCTCGAGTAAATGCCGCCGCATTTGGCCATGATGTTCGGCCGCATCTCACCACCGAGCTTTGTGATCTCCGCCGCCTCGGCATGACCAGTGTGATCCTTCCACAGCCAGACCATCGCGTTGAGGTTGTCTTTAAACTCCGGCAGCAATCCCAGCGGCGTGCCGTCTTTGTTCACCGGAATCGGCGTGCTGCCCGTGGTGTCGATGCCGATGCCGACGACCTGCGATGGATCAAAGCCCGCGACATTCGTCTTCGCCTGCTCCAAGGCGCCGCGTGTGACGCTTTCCAAGCCGTCGAGGTAGTCCTGCGGATTCTGTCGTGCCACATGCGGATCCTTGGGATCGAGCAGGATGCCCATCTCGCCGCTCGGATAGTTGAACACGGTCGATCCGACCTCCGCGCCGTTGTCGAGGTCGATGAGAAGGGAGCGGCAGGAGTTGGTGCCGTAGTCGATGCCGAGGGAGTAACGCTTCATGGTTGGTTGTAAATGGAACGGAAGGGTCAATGGTTAGCAATAACCTACCGCAGAGCGAGCCAAAACCGGACAGGCTTTGTGATCTCCACATGACTGTCTTTGACGCCCCTCGGCCACAAAGGAAGCCGTCGGATTACGCGTCGACTTACCGGCTCGCCAGAAACTCCTGCACCTGCTGCGCCAGGACCTTGCTGATGCCGGGCACGGCGGCAATCTGTTCCACAGTGGCTTTGCGCAAACGGGTGACGGAACCGAAGGCCTTCAAAAGCGCAGCTTTGCGTGTCTTGCTGATGCCGGGACAGTCGTCCAGGATGCTTTCAGCCACACGCCGTCCGAGCAGAAGCTGGTGGTAACCGTTCGCCCAGCGATGCGCCTCGTCGCGGATTCGCTGCAGGAGTTTCAATGCGCCGCGTTCATGCGGGATGATGACGGGATGACTTTCTCCCGGCCGATAGACTTCTTCATGCTCCTTCGCGAGACCGATGATCGGCAGATTATGCAGTCCGAGCTTCTGCAGTTCATTCACAGCCACTCCGAGCTGCCCCTTGCCACCGTCGACGATGACCAGATCAGGCAGCGTGACGAACTTGGGATGAGCGGCGAGACGTTCGAGTGCCTCACCCGGCACCTCCTGGGAAAATTCGGCGACATCTTTCGCCAGCTTCCGGCCCTCCAGAAGGATGCGCGAGAAGCGTCGCCGAATCACCTCCGCCATGCTGACGAAGTCATTCTGACCGCTCACCGATTTGATCCGGTAGCGGCGGTAGTTGGAATTGTCCGGCACGCCGTTTTTGAAACGCACCATGCTGGCCACGCAATGCGCCGTTCCTATGTTGGCGATGTCGAAGCACTCCATGACGAGCGGTGCGCGCTCCAGATGGAGCAACTCTTGAAGCTCCTGCACATCCGCCATCGGATTGATCGTGCGGATGGCCCGGGCCCGTGCGCCACGTTCAAACGTGCGTGAGGGAATGAGCGTCTTTTTGAAATCTTCGATCATGTCCCGCAGCTCGGCGGCTTTTTCAAAATCGAGCCTCGCGGCGGCATGCTGCATCTCGTTCTCCAGCGCGGTCACGAGGTCTTTGTTGCGGCCTTCGAGGAATTCGCAGGCCTGCTCGACACGTTTCTTGTAGTCCTCCTGCGAGATGCGGGCGATGCACGGCGCCGAGCAGTTTTTGATGATGTCGTTGGAGCAGTGCTTGTAGTCTGTCTCTCCGGGCTTCAGCGGACGGCAGACACGAAGGCCGAACTTCTTGTTGAGCCAGTTGATCGTCGTTCGCAACGCCGTGCCGTGCGGAAAGGGGCCGAAGTAGCGCGCGCCGTCCTCCTTCTTGAGCCGCGTGAGCGAGAGTTTTGGCATCGCATCGCCGAAATGCACACGCACTAGGAAGTAGCGCTTGTCATCGCGAAAGCTGACGTTGTAGCGCGGGCGGAATTCCTTGATGAGCCGGCCTTCAAGAACCAGTGCTTCGGTATCATTCCGCACATGCTGCAGATCAAAATCCCAGATGCTGGCGATCAGCGCCCGCGTCTTGCGATCCGCCAGCTTCGAGCGCGCCGGAGTAAAGTAGTTCGCCAGACGTTTGCGCAGGTCACGCGCCTTGCCGACATAGATCACCTGGTTCAAACGATCGCGCATGACGTACACGCCGGGCGTGTGCGGCACGTCGCGCAGTTTGGCAAGCAGGTCGGGTTTCTGGCGGGCGTTGGACATCCTCTGGCATACGTGGCTCAGCGGCTGCGGCGGTGCAAATGCATCTCACATCAGGCGGACAGCACACGCCAGGGATACACCGCCTCGGAAATGCCCTTGAGCTGCATCGGCGGCATCGGCTGCGCCTGAACAAACGACTTCGCGTCATTATAGGTCTCCTCGTCCATCACGATCTCACCCGCTTGTGCAACGCTGCACAGACGTGAGGCGAGGTTCACACGGTGGCCGAGCACGGTGTAGCTCAGACGCTGATCTGAGCCCATGCATCCGGCCACCACCGAACCCGTGGCGAGACCGATGCCCACCTCCATCGAATGCTTGCTCACCTGATTCAGTTCGCGCCGGACCCGGAGCATGCTCAGCGCACACTGCACCGCGCGCGCCGCGTCCTCGCCGGTGCTCACCGGTGCGCCAAAGAGCACCATGATCAAATCTCCCACGAATTTATCCACGATGCCACCGTGCTGGTAGGCCACGTCGGTGAGCGCGGTCATGTGTTCGTTCAGAAGATCGATGACCTCCGCCGGCTCCATGTTCTCAGTGATCGCGGTGAATCCGCGGATGTCGCAGAACAGCATCGTCACATGACGGATCTCTCCGCCGAGGCTGCTGCTCTGCTCGATCAATTGCTGCGCCACCGTCCTGTCGGCCACGGCGTTCAGCACGCTGCGGTACTTCTCCTGCAAAGCGAGACCGTTGGCCATCTCATTGAAGGAGGCGGCCAGCCTGCCCAGTTCATCCTGACGATGGACAGGGACACGCACGTCGAAGTTGCCCTGCTCGATCTGATGCGTGCCGCTCACGATCTCGCTGATGGGCCCGGACAGCCCGTGCGAGATGTACAAGACCGCCACCAGTGCGATCAGCAGCGCCACGAGGCCAAGACCACCCACATCACGACGCAACTCGGCCAGCTCACGATCCATCGCCGCCAGCGGGTACAGGTTCACCTGCGCCGCGAGCGGAAAGGGAGACCCAGGATTCAACACGCGGTAGTAGATCTGATGACGCTCGCCATGGATCATCACCGTCATGCCGCGCTGGGTCTTGTGCGAGTGATGGATGGATTCGGCGATGTGGGCGGCCACGATGTCGCGCTCCTCCTCGGGAATGGTCGTGCTGACCAGCGCCTCCTCCACCCAGATGCCGCTCATGATTTCGCCCAGATCGGAGTGCTTCGTCTGCTCGTAGAGCGCACGCTCGGCGAGCACCTGCAGCGGCAGGCCGAAGAGAAAGGCGCCGAGGAATTTGCCGGACTTCGGATCACGCAACGGCGTGATGAAAACCTCACGCACCTGCTCATTGCGGCTCTCCTCGCCGAAGTCCACCCGCAGATAACCAATCTCCTGCTCCTTGAGAATGTCCTCGAGCTTGCGGTCTCCGAGCCACTGCAACTGACCTGACTTGCGTCGGAACTCGGCGCTGACGGAATTTGCCTTCGACGGCGACAGCAGGATGTCGCGTCCGCCCGGCCCTTTTTTGGGAGCGCTCAGAAAGTTCCCCTTAGGGTCGATGACGGAGATGTAGGGCATCTGTGAAGGCGGCAGGCGTATTCCAGGACGTGCCGCATCAGGACGGTCCTTGTCTTTGTCCTTGCCGTCTTTAATGAGCGCGCGTTGCCCAATCCCCGGTTGCATGCGCAACGCACTGTTTCCCATACGCGTTGCACCTACCGACAGTTGGCTCTGTTGGCGCTCGTCTGCCAGATCTTCGAGCAGCGGCCGCAGGATCTGGCCGGCGGCGGCAAAGTCCTGCTTGGCGACGGCCTCCAGGACATCGGGTTGCTCGGCAAACTTTTTCAAAATGGCCGAATAGGCCTTGGTGCGTTTCTCCTTGGCCACCGTGAACGCGCCGATCTGAGCTTCAAACTGCTCCTCAAACAGCTTTCGGTAGGACTCCGTGAACTTCCACTCCGCCAGCACCAGCGTCGCAATCGTGATCCCCGCCACCACCGGAAAAACGGTGAAGATGAGCTTGGCGCGGAAACTGGAGAACCACTTCATGAGGCGATGTCACGAGCGTGACGCGAAACAAACCCCGCGTCGAGCCTGAAGGTTTCTCAGCGCACGCGTTTCATCGTATACGTGCCGTGGTCCATGGAGCAGCGATAGTTCGCCTTGAACTCATCGCCCTTGATCGTGCCCTCGTAATGGTAGAGTCCGCCGGCCCAATCGGGCATCTTGTGTTCTCCTTTGAAGACAAAGGTGCCGTCCTTTTGTTTTTGCACGTTATGACTCGCCTTGTAGCTGCCGCTGAGAATCGACTTCCAGGTGGCGTGGTAGAAAAACTGCATGGGCTTGGCGCCTTTCACCGCCCCCTGAACCGGAAGGTAGGAATCAAAATCGCCGACAACACACCTGAGGTTGCCATGATGTCCGGTCTCATCACTGAGCCAGGTTCCCTTCCATTTGCCATCCACTCCTGAGGTGACCGGCGCGTTCTTCCACGCGGAGCGGAATGCGAAGCCGCACGAGGGCAGCAGAGTCATCAAAATCAGGCCGAAACCGAGGCGGAGAAGAAAAGCACGTTTCATGAGATTGGGTGCGCAAAGGAACGTCCATGCGCACCGGGCTATTTCGTGATTCCCTGCGCAACCTTCTTCTTGCCCGCGCTCGTATCCGCTCTACCTACCCGGTAACTTCAACCCCATCCCAAACACCATGGCCCACACCCTCCCCCCTCTGCCTTATCCCACGAATGCCCTCGAGCCCCACATCGACCAGCAGACGATGGAGATCCACCACGGCAGGCACCACAACGCCTACGTGACCAATTTGAACAACGCCCTCGCCGGCAACGCGGAACTCGAAGGCAAGTCCATTGAAGACCTCTGCAAAAACATCGGCAGCGTGCCGGAAGCCATCCGCGGTGCGGTGCGCAACAACGGCGGCGGTCACTTCAACCACACCCTGTTCTGGAACATCATGGGCCCGAACGCCGGCGGCGCTCCTTCCGGCGCGCTCGGTGACGCCATCAACGCCGCCTTCGGCAGCTTCGACGCCTTCAAAGAAACCTTCGCCAAGGCAGGTGCGACCCGCTTCGGCTCCGGCTGGGCCTGGCTCGTGGTGAAGGACGGCAAACTGGCTGTCACCTCCACTCCGAACCAGGACAACCCGCTCATGGACGGTTCCGGCACGCCGATCCTCGGCTGCGACGTCTGGGAGCACGCCTACTATCTCAAGTATCAGAACAAGCGCCCCGATTACATCGCCGCCTGGTGGAACACCGTGAACTGGACCGCCGTGGCCGCGAATTACACTGCCGCCCTCGGCTGATCCCGCTTCAGACGGTTCTCGTCTATCACAAAGCGCGGAACGGCCAGCCCGTCCCGCGCTTTGTCGCTTTAAAACACCATGGCACTCGTCCTCCATAAACTCCGCAGCGGCCTGATCTATTCGCAGGCCTTCGCGGACTATCTGGAGTCGAAGCACAACATCGAGCACTTCGGTCATCCGGGCGAGGTTTTGCATCTCGACTATGTGCGCTGCAGCCAGGGCGACCTCGCCGGGCAGGAATGGTGGCAGATTCTGTGGATCAGCGGCCTGCAGGCCCCGACCGAGCACCGCCATCAAATCGGCGATGTGGAGGTCTACATCCCCAAACAGGCCATGCGCGGACTGAAGAACCGCCTGCTTCACTGTGACGGGCAGAATGTGGTGGTGAAGAAATGACGAAATCAGAATTTCGAATGACGAATGAAGCCCGAATGTTCGAAATCAGAATCCAAATGATCAATCCCGCGTCACGGGGTTCGTCATTCCGGCTTCGACATTGATTCGTCATTCATCATTCTGATTTCGTCATTCCAACCATGCCCACTCTCGCCGACATCGGAGAAGACAAGCTCATTCGCAGACTCATGCGCGGCGTGAAACTCGACCGTGATGTCATCGCGGGCGCGGGTGATGACTGCGCCGTCGTCCGCAGCACGAAAAACGAGCACACGCTGCTCAAGACCGATGCGCTCGTGCAGGACGTGCACTTCACGCTCGACACGCCGCCGAAGCTCATCGGGCGCAAGGCCATCGCACGTGTCGTCAGCGACTTCGCCGCCATGGGCGGCACACCGCGGCATGCCATGATCACCCTCGTGGCTCCACCAAACATGGAGGTCGAGTTCCTGAGCGAGATCTATCGCGGCATGAAGGCCATCGCGAAGAAGTATGGCATCAATCTCGTCGGCGGAGAAACCTCGCGCGGACTGGTGCTCATGCTCTCCGTCTCCATGACCGGCACCGTGCCGTCGAAACGCTGGCTCTCACGCAGCGAGGGCAAAGCGGGCGACGTGCTCCTTGTCACCGGTCATCTTGGCGGCTCGATCAGAGGCAAGCATCTCAAGTTTGAACCGCGTCTCGAAGAAGGCCGCTGGCTCTCCGAAAATGCCCACCCGCACGCCATCATGGACATCAGCGACGGTCTCGCCAAGGACCTGCCACGTCTCGCGCTCGCCAGCGGCACGCACTTTCAAGTGAACGTGGCTTCCCTGCCCTGCAATCCCGGTTGCACCTTCGATCAGGCCTGGGGCGATGGCGAAGACTACGAACTCCTGCTCGCCGTGAATCCACGAACATTGCCTTCCTTGATGCGGAAGTGGAATGAAGCCTTCCCCAAACTCCCGCTCACCGTCATTGGCAAACTCGTGCCTCCCGGCGAAGGTCGCCCGCCGGATTTCGAAAGCACCGGGTGGGATCATTTCGCGCTCAGTTCTGACGCATGATCACGCTTCGCACCGCCGATGACGCCCACGTCTGGGGCATGCAGCTCGCACCGACACTTGTGGCGGGCGATGTCATCGCGCTGGTTGGCAATCTCGGTGCGGGCAAGACGCAGATCACGCGCGGGATCGTCGCAGGCATGGAATCGACGTCCGATGTGACGAGTCCCACCTTCACGCTGGTTCACGAATACCTCGACGGCCGTTTGCCGGTCTTCCATTTCGATTTCTACCGCATGGAAAACGCCGCCGAGGTCATCGGCATCGGCTGGGACGAGTTCCTCACCGAACCCGGCGTCATCGTCGTCGAGTGGGCCGACATGTTTCCTGATCTGATGCCGCCAAACACCCGCTGGTATCACATCGAAGCCTTGCCGGATGGCTCGCGCCGTGTCACGGAAGGGCCGCCCGCTCAATGACACAGACTCTTCTCGCCCTCGATCTCTCCACCGCCCACGGCAGCATCGCCGTCGTGCGTGGGGACGACGTGCTGTTCCGGTCTTCGTTTCAGTCCGAGCGCTCGCACAACGCGCAGGTCTTTGCGCCGCTGCGTGAAGCACTCGCGGCTGCGGGCGATGAGCTCACTGGCATCGTCATCGGCAACGGCCCCGGCTCCTACACCGGAGTGCGCATCGCCATCGCTGCGGCGCAGGGCATCGCGCTGTCGCGAAAGGTTGGGTGCATCGGCTGGTCTTCGCTCACCGCGCCCGATGTCGAGGCGCCGGCCAGTTACTCGATCGTCGGTGATGCACGCCGCCAGAGCTTCTACCTCGCCCGCGTGCAGGAGGGCCGCCTGCTGCCCGATCTTGAAATCGTTTCCGCCGATGTGGCACGCGAGCGCACCGCGAACGGCGACACCTGGCTGACCTTTGACCCGAAGCCGCCGCTGGCGCTTTCTCAAGTCATTGCCGCCAGACCAGATGCGGCAAAGCTGGCGAAGGCGGTGCAAACGTTGAGCGCCGACGAGCTTGCCGAACTCGCCGCCCGACCTCTCATTCCGCACTATCTCGCCGAGGCCTTCATCACGATGCCGAAGCGTCCTGTCATCACCTCCCAACCCTGACACCATGAAACCCGAACCCATTTCCCATCATGTTTCCGAATGGGGCGAAGGCCCGATCTGGCACGGCGACCGCCTGCTCTATGTCGACATCGAAGCGCACAAGATCATCGCTTTCACGCCCACCAGCGGAGAAGAAAAGATCTGGGATGTCGGGCAGCGCGTCGGCACCGTGGTGCCGCGTGCGAGCGGCGGACTGGTGTGGGCGGGCGACCACGGCTTCTATTTTCTCGATGAGGCCACCGGCGTCAGCACGCCGATCGCCGATCCCGAACCGGATCTGCCGGACAATCGTTTCAACGACGGCAAATGCGATCCCGCCGGACGTCTCTGGGCCGGCACCATCAACTTGAAGAAACAGGCCGAGGCCGCGCTCTACTGCCTGAACACCGATCTTCTCGTGAAGAAAAAGTTCGCCCCCGTCACGAACTCCAACGGCATCATCTGGAGCCGCGACACGCGCACGATGTATTACATCGACACCCCCAGCAAAAAGCTGCGCGCCTTTGACTTCGACAACGACCACGGCGTCATCAGCAACGAGCGCGTCGTGTGGGACACCAGCGCGGATGCCTCCGTGCCTGACGGCATGACCATCGACAGCGAGGACCGTCTCTGGGTGGCCTTCTGCCACGGCGCGAAGGTCGTGTGCTTCGATCCCAAAACGCAGAAGGTCGAGATGCAGATCGACTTTCCCTGCATCGAAACCACCGCCTGCGCCTTCGGCGGACCGGATCTGCGCGATCTCTACATCACCACCGGGAAGAAACCCGGACTCGATGAAGCCGAGGCCGGCCGTCTCTTCGTCTGTCGTCCCGGCGCGCAGGGCGTGCCCGCGTTCGTCTTCGGCGGATGATCAGCCCCCGTCGCCGCTGAGGATCACCGGCGCCTTGCGCCGCACACCGATGTAAACAGGTGAGCGCTGGCGTTCGAGCCACCGGTGGGTGAACGGAAGCTGGTTGTTGAAGGCGTGGAAATGCCACGGGCCGTCGTCGGTGCGGATGGAATACTGCAGCGCGCGTCCGCCGTCCAGCAGCGTGGCGTGCTGCACGTCGAGCTTGCGCGCGATCTCGGTCACCTCGCTCACGTTCATCACTCCGCCGTCTCCGGAGAGGACAAAGACGATCATGCCGTCCTTGCGCATGCCGCCCAGCGCGCGGTAGCTGATCTTCGATCCGTCGAAGAACTCGTCCGGCTTGAGGTCCACATAGGAAAAGGTGGTGTGGTTCTTCATCACCGAGGGATAGACCTGGCAGCCCTCCTGGATCAGGCCGGGCACCTCGTTCAGCAGCGACTTCGGCCCGAACCACGGGCGGCCGTCCTTCACGAAGAAGCAGCCGCTCCATTCGCCGAACGGCACATTCACCTGCCGGCCCTCGTGATACACCCAGCCCATCGGCCGCCCTTTCGGATCGCGGAAGTTTCCGGTGATGCAGAACCACAGGTTCTCCTCGGACATCCGCTCGCTCGAGGTCGTGAGCTCAAACTTCGGCCGGTAGGTCGTCATGAAATCAAAGCGCTCGGGTGACAGCGTCACCACCTGCACCTCCGCGCCGAAGACGCGCTGCGCCATGTCGGCGAGCGCACCGCCCTCCCGGCGCACCCTGAGCGTGGACCACACCATCCCCGTCTCACGATGGCGCTCGATCAGCGCCGCCTCGAGATCCCCCACCGTCAGCGCCACGGCGGGTTTCCAGTCGCCGCGTTTGGTGCGGATCTGCAGCGGGTTTTTGGAATCCCGCACGCTGACGGCCACCAGGTTGCTGTTCAGATTGAAGAAGAACTCACCGGCACACCACACCACCAGCAGGCCGAGGAGGGCCAGCAGCAGCAGTTTTTTCAAACATCCGCGTTTTCCGGGCATGAGACCGCCAGCATGAAGCACATGACATGCCGATCAAGAACGATGTCACCACAGCGAGTTGAAGATTGATTCGCACGGAGCCCTGCCCAAGCATCCCTGCATGATGATGAAACCGCTCTCCGCCCTCTTTCTCCTCGCCGCTCTCAGCCTGCAGGCCCAGACACCGGCTCCCTCTCTCACACTCAAGGCGGTCACCGATCACGCCGACGCTTTGTATCATGTCGGTGACACGGCCACCTTCACCATCGAGGCCATGCAGGACGGCAAACCGCTCGCCGAAGGCAAGGTCGTCTGCGTGCTCTCCAAAGACGGCGTGCAGCCGCAGCCGCCGCAGACCTTGAACGTGAAGGACGGCAAGGCCACGCTCGTCGGCAAGCTCGATGAGCCCGGCTTTCTGCAACTGCGCGTGACGAGCGGCAAGGCCTCCGCCATGGCCGCCGCAGGTTACGATCCGCTCGAACTCAAGCCCAGCATGCCCGTGCCGGAGGACTTCGACGCTTTCTGGAATGCGCAGAAGGCCGAACTCGCGAAGGTGCCGATGAAATCCACCCTCACTCCCGTGACGAGTCCTTCCAAAGCGGTCGAAGCCTTTGATGTGCAGATCGACTGCGTCGGCAAACCGGTGAGCGGTTACTTCGGCCGCTTCAAAGGCGCGAAACCCAAATCTCTTCCCGCCATCCTTCACGTACACGGCGCCGGCGTGCGCAGTTCCAATCTCGGCAGCGTTTCATGGGCGGCCAACGAAGGCGGCATGCTCTCGCTCGACATCAACGCCCACGGCCTGCCCAATGGAAAACCCAAGGAGTTCTACGATGCCCTTGCCGCCGGTGAACTGAAGGACTACCGCACGGCGGGCAACAAGGATCGCGAGACGGTCTATTTCAAAGGCATGTTCCTGCGCCTGCTCCGCGCCCTCGACTTCCTCACCGCGCAGCCCGAGTGGGATGGCAAAACGCTCATCGTCTATGGTGCCAGCCAGGGCGGCTTCCAGGCCTTCGCCGCCGGCGGACTCGACGAACGCGTCACCTTCTTCTGCGCCGGAGTCCCTGCAGGCTGTGATCACACCGGCAGTCAGGCCAACCGCATCGCCGGCTGGCCGAAGCTCGTCCCGCTCGATGCCGAAGGAAAGGCGGACCCCGCCGCGCTTCAGGCCTCGCGCTATTTTGACAACGTCAATTTCGCCACCCGCGCCCAATGCCGCGGCGCCGTCGTCACCGTCGGCTTCATCGACACCACCTGCCCGCCCACCAGCGTCTATGCCGCCTACAACGCCCTCACCCTTCCCAAGGCCATCCACACCGACGTCCTCACCGGTCACACCAGCACTCCCGCCGCCAGCAAGTTCATGCAGGAGGCCGCCTTCAAGCATGTGCGTGAAATGAAAAAGCCGTGAGGCTCCCATGAAGCCGAAGGGCAACACTCCCGCGTTGTCTTCCATGGTAGGGACGCACTTCTGGAAAGGGGCGCGGGCACTCTTGCCCGCTGCTTGGAAGATGCGGGTAGGAACGCGCTTCATCCTTCGCAGTCTTGCTACGGAGAATGGACACGGCGCGCCCCATTTTTTTCATCGGCTCCCGCGCTCCTGCGTTGCCCACTTCGGCAAGGCGGAACCGAAGCGAAGATAGCCCGCCGCAGGCTGCCCGCAGGGATGGCGCAGCCAGGCAACCTTGCCCTCCCGCCTTTGAGCGGCCCCTACGAGAATCGAACTCGTGTCGTGTGCGAGTTTGTCAGCTCTCTTCCGCCCACGTGAAGACCCCGTTGGGGAGCGGGTGAAAAATATTTTCAGAGCTCACGCAGAGTTGGGACGCGGACCGGTAATCCATCAGCAGAGAGGCAAACCTGCCGATCGATTCAAACAAACAACAAACACATCCGCATCCCATGAAAACGAAACTCACCCTGTCCCTCCTGCTCCTCATCACCTGCGCGTCCTTCACCCAGGCGCGGGCCGACCAGTCCTTCACCGACCGCGTGAAACAGGTGCTCACGGAACGCCCGCACTCCGTGCGCACTCCCACCGCCGTGGCCGCCGTCCGCGGTTAACCACCCACCTCCAAAAACCCTCATCTCCATCCTTCAACCCACCCCACCCTTATGAAAACGACCTTTCTTCATCTCTGCCTCCTCACCGCCGCCTTTGCCGGCGCCCATGCCGACACGCTGGACCGTCTGCCCACCTGCCCGCCGGAATTTCCAAAGTTCCCCAAACCGATCCGTCCCTGCCTGCCGCTGCCGCCCACCGCGGATCCCTGGGACCAGTTTGCGGTCACCGGAACGGACGACGGCTGCGTGAAGCTGCCAGGCAAGCCCATCCGCACCTCCACCACCCGCCCCGTCTGAACGAAGCACCAGAAACAGCGGCCTACGGAACACACGGAACACACGAAAAGGCGTCCGGCTCCTGATCCGATCCTTTTTGAGCCTCTTTCGTATTTTTCGGCCAACTCAAAAACGAAGAACCAAGAACCAAGAACCCACACTCGTCATGAAAACATCCCTCCATCTCATGCTGCTGCTCCTCGCCGCCGTGCAGGCACCGCTCTCCGCGGCGGACTCGAATGACAAGCTCGACGCGGCGAAGAAACTCGTCGAGCGCATCCGCGAGGCGGATCCGCCCCGCGAATCCGGCAGCACCCGCACGCCGGAACAGGCGATCAAGGAATACAAGGAGTCGGGCTCGGCCAACGCAGGCTATCACCTGAAGTTCAACCCCGTTCCCCCTCCGTGATGCCCTGTCCAAGGAACGAACAGGAAAACCGAAGGCAGCGGACAAACCATCCGCTGCCTTCGCTCGTTGGTGCGTCCCTACCGTGGATGGGAGGGCAGACCGCCGTGTCTGCCGAAGTCGGCAACGCAGGAGCGTTGCCCTCCCGTGGAATGACGGGACCTGGAAGGTCCCGCTCCTTGGCCACCCGGCAGGCTTGCCGTTTTCACTTTGCCCGGTAGCGTGCGCGCATGAGCACCGAGGGCGAGATGTTTCCACCAACACGATGGTCACAACTGGACCGCCTCAAAGCGGGCGATGAAACGGAGAAGCGCGAAGTTTTGGGCACGCTCTACCAGCTCTACCGCAGGCCGGTGATGGCCTTCCTGACACGCCGCGGCTTCGGCCACGAGAAGGCGGAGGACATGGTGCAGAATTTCTTCCTCTACTCGATGCAGCATCATCTGTTTGAAAAGGCGGACACGGAACGCGGCCGCTTCCGCGGGCTGATGCTCTCCGCGCTGCAGCATTACGCCGCCAACGCGCACCGGCATGACCAGGCGCAGCAACGCAGGCCTGCGGGCGGATTCGTCGCAGCGGACGAGGTGATGGCCGAAGGCGGCAACAGCGCCATCCTGGGCGTGGACCGTCACACACCGGAGGACGCCTTCACGCAGTCATGGGCGCGGACGCTGCTCGCGCGCGTGGTGGACACGCTGGAGCAGGAATGCCGGAGCACCGGCAAGCAGACGCACTTCGAGATCTTTAAACGCTTCATGCTGCTGCCCATCCTCGACGGCGTGCCCGCGCCTTCGCAGCGCGACATGGCGGGCGAGTTTGGACTCACGGAAAAGGAAGTGGCCAACCGCCTCGTCACCGCACGCCGCGCCTACCAGAGACTGTTGCGCGAGGAGATCGCCCAATACGCGGCGGACAGCACGGAGGTGGACGCGGAGATCCGTGATCTGTTTGCCACACTCAGCAGGCCTGCCTGAAACTCCCGCCATGTCCTCCCCTCCGCCGGATCCCAACTCGCGCCGCCTGCGTGATCTGCTGTCGGCGCTGAGGCGCGGATTGATCGATGCCGGTGAAGCGAAGTCGGTCCTCAGCTCGGGCGGCTCGGTGCTCGACCGTCTGCAAAAAGGACACGCGCTCGAAGCCGGCGGACTCGCCGACCTGCTGGGGATCGACAGCGGACCGCTGAGCGAGCCGGAGCTGCATCAGCAAATCGACCGTGAGTGCGACTTTCTCGATACCGTGCCCTTCCAGCCCGGCGAGCGCATCGGCGGGCGCTACGAAGTGCTCAAGATTCTCCATGGCGGCTTCGGTCTCGTTTATCTCTGCCGCAGTCTCGGTCCGGAGATCTATCGGCGCGGAGATTCGCTCGCCGCCTTGAAGAGTCCCCTGCCCCAGCACGTGACCAATCCGGAACTGTGCGAGCTGTTTGTCGCGGAGGCGATGAACTCCGTCGCGCTCAGTCCGCATCCGAATCTCGTGCTCGCCTACGGCGTGGAGACGTACAACCGCATCCCCTTTCTGGTGATGGAACACATCACCGGAGGACGGACGCTCGCGGCGGAAATCATCCACGGTCTCACCGACTGGCGCACCACGCTGCGCCACGGACTCGACATGGCGCGCGGACTGGCGCATGCGGCGAAGGAAGCGCAGCTCGTGCATGCGGATCTGAAACCCGCGAATGTTTTGATCACCGCCGACGGCACCGCGAAGGTGAGCGACTTCGGCCTCTCGGTCACCGGTGGCAATGCGGATGATGTGATCGCGGGCACGGACGGATTCATGGCGCCGGAGATGCTCGCACGCCGTTCCGGCCGTAGCACGGCGGCGGACGTGTATGCCTTCGGCGTCACCCTGCTCTGCTCCGCCATCGGTTGTTTCCCCGACACGCCGCGCCCTGCCGATTTCTGCACCGCCGAGCACATGCCCGAACCTCTCGCGGCGCTGCTGCGCCAATGCCTTGCCACCGATCCCAAGGCAAGGCCCGCGAGCTTCCAGGAAATCGCCGGCCGTTTGGAAAAGCTGTTTCCCACCCTGCTCGGCACCGCGCCACCGCAGGCGCCGGCTCCCGACTCGCCGCTGCAGGCCGATGCCAAAGTGAACGCCGCGCAGACCTGGCTGAATCTCGGTCAGCCCCTCAAGGCAGGTGCCGAGATCGAGCGGGCGCTGAAGCTGAATCCCGGGAACTGGAAGGCGCATCAGATTCAAAGCTGCATCCACATGGAGAGGAGGAACTTCGACGCCGCCTTCCGCAGTGCTTTGAAAGCGCAGCAGCTTGCTCCGGATGATCCGATCCCCGCCTCCGCCCTCGCGCAGGCGGCCTTCGGCCTCGGCGATCGCGACGAAGCCATGAAGTGGACCGAACGGGCGCTGCGGCTCGCCTTCCACACCAACCGCATGGGCGAGCTCGACAACGCCTCCGTGCTGATCGTCGAACTCTTTCCCTCCGACGAAGCCCGCGACCTGATCGATGCCATCCTTGCCGCACAACCGGACGCGGCCGTCACCTGGAACAACCGCGCCATCCTCATGCGGCGCATGAAGCGCCCTGACGAGGCTCTGAAGAGCGCCGATCGTGCCATCTCCCTCAACGCCGCATATGCCAAGGCCTGGGTGAACCGCGCCAACGCACTCATCGAACTGCACCGGTTCGACGAAGCAGAGACCTCCGCCTCACAGGCGCTCGATCTCGATCCCTGCCTGCCCGGCGCCTACTGCGCCAAAGCAACAGCATTGGCACAAACCGGCCGCCTGCCCGAAGCCCGTCAGGTCATCCGCAACGCCATCTCGATCCTCCCCGCTGACCCGCTCATCCAACGCGCCGCGCAGGTGTTTTCACGGTGAGCGCGAACATCATCGGTCCGATGAAGTGCAGCCCATCAGGACCGCTTTTGTTGCCGCCAGTCGCGGCTTTGTGCACCGATCTGAATGTCGTCCAATGAACCCTTGAACCAACCAACACGGATCTTCGGACTGGCGAGAGCGTCATCAGAATTCCCATTCTTGACGATGCCCTCGCAAATTGTCGAAACGAGATCGCCACGCAGTCTTCTCCACGAATCGAAGCACTCGTCACAAGCTGAAGAGACTCGATGACCTCTCACCTTCCTCACGCTTAGATCAACTCACCCATTTAGTCGACCACTTCACCTACTTGGCAGGGTCTAACCGTTACGGGCAGTTCCTGGCGTGTCTTCGTACCGAATGAAGACTTATCACAAGGACGCAATCTCGTGGGAGACGTCACATTTCATCCGCCCCTCTCAACCGGCTTCGGCTTGCCTTATGTTCTGCTGCATCAACTATGCCACATGCGGCGAGCACCAAGGAATGACATCAACGAAGCCGTTGAGGCGCTGTATCACCTCCACGTAAGCGTCGTGGGTTCAGCGAGTGGGAGACATGAGCGTCCGCATAAACCGATCCTGCTTCTGGCAGTGATGGATCTGATTGCACAGGGCAAGGTTACTCCGGACCATGTTTCGTGGGGTCAGGAACTGCGGAGCCGATTCTCTGTTTATTTCGAACTTGTTCGTGGATCGAATGATCAGTGCACTCCGGAGAATCCCTTTTTGTATTTGCGTCAGGAAAAGTGGTGGACCCCGTTTCAACAGGACACCAAAGGCGCTGCACCATTGGAGGCCACACCGACCGTGGGTCAGGCCAATGCCAATATCGTCTTTGCCAAGATCGTTGCGCCCGTCGCCAACTGGCTCATCACTCCTGCAGACCGGTTGTGCCTGCGTGAAGCGCTCGTCGCACGCTACTTCCCCCATGCCCGCGAAGCAGTGAGCCGACTCTTCCTGGAGGGTTCTGTTCAAGAAACGCCGGGCGCGCCTGAACCGGACGCCGATGACACTTACGCGCACCCGGGGCGCTCTGCCGGATTCCGCCGCAAAATCCTCGAGATTTACGATTGCCAATGTGCTGCCTGTGGCCTCCGCATCAAACTACCGCAGATTAAGGATCTCACCTTTGTTGATGCCGCACATCTCATTCCTTTTGAATTGGGGCACAACGACCATCCGAGCAACGGCATCGCTCTATGCAAAAACCATCACTGGGCCATGGACCGCTTCCTCATCGCACCGTCGCCAGATGGGCACTGGCAGGTCTCAGCAACACTCGTAGCGCGGCGTTCTCCCGGTGAAAAAGAGCTTTTGGAGTTGAAGAATGAACGTGTGCTCAAGCCCAGCGAGCCAGCCTTCCAACCCTCTGAGGAAGCACTGTTGTGGCGATGCAAAAGGCTAGCCGCTTGAGTTTTCAATCCTCGGGGACACCGGGCACGAAAGTGGAATGCATTCGCTTCTTCGTGGGCGATGAAGAAGAATCCGAATGGGAGCAAAACCGCATCGGAAATTAAATGGAATGGCCTGATTGCTGGCGAATCTGGCAGATGAAACCTCCGAGGCCGGATGCCACGAGCACGAGTGCAATCGCCAGAAAGCCAGTCAACAGTGCCACGACACATCCAAAGAGATTGAAGACGGACATGATGACCAACGGAGCTGGCCTCATGGCTGCCCTGATTGGTGCATGCCGCGTGGCAAAGCGGAGCAGACGATGATGCCAGGGGCGACGACGGTTCATGGCTTCTGCTCCTCCTCCCTGATGATGTCATCCATGGACATGGCTTCATCCACCGTAGCCTGAGCGTCCATGGCGCCGATGCTCTTCAGGCGCATCGCGCGGACCTTGCGGGCCATGGCGCTGCCGGTGGACTTCACGCCCTTTTCATTGAAGCTGACATTGCCGCTGAAACTGGCGCTGATGCGCATGTGGCCGGCGGTGGCGATGGCGTCCTGATTGGCGGCAAGAAAGAGAAACTCCCAGCCCTTTTCATCGCGGTAGAGGCGGATGAGGTCGCTGATATGCTTGATGCTGTATTCCCGAGATGCATTCTCTTCGCCATCAGTGAAGATCGCGAGGATGACCTTGCCGGGTTTCTCGGCGTCAGGAAGACCGCTGAGGCGACGATCGGTCTCCTTGATGGTGCGGCCGATGGCATCGAGCAGGGCGGTGCTGCCACGTGGCGTGTAAGTGGCGGCAGTGAGCTGTGGCACGTCCTGGATCGGACGGGCGGAGACAGGAACTTCGTAGGCGTCATCAAACTGCACGAGCGTCAGGCGGGCGTCGCCGGGGACGTCGAGCTGGGATTTGACGAAGTCATTGAAGGCGGCGACGGCGGGTTCCTGCATGGGTTGCATGGAGCCGGAGCGGTCGAGGATGTAGGCAATTTCGGTGAGGTGTGGATTCATGATCACCGTGAATTATCCACAGGGGGTCGGACATTCGCAGGGTGACAGTCAAAGTTTATGGATTAAATCCCCTTTGAGTGTCCAAAGCGTCCCCTTCCCCATCTCTACGGTCAGGCGTCAGCCGTCCGGCCATGTGGCGTGTGCTGGAGATCCACAAGATCATCCGTGCAGGTCGTCATCCGAACTGTTCGACGCTGGCGAAAGAAATCGAGGTGACACCGAAGACCATCCAGCGGGACATCAGCTTCATGCGCGACCAGCTCGAACTGCCGCTGGAATACCATCCGATCAAGCGCGGCTACTATTACACTCAGGAGGTCAACGAGTTCCCCATGCTGCATTTGTCGCGGGCTCACCTTGTGGCGCTGTTTTTGGCACGTCATGCTCTGGAACCTCTGCGAGGCACCCGGCTGGAGCGAATGCTGGCGGACAGTTTCAGCAAGATCGCCGGAGCTTGTCCAGGCGAGGTCTCCATTGAATGGCACGAACTCGATGATGCCTTTTCGGTGAAGGCTTCGGGAGTGCTGCCTGCGGACGTGACATTGTTCGGCGATTTGCTGGATGCCATTCGAGGGACGCGGGAGGTGAGCTTTGACTATCACAAGCTCTCAGCCTCCAAGCCCGAACGTCGCTCGGTTCGTCCGCATCACATTGGTCAGATCGAACACGGCTGGTATCTGATCGCCTTTGATCCCGGTCGAGATGCCATGCGCACCTTTGCGTTGCAGCGCATTTCAAACCTCGAGATCCACAAAGCAAAATTCACGCGCCAAGCCGGGTTCAATGCCCGCGATCATCTGGGCGGTGGCTTCGGTGTCTGGAGCTATTCGGGCGAGCAGAGAAGCAAACACGAAGTGCACATAAGATTTGAAGGCTATGCGGCAAGAATCGTGACCGAACGCCAGTGGCATCCGACCCAGGCCATACGGAAGCTCAAGGCGGACGGCAGTGTGATCGAGTTCCAGGCGGACCTATCAGGACTCGAAGAAATCACCCGCTGGGTCTTGAGCTGGGGCAGCAAGGCAAAGGTGCTGGGACCACCGGAGTTGAAGAAACGCGTAGAGGATGAGTTGGCGAAGATGACGGCCAAGCCATGATGTGGGACATCACTTGTGCAGCGCAGCAGCGATCTGCCCAATCACATCCGGTTCCACCCCTCTCCGGCGCATCTGACGTTCGTTCCAATGCAGCACCAGATGGCGTCCATACTTTTTCAAGGGCGCAAAGGCGCGGATGATGACCTGGTTGGAATCAAGGCCATGAATACCCACCGAAGGCAGCACTCCGGCGCATGTGCCTTGCTCGATAAGCTGACGGGCCTGCAACATGGAGTTGCACTCAATGAGCGGGCGAAAGTCCACCCCGGCATCGGCCATCGCCTGACGGATCGTGAGATCGAGCTGTCCTCCATCTTTGCCGGCTGTGAACGGCAGCGCCTTCCACACCTTCGGGTCATCAACTGCATGGGGAGGAACGCCTCGCTTTAGCAGGCACTTGGGCACACAGAGGTGGAAGGTGATCTGACACACTGAGATACGTTTAGCCTCTCTGAACAAGGCGTCTTCGCGCACGATGGCAAAGTCCACCCTGCCCTCTCCCACCGCCTCAACCAGCGATCGACTGCGGAGTGTATCAAGACGAACCGTGGACTGATCAAGCGCATCTCGTATGCCCTTCAACGCCGGCAACACCAGCCAGTCGATGATGCTTGCTCCAGCGCCAACTGTGAACGTCTTTTTCACCTCGGTCTGCTCATTGCGGAAGTCGTCCAGATCCTGCAACTGCTGACGAATGAGGTTTGCCAGGCGTTCCCCTGCGGAGGTAAGGGCCAGTGTTTTGCCACGACGCAGGGTCAGTTCAGCGCCAAAGAAAGTTTCCAACTCACTGATCTGCCGGCTGATCTGGCTCTGCCTGTTCACGTCGCCCGGAGCAGCCTTGGCAATGGAGCGGGCATCGGCAAAGGCAAGAAAGCTGTGGAGCCGGTCCAACGACAGCCCGCTGCGTGAGAAGAGATTTTCAAACATGATTAAACAGTCATGGATACTGCATTTTGCACGGTAAACAATACAACACCTGACATTACCATGGGTGTGTCATGAAAACACAACCCTACGACCTGATCGGCGACATTCACGGACAGCACGCCAAACTCACCGACCTGCTGGCCAAACTCGGCTACGAACCTCTGGGAGAGGGCTTCCGCCATCCCGGGGGGCGAAAAGTGATCTTTCTGGGCGACTACATCGACCGTGGTCCCAAAGTTCGCGAGGTGCTTGTTACTGTGCGCAGCATGGTCGAGAGCGGAGATGCCTTGGCCATCATGGGCAATCATGAATACAATGCCGTCTGCTGGCACACTCCCAATGGCAGGGGTGGCTGGCTTCGTCCGCGTCGCCTGGATCGTGACAGCGGTTTGAAAGTCACTTTGAAACAGTTCGCCGGACGAGAGGATGAGTGGAGCGAGTGGCTGGAATGGATGCGGCGGCTCCCGATGTTTCTGGATCTGGGAGAGTTGAGGGCGGTTCACGCCTGCTGGGATGCCAAGCGCATCAAACGACTAGAGGGCGAAAGCATCGCTAATGACAGCTTCCTGCATGCCAGCGCTGAACGCGGAACGTCGATTCATCGCGCCGTGGACCATGTGTTGAAGGGACCTGAGATGAAGATGCCCGAGGGCTGTCACTACCACGATAAAGACGGCGTGGCTCGTAAAGCCGTGCGGGTTCGCTGGTGGGACATCCCAGAAACGGGCCGGATCAGTGATCTGGCCATGCCCGAACCCTTCGATGCGCCTGGTGATGCGGACGAGGATGAACTGCGACGGGTGCCTGACTACGGTGTTCACGAACCACCCGTGTTCTTCGGCCATTACTGGATGCCAGCCAGCCGTGAGAAAGCACCGTTGCGTCACAACCTCGCCTGCCTTGATTTCAGTGCGGCAAGAGAAGGCCCCATGGTTTCTTACCGGTGGGATGGAGAGCGCCTGCTCGATCCTGGCAAGTTCGTCGTGGGAAACCTCAACTGACTCATGAAACTTGAACTGTCAGCCTTCCTGAATGCCGCCCGTCATTGCGCCATGCAGATGATGACGAATGCCACCTACATGAAGGATCACCTTCATGAGGTGACGTTGCCTGGAGAAGTCGTCCCAAAAATCGAAGTTGCCTTTGAGTCACTGATTGGAACCAAACATGATGTCATGAGCGCAGTCCTCGAACTTGCTGACATTATGGAGGAACGGGACCCTTGTGACATTCCCAGTGAACGAACCC
>NZ_JAGRPF010000008.1 GCF_020439865.1 Prosthecobacter sp.
CGATTCTCCGGATCGGCGACGGTGCGCGGTGATTTCGCCTCGGCGGCGAGCTGGTAGGTGCGGCTGAGCACCATCTCGCGGATCAGCGTCTTGAACGAACCGCCACTGGCGCGGAATTTCGCGGCGAGGTGATCGAGCAGCACGGGATGCGTCGGCTTCTCGCCTTGAACGCCGAAGTTGTCCACGGTGCTGACGATGCCGCGTCCGAAAAGCTGCGCCCACAGGCGGTTGACGATCACACGATCGAGCAGCGCATTCTCCTCGCTCGTCATCCACGAGGCGAGCTGCAAGCGACCGCTGGATCCGGGTGCGATCTTCGGCGGAGCGCCGCGAAACAGCACGCTGGGGTAGGTGCGCGCGATTTTCGGACCCAGCTGGCCAACCTCGCCGCGCACACGCAGATGAATGTCGCCGGCGTCGCGTGCATCACGCGGTGCCATCGCCAGGTCGGCGTCTTTGAGCTCGTTGATCTGCTTGCCCAGCTCCTTGGTCAGATCCTCGCTTTGCATCGTCAGCAGCGGATCGCCGGTGCCTTTGCCATTGACCATCGCGAGCGCGGTGGCTTCGCGTTCGATGTCGCGCTCGGAGATGAACTGCACGGCATCGACGATGACGTAGTCCTTCGTGCCTTCGGTGCGGACGATCACGTTCACGCGTCCGCCTTTTTCAAAATGAAAGCGGCCGATGGGTTCGAACAAGCCGCCGATGCTCGGTTTCTTCGTCTGATCAAAGACGATCTCATGCACGCCGTCGAAGGCCTCGACGGTGATCGGCACGTGCTTGTCGCAGTTCGTTTTGGCCGGATACGCGAGGCGCACTTCATACACGCCGTTCTCCGGAAGGGTGCCGCGAAACACGGCCTGCTTTTCGCCTTTGCCCTTCTTGTCGTCGTGAATGTAGAAGTCGCCGAAGCGGTTCTTCGAAAGGCTCGACTGCTTCCAGTCGCCGACGAGCTCCGCATCCGCCTCATCGCAGATCACGCCGGCCAGCGGCAGCTTTTCGAGCGACATCTTGCCGCCGACCTTCCTCATGAAGTCGCGTTCCACTTTCAATCGCATCGCGAGTTCGAGGCGTTCCACTTTGTGCACGAGATCGGACATCGCAGGCTCGGGCTGCGGCAGCGCCTGCTCTACCCAGCTCGCCACGTTCACGCAGCCGTTGCGCGTGCCCATGACGACCTCCGTGGAGCGGAAGAAACCGGCGAGCGCATAGTAGTCCTGCTGGCTGAAGGGATCGAACTTGTGATCGTGGCAACGTGCGCAGCCGATGGTGAGACCGAGGAAGGCGCGGCCGATCGTGTCGATCTGCTCGTCCGCCGTGTCGAGATGCAGCTTCTCCTTGTCGCGCTCCGTGAGCATCTTCGGCCCGAGCGCGAGGAAGGTGGAGGCGATCATCTGGCTGCGACGCTGATCGGACGTCTTCGCCGGCATCAAATCGCCCGCGATCTGCTCGCGAATGAACTGGTAGAATGACTTGTCGTGATTGAAGGCGTCGATGACGTAGTTCCGATAACGCCAGGCCTGATAGAAGGTGTAGTTGCGGTCGCCGCCGTTCGAGTCCGCGTAGCGCACGAGATCCAGCCAGTGGCGTCCCCATTTTTCGCCGAATTGGGGGCTGTTGATGAGCTTGTCCACGTAGGCCGACACGTCGGACTTGTCGGACAGGTCCGACGACGGCGGCAAACCCGTGAGATCATAACTGAGCCGACGCATCAGCGTGCGCCGATCGGCATCGGCGGCAGGCGTGAGGCCCTTGGCTTCGAGTTCCGCGAGGATGAAGGCGTCGAGATCTTTGCGCGGCCAGTCCTTCTGCTTCACGGCGGGCAACGGCGTGTTTTGCAACGGACGAAAAGCCCAGCCCTGGCGTGCGGTCTCGAAGTCGATCGTCTTTTTCTTCACCACCTCTCCCAGCGCCTCATTGCGCGGATCCGGAGCGCCCATCGAGATCCATTGCTCCAGAATGCGGATGTCCTGCGGCGACAGCTTGGACTTCGGCGGCATCTGCAGCTTGTCATCCTGATAGCTGACGCTGTGCATCAGCAGGCTGTTGCCCGGGTTGCCGGGAATCAGCGCCGCGCCCGCATCACCGCCGATCTGCCAGCCTTCTTTGCGATCCAACAGCAGCCCGCCCTTTCGTTTGCCGGATTCCTGCGAGTGACACTCGTAGCAATGCTTCACCAGCAGCGGCCGCACTTTGCTCTCAAAAAACGCCACGCCATCCGCCGCCGATGCACCGGCGGCCGCGAAGGACGTGAGGAGTGAGAAGGTGACTGCGTGACGCACGGGGAAAGAAGACAGAAACGGAGGGCTTTTGGACAAGAAAAGATCGGTTCGGGGAATCCTCCTCTTTCCGCAACTCCGTTTCTTCTACCAGTCGGCAGACTAATCGCTTCAACAGTTGATCGCTCATCGAACGGGCATTTGCGCGTGCGTTCCGCGCCGCCTGTCAAGGCAAGTCCACCGCATGGCGCTTCGTATGACTGCCATGCCGCGACTCCTTTTCTCCGCCATCTTCACCTTTGCTTCAATTGTCAGCCTGACTGCGGCGGAACTGCGGATCGCGACTTTCAAGGCGGATGCCACGCCGCCGCTCGGATCACCGCTGTGCAATGGCGCGGTGAAGCCGGTGAAGGAGATTGTCACACCGCTGACCGCACGCGGCGTGGTGCTGCTGGGCGCGGGCGATCCCATCGTGCTCTGTGCGTTCGACTGGGTGGGCATCGGCAACGAAGGCCATGACGCCTATCGCGAGACGCTCGCGAAGGCCGCCGGCACGTCCATGGATCGTGTGACCGTGCACACGCTGCACCAGCACGACGCACCGGGCAGTGATCTGGCCACGGAGCGCCTGCTCGCGGAGCATGGCCTTGGCGGCAAGTTTTCCAATGCGGAGCTCGATCGTGAAGTGATGCAGCGGCTCACGGCCGCCGTGCAGGACTCGCTCCCCAAGGCGCAGACCGTGACGCAGATCGGACTGGGCGCGGGCAAGGTGGAGCACGTTGCCTCCAATCGCCGCATCCTCGGGCCGCTGGGCAAGGTCATTCTGCAACGCCAAAGCTCCGGCGGCAAAAATCCCGCCGCGCGTGAAGCGCCGGAAGGAACGATCGATCCGCTGGTTCGGCTCATCTCGTTTTGGAACGGCG
>NZ_JAGRPF010000061.1 GCF_020439865.1 Prosthecobacter sp.
AGGAATACGGCGACTTCGAATTGTTCATCGACTGGCGAATCAAGGAGCCGCCGTTCACGAATCCGACGGCGCGTGTCATTTTGCCTTACGGCAGTTATCAGAAGAACTCGTCGGGAGAGCTGGCGACCATCGCCGTGCCGAACACGGATTCCGGTGTGTTTCTGCGCGGCCAGCACAAGTCGCAGGTGAACATCTGGTGCTGGTCCGTCGGCTCAGGCGAGGTCTGGGGCTATCGGACCGATGCCAGGTTTTCCGCCGGGGTTCATGCCGGCGCGACGCCGAAGAAGAAAGCGGACCGGCCGGTCGGCGAATGGAACAGGTTTCACATCGTGATGAAAGGCGACCGCCTCACGGTCACGCTCAACGACGTGGAAATTATCACACAGGCGCACCTGCCCGGCATTCCTGAGAAAGGACCGCTGGCGCTCCAGCTTCACGCCGAACGCAAAGACGGCGAGTGGGGTGCTTCGTTGGTGCAGTTTCGCAACATCCGAATCAAGGAGCTGTGAACGGGGTGCGGTTCGCTACCCGGTTTTGATGCGCAGATTCCGAAACGCGACGGCACAGCCTTTGCCGTGATCCTGAAGGGCGATCCAGCCTTTGCGGCGGCGCATGTCGGCATCGTTGTCGGTGATGGTGGTGAAGACGATGCCGTTGATCTTTTGAGTGAGCGTCGGCCCCTTCGCGATGATCTCCATCGTATTCCAAGTGTGTTCGCTGTAGTGCGACTGCACCTCTTTGGCGTCCGCGACTTGTTTGACGGTCTTCGTGCCATCGGCTGCGATCGTGTTGTCCTGACCAGCGGTGGACATGTAGTGCCGCCCTTCCTTTTTCGGATGATCGTTGGCGAGCAACGAGTGATGCCAGAGACCCATCTTCTCCTGTTCGGCGATCTCGGCCTGATAACCAAAGACATGCCAGTCGCCGAGATCGTCGCTGCGCACCTGGACGCCGGAGTTGCCTTTGTCCCAGCGAAATTCGAAGCGCAGGGTGAAGTCGGCGGGCTGCTCCTTGCGCCAGATGAGCCAGTTCTTTTCCTTCGCCTTGCCGGTGCACCAGATCTCGCCGTCGCGGACTTCCCAGCAGTCGGCTTTGCCGTCCCAGCCGGTCAGATCTTGACCGTTGAACATGGAGGTGAAGCCGGCCTCCTGCGCCTGGGCGACGATGCGGCTGAGGCTCGTGAAGCAGACCTGCGTGGCCTTCACGGGATCGTAGTCCTTCGCCTTGGACACCTGCGCACTGACTTCGGCGCAGACTTCGCCGCGATAACCGCCGTCGATGAACTGCTTCAAAATCGCCGCGTGAGGAATCGTTGCCGTTTCTCCCGGCAGTGCGAACTGCACCTTGCCGTCGCGCTGCACGGCGTCCTTCATCACCACGTAGCCGGTGTGGGGAAGCGCGATCTTCACCATGTCCTCGAAAGGCAGATCGCGGTAGGCGAAGTGGCTGTAGTCAAAGACCATGCTCAGCGTGTCGGCGGCGTTGAGTTGTTCGATCAACCAGATCGCCTGCTGCGGCAGATCCATGGCATGACTGCGATGCGGTTTGATCGCGAGTTTCACTCCTGCCTTCTTCGCCGCCTCGACCCACGGACCGAGGCAGTCGCGAAACAGCGTCTTCTTTTCCTCCCACTTGCCGCCGCCAAGGATGGACTGAATCATCGGTGGCGAGTCCGGCGCGAGATCACGCGCGAGTTCGAACGTGTGCTGCACCCAGTCGGTGTTCTCTGCCTGCTTCTTCGCATCGGGGATCGGCAGGCCCATCAGCGCACCGACCTTCAGCTTTGCATCCGCGAGCTGCTGACGTGCCTCCGCGCGTTGCGCTTTGGAAAGCTGATCCGGCGCGCCGTGATAGCCAGGCATCGCCGCGATCTCGATCGAACGAAAGCCCGTGTCGGAAACCAGCTTGATCGCATCCTTCAGCGAGTAACCGGGCAGCGCATAAGTTCCCATGCTGATCGCAGGTGTGGATCCGGCCTCCGCACCGCGCATCAGGCTCGCCAGTGAAAATCCTGCCGTGGTCTGGAGCCAGCTTCGTCGTGTGTAGTTTTTCATGATCATGCTTCCTGGGGTTCGAGTCCCAGCTTCTCCAGCACCTCCTTCGGCGGGCCGTCCCACGAGGCCATCGAGATGTTGCCGCGATAGCCAATGTCCTTCATGCCCTCGGGCGTGGTGTAGTAGCCGCCGGCGATGAGATCGCGCAGGCGCAGGAAGCACCGGCCCGGGTCCTTCTTCGAGTCCTTGCGTGCGGCTTTGGCGAAGTCGGTGCAGATGGCGAGCTGCACCTCGGCGCCCGCTTTGACAAAACCTTTGCCGGATCGCGACAGCGCCTCTTCCTCCAGCTTGTCGAGGCCGCGCAGCACGGTTGTGCGATCACCGGCCTGGCCCGGATAGGGCGAGCTGATCCATTCGTCGATGAAGTCATGCACGCCCACCGACGACGCGCTCGGCGACTGCTCGTCCGCGGGCAGGATGATGTCGCAGAGCGTGATCAAAAGCGTGCGCTGATCGTCGGACAGCGTCAGCGGCCAAAGGTCGCCGGGCTTGTAGGTCTTCATGAGATCCGGATCGGGGCCGTAGCCTTTGCCCCTGGGTTCGGCCGCGGCTTTCAGTCCGGTTTTGGCAGCCGCGCCGAAGGCCGGGCTGCCGGGAAGCGCCAGGCTCGCCGTGGCTGACGAGATCCATTTGAGCGCCATGCGGCGGTCCACGCGTGCGGGAGCATTCGAGTCGTTCATCACAGGTTTCCTTTCTTGAGTTCGCCCATCAGGTGCTCCGCCGTGCGCCACGCGAGCGCCAGAATCGTGAGCGTTGGATTTTTGTCCGCAGTGCCGGGGAAGGGCGCACCGTCGGCGACGATGACATTCGGCACGTCCCAGGTTTGGCACCACTGATTCGTCACTGACTTCGCCGGATCCGCGCCCATGACCGCTCCGCCGACTTCGTGAATGACCGATCCGCCTTCCTTCAGGGCCTTCAGCGGATTTTTCGTTTCGGGAGAACGCGAAAAGCGTGCGCCCATCGCTTCAAGGATCGACGCCATCGTCTCCTGCTGATGCACCACCTGCTTGAGTTCGTCGTCGGAGAACTTCCAGTGAAAGCGCAGCACCGGGATGCCCCATTGATCCTTCACCTCGGGATCGAGCTCGGAGAAGCAGTCGTCATTCGCCGCCATCGCGCCCTGCGCGCCGATGCCCTGGATCGAGCTGTAGTAGCGCCGCGTGTCCTCCTTCAATTCGGCGCCAAACGCCACGTGATCGCGATCACTCAGCCAGTCGAACTTCGTCGCCGAAGACATGCCCGGCATGCTGCTGCCTCCGCCCACCAGCAGCTTGTAGCCGCCGGAGAAGCCGAGTTTGCCCGCCTGCAGGTCCTTCGTGAACTGAAATGGCAGGTAGGCCTGCTGACCGACAGTTCCATCGGCATTGTGCGGCGGCATCGACTCAAACGCGGGGATCTGTGCGCTGAAGCTGCTCGACACGGAATCCGTGATGTATTTGCCAACCAGACCGTTCGAGTTGCCGATGCCGTCCGGGAAACGATTCGACTTCGAATTCAGCAGCAGTCGCACGGATTCCTGCGAGCTCGCTGCGACGACGACAACGCGTCCTTCCACCGCGTGTTCCTTGCCGTCCACCTTGTCGATGAAAGCGACGCCTGTGGCCTTGCCCGCATCGTCCACCGTGATCTCGCGCACCATCGCATTCGGCAGGATGTCGAGATTGCCACTCTTCAACGCCGGACGCAGCAGCACGGTGCCCGAGTCAAACGCCGCACCGATCGCACACCCGCGATGGCAGTCGGTGGCGAAGAAGCAGCGCGCCCGCATGCGCATGTTTTCGGCCAGCAGCTTCTGCGCTTTCGGATTGTGCGGATGCAGTTCCTTCGGAATGCGCTCCGCGTCCTGCATCTGCGTCAGGATCGCGCGATGAATGGGCACCACGTCGAGTCCCAGTTTCGCCTTCGCGTGTTTGCGCGCGTAAAGTTCGTTCGCGCGGAAACGCGGCGGTGGCAGCAGCACGCCGGGCGACGAATCGGGCGAGTTCTCGATGCCCTCGTTCGCGCCGAAGATGCCCGCGAGCATTTCCGCCTTGTCGTAAAAGGGGGCGAGGTCGTCATATGAGATCGGCCAGTCGAGGCCCACGCCCTGTCGTGTGCGTGTTTTGAAATCATGCGGCCCGTTGCGCAGCGACACGCGTCCCCAGTGGTTCGTCCGCCCGCCGAGCATGCGCTGCCGCCACCACGCGAACTCGCGCTTCTCCTCCTTCGACGCGTTCGTGTAAGGCTCGCCCGGGATCTCCCAGCCGGAGGCGATCGAGGAATCGTAGAAGCCGTACTGCTTGTCAGGCGTCGATTCTCCCCGCAGCGGCGCGAGGTTCGGCGTGTGAAACATCGCCGTCTCGCGCATCGGATCAAACATGCGCCCCGCCTCCAGCACGAGCACCTTCGCGCCCTCCATCGCCAGCAGATACGCCACCTGTCCGCCACCCGCCCCGGATCCCACGATCACGACATCGTACTTCTTTTGGGCTTCAGCAGGAGAAATGACAGGCATGGCGTTTCAGAGAACGGAATCAAACCGTCGTGTCCTGCCTCGAAATGCGCAAACTGCGACGGTAGTGCAGGCTGCATCTCGCTACGAAGCAGAGAGGAGCGCGGGCACTCCGGCCCGCTTCGATCAATCATGGGCGGCGAAGCCGCGTGAGTGAACAGGTGCGGACAAGAATGTCCGCGCTCCCTTCGTGTTGCCTGCGTTGCCGGGTAACGTGGCTACTTTTCTGCCGTCGTCTTCACTCCGCGCTCCACCTTGCGGTAGAGAAACGCATCCGAAGTGACGAGGGATGTGATGAGCGCCTTCATGCTGCCGCCGTTGTCGCGATAGGCTTTGTGGGCGGCCTGCAGAATGGGGGCATCGTTGAGGGTTTCGTTGCGTCCCATCCAGAAGCGGAAGGCGTGGCGGACGAAGACCTGCTCCACGCGCTCGCTTTCGGCGAGCTTCGCGATCATCTCGAGAGCGTTGGAGACGGGTCCGTCCAGCTTGGGATCGCCGCTGTCGATGATCTCGCCGGTGGCGTCCACGGGCTTGTCGAGCTCGGTGGTGCGGAAGAGGCCAGCGTGGTTGTACATCTCGAAAGGCAGACCGAGCGGGTCCATCTTCTGATGGCAGGTCCAGCAGTACTTTTCCTTCGTCACGCGCATGCGTTCGCGCAGCGTGCTTTGCGGCTCGACGGGAAGCTGGGCATCGACGGTGATGGGCACATCAGGAATGCCGCCGCCAAGCAGGCGCTCGCGAATCCAGATGCAACGATGGATGGCGTGGTTGTCCATGGCGTCGGATTGTGAGACGAGCCAGGCGGGATGCGTCAAAATGCCGAGGCGCTGACCTTCGGGTGCAGTCGCC